>JBAXOX010000001.1:0-209247 GCA_037133015.1 Acidobacteriota bacterium
GCCGAAGGCTCCGGCCCCGAATCCTCCGCCCATCGGCCCCATGCCCGGCAGGCCGCCCTGCCCCGGCTGGCCCTCGCCCTCTATGCCGCCCTGTCCGCCTTCCCCGCCCGGACCTCGTCCTTCGCCGCGTCCGCCGCCAAACAGGAACGCGTCGTTGGTCTGGGTGTTCGATCCAAACGTTGTCACCGATTCGGAAACCGACTCGGCGGTGAATCCTGCTGGCAGACTCAGGTGCTGCGCCACCGCCGCCGCATCGTCGACCGCGCCGACCCCGGTCGCGTCGGTTCCCGGCGCCTGGCCGCGCGGGCCAGCCTGGGCGCCGGCGACGGGGGCGACCCGCTGGAACTGCTGGCCGCCTGCCTGCGGTCGCCGCTGCACGATGACGGCTGCGGGCGGCGCAGCAGGCACACTTGCCGCTGCCGCAGCGGGTGCAGCCGGCAGGGCCGGTGCGCGCGATTTCAACGTCGTGGTGAGATCGATGTTCGCCTGGCAATCGGGGCCGAGCGTGACGCTTCTGGTGACACTGGCAAACGCGCTCAACTCGGCCAGTACCTCGTACTCGCCCGGCTTTCCCGGATGGACGCGGAACGACCCATCAAGCCCGGTCGAGGTCACCAGAGGACTGCTTCCATCTTTGGGCACCACAGTGATGGCCACGCCGGGAAGCCTGGCCTGGCCCGCTCCCACCGTACCGCTGATGGCGCACGCCTGCGTCGTCGCCGATTGCCGAGCCGGGTCGGCACCCTGTGCCATGACGACGACGTACGCGCTGGCAAGCATGACGGCGGCAACGAGAAAGAAGGAATGGGTCTTTTTCACGGTGTCTCTCGTTACTCGGGCCCCGCACGCCGACCCCGCGGTGTGGCGCAGCGGCACGATGGCACACTTCCGGTGTCGCAGTAGAAGATACGCCGGGCAGGCGTCAGACGTTTCCCGGGATCCTGCTTGTCACGAACTTGTCACGATCGAACCAACGCGTCTATCGAGAGCCCGCCAGCACGGGCGTGGCCGGCAGGCGCTTTTCCGGGACGCCCAACTGGCTGGCGACCGCCCGCAGTTGTTCCTGGATGATCCGTTGATTGCGCGCTCCCATCCTCAGGAGCTGTTTCTGTGCGGGATCCAACTGCTCGAGATCCTCGTTCTGAAATCGGTAGGAGATGACCTGTTCGCCGAGCACGATATCGCCCTCGACCAGGGGAACCTTCAGCAGAATCGTGATGGCGCGTTCGGTCGCGCCGTCGATGTCTCCGTCGGGGTGGCCCAGTTCGCGATACGCCTCGACCAATCTCGGCTTGAGCGTCGAATAGGCGCGGGCGATGCCCGCGGCATTGAGCGACGCGGCCGCGTCGGCGATCCCGTTGTAGCGGGCGCAGGACGCCGGGTCGATGGCGGGCGTCCCGTTGCGCCTGACGGCCCGAAACGGCGCGTTCGGAGCGAGGCGCGCCAGGTGCCTCGACAAAGACTGACTCGACGCGACGTTCTCGATGCACACCACCAGATTGCGGATGAGGCCGTCGGTGGCCATCCACGCCATCACTTCCGGACGGGTCGACAGGCGCCCGATCAGATTGCGAACCAGCGGATCGGTCAAAAACAGCGGGGGCAGGTCAATCGCCTCCACCGGAGGGCCCAGCGGCGCGCGGACCTCGCCGGCAGACTGGGGAGTCGATTGCGCCGTCGCGGCCGGCCGGTCTGACGCCGGCGTGCGAAACCAGAGATACCAACCCGTCAGCGACGCGACAACCAAGACCACGACGACCGCTCCGGCCACCGGCCAGGCAGAACGACCCGCGACGGGCGGCTCCGGAGATTCTGGCTGCTCGAGCCCGGCATCGATTTGGATATCATCCAGCGGATCCATGCGACACCTCTCCCGTTATTAGACGCCGATCCGGTGCCCAACGGCATGAAAAACGTGGCCGACGCCGGAATCAAGAGATGAAGGTATGCTGTCGCCATGCCCTCACTGATTCCGCGTCCCACGATCGTTGCGGTGTGCCTGCGGGCATGTTCCCCATCGAGCGTGCACAGGGACGGCGCGTGAACGCCGACGTCGAACCGCCAGTAGAAGCCGCCGCCGCGCCCGCCGCCGAGTCTGGTCCCGCGCTTGTGCGGGCGATCGGTCCGTGGACGCTGGGCGCCAACACGGTCAATCTGACGATCGGCGCCGGGATTCTTGTGCTGCCGGGAATCGTGGCGGCCATTCTCGGCCCCGCCGCCATCGTGGCGTATCTGATTTGCGGTGTGGCCATCGCCCTCGTGCTGACGTGCTATATCGAGATTGGCACTCACGTGACCCGGTCGGGTGGCACCATCGCCTACATCGAAGATGCATTCGGGCCGATGGCGGGATTTGTCGGATGGGTGATCTACGCGCTTGTCTACTGTCTCGTGTCTGATGCGGCGATCGCGCTGGCCATGATGGATGCGGTGGGTTCGATTCTGCCAGCGATGGGCGTCGGCTGGATCCGCGGCGTCGCGCTGGTGGTGCTCTTCGGCGGACTGGCGGCGATCAACATCTCCGGCGTTCGCGCGGGAGTGCGAGTGGCGGTGGGCCTGACGGTCGCCAAACTCGTCCCTCTGCTGCTCCTGATTGGCGCGGGCCTCTTCGCCATGAACTGGTCGGAATTGCGCATCGCCGAATGGCCGTCCGCCACGCGCCTGGGCGAGGCCTGCCTGGTGTTGTTCTTCATGTTTGGCGGGGCCGAGGCTGCGCTGACCTCGAGCGGCGAAATCCGCGATCCATCTCGCACCGTTCGGCGCGGTGTCATCGGCGGCGCCGCGACGGTCGTCGCGATCTTCATGCTGATTCAGGTGGTCAGCCAGGGCGTGCTCGGCGCGGGGCTTGCCACCGCGACCCACGCGCCCCTGGCGGCGTTGGCAAGCCGGTTGTTCGGCGGCGTGGGCGGCGACCTCCTCGCGGTCGTGATGTCGATTTCCGTCATCAGTACGCTCGCCGGCGACATGCTCGCCACGCCCCGTGCGGTGATGCCTGTCGCGCAGTCAGGGGTCTTGCCTCGCATCCTGGCCCGCGTGCACCCAAGGTTCCGCACGCCACACATCGCAATTGCGGCGTTCGCCGGCCTCACCTGCTTCGTTGCGCTGACCGGTGCGTTCGAGGCGCTCGCCGTGCTCGCCAGCGCCGCGTTGCTGCTCGTGTACCTGGCGATTTGCGTGGCGGCTCTCAAGCGGCGATTCACGCACGCCAGAGCGCCAGGCGACTTCCGAGCGCCCGGCGGCCCGCTGGTGCCAGGGCTCGGTGTGGCCGTCGTGTTGTGGTTGCTCGCCCAGACCCGGCCGGTTGAGATCGTGGTGCCGCTCGCGCTGGTCGCGCTGGCCGTCGTGTACTACCGGATCCGGCGGCAATTCGAGCCCGACCTTCCGTAGCGCCGATGTCCTCGCCGTCACGCTACCCGGTTCCGGCGGCCATACACCGCATCGAAGAGGAGATCAGCCACAGCCGGTTCATCACGACGATCGCCCGCGCTGAGACGGTTGACGCCGCCGTGGCATTCGTCGACCAGATGCGCCGCGAGTTCGACGACGCCACGCACAACTGCTGGGCGTACGTGGTCGGACCTCCCGGAGACACGGGTCGCGTCGGGATGAGCGACGACGGGGAACCGCACGGCACGGCGGGCCGGCCGATGCTCGCGATGCTGCTGCACAGCGGGGTGGGTGATGTTGCGGCCGTGGTGACGCGGTACTACGGGGGCACCAAGCTCGGCACCGGGGGCCTGGTGCGGGCGTACAGCGGCGGCGTGCAGAAGGCGCTGGCAGCGATGCCGCGCGGCGAACACGTCGAATCGACGACGATGCAGATCACCGTGTCGTACGCGGCGGTGTCGGCGATGCAGCAGATCTTTCCGGCGTTCGAGGTCGACATCGTCTCGCAGACCTACGAGGCCGACGTCACCTACCGTGTGCGCCTGCCCGGCGCGCGCGCCGCAGGACTGCGCGCGGCAGTCCTGGACGCGACGCGCGGACAGGCCGGGATTACGCCGTCTTCAACGCCCGGCTCCACGCCCGGATCTTCGTGATCTCGGGCGTTGGGATGTGCAGGAATTCGAGAAACTCCTGGTGCTCGGCTGGCGCCGCCTTTTCGAACTCGGCGTGCCACCGGCTCATGTCGGCCTCGCTGAATCCGGCCGCTGCCATAATCGCCACCCACTTGTCTTTCGTGATCATCTGATTCCTCCTGAAGCTGCGCGAGCATTGCAGCAAGCGCAGGATGTTGCGTTGATGACCGCGCAACGCCTCCACCTCGCCTTCGATCTCGGCCAGCCGGCGCTGCAGGACGGCAGATGCCCCATCGCCGGGCCGGTCGAGTACCGTCCGGATGGTGGCCAGGCTCAGGCCCACCTTCCGGTACACACAGATCTGCTCCAGGCGTGCGGCGTCCTGGTCCGTGTAGGCACGGTAGTTGCCCTCCGTGCGCGGAGGGCGGCGCAGCAGCCCGATCGATTCGTAGTAGAGCAGCGTGCTTCGACTCAAGCCGAACCGGCGGGCCATCTGTGTCGCAGTCATCATCGCGTCCACCTTCAGGATCAACCTGTCAGTACTAGACAGGTCAAGCATAAACGGGCGGCACGCCGCACGGAAGCCGAAAGAAGGCGCTACCGCGCCGGCCGGCGCAGGCCTGCGCTCAATGCGCGCCCGGTGTGCGACGCCGCGCATGCCGCGATCGCGGCCGGCGGACCCGCTACCACCAGTCGGCCTCCAGCCGCGCCGCCTTCCGGGCCCAGATCGATCACCCAGTCGGCGTGGCGTATCACGTCGAGATTGTGCTCGACGACGACGAGCGAGTGGCCCGCGGCGACGAGGCGGTCGAAGACGCCGAGCAGCCGATCCACGTCGTCGGCGTGCAACCCTCTGGTCGGTTCGTCGAACAGGTAGAGCGTCGGCGCGGCTGCGCCATCGACGAGCGCCGAGCCCAGTGTCAGGCGCTGGCGCTCGCCTCCCGACAGTGTTCGCGTCGGCTGTCCCACGCGAAGATAGCCGAGCCCGACGTCACGGAGGGCGCAGAGCGGGGCCGCGACAGCCCGGCGTCGGGCGAAGGCGGCGTACGCGTGGTCGATCGTCATCTCGAGGACGTCCGCCATCGACGCGCCGTCGATCGTGCAGGCGAGCACCGGCAATCCGTATCGTCGGCCGCCGCACGCCTCGCAGATCATCCAGACGTCCGGCAGAAAATCCATGCTGACCCGGATCTGGCCAAGCCCTTCGCACGCCTCGCAGCGGCCGCCTTTGGCCGACGCGGAGAAATGCGCCTTGCCAAGACCGTGAGCCCTGGCGTGGTCGGTGGCCGCAAACGCGATTCGCAGCGCATCGAAGGCGCCGCTGAGCGTGGCGGGCGTGCTCCAGGGCGACGACACCCGGTTCGCCTGCTCGACGTCCACCATGCGCGCGATCGGCGACAGGAGGTCGAAACCTTTGCAGCCTGCCGGCGCCGACGTCGAAGACGGGCCGGCCGAGAGCCTCCGCTCCAGCGACGGCGCGAGCACGTCCAGGATCAACGACGACTTCCCGCTCCCCGAGACGCCTGTGACAACGACGAGGCCACCGGCCGGGATGTCCACATCCACGTCGCGCAGATTGTGCGCGTAGGCGCCGCGGATGGCGATGCCCGGCTGCAGTGGCCGCGATCGCGGAGCACCGTCGGTCGCCTGCGCCACCGCCCGCCGGAGATGCGCGCCGGTGCGGGACGTCTCGAGCCGCGCCATCACGGCTGGGGGCCCCTGACCGACAATCGTCCCACCATCCGGGCCTGCGCCTGGGCCAAGTTCAATCACATGATCTGCGGCGGCGACGACATCGATGTCGTGTTCGACGACCACCACCGTGTTCCCCGCGTCTCGCAGGGTGCGCAGCAGCGTGAGCAGCCGGTCGGTGTCTCTGGGATGGAGGCCGACGGTCGGCTCGTCGAGCACGTAGGTGATCCCGGTCAGGCCGGATCGCAACTCCGCGGCGAGCCGGACGCGCTGGGCTTCTCCGCCCGACAATGTTGCGGCCGGCCGATCGATCGATAGATAGCCCAGCCCCGCGTCGCGCAGGCTCTCCAGCCGCTGCCGCACGTCATCGCGCAACACGGCAGTGAGCGTTCTCACGCCCGCGTCGATGTCGATGCCGCCGGCGTCGATCGAGCCGAGAAACGCGAGCGTGTCGTCCATGGTCCGGCGCAGCAGTTGGTGGATGGTGATGCCGCCGAACCGGACGGCCGCCGCCTCAGGCTTGAGGCCGCTGCCTCCGCACCCGCCGCACGCCACGCTCATCATCAATGGTTCGAGCACCTCGCTGCGGCGATCGGCGTGTTTGCGCTCGTACTCCTGACGCACCAGTTCGAGCAGGCCGAGCCAGGCGGAGCTGAACCGGTGGGATCCGGTGCGTGCGCCGCGCTCGTATCGCCACTCGACGTCGAACAGGCGATCGCCCGCGCCGCCAAGCGCGACGTCGCGGGCCTCGGCGGTGAGCGCATTCCACGGTCCAGAAAAGTCGAGGCCCAGATCGCGGCCAGCCGCCGTCAGAATGGCCATATGCTGGCCGCGCGGATCTCCATAGAAGCGGCCGGGCTTGTGGCCGGCGATCGCGCCGTCTGCGATCGGGCGAGACGGATCGGTGACGAGCCTGGCGGCATCGGTCGTGATGCGGCGACCCAGACCGTGGCACGCGAGGCAGGCGCCCGATTCTGAGTTGGGCGAGAACATGGCGGCGGTCAACGTGGGAGTTCCGACGAATCGGCACGCCAGGCAGGCGCCATCGACCAGCGTCGTCTCGCAGGCGGGACAGTGCCGGACGCCGGCACGGGAATAGAGCAGCCGATAGTAGTCGTGGATGTCGGTCAACGTGCCGACCGTCGATCGCGGATTTCGCGAGGGTGCGTGCTGGCTGATCGCAATGGTGGGCGTGAGGCCAGACACGCTGTCGAATACCGCTCCGGCGGCCTGAACAACGAACCGGCGCGCGTACGTCGAACACGTGCCGACAAAACGCTGCTGGCCTTCGGCAAACACCGTGTCGAACGCCAGCGACGACTTTCCGCTGCCCGAGACGCCGGTGATGACGGTGATCTGGTTGGCAGGGATCTCGACGTCGACGTTCCTGAGATTGTGCGTGGAGACGTTGACGAACCGGATGGGTTCTGCCGCGCGCCGGCGTGCCTCGCCGGCCCGGTGGCGACGCTGGTCGTCGGTGGGCGGTTGCCGGATGCCTCCGACCTCCCGCAAGGCCTCGCCGGTCCACGATCCGGGTGTGTCCGCGATGTGGTCCGGCGTGCCCATCACCACCACGCGTCCGCCGCGCAGCCCGCTGTCGGGCCCCATGTCCACCACATGGTCCGCCATCCTGATGAGGTCGAGATGGTGCTCGACGGCAATCACGGTGTTGCCGCTGGCGACCAACCCTTCGATGGCCCTCAGCAGAAGGGCGACGTCCGCCGCATGCAACCCGGTGGTGGGCTCGTCCAGCAGATAGAGCGTTTGTCCCGTGCCAGGGCGCGACAGTTCGGCCGCCAGTTTCACGCGCTGGGCTTCGCCGCCGGACAACTGCGTCGCCGGGTGGCCCAGCCGGAGGTACCCCAGGCCCAGTGTGCGCATCGTGTCGAGCGTTCGGGCAACCGCCGGCTGGTCGTCGAACAGGGCGCACGCCTGTTCGATAGGCGTCTCGAGGACGTCGTGAATGCTTCGACCGCTGTAAGTGATGGCGAGCGTCTCGTGGTTGAACCGCCGCCCGCCGCAGCGCTCGCACACGCTGGTGACGGTCCCGAGAAACTGCATCCCGATCTCGACGACCCCGGCGCCCTCGCACGCCTCGCAGCGCCCGCCCGCGACGTTGAACGAGAACCGCCCCTTCTCGAATCCGCGCGCCACGGCCGCCGGCTGCGCGGCGAACAGGTCGCGCACGCGGTCGAACACGCCGGTGTAGGTCGCCGGATTCGACCGGGGCGTACGACCGATCGGCGCCTGATCGATGTCGATGATCTTGTCGATCGGCTCAGTCGTCTCGACGCGGGCGTCGCCGTGCGGTTGCCCCGACAGCAGTCGGCGCGTTGCCTCGACGAGCGTGGATTTGCCGGCGCCCGACACGCCGGTGACGACATTGAATGCGCCCAGCAGGAAGGTGGCGGACACATCGACCAGGTTGTGCGCCGACACGCCGCTCACTCCGAGCGTTCCGCGCCCAGTGCGACGAGTGCGCGAAACGTCGATGCGCTGCCTGCCGCTGAGCCACGCGCGCGTCGGACTGTCGATCGCAGGGTGGCCGTCTGCGTCGTCGCCCGCCAGAAGCGCGTCCACCGGCCCGCTGAAGAGCACCGCTCCGCCACTGGTGCCCGCCCCTGGTCCCACGTCCACAATCCAGTCGGCGTGCCGCACGACCTGCTCGTCGTGCTCAACCACCAGCACGGTATTGCCGGCGTCGCGGAGCGATCCCAGCACGTCGATCAACCCCGCCGTGTCGCGGTGGTGAAGGCCGACCGACGGTTCGTCGAGCACGTAGAGGACGCCCCTCAGCCCGATGGCTGCAATCCTGGCGAGCCGAATCCGTTGGGCCTCGCCCGTCGAAAGAGTGGTCGACTCGCGGTCCAGCGCCAGGTACCCGAGACCGAGGCGCTGGAGCGACGCGCATCGTTCGATCACCGGGCGCCTGATGGCCTCCACATGCGGGCGTTGCCAGCCGTTCGACTCCGAATCTTCCTCAAACCACGCGCAAAGCTCGTCGATGGAACGCGCAGCGGCTTCTGCGATGTTCAGGCCGCGGACCGTGACGGCGAGCGCGTCGGGTGAGAGCCGCGTGCCGCCGCACGCACGACACGGCAGCGACTGCACGAACCGCAGGATGTTGCCGTTGCGTTTCTGCCTGAGGATCTGTTCCATCACCGGGAGGATGCCTTTGTAGACGCCTTCCTCCCGAGGTTTCGCCGTGATGCCGGTCCACTTCATGCGCGAGGCCAGGGGGTGTTTGCCGTACGGAATGCGAATCCGATCGGAGCCATTCAGGATGATGCCGCGCTGGTCCGACGTCAGTTGATTCCACGGCACGTCCACCGTGAATCCGTGCGCCCGGCACACCTGGTCGAGCACGTCGATGGTGACTTGCGAGTAAATCAGATAGCCGTTCGGCGTCGAGATCCTCAGCGCGCCGCCCCGGACCGTCCTGGACGGATCGGCAACCAGCAGGTCGGGGTCGAGCCGGTCCTCCACCCCGAGTCCCTTGCACGCCGGACACGCGCCGCGCGGCGAGTTGAAGGAAAACAACTCGCGCCCGATGGTCGGCGTTGCGGTTCCCGGCGCCCGTGTTCCGGCCCGCGCCCACAACAGGCGCAGCAGGTCGTAGAGTTCCGTCACCGTGCCGACCGTCGAACGGGACGTGCGCACCACCGACGATTGATCGACGACGACGGCGGGCGACAAGCCGGCGATGTGCCGCACGGAGGGCCGCGACACCTTTCCCAGGAATTGCCTCGCGTACGACGAGAACGTCTCGAGGTACCGCCGGCGCCCTTCGGCGCCAATCGTGTCGAAGGCCAGCGACGACTTTCCCGACCCCGACACGCCGGTGACGACGGTGAGGCAACCGCGGGGAATGTCGACGTCCACCTGTCGCAGGTTGTGCTGGCTTGCGCCTCTGACCGCGATCACCGAATTCCCGTCCCTCACCGATACCGTCCCGTCGTCGTCGTCGGGATCAGCAAGAAGGCGTTGGCGGCCAGCCGTCCGGTCAGCACGGCGACAGCGGCGGCAAGGGCGCCGACCAGGTCGAAGGTCCCGACACAGACGACGAGGGCCGTCGCCAGGCCGACCGCTTCGACACTGGTGGCGATCGTCACCATGCGTGTCTGCCGCCCGAGGATCAGCTGCGCGCGTTGAAACGACAACGCGTACTCGAGCGCCGGCAGCAGCACCATGATGCGGACAGGAGCGATGGCAAACGCCCGCAAGTCGGCCTGCAATCCCACCACGACCCGGAACCAGATTTCGATCAACGGGCTGAAGACGATGATGCCGAGCGCGACCGAGGCCGCAGCGGCCAGCAGGGCTCCTACGCGACGGACTTCGGGGACGTGATTCCCGCGGGGACCGGACAGCGCCACCGAGACTTCCTGATAACCGATGCCGCCACTGCGGAACATGAACACGAACGCGTTGACGACAGGCCAGACCGCCAGCGACTCGATCGGGGAGCGGCTGTGCCCGAGAAAGAAGGTGACGAGCGGCCCGGTGACCAGCGAGATCACAGAGGTCAGCGCGAGCGGGAAGTAGAACCGTCCGATGTCGCGCAACGACAGGACGGGCGCCGACGCGTCGGGAGCTTCCGAGAGCAACTGCGTCACCAGGTGCCGGGCCATCCAACGGCTGGCGGCGGCTTCGGCGACCACCCCGGTCGATAGCGCGATGGCCCCGATGGCCGCGCCGGGCATGCGGCTCATCCACGCGAGCGCAGCGGCCGTCGTCGACATCGCGGCCAGCCTGATCACCGTGCCGTACGCCACGCGCCTGGTCAGGTGATGCCGGACCAGGATGCCTTGATAGAAACGGCGATAGCCGATGGCCGCCGGCCACGGAATCAGCAGCGCGGTGGCGACGTGCGCGAGGCGGGCGACCTCGGGCGGCAATCCGATCAGCCGGCCGGTGATGAACTCGAACACCGGCGGAAGGACGCCGACCAGCAAGCTCAGAGTGACACCGGCGTTAAGCAGGAACGTGAATCGGCGAAGCGCCAGAAACGACTGACGGTTGGCGACCAGGGCGTTGGCCGCGGTCAGCAGCATCATGATGGGCGATTCGGCCAGCCATCCCAGCGCGAAGGCGACGCCATAGGCCGCCAGGTTGTACGCCGCATCCGGCATCCGCGCGATGATGGCGGCGATGAACGGTCCTTCGACCGCCATCATCAACCACGTGGCCGCGAGTGGAAGCCAGAACGCGAGGATGAACCGGGTGGGGAGACGTCGATCCGCCGGGATGATCACAGCGGGCGGCTCAGAAGGGCGGCAGGGAACCAACTCATTCTGCCAACATTATGAATGAACGGCGCGCAATCGCGAACCTGGCCGGATCGGGCTACAATTCGCGGGTACCGGACACCCGAGCGTATGAGGGTGACGATCCACAGGAGGCGCGTTGTGAAGCTGCAAGATCGGCTCCGTGTCTTGGCGAGTCGCGCGTTCGCCGCGGCGATCCTTGTCGGGTCTGTGACCATTGCCGACCACCAGGCCGCCGCGCAAGTGGTTGGCCCCGCCGTCCTGTCGCGTCCCGCCGCCGGTTTCACGCTGTCGATTCCCTCTGGATGGCAGGAGCACGTCGATCCCGAAATCGCCGCGGCGATCGTGCCGAGCGGCCGCTCCGACGTGGCATTCATGGTGTTTACTCGAACCGACGATCCGCCGGCCGATGTCGAGAGCATGCTGAGCCGGATCCTCGGCAAGATGATGGAGGATCCTAAACGCACGATCGTCTCTCAACGGATGGACACCTACCAGGCGCGGACGGCGCTGGTCGCCGAGTTCGACGACGAGGCGAACCGATACCAACTGACACTGTTTCCGCGCGACACGGGTTCGAAGAGCCAGACCTTCTACATCATGATGTCGATTGCGACGAAGAAGGACGCGCCGCTGATGGCGCCGGCCTTCGACCGCATCCGGGCCGGATTTCAATTAACGGCGATGACGCCGGCACCGCCCGCGTCGGCCGCAACTCAGCCCCCGCGACCGCAGGAGACGGCGCCGCCGTCATCGACGGGGCCGGCGACCAGGCCGTCTGCCACGATGACCGCGGCCGAACGGGCCGAATTCCTCGACGGCATGCTGGCGCCGAAGGGCGCCGAAACGGCGGCTGCCGGGCTCAAGACGACCAAGGAAAAGGACCGCATCGACGGCACCGCTGCCTACGGGCGCGGTCTGGCGTTTGCCGAGCAGGGCGCGTGGACCGAAGCCGAAAAGGAATTCCACACCACCGAACACAAGGACGACAACAACGTCGAGTACCTCTGTTCGCTGGGCTACGCCTACCTCAAGCTCCACAAGCCCGACGACGCGATCAAGCGGTACGAGCGGGTCTACAAGATGGATCCGCGCAGCACGCGGGCGCTGGTCGGGATGGCGGCCGCGTACGAAGACCGCCAGAACTTCCGCGAGGCCGTGCGCATGTGGCAGCGCTACGCGCGAATGGCGTTGCCGGCCGCCGAGAAGACCCGGGCCCAGGGTCTGCTCGCCGGCGCCCAGAACCTGTTCGCCCAGTACTACGAAATCGCCGAGAACCCCGGCGGCGGAAGTGCCAATGCGCTGACCGCGCCTCAGGAGATGCAGCTCGGGCAGAACTACGTGACCCAGTTGTCGCAGACCGGGCTCAGCGTGCTCAAGGACGAGACGGTTAACGGGTACGTGAGGAGCCTGTGCCAGCGGCTCGTGTCGCGGGCGAAGAATTTTCCGACCAACTACCAGGTGTTCGTGCTCGACACGGCCGACGTGAATGCCTTCACGATTCCCGGCTACATCTTTATCAATCGAGGCCTGCTGGCCGTGGTCGATACCGAAGCCGAACTGGCCGGCGTGGTCGCCCACGAGATAGGCCACTCGGTGGCCCATCACTCCGCGAAGAAACTGACGAAGCAGGCGATCGATCAGCAGCAGGCCGAGAACCTCAAGAACTCCAACAACCGCTTTCTGCGCTGGCTGGGATCGATGTCGGAAGCGGGCTCGGCGTACGGCCAGATGTCGTTCAGCCGCGAGAACGAGGAGCAAGCCGATCGCCTCGCGGTGCACATCACGTTCGATTCGGGCCTCGATCCCCAAGGGTTCGCGTCGTTTTTCCGAAAACTCGAATCGCTCGCGCCCTCGTCGCGCAACAACTGGGATCTGATGCAGCGGACGCATCCCTTCTCGGTCGATCGACTCAACACGATCACCACCTACATCGACCTGCTGCCCGAGCGAAGCACGGCGCTGACCTCGCCGGAATTCGAGCAGATGCGCACGCGCCTGGCGGGCCTGCCGCCTCCTGCCGATGCGACGGGCCTGATGCAGGCGCCGGGCGACACGCCGCCTGCACTGCCTGGCGCCGGGGGGCTGCCCGGTGGCGGCGGCGGGACGCGCACCTTCACGCTGGATACGGCGCCGTTTGCCGGCGAGATTCCGGCCGATTGGGCGGGTCGCAAGACCGACAGCGGGACCATCGTGTTCGAGGGGCCGAAAGGCAGCGAGTCGTACCAGGTGTCGGTCGAACTGGAATTCGCCGAGAAGCGTTCCGGCCTGTCGATCGACGACGTGGCCGACAGCATGCGGCGCTTGCTGGAGCGGAAAAACGACGCGCGGGTCCAGCCCATCGAGCGCCAGCGGGCCAACGACGGCACGCCGGTGCGGTTCGTGCGGGGCACCTACACCGTGCGCGACCGCGCCGGGGCGACTGCTTCGATTCGCAACTTGAGCGTGGTGTTCGACTATCCGGGCTACTACGTGCTGATGAGTTACTACACGCCCGAATCGATCTACGACAAGTACATGGATGTGTTCAAGGTGTTCGCCGAACGGTTCAAGTACACCGGGCGCTGAACACCGGGTTCCTCGTCGTTGATCGCGGTGGTCCGGAGGCGCGTACGGGGACCCTCGCTTCGCCGCGCCCGTACGCGACGGTACGGAGCCCAGACGGTGAACATTTCTCCAGGCCCGCTCGTCCAACGTCTGTGGACGGATGTCTGACATGGCAAGACGGAAGGGCGTGTAGATCCATGCATCGTCGAGTCGGGCGGGCGGGCGTGGCACTGCTGTTCGTGCTCGCAGGGGCAGGCGTCTGCGCAGCCCAACCGCCTGCGGTCGTGGCCGCGACACCCGCCGTCGTCACCGGGCCGCCAGCGGTGCCGAGCGTGAAGGCGGTTCGAGCCACAAGCCGCATCGTGATTGACGGCCGCCTCGACGAAGCCGACTGGCAGCGCGCCGAACCCGCCGCCGGCTTCACCCAGCGCAATCCCGACGAGGGCAAACCCGCCACCGAGCGCACAGAGGTGCGCGTGCTCTACGACGCCGATGCGATCTATTTCGGCGCCCGGATGTTCGACCGCGAGGCCGGCAAGATCGCCCGCCGCCTAACCCGTCGTGACGAGGATTCCTCGGGCATAGCCGACACGCTGATCATCGGGCTGGACCCGCATCACGACCATGTGACCGGCGCGCGATTCGCGGTGAGCGCGGCCGGCAGCCTGCGCGACGGCACCTTGCTCAACGACTCGAGCGACGACAACTCCTGGGACGGCGTGTGGGAGGCGGCTGTCGCGATCGACGATCTGGGGTGGACGGCGGAGATCCGAATCCCGTTCTCACAGTTGCGATTTCCCGCCGCCGATCGACAGACGTGGGGCCTCAATGTCGTCCGCTCGATCACGCGGACCAACGAAGAGGATTGGTGGGCACCCACTCCCAAGAAGGACAGCGCCATCGTGTCGCGATTCGGTCATCTGGAGGGCCTCGACGGGATTCGCGGGCGTCGGCACCTCGACTTGCTGCCATACGCCACGGCGAAAGGCGAGCGGAACAGTACCGTCGACGCCGCCAATCCCTTCACCAGCGGTCACACGGTTACGCCGCACGTCGGGGTCGACGCGAAGTGGGGCGTTTCCAGCAACGTGACGGTCGACGCCACCGTCAATCCGGACTTCGGCCAGGTCGAAGTCGATCCCGCCGTCGTCAATCTGTCGGCGTTCGAGACCTTCTACGACGAGAAGCGCCCGTTCTTCATCGAAGGATCCGACGTGTTCAACCGGTTCGGTCGCAACGGGGCGTCGGGCTTCATGGGGTTCAATCGCTCGAATCCCACGCTGTTCTACTCGCGGCGTATCGGACGGGCGCCCCAGGATTCGGCCAGCGGCGACTTCGTGGACGCGCCGACGGCGACGACTATTCTCGGGGCGGCGAAGATCACCGGCAAGACGACAAGCGGGTGGACGTTCAATCTCACCGAGGCGCTCACTGCAGCGGAGTGGGCAGACGTGGCCGATGGAGCCGCACGGAGCCGGGTCGAGATCGAACCGGCGACCAATTACCTGGCCGCGCGTGTGTATCGGGACATCGGCACGCGCGCCGGCATCGGGATGCTCGCCACGCTGGTGAATCGGGACACGCCGGACACCGCGCTCCGCGACCGCGTCGTCGACCACGCCTACGTGGTGGGCGTGGACGGCCACGCGTATCTCAACAGCGGCCGTGATTTCGTGATAGCGGGGGCGTTGTCGGCCAGCCGCGTGGAGGGAACCGAGGCCGCCATCTCGCGGCTCGAACGCGCCTCGGCAAGGTACTTTCAGCGGCCCGATGCCGCGCATCTGAGGTACGACCCGTTGGCGACGGCGCTCACCGGTTGGAATCTTCAGATCGACTTCAACAGGAACACGGGCAATGTGAGGCCGAACGTGTCGTACTGGGCCGTCAGTCCGGGATACGAGACCAACGACGTCGGCTACCTGACCAGCGCCGATCGTATGGGGATGCACGCCGGCGTTGTCTGGCTCACGACCACGCCCGATTCGTTCAGCCGGAGCCGGCACCTGGTGGCCGCCAAGTGGTACGTCTGGAACTTTGCGCACGAGAAGATGAGCGACGGCGTCTACATCGGCGGATCCGCCACGTTTCGAAATTACTGGTCCGGGTCGGTGACGCTCATCGCGACGGCCGATCCGCTCAACGATCGACTCACGCGCGGCGGGCCGATGATGAAGAGTCCGGGCGGCCGGAGTTACGGGGCGTCGCTCGGCAGCGACGGCCGGAAGATTATCGGCGTCAACATCAATGGGAACTATTCGATCGATTCGGCGGGATCGTGGGATTCGTCCGGCGCCGTCACGATCGCCGCCAAGCCGGTTCCCGCTCTCACCGTTGAGATTGGCCCGTCGCTGCTGCGATCGCTCAGCCTCGCCCAGTACGTAACGACGGCGTTCGACGCGTCGGCCACCGCGACGTTCGGCCGCCGGGACGTGTTCGGCGAGATCGACCAGATCGAATGGTCGATGACCACCCGGGTCAGCCTGATGATGAATCCGCGGATGTCGTTCCAGATGTTCGCGCAGCCGCTGCTGTCGGTTGGGCGATACGGCCATTTCAAGCAGGCCGCGAAGCCCCGGACCTATACGTTTTTGCGTTACGGCGTCGATGTGGGCACGATCGGCTTCGACCCCGCGTCGGATACCTACCACGTCAATCCGACGGGCGACGCCACGGGCGTGCCATTCTCGTTCGGCGATCCGAATTTCAATTTCAAGTCGCTTCGCGTCAACGCCGTCTACCGCTGGGAGTTTCGGCCCGGTTCGACGTTCTTCCTCGTGTGGACGCAGCAGCGCGAAGACTATGTGCGGCCCGGGCAGTTCGCGTTCGGCACAGATCTGTCGAGCCTGGTCCACGCGCCAGCCGACAACGTGGTGCTGGCAAAGGTGAGTTACTGGTTCAGCCGGTAGGCTCGCGCCGCGCGGTCGCTAGGGCGATTTGGTCGGCCACGTCAGGCGGATCCCGGATCCCGGCTTGGTGACGGTAATGAGGCGCGCTAAGTCTGGATCCCACTCCAGCGTCACGCCCCCTGGATCGGTTGGGAGATCCTCCCACGACAATCTCACGCCGCCGGTGGGCGGCATCCGACGAGCGCCGGACTGGTTCGCGGCGGAGCCCGGCGAGCCGTGGGCCATTGCGCCCGGCTTGGCACCGCCCTTACCCGACTTGGCGGTGGCCTGTTCGACCATGATGCTCTGGATTCGTGTGACGGCCGCGGCGACGTCGGCGCGCGCTCCGACCTTCGCGGCTGCGATGGCGCCCGGTGAATCTTTGGCCGGCGCGGGCTTGGTCCCCCCCGCTGGGCTGGCGCTGTGACTCTTCGCGTCGGCTGCGGGGACGGGCTTGGTGGCGTCAGCGGGTGTTTCGGCGTGGGAAGATTTCGCATCTGGCGCGGCGGTGGGGGTCGACTTCCTGTCTGCGGCAGGGTCCGGTTTGGCCGCGACCGCTTTGGCGTCAACCGGAGCGCTGTGCGTGGTCTCGGCCGGCGTGGTCGGCTTTGTTTCGGCCGGCGCGGGCTTTTTCGTTTCGGCCGGCGTGGTCGGCTTTGTTTCGGCAGGAGCCGGCGGTTTCGCGGCGGGCGCGGGTGCAGCCTGATGTCCGGCTTGCGGCATCGATGCGATGCTGGTGTCGGCAGACGCCGAGAGGCGGGCGACGCCACACCCCAGCACCAGTACGGCGGCCGCCATCAGTCGTATCGTCGATTGTGTGCCACGCATACGCGCTCCTGCCTGGGTCGTACCTGCCGGCCCGACCGTTTCTCCGCCTGCTGTCCCCGGTCCCGGCATGGCCTGTTGGTGCTGACCTGCGACCGTCCCTGGTCGACTGTTTGCCGGCGACCACGGCCCCAACGGGCCTCTCTGAGCTCGCCGCCTATCGATAGAAGGCGTCGGGTTTCTGTTTCGGCGCCTCCTGTTCGGCCTTGACCGGTTCGCTGAAGCGCACGCGCCCGGTCGAGAATTCGTAGAATGCGCCCACCGCCTGCAATTTGCCTGATGCGGCCAGATGCTTGACGATGGCGCTTTTCGAGAACAGGTCGTTGATCACCTGTTCGACGTTGGCCAGGATGGCTTCCCGCATGTGATCGAGATCGGCCGACACGGTCATGCGGGCGAATCCCGGCTTGATGGCGGCCACCAGGGCATCGAGATTCGGTCCCATCGACGCGGCGCCAGGCTTGGCCTCGAGCGCGGCCTTCACTGCGCCGCAGGACTCGTGGCCCATCACGACCAGCAGCGGTGCATTGAGATGTTCGGCTCCGTACTCGACGCTGGCGAGTACCGCTTTGTCGGCCACTTCGCCGGCGGTCCGCACGACGAACAGGTCGCCCAGGCCGGCGTTGAAGATCACTTCGGGCGGCACGCGCGAATCCGCGCACGACAGCACGATGGCAAACGGCGACTGCCCTTTGAGCTGTGCGAGTCTTTTCTCAGCCGTAATGGGCAACGTCGCCGACGGGTTCTTGACGAAGCGCTCGTTGCCGGACTTGAGTCGATCCAGGGGCGACGGCCCGGCCGGCTGAGAGGGCGGCGCGGTGGCCTGCTGAGCAGGCGCCGGTGTTGGTTGCTGAGAGGGCGGTGGGGCGGCCTGTTGAGAGGGCAGCGGTGGTGGTTGCTGAGACCGGACGCCGACGCTGCCGGCGGTCAAGAACAGGACGATCGCCACCGCCAACGCACGCTGATATCGCATCCCCGCCTCCCGGAATCCGGCTGCCACGTCGCGACAGCGCGATCGGCCCCGCGCGACGCGACGCGACGCGGAACCGCGCCATCCGCGTACGGAGCGCCTCGTAGTGGTAATCGGCCTGTTGGCGGCGCGCATGAACGCCCCACGCGTCCTAGCCCGCAATCTCCGGTCGCTGTGCTGTTCCCAGAGCGTGCTGCTTCCACAGCAGGTAGATGGCCGGATAGACGAGCAATTCGAGGATGAACGACGTGGCGAGGCCGCCCACCATGGGCGCAGCCACCCGCTTCATGACGTCGGCGCCAGTGCCCATCGACCACATGATGGGCATCAGGCCAATCATCGCGGCTGCGACCGTCATCATCTTCGGGCGCACCCGCTTGACGGCCCCGTGGATGATGGCGGCGTGCAGGTCCTGGCGCGTCGAGAGCCGACCAGCCGCGCGTGCCTCTTCGTATGAGAGATCGAGAAACAACAGCATGAAGACCCCGGTTTCGGCATCCAGGCCCATCAGCGCAATCATGCCCACCCAGGCGGCAATCGACACGTTGTAGTCGAGCACGTACATCAGCCACACCGCGCCGACCACCGAGAACGGCACGGCCAGCATCACGACCGACGCCTTGAACGCCGACTTGGTGTTTGCGTAGAGCAGGAAAAAAATCAGCACGATCGTGATCGGCACGACGATTTTGAGGCGCTCCCTGACGCGCAGCATGTTTTCGTACTGGCCGCTCCACTCGATCGAGTAGCCGCTCGGCAGCGCCAGCTGCGCCCCCACTGCAGTGCGCGCGCGCTCGACGTAGCCGCCGATGTCGGTCGTGGTGACGTCAACGAAGACGTAGCCGGCCACCATCCCGTTCTCGTTGCGCACCATCGACGGCCCGGTCACCGTGCGCAGCGTCGCGAGCTTGGCCAACGGAATCTGCGCGCCCCCCGGCGCCATCACGCTCACCTGCCCGAGCCGGTCGAGGTCGTCGCGCAAGCCCCTGGGGTAGCGGACATTCACCGGAAATCGCGCGCGGCCTTCCACCGTCGTCGTCACGTTCTCGCCGCCCACCGCCGACATGATGACGTCCTGCACGCTCTGCACGGAGAGTCCGTAGCGGGCCAGCGCGGCGCGGTTCAGATCGAAATCCACGAAATAGCCCCCCGTCACCCGCTCGGCAAACACGCTTCGCGTCCCGGGCACGCTGCTCAGAATCTCCTCGAGGCGTGTCCCGATGGCTTCGATCTGCGCCAGGTCGGCCCCGAACACCTTGATCCCGACCGGCGTCCGCACGCCGGTGGTGAGCATGTCGATGCGGGCCTTGATCGGCATGGTCCAGGCGTTGGTCGTTCCGGGAATCTTCAGCGCGGCGTCCATCTGGGCGACCAGTTCGTCCCACGAGATCCGATCCGGCCAGATGTGGCGGAGCACCAGCGCCTGCAGCCACTCCGGCGCCCTGCCGGAGTACCACTGGGGTCTGGCGCGCCACTGGGACGGCGGCTTCAGGAGGACGGTGGTCTCCATCATCGAAAACGGCGCCGGGTCGGTCGACGTGTCCGCACGTCCGGCCTTGCCAAACACCGTCTCCACTTCGGGGAACGACTTGAGCACGCGGTCCTGCGTCTGCAGAATGCGCGAGGCTTCGGTGACCGAAATGCCCGGCAGCGTCGTCGGCATGTAGAGGATCGTGCCTTCGTTGAGCGGCGGCATGAACTCGTGGCCCAGTTTCAAGTACACCGGGACGGTGGCCACCACGACGAGCACGGCGAGCACGATCGTGGTCTTCGGGACGCGCAGGACCAGTCGGCACACCGGTTCGTAGATCCAGAACAGCACGCGGCTGATGGGATGACGCTCTTCCTGATAATAGCGGCCGACGGTGGCCTGCCCGACCAGCCACGACAGCCAGCGCGGACGGAAGCGCGGAAAGTCCATGCGCGTAAAGAGCATCCGCAGTGCGGGATCGAGCGTGATGGCGAGGCCGGCGGCGATAAACATCGCGAGATTTTTCGTCCAGGCGAGCGGCGTGAACAGCCGGCCCTCCTGATCGACCAGCGTGAAGATCGGGAGAAATGCGACGGCGACCACCAGCAGGGAGAAGAACACCGACGGGCCGACCTCGAGCAGGGCGCCGAGGCGCACGGCGTGGTAATCGCCGACGCGCCCTCCGTGCTGCCACTGTTCGAGCTTCTTGTAGGCATTTTCGACTTCGACGATCGCGCCGTCCACCAGCACGCCGATCGAGATCGCCAGGCCCGCCAGCGACATGATGTTGGACGAGAGGCCCATCAGTCTCATGGGAATGAACGCCAGCAGCACCGCCACCGGAATCGTGATGATCGGGACGATGGCCGAGGGAACGTGCCACAGGAAGAGCAGGATGACGAGGCTGACGATGGCAATCTCGGCGATCAGTTCGCCGCGCAGGTTGGTGATGGAACGCTCGATGAGCTCGGATCGATCGTAGGTGGTGACGAACCGGACCCCTTTGGGCAGTGACGGCGCGAGTTCCTTCAGCCGGTCTTTGACCCGCGCGATCACGTCGCGGGCGTTCTCGTTGTGGCGCATGACGACGATGCCGCCCACCGCGTCGCCGCGGCCGTCGAGGTCGGAGACGCCTCGGCGCATCTCCGGTCCGATGGCGATCGACGCCACGTCGCGCAGCAGCACGGGGGTGCCGCGGGCGTCGGTCTTGAGCACGACCTGATCGAGATCGTCTTTCGACTTCACGTAGCCGCGACCGCGCACCATGAACTCGCGCCCGGCGAATTCCAGCAGCCGTCCGCCCACTTCCACATTGCTGCGCCGGACGGCCTCCGCGACGTCCATGATGCCGAGGTCGTAGGCCTTGAGGTGATTGGGATCGACCGTCACCTGGTACTGCTGGACGTAGCCGCCAATCGACGCGACTTCGGCAACGCCGGGCACCGACTGCACGCGGTACCGCAGATTCCAGTCCTGCAGCGTCCGGAGATCGGCGAGCGACTGGGTGCCGCCATCGTCGACCAGGGCGTATTGGTACACCCATCCAACCCCGGTGGCGTCCGGGCCGATTTCGGTCCTGACGCCCTGCGGCAGCAGCGGCTGGATCTTCGAGAGGTACTCCAGCACGCGGCTGCGCGCCCAGTAGATGTCGGTGCCGTCGTTGAAGATGACATAGACGTAACTGAAGCCGAAATCCGAGAACCCGCGAATCGTCTTGACGTTGGGCGTCCCGAGCAGGGCCGAGACGATCGGGTACGTCACCTGGTCTTCGATGATGTCGGGACTCCGGTCCCACCGCGAATAGACAATCACCTGTGTGTCCGACAGGTCGGGAATCGCGTCGACCGGGATGTGTTGCAGCGTGTAGAGGCCGTACACCACGAGCACGCCCGTGGCGAACAGCACCAGCAGGCGGTTGCGCGCGCTGAAGCGGATGATGGCGTCAATCATGGCGGCCCTTCAGCGTTTCTCCGGCGCGGGCGCCGCCGGCGACGAGGCTTTGATGGCCGACAGGGCGGCCTTGAGGCTCGACTCCGAGTCGAGCAGGAAATTGGCGGCCGTCACGACGCGGTCGCCCTTGGCGAGGCCTTTCAGCACCTGATAGCCATCGGCGAGTTTGACGCCCGTCTGGATTTCGCGCGGCTCGAGGCTGCCGTCAGGCCGGTCGAGGAAGACCAGCAGGCGATCGCCGGTGTCGACGACAGCGCTTTCGGGCACCACCAGACCCATCCCGAGGTCGTTGCGGAGCCAGACGTCGCCGAACATGTCCGGCTTCAGCACGCCATCCTGATTGGCCACTTCGATGCGTACTTTGATGGTGCGCGTCTTGTCGTCCAGTGTCGGCGAGATGTTGGTGACGGTGCCGCGCCAGACGCGGCCGGGCACGCTCGAGAGCGAGACTTCCGCGGGCATGCCCAGGCGCACCACGCCGAGGTCGGTGTCGTAGACGTCGGCCATCACCCACAGGCGCGACAAATCAGAAATGTCGAACAGCGTTTCGGACGGCATGACGCGCATGCCGTGCACCACGTTCTTCTGGACGACGTAACCGCTGACCTCGGCGTACAGATCGAAGGTGCGCTTGGGTGTGCCGGTGCGCTCCATTTCCGCGATGTCTTCCGCCCGCACGTCCCACTGCAAGAGCCGCTGGCGTGCCGCCTCCAGCAGGTTGGCGCCGCCCTGCGCCACCGAGGGAATCGCGCTCGCCCCGAGTTGTTTCTGTGCCTTGAGTGCGAGGAGGTACTCCTGCTGGGTGGCCACCAGTTCCGGGCTGTAAATCGACAGAAGCGGATCGCCCTTCTTGACGAACATGCCGGTGTAGTCGACATACAGGTGTTCGACGGTGCCTTCGAACCTGGTGTGGAAATGCGCGAGCCTCCGCTCGTCGGGCGCGACGCGCCCCACGGTGCGGAGCGATTTCTCGATGCGCTGAGCGCGGACCGGTTCGCTACGCACGCCCAGCAGGCTGCGGCGCTCGGCCGACAGTGTGACCACCGACCGGCCGGCGACGCCGTCTGCCCCGCGCGATGCCGCCGGGCCGGCTGGTGTTGCCGGAGCGGGCGGTGCCTGCGGCGGGATTGGTACCAGCGCCATGCCGCAGATCGGGCAATCGCCAGGTGTATCCGACACAATCGTCGGATGCATCGGGCAGTGATAGCGCAGCGCGTGCGCCGCGGCGGCGGACGTGGCTGCGCCGGGCGGGGTGGCCTGTCGACATCCCGTCCAGCCGAATCCAGCCAGCAGCACGCCTGCAACCACGACGGCGATCATCCACCTCTGCGTATAGCGTTGCATCTTCGTCTCCTCGCAGAATCGTGTCACCGTCCACCCATCCCGCCTGACGCCGCGGCGGCTCCGGTCGCCCGCGCCGCACCCATGGCGCCGACCGCGGCCATCTCCGGCGTGGCGTCCAGGCTGGCTTCGCGCAGGCTCGCCACCAACCGCTCGTGGTCGGCCACCAGCGTTTCGCGTGCCCACCGGTCGGCGTACAGGGCCGTCATCGACTCGAGCACCGACACAAAGGGCAGCCGCCCGCCCTGATAACTGGCGAGGGCGGACTCCACCGTCATCCGGTCCTGCGGGATGATGCCCTGGTCGTACAGATCCACCATCTTCTCGGCGGTCCTGGCCCGCGTGTAGCGCTCCTGCGAGCGCCAGCGCAGCCGCAGGTCGATCGACTCAATGGCTCTGGCGTCGCGCTCCGACCGGAATTGCGATTCCGCCACCGCGCCCTGACGTCTGGTTTTGTTGAGCGGCCAGCTCACGCCGACGCCGGCCAGCCACACGGGTGCCAGGCCGCCCCGATTCATGTAGCCAGCCTGTACCGAGACGTCGGGTTTGAAGTCCAGCTGCGCGAGCGCGAGCACCGATTGCTCCGTGGCGACGGCGAGACGGGCCGCGGCGAGATCGGGACTGATCGTGCGGGCTTGTTCCACCGCCGCCGCCAGCGATTGGGTGAGCGGACGGAGTGTCAGCGCGGCCGACGTCTCGAGGCGTGCGTCCATGGGTCTGGCCAGAAGCGTGTTCAGTTCGGCGAGCCGCAACTCGGCTTCCGAGGCCTGTTCGATGGCCCGCTGTTCGACGCGGGTGACCTCGACTTGCACCCGCAGCACGTCCTGCTGGGCACCCTGGCCGACCGCGTAGCGCGCCCGGGCGACCACTTCGATCTGCTGCCAGAGCTCACGCTGCTGGGCGGTGAGGGCCGCCAGTTCGCGGGCGAGCAGCAGGCCGTAATAGGCGCGAGCCACACCAGCCTCGATGGCCAGACGCACCCGCGCCAGTGGCGGTTCGGATTGGCGAGCCTCGTTGACCGCCACGTCCGCCCGCTGCTGCCGTTTGCCGGCGTGTGGAAACTCCTGGCTGACCATCAGGGCGAGCGTCGTCATCGGCATGCCGCCCAGGCTCGGCGCCCATCCGTCGTTGGTGTACGCCATCGAAACCATCGGGTCTGGCCTGCCCGACACCTGTGCCGGCCGCTGGCGGGCCGCGGTGATGGCGGCCTGCGCGGCGGCCACCTCGGGATTGCGCGCCAGCGCTTCGGCGATGAGGGACTGCAGCAGGGGATCGTCGCCCGGCTGCGGTCGCGCATCCTGTCCTGCGGCAGACACGCTCGCCGCGGCGAGCACGAGCACGATCGTTGTGGCGATCAACCTTCGGGTCAAAACCGCGTTCATCACTCCTCCACGCCGCTACCGCATCCACTCTCGACGGGCTTGATGTCGCACTGCCACGCGCGGGCCCGATCCGAGTACGGGGGAGACACGCGGGCACCAGAGCCCTCTGACGAATCTGCGTGTGTATGGGAGGCCGAAGGTCAGATGACACCTTCGGCAAGGCGTCGAATCAGACGCGCAACATGTGGATGGGCGGGGAATATTCGCAGGTCGGCGGGAGGGCGGCCAGGGGCGCCAAGCGTCCTTCTGAGGCCACGAGCGGGGCGGAGACGATCGCTGGCTGCACGGCGACGACATCGGGCGAGGTCGCGGCGTGCGGCGCCTGCTCGATCTGGCAACAGGACGTCCCCGCAGCGGTGATCGCCAGCGCATGGCGATGGCAGCATCCTCCGGCGGTCTGCTGACTGGTGGGCGAGTCGGGGCCTCTGCCGCGGCACAGGCACAGGCCCGCCGTCGTGGTGAGCATGGCTACGATCAGCCACCCGATTGCCGTGACTTGCAGAACCCGCCGCATGCACTCATACGAGCATGGAGCGCAACGCCGTGTCAAGGCGGTGTACGCGGGGACGACCCCGACCGGCGAAGGCCGGCCCGGGGTCGTGTCGCGATCGCGATGGCGGCCTGCCGGGCAGGTTACTTGATCTGCTCGATCATCTTCTTGGCGTTCTCGACGTTGTTGTAGTTGGCGTCGGAGGAGGGAAGCTTGTCGGCGTTGGGCAGCATCGCGATGAACTTGGACAGGTCGGCTTTCGCCGCCTCGAGCTTGGCCTTGGCCTCCGGCGTGTTGGGCTTCTCGACGGTGGCCCCGATCTGCCAGTTCGTCAGGCCCCGGTAGTAGTACGCTTGCGGGTCGTCAGGAAAGAGCGTGACGACGCGCTCGAAGTACTTGAGCGCCTCGGTCGGCTTCTTGGCGCGCAGCAGCGCGAAGCCAGGGGTCTCGAGGTCCAGCGCGTCGCGGAGCACCGTCTTGTCGAACGTCGAGAACAGCGCCCAGGCTTCGTCCCCCTTGCCGGCTTCAAACAGTTCGCCGGCCAGCATCATCTTGACAGCGCCGTCGGTCGGCACCGCTTTCAAGTACGCTTCCAGTTCCTCGACCGCCTTCGCGAAGTTCTTGTCCATGTGGTAATCGCGGGCGATGTACTGATGGAGCTGGTGCACGGTCGGGTACTTCGCCAGCAAGCCCTCGTAAATCGCCCGGGACTCCGCATATTTTTTCTGTTCGAAGAAGACCTGGGCTTTGGCGGCGCCCACGCGCGTGGCAAAGGTCGGGTCGGTGCCTTCCTTGGTCATCTTCAGCTCGATGTTGGGTTCCCGAATCTTGCCGCCGACCTGGACCGGCACCTGGCGCGGGTCGAAGCCGTCCTTCCAGAACTCGAGCGACCACATGCCTTCGGCGATGTTCTCGACCTTCCACTCGCCTTTGGCGTTGGCCACGACTTCGGTTCCGCCATTGGCCTGCACCAGCATGAGCTTCACGGTGGCGCCGGCAATCGCCTTGCCGGCCTCATCGATCACCTTGCCGCTCATCTTGCTCTTGCCCTTCCAGTCTGTCGCGGCGGGCGCCGCAGGAGCCTGGGTCTGCGCCAGGCTTAGACCGGCCGAAAGAAGGAATGCGATCGTGCCGAAACGGATAATCCTGCCCATTGACGTGTCCCTTCAGAATGCTTGGTGAACGCGACCATCGCCTGTCATGGGGCGAGCGAGCCCGGGCCGCATCGTGCTGCCCCCCCTCGCAACGACCACTAAACACACTACGATATTGGAGTCCGCCTCCGGAGGCAATACCATCTTGGTGTGTCGGGCCGGCCCCGGCGCCGGGGCCGTTTCTTGGGAGGAGTCGCCATGCGCATCAAACCGGTTCTGGTCTCGATTCTGCTGGTGGCGGGACTGTCTGCGCCGACCGCGGCGCAGATGCTGCCGGCCGCCGCTCCCGAGCAGGTGGGGCTCTCGACGCCACGGGTGGCGCGCATCAAAGCCGTGATGCAGGACTACGTCGACCGTGGGCGCATCGCGGGGGTCGTGGCCGTGGTGACGCGAGGCGGGAAGACGGCGATGTTCGACGCGTATGGCCGGATGGATATCGAGCGCAACCTGCCGATGCGCAAGGACGTGATTGTCCGGCTCGCGTCGATGTCGAAAGCCGTCACCAGCGTGGCCGTGATGATGCTGGTCGAAGAAGGCACGATCCAGCTCACCGAGCCGGTCTCCAGATTTCTTCCGGCCTTCAAACAGACCACCGTCGCGGTGCCGCCTCCGCCTGGTGCACCGGGAATCGGCCGATTCGGGACCGTGCCGGCCAAGCGCGAAATCACCATTCGCGATCTGCTCACCCATACGGCAGGCATCTCCTACGGCCAGGGCAACCCGGCCGAATCACAATACAAGGCTGCCGGCCTGCTCGGTTGGTACCTGGGCGATCAGAAAGATCCCATCACGACGATCGCCGAACGGCTGGCGGGTTTGCCGTTCGACGCTCAGCCCGGGGACAAATTCGTCTACGGCTTCAACACCGACATCCTGGGAGCGGTCGTCGAGAAGGCGTCGGGCATGAGGCTCGACCGGTTCTTCCAGACGCGCATCTTCGACCCGCTCAAGATGGTCGATTCGGGCTTCTTCCTTCCGCCCGAGAAGAAGGACCGTCTGGCGACGGTCTACTCGGCCAAGGCCGACGGTTTGGTGCGGGCGCCCGAGCCGGGCATGGGCCAGGGGGACTACGTCGAGGGGCCCAGGGTCTGTTTCTCCGGCGGCGCGGGCCTGCTGTCGACGCCAACCGACTACACCCGTTTCTTGCAGATGCTGCTGAACGGCGGTGAACTCGACGGGGTGCGCATCCTCGGACCGAAGACGATCGAACTGATGACGTCCAACCATGTGGGCACGCTCTACTCGGACACGGGCACGGGCTTCGGACTGGGGTTCGAGGTCGTCGAACAGGTAGGCAAGAGCGGCCGGTACGGCAGCGCGGGTGCGTACGGATGGGGCAGCGCGTACTATCAGCGGTACCTGATCGATCCGCACGAGAAACTGGTCGCCGTCTTCTTCGCGCAATTGATCCCGTCGGGGGGACTCGACCTCGATGCGAAGTACCGCACGCTGGTCTACCAATCGATTGTCGGGCCGGTGCCCGCCGACGCAGCGCTCAAACCCGCGCCGAAAACCGCCGCCGGTGCGCGCTAGCACGCCGTTGGGCGAGTGGATGGACACGGCCCCTGATGTGACGGTGGCATAATAGCCCCGTGTTCGATCGGCCGATTCGCCGAAGGAGTTCCATGAAGCGACGTGTCTGCATTCTTCTCCTGCTTATGTCTGTCACCATCGCCGCCCAGTCAGGTCCGGCCAAGTACCCCGACGCGAAGAAGGCGGCGCAGGCCGATAATTTCTTCGGGACCACCATTGCCGATCCGTACCGCTGGCTCGAGGACGCCGACGCGCCCGAGACGCGGGCGTGGATCGAGGCCGAAAACAAGGTGACCTTCGGCTATCTCGACCAGATTCCCGAACGGGCGCGCGTCAAGGAGCGACTGACCAAGCTGTGGAATTACGAACGGTACGGCGCCCCGTCGCGCGAGGGCGAGTGGTACATCTTCAGCAAGAACGACGGGCTGCAGAACCAGTCCGTCATCTACAAGACCAAGTCCCTCGACGCGGCTCCCGAGGTGCTGCTCGACCCGAATACGTTGTCGGCCGACGGCACCGTCGCGCTGGGCGCAGAGTCGTTTTCCGACGATGGCCGGTATATGGCCTACTCGATCGCGGCGGCCGGATCGGACTGGCAGGAGTGGAAGATTCGAGAGGTGGCTACCGGCAAGGATCTGCCCGATACGCTCAAGTGGTCGAAGTTCAGCGGGGCGGCCTGGCTGAAGGACGGATCCGGATTCTTCTACAGCCGGTACGACGCGCCGACCGACGGTCGTTCGCTGCAGGCGGTCAACAAGAACCAGAAACTGATGTTTCATGCGGTGCAGACGCCGCAGACGGCGGACCGTCTGGTGTACGAGCGCCCCGACAAACCCGACTGGAGCTTTGCCGCCGACGTCAGCGACGATGGGCGGTTCCTGCTGGTGTACCAGACCGAGGGCACCGACAATCGGAACCGGGTCTTCGTGCGGGATCTGAAGAATCCACTGAGTCAGATCGAGCCGTTCCTCAACGACTTCGACGCGTCGTACTCGATCGTGGGGAACGACGGCGACATGTTCTACGTGCTGACCAATAACGATGCGCCCCGGTACCGGCTGGTCTTCATCAACCGGAAGAAACTGGCGGCCGGCGCGATGACGGTGATTCCGGAGGCTCGTGGGCGCGACGTGCTCGAGAGCGTCACGATCATCAACGAGCAGTTCGTCACTGTCTGGATGACCGACGCGAAGAGCGCGATCCGGGTGTACGACCTCGACGGCACCAGCCCCAAGGAAATCACCCTGCCCGGGATCGGGTCGGTCCCGGAACTGCACGGGCGCCGCAAGCACGCGGAGGCCTTCTACGCCTTCACCTCGTTCATTTATCCAACGACCATTTATCGATACGATTTCGGGCGCCAGACCAGCAGCGTGTTCAAGAAGCCGAGCGTGGACTTCGACGCCAGCCGGTACGAGACCGTGCAGGTGTTCTACACGGCGAAGGACAGCACGAAGATCCCGATGTTCATCACGCACGCGAAGCGGATGGCAAAAAACGGCCGCAATCCCACGCAACTGTACGGGTATGGCGGGTTCAACATTGCGATCACGCCCAGTTTCTCGCCGGCCATCGCGGCCTGGCTCGAGATGGGAGGCGTGTATGCGGTGGCCAACATCCGGGGCGGCGGCGAATACGGTCAGGCCTGGTACGACGCGGGGCGGCTCAAGAACAAGCAGACGGTGTTCGACGATTTCATCGCGGCGGCCGAATATCTCATCCAGGACAAGTACACCTCGGCGCCCTCACTGGCCATCTCCGGTGGCAGTAATGGGGGCCTGCTCGTCGGGGCGTGCCTGACGCAGCGGCCGGATCTGTTCGGGGCTGCGCTGCCGGCGGTGGGCGTGATGGACATGCTCCGGTACCACAAGTTCACGATCGGCTGGGCGTGGAAGTCCGACTACGGCGATCCCGAGACGAAGGAAGGGTTCGAGATCAACGTCAAGTACTCGCCGCTGCACACCATCAAGGCGGGCACCAAGTACCCGGCGACGCTGGTGACCACCGCCGACCACGACGACCGCGTCGTTCCAGCCCACAGCTTCAAGTTCGCGGCGACGCTGCAGGCGGCGCAGGCGGGCCCCGCGCCCGTGCTCATCCGAATCGAGACGAAGGCGGGCCACGGGGCGGGCAAGCCGACCACCAAGCAGATCGAGGAAAAGGCCGACGTGTTCGGCTTCCTGCTCAAGGAACTGAAGATGACGCTGCCGTCCACGTTCGGGTTGGGCACCGCGAAGTAGACGGGTTGCTCACAGAGCCCCGATCGTCTCGCAACGCGTGCCTGGCGACCCGCGCGCCGGACGATGTGTGAGCGAACCTCCGACCCGGGGCGCTAGTACTGGATCCGAATCACGGTTGGCGGCGCCGCCGCGCGTGGCAGCACCACAAACAGGTTGGCGAAGTCCTCTGGCGCGATCGTCACGGGCTCGCTCGATCCGAGCGCGGTCAGAATGTCCGGGACGGTGTTGCTGTGGCCGACCACCAGCACGCGGGCCTTTGGGCCAAGCGCGCGCAACCTGGCGACCAGAACCGCCGTCTGCGCCGCGGGCACCAGCGTGAGCGGGAGGCCCAGGCGATCGGCCAGCGGTTGGGCGGTGTCAGCCGTGCGGACAAACTGCGTCACCACGATCGACGTGATGCGGGCGTCGCGCAAGTGATCAGCCAGCCGCGCGGCCCGGGCCAGGCCTGCCGCCGACAGTGGCGAGTCGGCCGAGTCGTTGAGCCGTTCGGCGTGCCGAACGACGAACACCGCTTCCTGGGCCGAAGGCGTGGCGATCCAGGGGCCACCCGCGATCACAAGGACCCCGGCTGCCAGCCAACCGACAAGAGGGTAAGACGTCTTCATACGCGCTCCCGATGTTCAGAATTGGGGTCAGATCCGAAACTTAACATTTTCCAACTTTCTGGATGGATTAGCCGAAATCAAATGCCTAAGATCGCGCATCAACAAAGAAGGCGATCCAAACGTCCGGAGAATGTTACGTTTTGGATCTGACCCCATTTCATAGCTAGGGCGAAACCGGCACGTCGATCACTCGCGCGGAGTGGCCGGTCGCTTCGACGAAACGCCGCACGTCGTCTCGCGGAATGACGACGGTGGCCCCATTGTCCAGCGGATGGCACTGAACCGCCTCTGCGTTCCAGACGGCCGCATCCACCACCACTTCGACGCTGTTCGGTTCGTCGTTGACCAGCGCGAGCAGGCTCACCGCGCCGGGCGGCACTCCGAGGTGCTTCAGAAGCCGCTCAGGCGATGCGAAACTCAGGCCGTTGATGCCGACGGCCGCGGAAAGCGCGTCGAGATTCACACGCTTGTCGTGCGACGTTATCAAGAGGAGGTGGCGCGTTCCCTTTCGGTTGCGCAGGAACAGGTTCTTGGTCTTGGCGCCAGGCAACTCCGGTACCAGCCGCAGCGATTCTTCCACCGTGAAGACCGGCGGATGCGAATGGTAGGTGTAGGCGATGCCCCGCCGATCGAGGAAGGCCAGCGCGCCGCTGCTTGCAAGGTGTGCCATACCGGCCATGTTCTACCCCGGCCGCAGGAGTGTTGGCAAGCGGATCCGGGCCGGAACCCCTTGCGCGGCAGGAACGCGCTTATACTTTCCTTATTGAGAACACCGATGGACACAGCAAATGATGTGATGCTGGCGCTCGAGGCGGCGGTCAAGCCAGGCAAAGACGCTGTGCTGGGGCGTTTCTTCAAGACAGGACCCGGCCAGTATGGCGAAGGGGACGTGTTCATCGGCGTCATGGTGCCCGAACAGCGCACGATCGCGAGGCGACACATCGGTTTGCCGCTCGCGGAGCTGGAAACGCTGCTCGCGAGCGAGGTCCACGAACACCGCCTGACGGCTCTCCTCATCCTGGTCTACGCGTACGGCGCGGCGAGTGGTGACGGTGCGAAGCGCCGCATCTATTTCTTCTACCTCGCGCATACGGCGCGCATCAACAACTGGGATTTGGTCGACGTCACCGCGCCAAACATCGTAGGCGACTGGCTGCTGCGAGCCGGACCGACGGCGCGCATGGCAACGCTGTCGCGCCTCGCGACGTCGGAAGACCTCTGGGAGAATCGGATCGCCATCGTCGCGACGCTGGCGTTCATCCGCCGGGGGCAACTCGACGACACCTTTCATCTCTGCGAGCGGTTCCTCGGTCACGAGCACGATTTGATGCACAAGGCGTGCGGCTGGATGCTGCGCGAAGCGGGCAAGCGCGACGAACGCGCGCTCTGCGCGTTTCTCAAGGCCCACAAGACACGCATGCCGCGCACGATGCTGCGATACGCCATCGAACGATTCGACGAGAGCCGCCGCCGCGCTTTCATGGCGACGTGAACGCTACGTCTTGGGGTCAGATCCAAAACGCAGCCATCTCCACGCAGGCGTCGCGGTCGACCAACGCGGTCGTCCGGTTTTCGGCGGCGAAGTGAACGCTACGTCTTGGGGTCAGATCCAAAACGCAGCCATCTCCAAGCAAACGTAGCGGTCGACCAACGCGACCGTCCGGTTTTCGGCATCGAGGGATCTGGCGATCCAACCGACTGGAGAATGCTGTGTTTGGGATCTGACCCCAAAAGGCAGCCTACTTGTCGGGAAGCGACTGACGCAAGACGCGGAGCACGTTGCCGCCCATGATCTTCCGGATCTCGACATCCGAGAAGCCGGACCGCACCAGCGCATCGGTCACCAGCACGACGCCCGTCGTGTCGAACGGCGCCGAGATGGCGCCGTCGAAGTCCGATCCCAGCGCGACCGCATCCACGCCGACCAGGTTGGCGGTGTAACGAATGGCCCGCGCAACCGCATCGGCGTCGGGCCCGCACACCGCGGTGGTCCAGTACCCGATGCCGATCACGCCTCCGGTGGCCGCAATGCGCTGCAGGCGCTCGTCATCCAGGTTTCTGGTGTTGTTGCAGGTGCCGCGCACGCCGGTGTGCGACACGATGACGGGCTTTTTCGACAGCGCCACCACATCCATGATGGTCTGGTTCGACGCGTGCGCCAGATCGACCAGGATGTGGCGCGCCTCCATCTGTCCGACCAACTCGCGGCCCATGGGCGTGAGGCCGCCTTTGACCAGTCCGTGTGCAGATCCGCCGAATTCGATATCAAAGAAATGCGTGATCCCGATCATCCGAAATCCGGCCCGGTCGAGCGCGTCGAGGTTGCTCAGCGATCCGTCCAACGCCTGCGTGCCCTCGATGCCGAGCCATCCAGCCGTCACCTCCGTGTTCGTGCGACGCAGGTCGACATACGCGTCGAGTTGCGGCCGCGTCGTGATGACACACAATCGGCCACCGGAGGCGACTTCGTATTGGCGGAGCCGACCCGCCTGATAGAGCGCGCGCTGCAGCCGGCTGGCCCACGTGGCAAACGGCCATCGTCCCGCGATGACGAGCAGGGTCAATTCATCGCGGTCGCCGGGATTGCTCTCGATGTTCTGGCCGTAGGGCACCTGCGTCACGACGGTGAACGCCTGGAGCGCGACGCCCCCCGCAATCAGCCTGGGCACGTCGACATGGCCCCAGTCGCTCCGCGTCGCCAAGTCGCGGCTCCACAGCAGCGAGTCGGCGTGCAGGTCTGACACGAACAGGCTGGCGTGCAGGCGTTGCGCGCGACTCGAGGCCTGGTACGGCGGCACCAGCAGCGTCGGGTTCAGCCACTCGCCCGCCACGCGTGGCGCGACGGCGACACCAGCCGCGATCGCCACCACCAACCCGGTTGCCAGCCACCACCGCGCACGCATGATCATGTCGATCCCCCCCGGGTGTGCCGACTCGGCCCGCCTCCGCCATAGACAGCTTATAATGATGGCTCTGACACACACGTGGAAAACCACGAAGGCCGCTGTGGCCGTCGCGTGGCCTCATGCTCCCCGCAGGACTGTGAGGCGATGCGGCGCACCAAACCCGGAGACACTCCGGGAGGAGGACTATCTGTGATGCGCACTCGTTTCGTCGCGCTGGTCGGCGCAATCGTGATGCTGGCATCGACGCTCGGGCTCAACGCCGACGTCAAGACCCAGCAGAAGACCCAACTCAAGCTGGAAGGCATGCTCGGCACCATGGCCGGGATGTTTGGCGGGAAGGCCGCCAAAGAGGGCATCGTGTCGACCATCGCCCTCAAGGGCAGCCGTCGGATGATGACCAACGACACATCGGCCGAACTGGTCGACCTGGATGCCGAGAAAGTGTATCGACTCGATCTGCGCGGCAAGACCTACACGGTCAAGACCTTCGAGGAGATGCGCGCCGAGTTCGAGAAGAACATGGCCAAAAGCCGCTCCGAAGCGGCGAAGGGCAACGACAAGGCTGACGGGAAATCGCCCGAGATGGAGTTCGACGTCGACATCAAGAAGACCGGCGAGCGGAAGACGGTCGGGGGCGCCGCGTGCGAACAGGTCATCATGACGCTGACGATGCACGAGAAGGGCAAGACGGTCGACGAAGCGGGCGGCATGATCATCACGTCGGACATGTGGATGGCACCAACGAATCCGGCGCTCCAGGAAAGCCTCGCGTTTGAAATGAAATATCTCCGGAAACTTTACGGCGATCAGGCCGCCGCCAGCGGGAAGGACCTGATGCAGGCGATGGCGATGTACCCGGGCATGAAAAACGCGATGGAGCGCCTTCAGACCGAAGGACGCAAGATGGACGGCACGCCGATGCTGACCACGGTGACCGTGGCCGGCGCCGGCGCACCGGGCGAGTCCGACTCGAAAGCCGGCCGCGAACGCGGCGGGATCGGCGGATTAGCCGGGATGCTGGGCCGGAAGAAGAAGGCCGAGCAGCCGGCGGAAGGGGCAGCCGGCGGCAAGGGCCGCGCGACGATCCTGACGACGGTCAGCGAAGTGCTGTCGATTGAATCGACGGTGGCGGCGGGAGACGTCGACATCCCCGCCGGTTTCAAGCAGAAGTAACCGGGAGCCCGCGCGTTTCGGCGGCGTCGGGCTGCCCGAACGGGCTCTGAGACCGCGGACCTTTTTGTCGAGGGGGCACCGCGCGTCGCGGGATGTGGCCCCAGCACGGGCGGGAGAGGGCCGACAACAAACAGGCCGGGGTGCCCGATCGGGCGCTCCGGCCTGCTTGGCTTTTCAGCTGAACGCCGCGTCTCGCGCGTCGAACGCGTCGAACGCGGTGACTGCGGTGACTGCGGTGACTGCGTCTACTGCGCGACCAACTGCCCGCGGAGCACGCCGTTCTGATTCAACGCCGAATAGAGGTTGAAGTAGAACCCTGAGGGGTTGGCGAGAATCGCGGTCGCGGTGGCCGCCGGCACGCTCACGCCGCTCAACGTGAGCAGCACGGTTCCGGTCGGGCTCAGGATTGGCGCGGTCTGCGAAATCGGCAACGCGAGCACCGGTGCCCCGAGCGTGCCAGCCCCGCCCTGGTGGATGTACCCGGCGACGATGACGGATCCGGAATCGAGCGGTGACGGCAGGATGCCTGCCTTGACCAGGCCGCTCAGCCGGATCGAGAAGCTCGCGGTGTAGCCGCCCCCCGCCGCTGGCGTCATGGTGATCTGAAGCGAGCCGGTCGCGCCAGCTTCGAGCGAACCGGCCGGCGGAACGTTCGAGGCGCCGGACAACTGGGCCGCCAGTGTGGCAACGCCGGACGGCACTACCGGGTTGATGCTCTTGTCGCATCCGACCAGGAGCAGACTGCACGCGCACGCGAGAACAGCAAGGCGCTTCATCGTAGGGGACCTCCTCAAGTGGCTGTGTCCAGAAGCACGGATCATACATGAGGCGGGGCCGCGCGGGCCACCGGATATCGTAAAAAGCCTCAACTTGCGCTCCTACAAGCGGTTACAGGCGCGTCGGGCCGTGATATCGACCCCTGACCGTCCCGGCGGCGAGCACCACCAGCGCGCGCGACCTCCGTTCTGGCCGACTTGGTCCCCGAGATCGGATGGGCTACAGTCGATCGAGAACCGGCGGCGGCGGCGGACCGCGAGGCCCCGGGGGCGGCGAAGCGAGGACACCATGGTGACCAGACGGGACGTGATTAAGGGTGCATGCGCCACCGGCGCGTTGCTGGCGGCAGGGTCGGTCGCCGAGGGCTGGCCGCAGGCACCGTCGGGTCCCGGAAGCCAGCCAGCGCCACCCATCGACGCGCGCGAGCACGTCGCCCAGTTTGTCGACCCGCTGATTGGAACCGGTGGACACGGCCACACCTTCCCGGGTGCGGTCGTGCCGTTCGGCATGGTGCAGCTGAGCCCCGATTCCGGCAGGCAGGGGGGGGACTGGTGTGCGGGCTACCACTACTCCGACACCGAACTGGCCGGCTTCAGTCACACGCACCTCAGCGGAACCGGCATCGGCGATCTGTGCGACATCCTGGTGACGCCGCTGCTGGCGGGACCCGCGATGCCAGGCGAAGCGCGGTTGCCGTTCTCGCACGACAAGGAGCGGGCGGCGGCGGGCTACTACCGGGTCGACCTCGCCACCGACGACATTCTGGCCGAGATGACCGCCACGCGGCGCGTCGGCATCCACCGGTACACGTTCCGCCGCTACATTCCCGCCCGTCCTCCCGCATTGACGTTCGACCTGGGCTTCGCCATCAACTGGGATCAACCGGTCGACACGCAGTTGGTCATCGAAGGTCCGACCACGATCTCCGGCTACCGTTTTTCAAAAGGGTGGGCGGCCGATCAGCGCGTGTACTTCGTGGCGCGGTTCTCGGCGCCGATCTTCACGTGGCTGATCAGCGCCGATGGCGAGGTCTCGAACGAGCGTCGGGAGGCGCAGGGCAAGAAGGTGAAGGCCCTGCTGCGGTTTCGCGCGAGGCCGGGCGATCCGATCATCGCCAAAGTCGCCCTGTCGCCGACCGGCGTTGACGGCGCCCGCCGAAACCTCGACAAGGAAGCCGCCGGGTGGGAATTCGACGCCTACCGGCGCGATGCCGAAGAGGCGTGGGAACGCCGGCTCGAGCGGATTCGCATCGACACGGCCGACAAGGCGCGGAAAACCGTGTTCTATACGGCGCTCTATCATTCGATGCTGGCGCCCACCATCTTCTGCGATGTCGACGGAGCGTATCGCGGAGCCGACGGCCAGGTGCACGCCACCACCAAGTTCCAGCATCACACGGTGTTCTCGCTCTGGGACACGTTCCGGGCGCTGCATCCGCTGCTCACCCTGATTCAGCCGGAGCGCGTCAACGATCTGGTCCAGTCGATGATGGCGTTTTCGCGCGAAAGCGGCCGGTTGCCGGTGTGGTCGCTGTGGGGCAACGAGACCAACACGATGATCGGGTACCACGCCGTGCCGGTGGTCGTGGACGCGGTGATGAAGGGATTGACCACCGTGGATCGCGGCGAGGCGTTCGAGGCGATGAAGGCCAGCGCGCTGCACGACGCGCGCGGACTCGGGTGGCTCAAGCCGCCCGAGACGCGCGGCTACATTCCCGCCGACCAGGAACCCGAGTCGGTGTCCAAGCTGCTCGAGTATGCGTACGACGACTGGTGCATCGCCCAACTGGCCGCCAAACTCGAGCGACCTGCGGACCGTCGGTTCTTCGAAACCCGCGCCGGGTTCTACAAGAACGTGTTCGACGCATCCACCGGGTTCATGCGCGGACGGCTGGCCGACGGCAGCTGGCGAACGCCATTCTCGCCCCGGTTGTCGCAGCATGAGCACAGCGACTACACCGAAGGCAACGCCTGGCAGCACACCTGGGCCGTGATGCACGACGTGGGTGGCCTGATGGGCCTGATGGGCGGGCCGGACGCCTTCGTCAGGAAGCTCGACGAGTTGTTCGATCAGCCCTCCGTCATCGAAGGCAGCGGGGCGTCGCCGGACATCTCGGGCCTGATCGGGCAGTACGCCCAGGGAAATGAGCCGAGCCACCACATTGCCTACCTCTACGCCTACGCCGGGGCGCCGTGGAAGACCGCCGATCGGGTCCGGCAGATCTGCACCACGCTCTACACGACGGGGCCGGAGGGCCTGTGCGGCAATGACGATTGCGGCCAGATGTCGGCGTGGTATGTGTTTAGCGCGATCGGTTGCTACCCGGTCAATCCGGCCGAGGGCATCTATGTGCTGGGGACGCCGATGCACGACGGTTCCACCCTCGAGATGGCGGGTGGCAAGCGGTTCGAGATTCGGGCCGAGGGGCGATCCGACGCCAATCGCTACATCCAGAGCGCGGTGTTGAACGGCCGCCCGCTGGACCGCTGCTGGATTCGCCACGACGAAATCGTCGCCGGCGGCACGTTGCTCGTGAGGCTGGGGCCCGAGCCGAGCCGCACCTGGGCAACGGCCCCCGAGTCGGCACCGCCGTCGATGACGAAGGGATAAACGAGCCCGAATCTGACGTGCGGGCGCCGCGGTTACGCCATCTCCTGGTTGATGACGAGGAGCTTGGGCTCGGTCATCTCCTCGATCGTGTAGCGCGGGCCTTCGCGGCCGGTGCCCGAATCCTTGACGCCGCCGTACGGCATGTGGTCGATCCGCCAGGACGGCACGTCGTTGACCACCACGCCGCCGGCCTCGATCGCTTCGTACGCTCCCAGCATGTGCTGCAGGTCGTTGGTGAACACGCCGGCTTGCAGGCCGAAGGTCGATCGGTTGACGGCGGCCAGCGCATCGTTGAAATCGGCAAACCGGTACAGGCCAATGACCGGTGCGAACACTTCCTGCGCGCAGACCTCCGCGGTTTCCGGAACGTGCTCGAGCACGGTGGGCGGGTAGACCGACCGGCTGATGCGCGATCCGCCAGCCAGCACCCGCGCGCCCTGCGCCACCGCCCTCTCAACCCAGGCCGTGATGCGATCGACTTCGCCCGCGTCAATCATCGGACCCACGTCGGTGGTCGCGTCGAACGGGTTCCCCACCACCAGTGTGGCCACCCTTGCCACCAGCAGCCTGGCGAACTGGTCGTAGACCGCGTCGTGCACGTAGACGCGCTGCACCGAGATGCAACTCTGGCCGGCATTGGCGAATCCGCCCGTCACCACCCGTTGGGCGGCGTATGGCAGGTTCGCGGTGGCGTCGATGATCACGCCGGCGTTTCCGCCGAGTTCGAGCACGACCTTCTTTTTGCCGGCCCGGGCCTTCATGCTCCAGCCGACCGGCGACGATCCGGTGAAGGTCAGCAGTTTGAATCGGTCGTCGGTCACCAACCGGTCGCCCAACTCGCGAGACATGGGCAACACGCTCAGCCCGCCTTTGGGCAGGCCGGCTTCGTCGAGGGCGGCGGCCAAAAACAGCGCCGAGAGCGGCGTCTTGGACGCGGGCTTGAGCACCATGGTGTTGCCGGCAGCCACGGCCGGGGCAATCTTGTGCGCCGACAGGTTCAACGGGAAATTGAACGGCGAGATCCCCGCCACCGGGCCGAGCGGAAAACGGCGCAGAATGGCGAAGCGGCCCTTAGCGAACGCCGCCAGGTCGAGCGGAATCACCTCGCCTCCCAGCCGGCGCGCTTCTTCGGCGGCGACGTGAAAGGTGAGGGCGGCGCGATCGACTTCCGTCACCGCCTCCCTGATAGGTTTGCCGGCTTCGCCGGCGAGGGCGTGGCCGATTTCTTCTCGCCGTCTTTTCAGCACGGCCGCGGCCTGCATCAGGATCTCGGCCCGCCGGTAGAGCGGCAACTGGCGCATGACCGGTGCCGCCTCCACCGCGGCCACCGTCGCGCGTTCGACGTCGGCGGCCGAGGCCAGCCATGTCGTGCCGATGGTCGAGTCGTCGTACGGGCATCTCACCGGGAGCGGATCACCTGACCGGGCCCATTGGCCGGCCAGGTAGAAGGGATATTCGTCGGTCACGGTGGCGACTCCTGGGACGGGTATGTCCGAATCCTGGACGCCGAGGGCGGCGTCTAACCATCTGGCTTCTCACATGATACGGCCTATGGTAGGACGCCGTCCGGAGTGCGTGCGTTCCCGCGGGTCAGCCGGCCGCGGTATAATCGTCGCTGGTACATCTACTATCCACAGGGAGTTCCCCATGGTGAACGTTTCGACGTCGGCCGCGACCAAGATCAGCGAGTTGCTGGCCGAAGAACAAAAAGTGGAGAGCGGGTTGCGGGTCTTCGTGCAGGGCGGGGGCTGTTCGGGGTTTCAGTACGGGTTGATGATCGAAGAAGGCCCGGGCCCGTCGGATCAGTCGTTCGAATCCAACGGGGTCAAGCTGTTCATCGATCCGATCAGCGCGCGCTACCTCGGCGGCGCCGAAGTCGATTTTGTCGACAGCGTGACGGGTGGCGGCTTCACGATCCGCAACCCGAACGCGAAGTCGACCTGCGGCTGCGGGTCGTCGTTCAGTTCGGACTGACGCGCCTCTCGAGCCCGGCGCGGACCGGATAGCGTGACGGCGCGGTGCGCCGCCGCGTGGTCCGTTCCGGTCGTCGGGTGATCTCCACCGGTTTCAGCCCCATTCCAGGCGAGCACGACTGATGTCGACATCCGCGGATCTGGTCGTGCCCGACGTCTCGTTGCTCGGCCCGCCCGGCGGGAAGCGCTCGACCAAGCGCGAGCGCATCCTCGGCGTGTTCCTCAAACACGAAGGCCATCTGTCGGCCGACGACCTGGTCGAACTGATTCGCCGCGAGGACGCCCGCATCAGCCGGGCGACGGTGTACCGAACCCTGCAGTGGATGGTGGAGGCGGGCGTCGCGCAAAAGGTGGACTTTGGCGAAGGCCGCTTCCGGTTCGAGCATTCGTATCGCCACCCCCGGCATTTCCATCTCATCTGCAAGACGTGCAACCGGTCGCTCGAGTTCCTCAGTTCCGACATCGAGGCGCTGATCGAGGAGGTGGCCGCCGCGCGCAGGTTTGCCGCCCGCCAGAGCGTCGTGCAGATCTACGGCACCTGCGACGAGTGCCGGACGGGCCGGCCGGCGGTGGCCGACGGCCCGACCAGCGAAATGGTGTTCGCCCGCGATGCGCTCCGCATTGCCATCGCGACCGAGCGCAGCGGCCTCGAGTTCTACACGCGGGCGGCGCGGATGACGAAGGACGCGCGCGGGCGGCGCGTGTTCCAGAAACTGGCCGACGAGGAGCGCGATCATCTGTCGGCGCTCGAGGCGCGCTATCAGACGCTGCTGCTGCAGGATCCTCAGCTCGAGGCACGGCCGACGTTTCTGTTCTTCAAGGGGGCCGCCAACGGGTTGTTCGCCGAGGCCGCCGAAGAAGTGGCGCGCGGGGTCGACGATCGGCAAGCCCTCAAAATCAGCATCCGTTGCGAGCGGACCTCGCATCGGTTCTTCAAACGGTATGGAGAGCGCTTCGAGGATTCGACCGGCAAACAGATCTTTCTCGAGTTTGCCGACGAAGAACGCCGCCACCTCGATCTGCTGCTCCGCGAGTATATCGGCCTGACCAGGCGCGAAAGCGCCGCGCGCGCCGCCAAGCGTGCACGGACACTGCGCCGCCGGGCCTGAGCGAGGCACGTGCTGCATCCGAATCGAGTCGCTGGTGGGGAATCCCGATACCGTGCCGCGTCCCAGTGACGCGCCGCCGCTCGTCGACTTGCACCTTCACACGACCGCGTCGGACGGCGTGGACACGGTCGACGTGCTCGTCGCCAAGTGCGCGGCGGCCGGCCTGTCGATTATCGCCGTCACCGATCACGACACGCTCGGTGCGGTGCCCGCCGTTGAGACGGCCGCGCGTGCGGCGGGGTTGCGCGCGATTGCCGGCATCGAGATCACCGCGGTGTGGCAGCAGCGCGACATTCACGTTCTCGGGTACTTCGTCGATCCCCAGGCGCCCGCGCTGCTGGCGTTTCTGATGCAGCAGCGGGAGGACCGCATCCGGCGGGCCCGGGTGATCGGCGGGCGGCTCGCCGAACTCGGTGTGCCGATCGATATCGAGCACGTGATTACGGCGGCCGCGGGACGGCCCGTGACCAGGCCCGCGATCGCCGCGGCCCTGGCCGAGGCTGGCCACGTGGCCGATCGCCGCGCCGCTTTCGACCAGTTCCTGGGTGAAGGCCGCCCGGCCTTCGAGCCCCGGGTCGGCGCCGCCATCACCGACGCCATTCAGATCATCCATCACGCCGGCGGGATCGCGTCGCTGGCGCATCCTGGTCTGATGAACATCGACCATCTGATCCCCGACCTGGCGCGCGACGGCCTCGACGCGATCGAGGTGTACCACGCCGACCACGACGCCATCGACAGGCGCCGCTATCGCGCGCTGGCTCGAACCCTGGGTGTTGGCATCACGGGCGGGTCCGATTATCATGGCGACCCGCTGCATCACCCGGACGGCCTCGGCCGTTACGTCGTGCCGGCGGCCGCGTTCAACGACGTGTGCCGGCGGGCCGGCCGCGACCCATTCTGCTGACCCGACATGGGACGAAGGTGACCGCGCGCGATGTCGCCATCCGGATCGACCGGATCGAAAAACTGTTCGGCGGACTGAGGCCCTTGCGGGTGACGGACTTCACGCTGCGGGCCGACGAGTGCGTGGCCGTGACCGGTATGGACGCGGCGAACGCCGAAGTGCTCGTCAATCTGTTGACCGGGGCGACGTTGCCCGATGAGGGCGCCATCGCCGTGTTCGGGCAGCCGACCTCGGCCATCTCAGACCCGGACCAATGGCTCGCGTCTCTCGACCGGTTCGGACTGGTCTCGTCCCGGGCCGTGCTGGTGGAGGAGCTCAGCGCGGCGGCCAACATCGCGACGGCGATGACCTTGACGGTCGAGCCGATGCCGGCCGACGTGCTGGCGCGCGTCCATCACCTTGCGGCCGAAGTGGGCGTGCCCGCCGATCGGCTCGACGTGCCGGTGGGCCATCTGGATCCCGGCCTCAGGGCCTGCTGCCACCTGGCGCGCTCGCTGGCCTCGGGCCCGCGCCTGTTGGTGCTGGAGCACGCCAACGCGCTGGCTGGCGATCGGGCTCTGGCCTTTGGTGGTGTCGTTGCCGATGTGGCGAGGCGGCGGCGCCTGCCGATGCTGGCGTTGACCGCCGATGGCGACTTCGCGCACGTGGTGGCGCCTCGGGTGCTGCGGCTCGACCCGGCCAGCGGCCGCTTGCGCAACGACTCGGGATGGCGAGGGTGGTGGCGTCGGGGGATCGGAAAGGCATGACACCGTGAAACTGCTGCTGTTTGATGTCGATGGCACGCTCGTGTTGACCGGCGGGGCCGGCGTGCGCGCGATGAACCGGGCGTTCGCCGCGGTCTTCGGCATTTCCGACGCATTCCGGGGCGTGCCGATGGCGGGGCGGACCGACCCGGCCATCCTGTCTGACGCGCTGGTCGCCTTCGGGGTCGAACCGTCGCCCGCGCATCTCGCCGATTTCACGGCTGCGTATCTGGCCCTGCTCGAGGAAGAAGTCGCAGCGCCAACACCGCCGCATGTGGATGGCGGCGTTCGGCGAGGGTTCAAAGGCGCCCTGCCCGGCGTGCCCGAACTGATCGCCGGCCTCGAGCGCCTCGACACGGTGTATCTCGCCCTGCTGACGGGCAACTATCGGGCCGGCGCTCGCATCAAACTCGAGTACTTCGACGTGTGGCGTCAGTTCCGGTGCGGCGCGTACGGCGGCGACGCCGAGTTGCGCCACCAGTTGGTGCCGGTGGCGATGGCGCGCGCCGCGGAGGCCGGCTTCGCCGCGGTCACCCGTGCCGATGTCACGATTATCGGCGACACCCCGCTCGACGTCGGCAGTGCGCAGAAGGCGGGTGTTCGCTGCGTCGCGGTGGCCACCGGCGGGTTCGATCAGGCGGCCCTGCGTGCGACCGGCGCGGACATCGTCGTCGAGAACCTGCTCGATACCGCCGCCCTCGTGCAGATGCTCAGCGCGTGAACTCGCGGCCCCGACGTGCGTGCGGCTAGTCGGGGCGCTGCAGCCGAAGCCCGAACTTCCAGATGGCCAGCGCGCCCAGCAGGGCGGTCGGCACCACCTCGGCGAGATGGAGGACGACGGCATAGCTCATCGCGACTTCGGGCGTGGCGCCAAACAACCGGAGTGCTCCGGCCGCCGCCAGTTCGAAGGTGCCCACGTTACCCGGCGTGCCGACCACGGCGATGCTCAGGTTGATGATGAGCAGGCTCATGGCCGCTTGCGCGACAGGCCAGTGGAGCCCGAAGGCGAGCAGCGTCACCCAGACGACCGCCACGCGCGTGCACCACGACGCGACGGCCCAGGCAATGGCCTGCGCCAGGATGTGGTGCTGTCGCAACGCGTCCAGGCCTTTGACGAACGCCTCGACGTGCGGGCCGAAGCCGCCGGACCCGTTGCTGATCCGCCGGCGCCGCACGAGCCGCCACGCGGCGGCCGCCAGTCCCAGCACGAGAAACGCCCCACCGATCACCATCAGCATCGTCCGCGGGCTGGGCAGTGTGACGCCCACCACCGGGCCCACCAGTGGCGGAACGACGATCAACAGCAGCACCAACGCGGCGAGATCGACCAGTCGGTCGAGCACCACGGTGGACGCCACCGTGCTCATCGGCGATTTCGAGAGCTTCGCGACGGCCCAGGCGCGCGCGGCTTCTCCGAGCTTGAAGGGCAGGACCACGTTGCCGACCGTGCCGACCAGCATCGCCCAGAACGTCGTACTGGCGTTCACGTTGACGTCGCTGGCGCCCAGCACGGTCCGCCACCGCAACCCCTCGATCCAGCTGTTCGCGATGTTGATGACGGCGGCCGCGATCACCCACGGCCAGACTACGCCGGCCCACGTGGCGACGACCGCCCGCCAGTCGAGACGGGACAAAATCACCGCCATCACCGACAGGGCGACGACCAGGGTGACCAGGCTCGCGCGGGTCTTCATCGCGGGTCCGTTCCGGCGAGCAGGCGGCTCACCGTGGCGAAGCGGTAGCCGCGCCGTTTGGCTTGGTCGATGATGCCAGGCAAGGCGGCGATCATCTGGCTGACGTCCGGCCGATCGTCGAGGCCGCGGCCATCGTGCAACAGGATGATGCAGCCGTTGGAGAGGCCGTCGACCACCCGCTGGCCAATCGCGGCGCTGCCGGGGTCGTCGGTGTCGTACACGCCAAGGGTCCACGCCACCGGCTCGCACCCCTCGTCGCGCGCGATCCGATCCACCCACGGGTTCCGCCAGCCGTGGGGCGCGCGAAACAGGCGCGGGCGTACGCCGCCGGCACGTTCGATCACATCCGATGCGGCGCGGATCGTCGATCGGATGTGGCCGGGCCCTTTGAGGGGCAGCACCTCGTGGTCCATCGTATGGTTGCCGAGCTCATGTCCCTCGTCGACGATGCGGCGGATCACGGCCGGGTAGCGTTCGGCATTGGCGCCGAGCAGGAAGAAGGTGGCCTTGACGTCGGCGTGTTTGAGTGCGTCGAGTACACGCGAGGTGTACGGTTCGTTCGGGCCGTCGTCGAACGTCAGCGCGACGGCGGCGCGGTCGGCCGGCCCGCGCCAGCAGATCTGTCCGAACACCGGGGCCCGGCGCTCGAGCATGGCGAACAGCACGACGACGTCGAGCACGAGGAAGGTGACCACCCATCGGCCCGGGCCCAATGCCGGAAGGACCCCGAACCCCCGCGCCACGCGGCTGACCAGCAGCGCCACGCCGATGTGCGTGAGCGTGACGAGGGCGATGACGCGGTAAATCATCACGGCCTGCCGGCGGCGGCTGGCTTGGATCGCCGGGGCCGGCTGAGGATCTCCTCGTAGAAGGCGACCAGTTGGGCGGCAATGGTCGGCCAGGCGAACGTGGCGGCTTTGGCCAGACCCGCCTGGCCCATCCGTGCGCGGAGGTCCTGGTCGGCGAGCAGCGGCAGAATCGCGCCGGCGAACTCCTGCGGATCGCCGTGCGGCACCATCACCCCTTCTTCCGGTCCGAGCAGATCGCGGTAGCCGTCGTTTTCGGTGGCGACAATCGGCGTGGCCGATGCCATCGCTTCCAGCAGCGTCATGCCGAACGACGCTTTGCTGATCGGCGCGCAGTAGACATCGGCGGTCCGATAGAACGCGGCCCGCTCTGCCAGTACCGGTCCGACAAACTCCACGTCGCTGGCGTAGGCGGCCGGCACCTTCGCCTGGTACTCCGCGCGCAGCGGGCCGTCGCCCACCACGATGAGCCGGACGTCGGTCCGCCGGCGTCGGACAATGTCGAAGGCCTGCATCATCAGATCGAGGCCGTTGCGCGGTTCGAGTCGGCTCAGAAACAACAGGTTCAGCTTGCCGTCGTCGTACTTCGGCAGTTTCGGACCGTGTGGCGAGAACGCCTCGATGTCGATGCCGTTCGGGATGATCCGGGCGTTGAGCGCGAAGTAGGGTTCAAGTGCGCGAATACAGCTTTGCGAGACGGCAATCTGGCCGTCGAGCCGGTCCAGGAACTGCTCCTGGAGCACGTGTCTCAGCATCCAGTAGACCTGGCTGTGCTCGAAGTAGCTGTGAAAAGTCGCCACCCGGTGGCACGGCGCCACCAGGATGCCGATCGGCGGAAGCGTCGGCACGATCGGGGAGTGGGCGTGCACGATGTCGAACCGCTCGCGTGCCATCACCGCCCGCATCTGGTTCCACATGCGGTGGAACCCGAGCGTGACGTTGGTGATCGAGCCGTTCCAGGGCGCGCCCCAACTTCGGCCGATCCGGACGATGTTGAACGGGCTCCGGTCCGGCCAGTTCTGCGCATTGTCGTCGCGTCGCGGCTGGTTCGAGGTGACGATCACCACCTCGTGCCCCAGGCGGACCAGTTGCAACCCCGTGTTGTGGACGTGCTCACTGATGCCGCCAAGGAGCGGATAGTAGTACTCGGTGATGATGCCGATCTTCATACGCACGCAACGTCAGGGAAATAGGGCCGTTCGGGTCGGAGAATCAGTCGGGAGAATTCTACTGGAATCCTGCTCTGCGAGTCACACTGGACCTGCGCCCGACACACCGCGGAAACACGGGCGGCCGAACGCGTGCCGCCCGAGCGAGAGTCCGGACCGCCCGGCTACGAGATAGGGCGACCCGGGCGGTAGGGGGCGTACCGCGGTTCCCACTGGGCTCGAGCGACCACCTCGGCGATCTGGTCGTCGTCCATCAGCCGGCCCAGGCCGCTGTCGCGGGCCTCGATGGCGACGGCTTTGGCCACCTCGCGCGAGACGGCGCGGATATCGTCCATCGGGGGCAGCAGGCAGCCTCGCGCCTCCTGCGCCGGCGTCACCATGGCGGAAAGCGCGCGGCTACCGGCGAAGAACATCTGGTGCGTCACCTTCGACGCTTTCGCGACCAGTGCGCCCAGACCGACCCCCGGGAAGATGTAGAGGTTGTTGCACTGCGACGTCGTGATGGTGCGTCCCTGCCACGACGTGTCCGGGAACGGGCTGCCCGACGCGATCAGGCCTCGGCCGTTGGTGGCCCGGGCCACATCGTCGGGGGTGCATTCCGACTTACTCGTCGGGTTGGAGAGCACCAGCACCACCGGCTGTGGGGTCTTGGCGGCGACCGCCGAGAGAATCTGGTGGCTGAACAATCCGGTCTGCGCCGTGACGCCCACCAACACGGTTGGGCGGGCGTTGGTGACGACATCGAGCAGGTCGATCCAATCGGAGGAGCGGAGCGTCCATCCGGCGAGGCTGGCGCGGTCCTGCCCGAAGGGCTGCTGCCACTTCGACAGGCCTGGCGTCTCCTGCATCAAGAGTCCGGGTGTGTCGATGGTGAAGATGCGCTGGCGGATTTCGTCGTCGCTCAGGCCCTCGGCGCGCATGAGGGCGCGGATGTTCATGCTGATGCCGACGCCGGCCTGGCCCATGCCGGCAATCACGAAACGCTCGTCGGCAATGCGGCTGTGCTTGATGCGCATCGCCGTCATGATCGACGCCAGGGCGACCGCCCCGGTGCCCTGCATGTCGTCGTTGAACGACAGGATGCGGTCCTGGTAGCGCTCGAGCAGCGTGAAGGCCTTGTGCTTGGCGAAGTCCTCCCACTGGACGAGCGCTTCGGGAAAGTTCCGTTTGACGCCCAGGACGAACTTTTCCATGAACTCCCAGTACGGGTCGCCATCGAGCCGGTGGTGCTTCCAGCCCAGATAGAGCGGGTCGGCGAGCAGTGCCTCGTTGTTGGTGCCGACGTCGAGGCAGATCGGCAGGCAGCAGGCCGGATGCAGGCCGCCGGCCGCCACGTAGAGCTTGACCTTGCCGACCGGGATGCCCATGCCGTCCGAGCCCAGATCGCCGAGGCCGAGGATCCGTTCGCCGTCGGTGACGACGATCAGGTTGACGCTGGGCAGCGAGACGCTCTGCAGGATCTGATCGATGCGGCCCACACTATCCGGGCTGATGTAGACGCCGCGGTACCGGCGCGTGATCTTGCTCAACTGCAGGCAGGCCTGACCGACGGTGGGCGTGTAGACGATCGGCACCATTTCGGCGAGGTTATTCACCAGCAGGCGGTAGAACAGGACTTCGTTCCGGTCCATCAACCCCTGGAGGTAGATATAGCGATCGAGGTCGTCCTCCGGCTTGCGGCGGTACGCCTCGAGGGTGCGTTGCGCCTGTAGATCGAGGTCGGAGACACCGGAGCGCAGCAGGCCGACCAGGTCGAGCCCGAGCCGTTCCTCCTGGGTGAACGCCGACGCCTTGTTGAGGAGCGGATCGCTGAGCAGCTGCTGGCCGCGCAGGGAGACTTCCCAGTATTCCTCGCTGGTGAGCGGGTCGACTTTGATCGTGAACGTCTTCATCGGGCGCCTCTTGATGATGCCGGGTACCAGGGGAGCCGGAGGCGTTGGTCGGGCCTTTGTCCGATCCCCACATTATGGGATAGTCTATACGGTGCCATTCTATGGCTGGGGTATGGATACCAGCCAACATAACTTCCCACGGTCCCCAGGCGGTTTCGTTCACTGCCCATCGAACTCGGGGTGAGGCCACATTCATGATCAAGATTAGCGACCAGGACGTCTTCGACTACCACGAAAAACCCAGGCCAGGGAAGCTCGAGGTCAACACCTCGAAGCCCTGCCTGACGCAGCGCGACCTGTCACTGGCGTACACGCCGGGCGTCGCGGTGCCATGCCTGGCGATCGAGAAGGATCCCGAGGCGGCGTACAAGTACACCGGCAAGGGGAACCTTGTGGCGGTGGTGTCGAACGGCACGGCGGTGCTGGGCCTGGGAGACATCGGCGCGATGGCCGGCAAGCCGGTCATGGAAGGCAAGGGCGTGCTGTTCAAGAGGTTCGCGGGCGTCGACGTGTTCGACCTCGAACTCAACACCAAGGATCCGGATGAAATCATCAGGATCGTGAAGGCGCTTGAGCCGACCTTCGGCGGCATCAACCTCGAGGACATCAAGGCGCCCGAGTGTTTCTATATCGAGGAGACGCTCAAGGGGATGATGGACATCCCGGTGTTTCATGACGACCAGCACGGGACCGCGATCATTTCCGGCGCCGCGCTGATCAACGCGCTTGAAGTGGTTAACAAGAAGGTCGACCAGGTCAAGGTCGTGTTCACGGGCGCGGGCGCGGCGGGCATCGCGTGCGCCGACCTCTACCTGAACTTGGGCGTCAAGAAAGAGAACATCCTCTTTATCGACACGGTGGGCGTGATCTGGGAAGGCCGCACCGAGAAGATGAACCCGTACAAGCAGCGGTACGCCGTCGACACGAAGGCGCGGACCCTGGCGGACGCGATGAAGGGCGCCGACGTGTTCGTGGGCGTGTCGGCCAAGGACATCGTGACGCCGGACATGCTGAAGTCGATGGCGTCGAATCCCATCGTGTTTGCGATGGCGAATCCCGATCCGGAGATCGAGTACAAGCTGGCGCTCTCGACGCGCAAGGACGTCATCATGGCGTCGGGCCGGTCGGACTATCCGAACCAGGTCAACAACGTGCTCGGGTTCCCGTTCATCTTCCGCGGCGCGCTCGACGTGCGGGCGAAGGCCATCAACAACGAGATGAAGATGGCCGCGTCGCACGCCCTTGCGAAACTGGCGAAGGAGGACGTGCCCGAAGTGGTGTTGAGGGCCTACGGCGTCGACCAGATGTCCTTCGGCCGCGAATACCTGATTCCGAAACCGTTCGATCCGCGCGTGTTGACGTGGGAAGCGCCGGCGGTGGCGAAGGCGGCGTGCGACACGGGCGTGGCGCGCAAGCCGATCACCGACTGGGACGGCTACCGCGAATCGCTGGAGCGGATGCTGGGCCCCTCGCGCAAGGTGATGCATTTCGTCATGCGCAAGGCGCGCAGCGAGAAGCCCAAGCGCCTCGTCTTCCCTGAAGGCGAGCACGATTCCATCATTCGCGCCGCCCGCGACATCGCCGACCAGAAGATTGCCACGCCGGTGCTGCTGGGCCGGGAAGCCGCGATTCGGGCCAGTGCCAAGCGCCTGGGCATCGAACAGGTCGACTTCGAAATCGTCAACGTGCCCGATCCGAAGCACCAGGAGGCGTACGCGAAGAAACTCTTCGACCTGCGCCAGCGCAAGGGGGTCACGCTGCCGGCGGCGATGGACTTGATCAACGACCCTACGATCTGCGCGCTGATGATGGTGCAGACCGGCGATGCCGATGGGTTCGTGGGCGGCATGTACCGCGCCTATCCCGAGACCATTCGCCCGGCCATCCAGATTCTGGGCCTCAAGGCCGGTGTGTCGCGCGTGTCGGCGGCGCACCTGCTGGTGTTGAAGGATCGGATTTTCTTCTGCGCCGACACGATGGTGAACATCGCGCCCAACGCCGAGGAACTGGCCGAGATCGCGCTGCTGGCTGCGGATATGGCGGCCAACTTCGGCACGGAACCGAAGGTCGCGATGCTGGCGTTCTCGAGCTTCGGCTCGGCACCGCATCCGATTTCGAACAAGGTGTCGGCCGCCGTCGACATCGTTCGCAAGAAGAACCCGAAGCTCATCATCGACGGCGAAATGCATCTCGACACCGCCGTGGTCGAAGAGATCGTCACGAAGAACTACCCGCATTCGCGTATCAAGGGCGATGCCAACGTGCTGGTGTTCCCCGATCTGACGTCGGGCAACATCGGCTACAAACTCGTGCAGCGCCTCGGTAACGCCGACGCCATCGGGCCCATCATGATGGGCATGCGCAAGCCGGTGAACGTGCTGCAGCACGGCATGACCGTGGCCGAAATCGTCAACGTGGCGGCCATCACCGCGATGTCGGCGGAAACGCTGAAGTAGCGCGACCGGCTGCTCGGAACTCACAGGGGGACGTCGCGCGAGGCGGCGTCCCCCTTCTTGCATGATGGCGGTGCATACGCCATCGCCTGTCGAGAAGTGGATCGACCGGAAGACCACGTAGCCCAGCGCCCGTCATCGGCCCAACGGCTCTCCCGGGAGACTCCTCCTTGGCTGGTGCCGCGTCGACACAAAAAAAGGGGGATGCCGTTTCCAGCATCCCCCTTGTTACAGACTGAGTGTCTCGAACGCCTTACGCGAGTTTGCGACCGCCTTCGGCAGCCCACGTCTCGAGCATCGCCGTGGTGACCGACTTCGGGCGCTCCAGCGCGTAGCCCAAGCCCCGGTCCCACGTGATGTTGGCCATGCAGCCGAGCGCGCGGCCCACGCCGAACAACACGGTGTAGAAGTCCCACTCCTTGAGGCCGTAGTACCACTGGATGACGCCGCTCTGGGCATCCACGTTGGGCCACGGGTTCTTCGTCTTGCCGTGCTCGGTGAGCACGCCCGGCGCGACTTCGAAGATCATCGACACCAGCTTGAATAGCGGGTCGTCCTTGAGCCCAGGCGTCGCGAGGCAGAACTCACGCTGCGACTGGTAGCGCGGGTCGGTCTTCCGAAGCACCGCGTGACCGTAGCCGGGAACCACCTGGCCGGCGTTGAGCGTCTCCCACAGCGCCTTGGTGATCAGTTCCTTGGTCGGCTCGGTGTTCGCGCAGTACTTCTGCTGGAACTTGATCGTCCAGTCGAGCACTTCCTGGTTCGCCAGTCCGTGCAGTGGGCCCGCCAGGCCGTTGAGGCCGGCCGAATAGGCGTAGTAGGGATCCGACAGTGCCGAATGGACCAGGTGCGTAGTGTGCGCCGAGACGTTGCCCGACTCGTGATCGGAGTGCAGGATGAAGTACATCCGCGCGACATCCTTGTACTCTTCGCATTGGCCGATCATGTGCGCGAAGTTGGCGCCCATGTCGAGCGTCGGGTCGATCGCGTTCTGCTTGTCGCCGCGGAATTTCAGGTTGTAGATGAACGCGGCGATGATGGCGATGCGCGCGACGATGTCGGAGGCGTCTTCGTAGACGTACTCCCACGCCGACATCTTGTTGAACTTGCCCGAGTTGTAGAAATTCTTGAATTTGGAATCCTTCTGCAGCGCCAGGATCCCGACCGACAACATCACCATCGGGTGACTGTCGCGCGGCAGCGCCCGGATCGCGTCGAACACGTACTTCGGCACGTCCTGACGGACCTTCCACTCGGCCACCACGGCGTCGACCTGTGCCTGGGTCGGCACCTCGCCGGTCAGGAGGAAGTACCAGAACGACTCCACCGTCGGGTACTTCGACCCCGGAGCCTTGGGCAGCGCCTCGAACGTTTCCGGAATCGTCTTGCCGCGGAAGCGGATGCCTTCCTGGGGATCCAGGTAGGAGATGTCCGTCACGAGGCTTCGGATGTCCCGGGCGCCGCCAATCGCCTGGTCGATGGTGACCTGGTCAATGATGACTTTTCCGAATTCCTTGGTGAGCTTGGCCGTCCTCGGCCGGAATTCCTCGATCTTCTGTTTGAGTGTGTCTTTAAGTGCCATGCTTCGTGACTCCTTCGGGCTAGGTATGAATGGGGAGAGAGAACCGCGGAGGCGTCTTAAATGATACCCCAAAACAGGCCCGCGCCGGTCTACTGGAAAATGGCGGAATCACGACCGCCTTCGGCGCGATTAAACGGACCTGCGGCGGCATGCGCGGCGCCGAACGAAAGGTTGTTGGGATACCCGGAGCCAGTGCCGATATAATCAGGGGACGGTTCGCGGACGGACCGTCGCAGAAAGGATCTCCAACGGTATGTCAGACTCCGGCGAAGGATTGGTCGACGCAAGCTCGCGGCTCGAGGAACGGATGGACGAAATCCAGGAGAGCCGCCGCCTGGCCCGGCCGGGCGGTCCCCGGATCGATCCTGAGCGCGTGCGGGCGATCGAGTCGCTGCGCCTCGCCAAGACCGACTTGGAACGCCAACTCGGCACCATCACTCACCAGACGCGGCGTCAGCAGTTGACCGATGCGCTGGCCGAGATCTCCCGGCGCCTCAACGAGCTGCACGCGCCCGTCTAGGCGGCCGCCGTGCCGGATCGCGATCCGCTCGCCGCGGTCTACGCCTACCACGATCAGTCCAAGCACCGCGTCGACCGCTACGCCCGTTCGGCCGGATTTCTCGACTGGGCCACCCAGCCCGATTCGTTCCGCACGTTCCGCGGCGCTCAGCGCATCGACCTGGTTGAGCCCTTCTGCGGGGCCGCCGGAGGGCCGCGCGCAGAACCGTTGCGGACCCATCCCTCGTCGCCTGACGCGGCGCCCCTCCCGAGTTCCCCCTGGTCCGGCCTGGGGACCGCGCTTTCCTACGACGCCCTGTTGGCGCCGTCTGGGCCGCGCGTGGCGCCAGGCCTGGCCGCCGTTTCGGTGTTTTTCCGCTACAGCCTGGGGCTTTCGGCGTGGAAGCAGGCGGGGGCTGTCCGCTGGGCGCTGCGCGTGAATCCGTCCAGTGGCAACCTGCATCCGACTGAAGGCTACGCCCTGCTCGGCCCAGGGGTGGTGGGCGGGAGTCCTGGTGTCTACCACTACGCCCCTGACGCGCACGCCCTCGAGCAACGCTGCCTGTTTCCCTCCGAGGCGTGGCGTGCCGGGATGCGCACGATGCCCGACGGCGCGTTTCTGGCCGGCCTGACGTCGATCCACTGGCGCGAAGCGTGGAAGTACGGCGAGCGCGCATTTCGGTACTGCCAGCACGACGTCGGCCACGCGATGGCCGCCATGCGGATGGCCGCCGCGCTCATGGGATGGCGGCTGCGCGCGGTCTCGAGCGGTGCCTCGGACTCGATGGCCGCGCTGCTCGGCACGGACCGAGCAGATGATTTCGGCGAGGCCGAACGCGAGGAACCGGCGTGCCTCTGCATCGTCTGGCCAGGCTCTGGGCGGTGCGACGATCCGGCCGATCTCCACGCGCTGGCCGACGCGGTGGCGAAGGGAGCGTGGTCGGGCCGGGCGAAGGCGTTGAGCCCCAGCCGTGTGCAGTGGGACGCCATTGACGCGGTGGCCGATGCCACGCGCTTGCCAGTCGCGACGTGGTTGCCAGCCGTCCCACGACAGGTTGCCGCCGCTGCCGCCGCTGCCGCCGCTGCCCCCGCGCCGAGTCTGGCCGACCGCCCTGCGCCGTATCCGGCGCTCTCCGCCTCCGCGCTCCTGCTGCAGCGTCGGAGCGCCGTCGCGATGGATGCCGAGCGGTCGATCGACCGCGACCGTTTCCTGTTCATCCTGCGCCGCCTGATGCCCGGCGGCCATCCGCCCTGGGACGCGCTGTGGTGGGAGCCGCGCGTGCACCTGATCCTGTTCGTGCACCGGGTCGAGGGGCTCGAGCCCGGACTCTACGCATTCGCTCGAACACCCCGCGCCGCGGCGGCGATGCAGCGGCAGTTTCGATCCGACTTCGCGTGGGTGAGGCCCGCCGCTGTCGATGAGCAGATGCCTCTCTATCTGCTCGAGCGGTTCGACGCGCGCCGGCTCAGCCAGCAACTCAGCTGCGGGCAGACGATCGCATCCGACGGTTTCTTCAGCGCAGGTCTGCTGGCGGAGTTCGACGAGGCGCTCGAAGCACACGGCCCCTCCTTCTACCGCCATCTGTTCTGGGAAGCGGGCATGCTCGGCCAGATGCTGTACCTCGAGGCCGAAGCCGCCGGCGCACGCGGCACCGGCATCGGGTGTTTCTTCGACGACGCGGTGCACGACGTGCTTGGCGTCAAGGCCCACGCGTTTCAGAGCCTCTATCACTTCACCGTCGGGATGCCCGTAGACGATCCGCGGCTGCAGTCGTCCCCCGGGTACGCATGGGAGGCGGGCGCGTAGGTTGTTGGCGGGGCCCCGCTTCGGGCACAGGCCGGCAGCCCGTTCTGGAATCCCGATGTCGCGGGAACGACGCCACGCCTGTTCTGGATTCAGACCGTCGCCGTACTGACGCTGCCGAGACACGGAGGTTCGGCCTTCCACCCCAGGAGGCCGGTTGTCGCGTGTGGCGAATGCCGATAAGCTGGTTCGATGGCACTCGAACAGGCACAGATCCTTCAGGCGCTCTCCGCGGTGACCGACCCCGATCTCCACAAGGACATCGTCAAACTCGGCTTCGTCAAGGACGTGACGATCGACGGCGGGCGAGTCGCCTTCACCATTGAATTGACGACGCCGGCCTGCCCGGTCAAGGAGCAACTGAAAGAGCAGGCCCGGGCGGTCGTGATGCAGATTCCGGGCGTGTCGGCCGTTGAGATCACGATGACCGCGCAGGTGCGGGCCGCCGTCTCGCCCGATCTCAACAAGGCGCCCGTGCCCGGCGTCAAGAACGTGATTGCAGTGGGCGCAGGCAAGGGCGGCGTTGGCAAGACCACGGTGGCGGTGAACCTGGCGCTGGCGCTGGCCAGGACGGGCAGTCGCGTCGGCATGATCGACGGCGACATCTACGGCCCCAACGTGCCCATCATGCTGGGCCTCGAGTCGCAGTTGGGCACCGATGGCGGAAAGATCGTGCCGGCCGAGAAGTACGATCTGCAGGTTGTCTCGATGGGCTTTCTGGCGACCGGCGACGCGCCGGTGATCTGGCGCGGACCGATGCTGCACAGCGTGATCCGTCAGTTTTTCCACGAGGTGCGGTGGAACAATCTCGACTATCTGGTGATCGACCTCCCGCCCGGCACCGGCGATGTGATGCTCAGTCTGAGCCAGACCGTGTTTGTCGCCGGGGCGATCGTGGTGACGACGCCGCAGCAGGTGTCGCTGGCGGACACGCGCCGCGCGATCGCGATGTATCAGAAGCTGAACATTCCGATCCTCGGACTCGTTGAGAACATGAGCCACTTCGTGTGTCCGTCCTGTCGCCACGAAAGCAACATCTTCGGGAGCGGCGGGGGAGAGACGCTGGCCGGACAGGCAGGCGTCCCGTTTCTGGGACGCATTCCGATTTCGGAGTCGCTTCGGATCGGCGGCGACACCGGCGTGCCGATACTGCTGAGCGACCCGGCCTCGGCTGCGGCCCAGGCCTTCGTGGCGGCTGCCGAGCAGGCGGCCTCGCAGATTTCGATTCAGAGTTTCCGCAAGACGCCGCTGATTCCGTTGCGACAGGTGAATTAGGGGACGCGTGTCGAACCAGCAGGGCGCAGGAGGGCTCGCACCTCGGGCGTGCGCGGTGGCTGCCGCGCTGGTTCTGATCTGGCCGCTCGCCTCGTGCACGTCGCCGGCGCCGGTTCGCTCGCGCCCGCAGGTGCGCTTGACGTCGGGCACGCCGGGCGGCGGATTCTTCCCGATTGGAGAGGGGATGGCGCGCGCCTACGCGACCAGTCTTCCATTTGTGGACGTCCATCTCCTGCAAAGCGCCGGATCGATCAGCAACGTCGACGCGATCGAGCGGGGCGACGCCGACATGGGCCTGGCGTTCGCCGACGTCGCCTACATCGCGTTTACCGGGCAGTTGGATGGCCGGCCGGCGCGATTCGAGCAACTGCGCGGCATGGCCGTTCTGGAACTGACGCCGGTGCACCTGGTGGTCCGCCCGGGATCGGACGTCCGGACGGTGGCCGACCTTCGCGGGCGCCGGATCGCCCTCGGACCGCCAGGGAGCGGCACGGGCCTGACGGCGAAACTTGTGCTGAAGGCGTTCGGCGTCGAGTTGACGTCGCTTCGCGTGGAGTCGATTCCCTACAACCAGGCCGCCAATCGGCTGGCCGACGGCACGCTCGACGCGATGTTTGTCGACGGCAGTTACCCGCTTGCCTCGGTCCGCCACGCGACCAGCGTCGGGGGTCGGTTGCTCTCTCTGGGGGGCGCGGCGATCGAGCGGTTGCGGCACGACTACCCGTTTCTCAGATTGACCATCATCCCTGGCGGGACGTACCCCGGTCATCCGGCTCCGATCCATACCATTGGCGTCGAAACGCTGCTGGTCTGCCGCCGCGGCCTCGACGAATCGCTGGTGCACGACCTCACGAAGGGGTTCTTCGAGATCCTCCCGCTGCTGTCGGCCCAGCAGGACTCGTTGCGGATGATGGATTTCGATCAGGCGCCGGCCACGCCGATTCCGCTGCACGAAGGCGCTGCTCGGTATTACCGCGAATTGGAGCTGTCGCGGTGACGCGTCGCGTCGCGTCGTGGTCGGTCCGCAGCGTGACGATCGGGCTGACGTTCGGCGTCTGCGTGTCGGTCGGGGCGCTGTTGTGGTTCGGGTACCGTGCCGTCTACCAGTGGGAGCGCAGCGCCACGCTGCTGGCCGAGAGCCGGGCGAGCGAATCGGTGGACATGCTGGTCAAGGCGCTCAGCAGCGACATGCGAGGCGTGCAGGAGAAGATCCTGTCCTCGCCCGGATTGGACGAGTTCATCCTGGACCCGCCCTACCATCTGCGGAACCTGGCGGCGAGCGCGTTTGCCCGCTATCCCTACCCCGAGGCGTTTTTCGCGTGGCGCGTACAGACGCCGCCCAACGCGATGACGTTTTTCAACCGGGCCGATCGGCCGCCGCCGTGGGCGATGGCCGCGAAGACGACCGACCCGTTTCCGGTGACGGTCGGAGAGTTTCCCTCCGTCGGACGCATGCTGTTCGACCGGATCCGGCTGGACGCGGACCGCGGCCGGCGGTTTTCGATCTTCGAGATGACGGTGGCCGGCGTGCCGTACCAGGTGGTCGCCCGCCTGCTCTACCGCGATGCGTTTCGCGAACAACTCGAAGGCGTCTTCGGTTTCACGGTCAACCTCCCGTGGGTGCGGCAGCGCTACTTCTCCGAGGTGACCAGTCAGGTCGCGCGGATCCGGCCGTCCGAAGGGTCGGCGTCCCTGGCGGTGGTCGACGATCGGGGCGCCCGCGTGGCGGGGGCTGCGCTGACCGAGGCGGGTGGCCAGACGTTTCGGCGATGGTTCCCGCTGATGTTCTTCGACCCGCTGTTGATCGCGCCCGATCCCCCATCCGATCTCTCGCGCGATTCGCTCGGCGTGCAGGTGGGGCTGCGCGACAGTCCGGCGCTGGCTGCCGCGACCACGGCGGCGAGCCGGACGCTGGTGATGGCGGCGCTGGCGGCCGCGGCGCTGGCGCTCGGGCTGGTGCTCTCGGTCCGGGCCGCGCGTGCGAGTGCGGAACTGGCCGGGATGCGATCCGATTTCGTGTCGACGGTGACGCACGAATTGAAGACGCCCATCGCGACGATTCGCGCGATCGGCGACACCCTGGTATCGGGCAGGGTGACGGGGCAGCGCGCGTTCGCCGACTATGCGCAACTGGTGGTGCAGGAGGCCAAACGGCTTGGGCGCCTGGTCGACAATCTGCTGGCGTACGCCCGTGTCACCGACGTGACCGAGGTCTACGCCTTCGAGCCGCTCGACCTCGCGGTGGTGATCGAAGATGTGATCGACGCGTTCCGCGTGCCGCTCGAAGAGCAGCGATTCTCCGTCGAGATCGAGATGCCCGCGGACCTTCCGCCGGTTCGCGGCGACCGGATGGCCCTCACCCTGATGTTCGACAACCTGGTCGACAACGCGATTCGCTATTCGGGCGACGTCCGGATGCTGGCGATACGGGCGCGGCGCGAGGGCCGTACGGTTCAGATCGATGTGCGCGATCGCGGCGTGGGCATTCCGGAAACCGAACTGGCGATGGTCACGCGCAAATTCTACCGGGGCCGCAGCGCCGGGTCTGGCGGAAGCGGGCTGGGCCTCTCGATTGCGGTCCGCATTGTCCGCGACCACCGAGGCGCACTCACCATCGCCAGCGTCGTCGATGCGGGTACCACGGTCGGCGTGACGCTGCCCCTGGCGGAGCGCTCCGCATGAAGCAGCGCGTGCTCGTGGTCGAAGACGACGCCGCGCTGGCCCGCGTGCTGCGCGACAATCTGGCATTCGAAGGGTTCGACGTGGAGGTGGCCGGTAACGGCCATCTGGCCATCGATCTGGCCCGGTCGTTTCTGCCCGATCTCGTGGTGCTCGACCTGACACTGCCCGATTGGGACGGCTTTGAACTGTTCGGCCTGATCCGTCAGGCCGGCACCGTGCCCATCATCATGCTGACGGCCCGAGGCGCGAAGGCGGACAAGATTCGGGGCCTCCACCTTGGCGCCGACGACTACGTCACCAAACCGTTCGACCTCGAGGAACTCCTGGCCCGCGTGCACGCCGTGCTGCGCCGATCGAGCCCGGGACCCGACCAGATCGTCCTGGGCGATGTCACCGTCGATGTGCGCGCGATGACCGTGTGGCGCGGCGCGCGGGAGATTCACCTGACGCACCGCGAATTCGAGTTGCTCCGCTATCTGAGCGACCGGCGTTCGCGCGTGGTCCATCGGACCGAACTGCTCAAAGAGGTGTGGGGCTATCCGGACGCGCCCTCGACGCGGTCGGTCGACCACGCGATCGCGCGGCTCCGCAAGAAGATCGAACCCGACCCGGCGCATCCCAGATTCATCCACACCGTGCACGGCGATGGGTACACGCTGACGCCGGAAGGCCGAATCGACCCTCCCTCCGTGTAGGGCTCAGGCAAGCCCGCCTCAGGCTGCGACAACTTGAGACAGCGCCGAACCAGGGCCGCCTTCTATACTCGGCTTCCACGATGCCCGCCGTGGTTGTGCATCGCCAGGCCAAGGAGAAGCGCCATGCGCTCGTCAATCAGAACGTCGGTTCCTGCCGTGCTCGTGCTGGTGGTTGGGCTGCTGGCGGCGTCGCCGGCATCGCTCGGGGGCGCGATTCAGTATCAGGCGGTGGGCCGGAACGCGATGGTCGCTTCGGCCAACTCCCTGGCCACGCTGGCCGGGATCGAGATCCTGCGGAAGGGCGGCAACGCCTTCGATGCCGCCGTCGCCGTCGCCGCGACGCTCAATGTCGTCGAGCCGTCCCGCTCGGGAATCGGCGGCGTCGGCTTCATGACGCTCTATGTCGCCAAGACCGGCGAGGTCGTGTCGTTGCAGATGACCGGGGCCGCGCCGTACGCGGCGACACCCGATAAATTCAAAAACAAACGCGACCAGGAGGCCGGGTATCTGGCGGGCGTCGTGCCGGGCTGTTTGGGCGGGTGGGTGGCGCTGCTGCAGAAATACGGGACGCTCAGTCTTGGCGAGGTGCTGGCCTCGGCCATTCACTACGCGGAAGACGGCTTCCCGATCGATGCGTACCTGCTCGAGACGATCGACGACGCCAAGTCGAATCTCCAGATCTTCCCGACGACCGCGTCGGTGTTTTTGCCAGGCGGCGGCGTGCCGAAGGCCGGCGATCTGCTCGTGCAGAAGGACCTGGCGGCCACCTTCAAGCGTCTGGTGGCGGCGGAAACGACGGCCGCCAAGGCGGGGAAGACCCGGGTGCAGGCGCTGGCCGCGGCGCACGACCTGTTCTACAAAGGCGAACTGGCGAAAGAGTTCGTCGCGTTCTACAAACAGAACGACGGCCTGTTCGAACTCAAGGACTTGGCCGACTACGCGGCGGTCTGGACCAAGCCGGTGCACACCACCTACCGCGGGTACGACATCTACAGCAACGGGCCGACGTCCCGGGGCGGCGTGCAGACGCTGATGAACCTCAATCTGCTCGAGGCGTACGACCTCAAGCAGATGGGGCACAACACGCCGGAATACGTGCACCTGCTGGCCGAATCGATCAAGCTGGTCAACGCCGACGTCTACAAGTACGTCGCCGATCCGAAGTCGAACCCGGCGCCGCTCGACGGTCTGCTGTCGAAGGAGTACGCGGCGAAGCGGCGGGCGCTCATTGGAAACGACAAGGCCGGCGCGTACGGCGGGCCGGGGACGCCGCCCGGGGCAACGCCGAGGCCCGGGGCCCAGAAACCGCCCTCTGACGACTACCGCGAGGCAGCCGCGTCGTACGCCGACGACCCCAACACCACGCACTTCGACATTGTGGACAAGGACGGCAACGGCGTCGCCTGCACGCCGACCATCGGCACGTTTGGCACCAAGGTCGTGGTCGGCAAGACCGGAGTCATCTTTCACAACGCGACGCGCTACGGGTCGTTCTCGCCGTACAAAGACGACGTGAACTTTATCGGCGGCGGCAAGACGCCGCTCATCAACAACTCGCCGCTTATCGCGCTCAAGGACGGCAAGCTGTTCATGGTGTGGGGCACGCCCGGCGGCGAAGGCATCGGACAGACGCAGATGCAGGCGTTCCTCAACGTGGTCGAGTTCGGCATGGGCATTCAGGACGCCATCGAGGTGCCGCGTATCGAACTGCGCGCGCGCCCCGATTTCTACAAGCCAGGCGCCGAGGTGAGCATCGGATTCGAATCGCGCATGTCCGAGGCCACGCGCAAGGGCCTGGAGGCCAAGGGACACAAGATTCGCCTCGAAGAACAACCCTACGCGCAGGTGTTCGGCGGGATGCAGGGCATCGTCGTCAATCAGACGTTCAAGACGATGACCGGTGGCGCGGACCCGCGACGCGGCGGGTGTGCGATGGGGTACTGAGGTACGGAGGCTTCGCTGAGTGCCGGGACTGAACGCCCGGCCTCCGGTCGGGCAGTGCGCTGAGTCGGGACGCGGGCCGGGTTGCGCAGGCGACAAGGTCGGGCAGTGCGCTGAGTCGGGACGCGGGCCGGGTTGCGCAGCCGACAAGGTCGGGCTGTGCAGACGACAAGGTCGGACTGTGCAGGCGACAAGGCCTGGTTGCGCAGACGACACGGTCGGGCTGTGCAGGCGACAAGTCCGGGTTGGGCAGACACCGGATCGCTCAAGGCACGAGGACAGCAGGGAGAAGGCAGATGATGGCACGAAGCGCGTGGGCGGCGATGGCGATGGACGTGAGGGCGATCGGACGCACGGCGATGATCGTGGCGGCGTGTGCGGTGTGCGCGGGTCATGACGTGGCCGCTCAGGCGCCTGTCAAGGCGAAGTTGCCTCTGGTGATTACCTCGTGCGGGCAGAGCCCGGACGCGTACACCGTCAGCATGCTCGCCAAACGCATCAAGCTCGAGCACACCTTCGACAACGTGCTCAAGCCCGACGCGCTGAAGCCGGGCTCGACGCTCGTCGTGGTGATGGGCGGGAGCGCGAAGGGGTTGGGCGAAGCCGGGATCGACGAGAAGGGCGAGATTGCCCGCGTGGCCGCCCTGCTGGCGAAGGCGAAAGACCTGAAGATGACGGTGGTGGGCGCGCACATCGGTGGCGAATCGCGCCGCGGTCCGCTCTCCGACAAGTTCATCGATCCGGTCGCGGCTCGGGCCGATTACTTCGTCGTCACCCAGGACGGCAACAAGGACGGCTTGTTCTCGAATCTCTCGAAGTCGCGCGGCGTGCCGCTGGTCGTGGTCAAGCAACTGGTGGACGTCGGCAAGGAATTGAAGGCCCTGTTTCCCGCACAGTAGTCCCCTGATGAGTGCCGAGTCATTCGCGTCATGAGTCAGATCGTCGAAGCCGCGCTCCTGGTGCTGGCGATGGTTGCCGCATTTGCTGCGGCGACACGGGTCGCCAGGCTCAACGACGCATTGGCCATCTTGTCGGCAGCGGTGGTCGGCATCGTGTTGGCCGGTTTCGGGTGGCGCGATTCGCTGCGGCATCTGGTCGACGGATCGTTCACGTTTCTGCCGATCGTCCTCATCATCTTTGCGGCGCAGTTGTTCATTGACGTCCAGCAGGCGTCGAGAGCCCTCGACGCGGTCGTCCGGCACCTGGTGTCGAGGTTCCACCGCCATCCGCGGCTGCTGCTGGTGCTGCTGATGTTCCTCATCATTGTGCCCGGCGCGCTCACGGGCCCGGGTGCGGCCGGCCAGTTCGCATTCGGGAGCGTGGTGTCGTCGATCGTGCTGCTGATGGGCGTGCCGCGCGTCAAGGTGGCGGCGTTCATCGCCATGGGCGGGACCATCGGCATCTTCGCGCCGCCGGTCAACATTCCGGCGATGATTATCGCGGCCGGCATCAACATGCCGTACCTCGGGTTCTTCGTGCCGCTGCTGATCGTCACCGTGCCGGTTGCCGTGCTGACCGCGCTCTACCTTGGATCGGGCCACATCAGCGGGCCGCTGGATCGCGACCAGGCGCTGGCGACACTGCCACCGGTCGACCCGCGCATGAACGCCTTCCGCGTCTACCTGCCGCTTGGTGTGGTGGTCGGGCTGATGCTGCTGGTGCGGGTGATGCCACACGCGATTCCCCCGATGGGCATTCCGCTGATGTTCCTGATCGGGACGGTGGTGGCCTTCGTGGTCGGCGGCGCGAAGGCCAATCTGCTGCATCTGGCGAGGCAGGCGTTTTCCGAGACCCTGGCGGTCAATGGCATCCTGATCGCGGTGGGATCGCTCGTGCAGGTGATGGCCGCCAACGGCGTTCGCGGCCTGTTCGTCGTCGAATCGATCAGCGTGCCGATGCTGGTGCTCTACGCCGCGATCTTCGTGGTGTCGGTGTTTCTGGGTGGCGTGCTCGGCCCGTTTGCCATGGCCTCGGTGTTTGGCATTCCCTTCATGCTGGCGCTGCTCGGGCGCGACCCGATCATCACCACGCTGGCGCTGAGTCTGCTGTGCTGCGTGTCGAGCATCGCGCCGCCGACCGCCATCCTCGGCAAGAGTTCGATGATTCTGGCCGATTGTCACGAGCCGTACGGCCGGATGCTCAGGGTGTCGATCGTGCCGACGCTGGTGATCAGCCTGCTCGGCATGGCGGGCGTGATCTGGGCGAACGCGCTCGGCGTGCTTCGGTTCTAGCGGTGCGGGAGACGGCGATGATCATGTGGAGCTATCAGCTGTTGTGCGGTCTGCTCGCGGCATTGGCGCTGTGGGGCCTGGCGCGCCCCGGTGCCCGACAGGAGAAGGCGCTGCTGGCCTTGATTCTGGTGCCGCTCGTGTTGCGCGCGCTGTTGGTCAAGTAGCTCATCATGAGTGTCGAACGCGATCGTATTGCGTCACGCCGATTCGGCCTGGGTCTGCTGCTGGTCGTGGTCGTCGTGATCGTGGTCGGTGGTCGGGAGTTTCGTCGCGCCGCACCGCGCGAAGTCGTCGTCGCGGCCGGTGTGCGAACCACGTCGCTCAGCGCGTACGCCCCTGGTCTGAAAGGCACGCCCGGCGATACTGCCGTCTATGTGCTCGAGGGCGGCCAACCCGGTGGCACGATGCTCGTCATGGGCGGCGTCCACGCCAACGAGCCGGCCGGCACGCTCACGGCCGTGCTGCTCGTCGAACGTGCCCGGGTGAAGGCGGGGCGGCTCTTTGTCATCGCGCGGGCCAATGCCAGCGCGGCCACCCACGTCGAGTCGGCCGAAGGCTATCCAACCGGATTCAGCATCGCGACGCCGTCCGGCAAAACGCGGTGGTTTCGGTTTGGCGGCCGCCTGACCAATCCCGTCCACCAGTGGCCGGATCCCGAGGTGTACACCCATTATCCGAGCGGCCAACTGCAGTCGGACTTCGACGTGCGCAACCTCGACCGGGCGTTTCCTGGCCGGCCCGACGGGGTGCTCACCGAACAGATCGCCTTCGGCATCACCGAACTGATTCGGCAGGAGCGTGTGGACCTGACCGTCGATCTGCACGAAGCCCGCCCGATGAATCCCATCGTCAACTGCGTGATCTTCCACGAACGGGCGCAGGAGATCGCCACGATGGCCTCGATCGATCTGGAGGCCGAAGGCGTGAAGCTGCGGCTGGAGCCGTCGCCCAGGAATCTCCATGGCATGAGCCACCGGGAGCTCGGCGATCACACCAGTACCGCCGCGCTGCTGCTGGAATCGGCGAATCCCATCATGGACCGGCTACACGGCAAGACCAGCGGGCGATTGATTCTGGACGGCAAAGACGAGTTCTTTGCCCGCGCGGCCCGCGCCGGTTTGCTCTACGTGCCGTACGGCGACGAGGGGCTGCCGCTCGAGGAGCGCGTCGGCAGGCACCTGGCGGCTTCGATGGCCTTCAACCGCCTGTTTGGTGAGATCCATCCGGGCCGCGGGGTGGTGATCGACGGCGTACCCGACTACGCGACACTCAAGACGTCAGGGATCGGCCGATTCCTGAAAGACCCCGTCGACTGATCGGACTGCGAACGAGGAACCTCCTATGCCCAAGTACACAATCGCCGCCATTCCCGGGGACGGCATCGGCAACGAGGTGGTACCGGAAGGCATTCGCGTGCTGGAAGCCGCCGGCCGCCGATTCGGCATCGAGTGGCAGTGGGACCACTTTCCGTGGAGCTGCGAGCACTTCAAGAAGACCGGCCGCATGATGCCCGAGGACGGCCTCGATCAGATTCGGCACCACGACGCCATTTTTCTGGGCGCGGTGGGCTTTCCCGGGGTTCCGGACCACGTGTCGCTGTGGGGGTTGCTGATCCCGATCCGGCGCGCGTTCCAGCAGTACGTCAATCTCCGCCCGGTCCGTCTGATGGCCGGGGTGCCCTGCCCGCTCAGGGACAAGAAGCCCGGGGACATCGATTTCTGGGTGGTGCGAGAGAACAACGAGGGCGAGTACTCGTCGATTGGCGGCCGCAGCTTCGAAGGCACCGATCACGAAATGGCGGTGCAGGAGAGTATCTTCACCCGGCGGGGCGTTGATCGCATTCTGCGCTACGCGTTCGAACTGGCGATGACGCGCGAGAAGAAGCACGTGACCTCGGCCACCAAGTCGAACGGGATCGCGATCACCATGCCGTATTGGGACGAGCGGTTCCGGGCGATGGGTGCGCAGTACCCGCAGGTGCGGGCCGACCAGTATCACGTCGACATTTTGACGGCGCAGTTCGTGCTGCACCCGGAGTGGTTCGACGTGGTGGTGGGATCCAACCTGTTTGGCGACATCCTGTCCGATCTGGGGCCGGCCGTGGCGGGCACCATTGGCATCGCCCCGTCGGCCAATCTCAATCCCGAGCGGGAATATCCGTCGTGTTTCGAGCCGGTGCACGGGTCGGCGCCGGACATCGCCGGCCGTCACATCGCCAACCCGATCGGCCAGATCTGGTCGGGCGCCATGATGCTCGGGCACCTTGGCCACCCCGACGCGGCGCGCGCCATCGAGTCGGCGATCGAGCGCGTGCTCGAACACGGGCCGCGCACCCGCGACATGGGCGGCACCGCGTCGACCGAAGAACTGGGCGCGGCGGTCGCCGACGCGCTCTGATCGGCGGCGGGGCCGGAACAGGTGTGGCGGCACGCTGCGACACTTTGCGACAATGTCGGCCTCGGTATTTGCCGTATTGTCTACCCTGCAGATCATTGCATTCCACTAGGCGTCGGTGCGCCGTCGGCGCACCAAACAAAGAGGCATTTATGTTGCGTTTACGCGTGTGGCTGCTCGCCCTGACCGTCTTGGCGGTTGCGACCTCGGCACTGGCGCAGGGCAATCCGACCGGGACCATTTCCGGTCACGTCACCGACCCCGACAATCTGGCGCTGCCGGGCGTCACGGTGACGGTCGCGTCGCCGATGCTGCAGGGCGCGCGCTCGGCAGTCACGTCTGCCAACGGCGATTACATCATTCCGTTCCTGCCGGCCGGCGACTACTCGGTGACGTTCGAGTTGCAGGGCTTCGCCTCCTCCAAGCAGGTGGTCAGCGTGAAGATGGCCGACCGGCTGCCGGTCAACATCAAGCTGGCCCTCGCGTCGGTAAGCGAGGTGGTCACCGTGACGGCCGCCACGGCCGACACCGCAACGACGTCGACCGTGGCGACCACGCTGAAGGCGTCGACCGTCGAGCAGATCCCGATCGGGCGGACGCTCGATGCCGCGACGGTGCTGGCCCCGGGCGCGATCGGTAACGGCCCTGGCGGCAACATCATGATCTCGGGCGCGCTGTCCTACGACAATCTCAACCTGGTCAACGGCGTCAATGTGAACGAGAACCTTCGCCAGCAGGCTCGAGCGTTGTATGTCGAGGACGCGGTTCAGGAAACCAAGGTGTCGAGCGGCAACATCTCGGCCGAGTACGGCCGGTTCCAGGGCGGCGTGGTCAACATGATCACCAAGTCCGGCGGCAACGCGTTCAGTGGATCGTTCCGGACGACCTTCACAAACGACGCGTGGAAGGCGCTCACGCCGTACCCGGGCGACTCGAACGTCGATGTCATCGTGCCGGCCTATGAAGCGACCGTCGGCGGCCCGGTGATCAAGGACAAGATCTGGTTCTTCGGCGCGGGTCGCCTTCAGAACAACCAGACCGACAATACGATGCCCTACACGGGCTACAACTACACGTTCAAGACGGCCGACAAGCGCGCCGAAGGCAAGCTGACCTACGCGATCAACACCAGCAACACGTTCAAGCTGTCGTATTTCAAGCGGAACGTCGCCTATACGAACAACAGTTTCGGCACGGTGATGGACGCGGCCAGTCTCTACGACAACACGAACAAGGAATCGCTGCTCGCCGCGAACTACCAGACCGTGCTGGCCAGCAACCTGTTTATCGAAGGCCAGTACTCCAGCCGGAAGTACAGCAACAGCGGCACCGGTTCGAAGTACACGGATCTGATCAAGGGCACGCCCATCTGGGACCGGTCGCGCGGGTCGGCGCGGTTCAATACCGCGACCTACTGCGCGGCCTGCTCGAACGCGGTCGACAAGAAGAACAACGACGACGTCTACGTCAAGTTGAACTACTTCCTCTCGACCAAGAGCATGGGATCGCACAACCTGGTGGCGGGCTTCGACTACTTCGACGAAATGCGGATGAACAACCAGAACTCGGTGGCGAGCGGGTTCCGCGTGCAGGTGACCGGCGCCATCCTCGACGGCTACAACATCTATCCGATCCTCCGATCCGGGACCTCCACCAGCACCGCCGCCTACATCGACTGGCGTCCGGTGTTCCAGGACACGGTCGGCAACCATCTGCGCACCTACTCCAGCTTCCTCAACGACGTGTGGCGCCTGAATGACCGGCTGACGTTCAACCTCGGGGTGCGGTACGACAGGAACAGCACCAAGGATCAGGGCGGCAAACTGGTCGGAAACTCGGGTTCGCTGAGCCCCCGCATCGGAGCGACCTACGACATCAATGGCGACGGGCAGTGGATTGCCAACGTGGGTTTCGGGCACTACGTCGGGATGTTCAACACCCAGATCGCCGACGCGGCCTCGTCGGCCGGCCGCGAGTCCAACTACAGCTACTGGTATCAGGGCCCGGCGGTCAATACCGGCGCCACGGGGCCGTACGTGACCTCCGCCCAGGCGCTGCAGATTCTCTGGGACTGGTTCAATGCCAATGGCGGGACCAGCCGGCCGGTTCGGACTTCACCCACCGTGGTTGGCGTCAACACATCGGTGGATCCCGGCGTCAAGTCGTCGAATTCCAACGAGTTCATGGTCGGCCTCGCCCACCGGTTGGGGGCGAAGGGCGCGGTGCGGGCGGACATGGTGTACCGCAAGTACTACGACTTCTACGGCAACTACGTGAACCGGGGCACCGGGCAGGTGACCGATCCGCGAACCGGGCTTCAGTTCGACATGACGGTGGTGAACAACACCAACGACGTGACGCGCGACTACAAGGGCTTGAGCCTCCAGTTCGACTACCGCCTGTCCAAGAGCCTGCACCTGAACGGCAACTGGATGCTGTCATTCTCGCGCGGCAGCGTCGAGGGCGAGGACGCCACCAACGGTGCCACCCGCGCCAGCGCGAACGAGTTCCCCGAGTACCGTCAGGCGAGTTGGAACTATCCGGTCGGCTACACCAACGGCGACCAGCGCCACAAAGCGCGCTTCTGGGGCACCTACGACCTGCCGGCGCCCAAGGCTCTGGGGCAGTTCGCCCTCGGCTTCATGCAGCGATTCGATACCGGGACGCCCTACGACTACAACTTCACGCTCGATCCCAGGGCGTATGTGACCAACCCCGGCTACCTGGTGCCGACATCCAGCGTCACCTATTACGCAACCGCGCGCGGCGCATTCCACTTCGACAGCGCGTGGAGAACCGACCTGTCGCTGTCGTGGAACCACAAGGTGATTGCCAAGTCCGAAGTGTTCCTGCGTGCCATCGTCAACAACGTCTTCAACAACGCGGCGCTGACCGGTTTCAATACGACGATGGTCACCACCGGGCTGACGGCGTTCAATCCCTTTACCGCGACGCCGGTGGAGAACGTCAACTATCAGAAGGGGCCCGCGTTCGGGCAGGCGGTCAGCCCCAGCAGTTACCAGGCTCCCCGCGAGTTCAACGTCTCGGTGGGATTCAGGTTCTAGGCGCGGCGCAGATCGCGTTGTCGGACAGAGGGTGTCGGCCGGAGCCGGCACCCTCTGCGGTTTCCCGAGCCATGGTCCTTGAAGCCTGACAGGTCCGCACGATCCTACACATGAAACAACAATCCCCGACAGGCATGAGCCTCGGCACGAAGGCGGTCATCGGACTGGTGGCGGGCCTGGCTGCCGGGGCCGGGTGCGCCGCCTCCGGTCAGCCGGCGCTGCTGGCGATCGGCGCGGCGATCGATGTGGGCGGGACACTGTGGATCAACGCGATCCTGATGACCATCCTGCCGCTGGTCGTGTCGAAGATCGTGGTGAGCATTGCGGGCAGCGGCGACACGCAGAATCTGGGCCGCGTCGGATGGCGGGCCGGCGCGATCATGATGGCGTTGCTCACCGCCACGGGGGCGGCGGCGGCGGTGGTCATGCCGGCTGTCTTCGCGTGGCTCCCCATGGCTCCATCGGCCTCAGCGGCACTTCGCGCGGGCGCGGCGTCGCCGGTCGCGTCGACGGCGGCGCCGACCGTGGCGCAGTGGATCCTCGCCCTGGTGCCGACCAACCCGATCCGCGCGGCTGCCGATGGGGCGATCATTCCCGTGCTCGTGTTCTCGGTGGCGTTTGCCGTCGCGGCCACACGCATACCTGCCGCCCTGCGCGACGCCCTCGCCACCGCCTTCCGGTCGATTGATGCGACCATCACGGTGCTGCTGCAGTGGATCGTCGCGCTGTCGCCTTTAGGCGTCTTCGCGCTCGGCCTCGGGTTGGCGATGCGCGTCGGCGTCGGCATCGTCGGCGCCCTGGGCTACTACATCGTCGTCTCGTCGCTGGCGCTGGTCGCCGCGACGCTGGCGCTCTACCTCGTCGTCTGGATCGGGGCCGGCGTGTCGCCGCGCCGGTTCGCGAGGGCCGCGGCTCCCGCGCAAACGGTAGCCTTCAGCACGCACTCGTCGATGGCCTCGCTGCCGGCCATGCTCGAGGGCGCAGAGGTGCGCCTCGGCCTGTCGGAGACGGCCACCGGATTCGTGCTGCCGCTGTCACTGGCCGTCTTCAAGTACTCCTCACCCATCTGGTTCATCGCGGTCACGTGCTTTGTCGCCAGGCTCTACGAGGTGACGCTCGATCCCTCGCGGACGATCGCCATCGTCGTGGCCGCCGTCGTCACCAGTTTTACCGTCGGTGGAGTCCCGAGTGGCGCGGTCGTGGTTGTCGCCCCCGTGCTGGCTGCTGCCGGGCTTCCACTCGAAGCGGTGGGCCTGCTGCTCGCCGTCGATCCGATTCCCAATGCCTTTCGGACGGTTGGCAACGTGACGGGCATGCTGGCGGTGACGGTGCTAGCCGGCCGCGCGCCGGCCAACGTTCCCGCTGAACGCCGAAAGACGGCCTGATTCAACCTCGCCGCTCGCATCCAGGAGCCGAACCCAGATGATCAGTCGCCGCTTCGCCCCGCTCGTCTTCGTCGCGTTCGCATGGCTGCCTGGGCCAGCCGGCGCCGCACCGTGTGCGACCGCCACCCCCGCGTGCACCGAGTGGATCGGCTTGCGCGCCGGCTCCGCGCGGTCGCTGGTCTATCGGAATGTTCCGCTGACCGTGCGCAACGAAGCGGTAACCCGGGCCCTGGTCGTCGTGCATGGCCAGGGGCGCGATGCCGACAACTACTTCCGTTCGGCGTTGGCCGCGGCCTTTCTGGCCGGCGCGCTCGAAGACACGGTGATTATCGCGCCCCGGTTCGCGTCCAATGCCGGCAGCTGTCGCGACGTGCTGTCAGCCGACGAGGTGAACTGGGCGTGTTCGGGTCAGAGCTGGCGATCGGGTGCCGCCGCGGTGAACCAGAAGACGCTGACGTCCTACGATTTCATGGATACACTGCTGACGCTTGTCGCCCGCAAGGACACGTTTCCGAACCTCAAATCGATCGTGCTGACCGGTCATTCGGCGGGTGGCCAGTACGTCAGCCGGTATGCAATGGCAAATCTCGTGCACGACACGCTAGGCGTTCCCGTGAAGTACGTGGTGTCGAATCCGTCGAGCTACGGCTATCCCGACGCGAATCGGCCGACCGAAGACGGCAAGGGATTCAAGGCGTTTGATGACGCCCGAAACTGTACGACGTACGACCGCTGGCCCTACGGCTTCAACGACCGGGTGGGCTATGCGGCCCAGCTCACCGACCAGCAATTGACGAAACAATTGGTGACCAGGCCAACGGTGTACTTGCTGGGGGAACTGGACATTCTGCCGTTGGCGGGCTTCGACTCGTCGTGTCCGGCGATGGCCCAGGGCCCGACGCGGCTGGCACGCGGGCAGGCGTTCGCGGCGTATATGGCGGAGCGGTACAGCGCCCCGCATCACACGGTCGTGCAGGTACCGCTGTGCGGCCACAACGCGCGGTGCATGTACACGGCCGAAATCGCGCTCCCGATTCTGTTTCCCGCGAAATAGGTCGCGGCGGGCGCCGCCGACAACGCGACGCACCACCCGCCGCGCGCGGCCTCTTACTGGTTACTGGCCTTCCTGCCCCGACAGACTCACGTTGAGCGTCGTGCTTTCGCCGGCCCGAATCTGCACATCCGTCTTGAACGTCGTGAAGCCGTCCTTCTTGATTTCGAGATGATGGACCCCGACGGTGAGATGCACCGACAGCTGACCAGTCTCTCCCGAGCCCTGCCACGCCTCGCCGTCGATCAGCACTTGAGCCCCAGCCGGTTGCACGCGGAGCCTGAGCTGGGAATAGTCCGACGTCTGGCTGAGCGTCGCCGAGCGGGTCGGTGGCGCTTGTTCTGCGGGAGGTGCGAGCCGTGCGGGTGGCAACGGCCGGCCGCGCCGGCTGGGCGGCCACGGCTGGTCGTCCTGGAGACGGGCGTCCTCGCGCCCCCGAGCCACCAGAGACTCCGGCGATGGCATCGGCCTGGCGTCCTGCGGTTCGCCCGGCGCTAACCCCTCCATATCGTGGCGCAGTTTCACCTGGTTGCCGCGCTGGACATGCACGTCCTGCGTGACGGTGCGATACCCCTGATGCCACAACGTGATGGTATGGCCCCCGGGCGAGACGTCCAGACTTTGAAATATGCCGCCGAAATCGGCCGCGGTGCCGGCGAGGTAGCCATCCACGAATACTTCCGTCTGCTTCGGTCTGACGTCGAGCTTGAGCGATCCGGCGTCGCCGTAGCCTCGCGAGTAACGGAAGGAGCCGTACCAATACGGATTGTACCAATAGGGCCCGTAGCCGACCGGGTACCACCAACGTGGATATCCCCACCCGATGCCGAAGTCGTACGAAGACCCCCAGTAGCCACCGCCACCGCCGCCGCCGCCGACCGACCATACGACCGGGCCGCGAATCCCGCTCGATCCGCCGTGCCCGCCCCTTCGATGTTGGGCGCTGGCGCTGCCAGGCGAAAGTACGATGAGGCTGACCACCAAAACCGTTGCGAAACACACAGTCCTGAGACGCATGGGAATTCTCCTCTGGCGCTGACGCTGACAGTGGTGATGCAAAGACAGTGCCTCGGAGTGCTTACGGAATCTGGCCACAATCCATCAAGAAACGTCGTTCTCCCTGCTTTCGCGCCGAGGCGGTTGTGCTCCACTGGGGACGGGGTGATGCCGGTGGGTGACGCTTGTCCGGGGTTGGTCCGCCCAGGATCGGCCACCCCCTCCATTGGCCGTCCGCGATTGACTTGCCGTAACGCGTCCACTACCGTTGCGTTGTGAGTCGCCCCACGCCGTCGGTTGGGGGTTTTTCGCGATTACGGTTCAGGGGGATAGGGTGTCGTCTGCTCGCGAGGATCAGCCTCAACTTCGGCCGGGAGATTTCCAGGCCGGCGAGTCGGGCGACCGCGTGCCGCCAGCGCAGCCCTACAAGGTGGCCGAAGTGTTGGCCATGTACCCGTTGATCCGTGACGAGTTTCTGCGCGAACTCCAGAAGCACGACTGCATACAAACGGCGACCGACGCGGCGGGCGAGCGGTCCATCCCATTCCAGGATCTGCTCGTGGTCCGCCGGTTGCACAGGGAACTCCAGCGAGGGGCGTCGTTTCGAGCCGTGCTGAGGGTGCTCAAAGCGACCCGCGCAGGCCAGCTGGCTCTGGATTTCAGGAAGGAAGGCACGGCTGGCCGGGTCGTCGCCCTCACACAGCCGCCCATTGTGGTTCAGGCCCGTGCCAGGCTCGATCAGGCCGGCGTCCCATCAACAAACCCGGCGACGATCGACCCAACGTTGGCCGAACAGTATTTTCGTCTGGCTTCGACGCTCGATGACGGGACGCTCGAAAATCAGGAACGCGCCGCCGCCGCCTACCGGAAGGCCCTCGAGTCGGATCCTGGGCTGGTCCCGGCGATCATCAACCTGGCCAATATTCATTACGCCTGCGACGAGCTCATCGAAGCGCAGGCCCTCTACCAACACGCCATCGGCCTGGACCCGGACGTGTTCGAGGGGCACTTCAACCTCGGGAATATCCATCACGATCTTGGCCGGTTTGCCGAAGCAGAACGCTACTACCGGCGCTCGCTGGCCATCACTCCCGGCTACCCGGAGGTGCATCTCTACCTGGCGGTGGTGCTCGAAAAGGCCGACCGTCCAGACGATGCCCGCGTGCACTGGCGGAGCTACCGCAATCTGGCGCCGGATGGTGAATGGGCTGAACTGGCGCGAGAATTCGATCGCGTGTAGGCCGAGCTAAAAACCACCGGCAGGCCGCGGCCGACCATTGAACACAGACGGGACTTTTCCTAGCCTGCGCGTGACTCTGACGCTGTCAAAGCGTCGAAGGCAGCCCCGGCTAGTAATAGTACCGATCCTCGGGTGTCTGTGGCGGCCGTTTGCGGGGCGTCCGGCGGACTTTGTAGCAGAGGCAGTCCGGGCACCAGGCGGCCGAATCGAATCCAGTGGTTCCGGCCATGGGCTGGACGTCCCGGTGGGTGCAGTGCTCGGGAATCCCGTCTTCGGCCGTCTGTCGCCATCGGCAGGACAAAAAACGCTGCGCGGCGGCCGATAGCTCCGGCGCGGGCGTCGGGACGACGTCGGCAACGGGTATCTCCGGCTGTGAGACCGGCACGTCAACGGGATTGAACTCAGAACCTGCCATATCCAAATATTGTGCCACATTCTGGCGCCTCGCCGCAACCGTGAGCAGGCCGTGCGCAGGCCGTCTGCGCCGCGTACGGCGGAGGCGCCAATTCCCGATTTACTCTGGCGGAAGTTGGCGCGACCGCGCCAGACATTCACTCCCGGCGGCGATGGCCTCGTCCAGCGTCGTCACGAGCCCGTCGAGCTGCCGCTCGTACACGGCCTTGACGATGCGGCCGACCGCCGGCCCGGGTTCAAGGCCCATGGCCAGCACGTGGCGTCCCTTGAGCAGGGGCTCTGGAGGGCGGTGTTCGACGCCCAGGGCGCGCGCCCGTTGGACGAACCAGTCCATCGCCGAGCAGTCGAACTGACCGGCTCGGCCTTGGCAGTCGGCTCTGGCCAATCGAGTCAGCAGCTCCAGATCCACCTTGTGTGCCAGTCGCCTGAACGCCCCGTCGCCAACTGGCGTCGGGGCTTTATGCCACATCCCTGGCGCCAGATGACAGGCGACCAGGCCCAGGATGTGCCGTCGGGCGTCGAAGCCGTCCACGGCATACACATTGAGGCGATCGAGCAACGCGACGGTCAACGGCACGCCGACCGGCTCGTGATTGGGGGAGCGAATGCGGCCGTCGATGTGCGCGGTGGTGGCCGGTTTGCCGAAGTCGTGGCACAGCGCCCCCAGCATCAAAGCCAGTGCCCGCCCGCGGTCGAGGTCGTCGGTCGCCGCCCGCGCCAGGTCGATCACCATCAGCGTGTGGGTCCAGACATCGCCCTCGGGATGCCACTCCGGCTCTTGAGGGCATCCAATCAGCGCCGCCATTTCCGGAAACAGCCGGTCGATCACGCCGAGGCGGCGGCCCAACTCGAACCCGATGGACGGCCGCCGGGCCCGCAGCAGCAGTTTCTCGACCTCTCCGGCGATCCGTTCGCTGGGCAGATCGTCGAGCGCGATCGTGCGGCACACCTGCTGTGTGGCGTCGTCCATCACCAGATCGAATCGCGCGGCGAACTGGAGGGCGCGCAGGACGCGCAGGCTGTCGTCGCCGAAGGTTGACGCGTCGACGACCCGCAGCACGCGCCGATCGAGATCGTCGCGGCCGCAGTACGGGTCGAGGTAGTCGCCGGTCAACGGATCCCAGGCGATGGCGTTGATGGTGAAGTCGCGCCGGCGCGCGGCCTCCTCGACGCTCATCGTCGGGTCGCCCTGCACCTCGAAGCCGCGATGACCCCGTCCCGTCTTGGATTCGCGCCGCGGCAGCGCCACGTCAACACCGCGCACTTTGAAGACCGTGAATTGCTCGCCGACCGCGTCGACGCGGCCGAAGCGCTCCAGCAGGGCGCGGAGAGCAGGCGCTGGCAGGCCGTAGACTTCGAGATCGACGTCCTTGGAGGGCACGCCGAGTCTTGCGTCCCGCACCCATCCGCCAACCACGAGCGCGCGCCCGCCCGCTTCCGCCACGGCGTGTGCGATGTGCCGCGCGTCGTCGGGCAGGTCGGGCAACGGCGAGGTCGACGGGCGCAGCGACTCAGGCGTCAGCGTTCTCCGAAGATGCCCCTGAGGACGAATCCGACGTTGGCGGGCCGTTCGCCCAGCCGGCGCATGAAGTAGGGGAACCACTGCTTCCCGAACGGCACGTAGACCCGCATCCGGTAACCGTCCCGCACCAGCGACGCCTGCAGATCGCGCCGAATGCCGTACAGCATCTGGAATTCGTACTTGTCCTTCCCGATGCCCTTTTCGGCCGCGAACGCTTTGGTGGCGTCGATCATCCCCGGGTCGTGCGTCGCGAAGGCAGGATAGACGCCGTCCACCAGCAGGGTTTTCATGATGCGCACGTAGGCGGCATCCACGTCGGCTTTGGCCTGATGCGCGAGGGCGGGCGGCTCCTTGTAGGCGCCCTTGACCAGCCGGACCCGGATGCGGTTGGCGCACATCGACCGCGCATCGTCTTCGCTGCGAAGGACCGCCGACTGGAGCGCGGTGCCCGTGTTCCGGAACCCCTCGCCCCAGAGCGTGGCGAACACGTCGAACGTCTTCTGGATGTACGGTGTGTTTTCGATGTCGACCCGCACGAACACGTCGTGCTGCCTGGCGAGCGTGAGGATGCGCCGCAGGTTGTCGGTGCACACGCCGGTCCCGACATCGAGGCCCAGTTGCGTGAGCTTGACCGACACGTTGCGATCGATGCCGGCGGCCACGACGTGATCGATCAGGTTCAGGCACCCGTCGGCCGCCGCGTCGGCCTCGGCCTGGTTGGTGATGCTCTCGCCTAGTTGATCGAGGGTGAGCAGCATGCCCTGGTCCTGGATAACGCGGGCCGCGGTCATCGCTTCTTCGACGGTCTCGCCGGCAATAAAGCGCCGTCCGAAACTGGACGGGCTCGACATGCCGTACTTCGACGCGAGCGATTCAATCGACGTGCTGCGGGCCAGGGCGTGAAAAAAGGATTTCGATAGGGCGTCCAGCATGATTAGGTCCTGTTCGGGGCGGGAGGAAGCAGATGCTGAATGGACCGGGCGTAATACTTGAGCAATCCGCGATCGCGCACCCGGATGCGGCTGCGTTCGGCGTGCAGGATCCCTCGCCGGTCGAGGGCGGCCACGCCCTCCTCGACCGCCTGCCTGGCGTCTCGTACGCCGATGTTCGCCTGGATGCGCGCCAGTCCGTCGAGCAGCGTGGCGACGCGGGCTTCGAGGTCGCGGCGGGTCAACGAGGGCTTCATCGCGGCCGAGACCAGGGCGGTGGGCAGCACTTTGTAGAGACGGCCGATCGCGTCGCGCGTCACGTGGGCCAACTCGAGGACGTCGCGCCGCGATTCGTGCGCATAGCCGTCGAGTCGGATCGGATCGCCGAATACCACGTAGGCCCGCGACCGGTAGCCGACGGCCATGGTCGCCATCTCGGCCAGTTCCCGCGCGAACGCGCGCTGGCGCCGCTTGACGCCCTGGCGGGCCACGATCCGATCCTCGAGCACCAGATCGTAGGCGATCGCCACCGGGATCACCACCACGTCGGGCAGCCCGGCCTGCATGGCCGCGTGCAGAAGCCCCGTCTTTGGCGCTTTGAGTTCGCCGCTGTACGACCGCCCACCTTCGATGTAGAACAGCAGGTCTCGCCGGCGCAGCAGTTCGGCGACGTACGCCTTGAGCGTCGCCAGATAGATCGGATCTTTCGTGTTGCGGCGAATGGGAATGGCCCCGGTCACGTGCCGGTGGATCAGGCCGAACGGCCCGCCGAACAGGTTGATGCCCGCTGCGGTAATCGGGGGACGGATGCCGTGGTCGTCGAGAAGGAGCGGCTCTACCAGGTAGTCGGTATGGCTCCTGTGGTTCGACGCATAAATGATCCGACTGGTTTGGACCGCGGCCTGCACCGTCTCGATGTGTTCCACGATGCGTTTGATTTTCCGCAGGATGGGATAGAGCGGATGCTGCAACGCGCGATAGAGAAAGTAGCGCTGCGTCGTGTAGAGTTCGTCGATGTAGGCGTGAACCCGCTCCTTCGACACCGGGGCGCTTTCGCCGTGCGTGCCCTGCAGCAGTCGGACCACTTCGTCGCGCGCCAGGACAGCCCGCGTGATGTCGTCGAGAAGTTCCGGATGTGACATCGGCTCTCGACCGCTGGTCAGGCGTCGGTCCGATGGGCCGGGGCGGGTTCGAATACCGGCGGCATCCGGCGCTTGTGTTCGCTGGCGCGCACCAGCGCGTCGATGCGCGCCGCCACGTCAGGAGCCAGCGCGGAGGCGCCGACCCGGAGGTACTGCTCGAGTTCGGAATAGGTGAACCCCATTTCGCCCTCATCGGTCTGGCCGTGCCACAAACCGGCGCTCGGCGCCTTCTCGACGATGCCGCGTGGCACGTCCAGTTCGCGTGCCAGTGCGTGCACCTCGCTTTTGACGAGCGCCCCGAGCGGCAGCACGTCCACGCCTCCGTCGCCGTGCTTGGTGTAGTACCCGATGGCAATCTCGCTCCGGTTGCCGGTGCCCGCCACGATGTAGCTGAATCGATTGGCGACCGCGTAGAGGGTCGTCATGCGCAGTCGCGGCTTCACGTTGGCGAGCGCCAGACGGGGCGGGGCCTCCGCCGTGTTGATCGTCCGGCTGGGCCGGTTCGTCAGGGCCTGCTGGATGATGCCGATCAAATCGTCGTAGGCCGACGTCAGATCGACGGCAAGCACGGGGAGCTTGAAGCGCTCGGCCACCAGACGCGCGTCCTGCTCGTCCTGCGGGTCGCTGTGCGCCGGCATGATAACGCCCACCACCGCGTCACCCATCGCCAACTGGGCGACACGCGCCACCACGGCCGAGTCGACGCCCCCGCTCAATCCGACGACCAAGCCCTTGGCGTTGGCAGCCTCGACCTGCTGACGCAGCCAGGATGCCATCTGTTCGACCACGATAGACATGTGTTGACTATAGCCTATTCAAGGGCGGCGTTCGGCCGCGTTGACGATGCGTTCGGCCGCTGGCGACTCGGGCCACGACCGAACCGGTGCGGCGGTATACGCCGCGTGGGCCAGCGTCTGCTGGAAAAGAGCCGTCTGCGACGCGGCGAACACCAGTTTCGCCAGCACGCGCGCCGCGATGTAGCCCTGGGCGACGGCAAGTCCTGCCCACACCTGGACGCCGCCCCCGGCGGCCCCAGGCGCGACCAGCGCGTAGCCCGCCAACACCACGCCGAAACACAGGATGTTGGCGGCGTACAGCCCGCCCACGATTCCGGGGTTGCCGGCCACGAACCGCCACGCCGCCACAAGCGCGCCGAGCATGCTGATCCGGTCCTCGATCACCGTGCGGATTTTCGCATAGTCGAGGACCAGGTTCCAGAGCGCCACCAGCGACCCGAACACCGCGTAGCAGGCGAGTCTCAGCACGAACGCGGTCCGCTCGACCGTCAGGTCGTGCGTGGCGGCGCCCCAGAGACGGTCGAACAGCCAGGCGTGCACGTACCCGAACAGCAGCCAGTAGCCGGCCAGGCCGATCAGGCCCAGACGCAGCAGCCGCGGAAAGTACTGGCCGCACGCGCCGAAAAACACCTGACGGCGCACGGCGCGGTCTCGCGCGAAGCGGTCCAGGATGCCTCCGGTCAGAAACAGCCAGCACAGCAGGACGACACCGACCACCGCCATCACGGCGACCGGCAGCGCGCCGTGGTCGGCCACGCGGCTCAGGTTGTCGAGCGGTGCGCCGAATCCGATGATGGTAGGCGAGAAACTCCTGGACAACCCCGACGCCGATTCGCCGAACTGCTCCCACCACTCGAGATTCACCCCGGTGGCCATCGTCTCGGAGGCGGCACTGCTCCCGAACGCCGCGCTCACATCCTCCCGAACCACCAGCGCCGGGAGCCCGGCCGCGAACAGGAGCAGCAGGTACACGCCGGTCGTGATGGCGGGAGCCCGCCCCACGCGCCGCGCCCCGTCGGTCCATGCCGCGGCGATCCGGCTCATGCCCCGACGGCTCTGGTGTGTCATAGGAAGAACCCGTAGGTGGCCACCGCATCCTGCAGCCACACCAGCCACGTCAGCGCCCACTTGTTTGCGGCCGCGTCGGCCGCCGGATGCGCGCGGTAGGTATTGTTGGTGCGATTGATGTCGAGCAGCAGCACGCGATCCGGGTCCACATCGACCGCGTCGACCGGGGTGCCCCGCTCGTACGAAAACGACGTCCATCGCTCCCGGCCGTCCCAGTGCTCCGTCACGCGCTCGCCATTGCCGAACACCACCAGCACGTCGACGGGAAACACGGCTTCCCCATACCGGCGAACCACGACGGTGGACCGGACCCGAGCGTCGCGGCCCGGACCAGCCTCGGCGGCCATCGTGCCGCCACGCCCAACCACACCAGCCACGGCAGCCGGTTCGCTCCGCACCGTCTGGACGCCGTAGTCGAACACGTCCGAACTGCGATACACCTGGTCGAAGAACCAGGTCATGTCGCGGCCCGAGATCTCGTTGACCACGGCGAAAAAATCCTGTGGGGCAGGATGCTTGAATTTCCAGCGCTCAAAAAACGTCGACATGATGCGCTGCATCGTCGTCCAGCCGAGGTGCCGCTCCAGCGTGTTGAGCCACAGCGCCGTCTTGTTGTACGACAGGCCGCCGCCCGACGCCGGGTCGTAGCGATAACTCGGCGTGGACGGCGAATCCGACTTGGCCGCGCTGCGATAGCCGCTCAGTCCGTTGCCCGAGACTTCTCGCGACAGGGTGATGTCGGAAAAGACCCACGGCACGAAGCCCCCGAAATACCGCCGCGAGTAGTGGTTGATCGTCAGCGTCGGATTGGCCTCGATGGCCCGGGCCGTCGAATAGGTGTTGAACCCCTCGTCGAGCCAGGCGTCTTCGAACTCGTTGTTGCCAACCAGCCCGTACCAGAATTGATGACCGGCTTCGTGGACGGTGACGCCCTCGGGTTGCGTCACCCGTACAGGCGCCAGCCACCGGGATCCCGCCGTAAAGAGCGTCGGGTATTCCATGCCGCCGGTTCCGCTTTGCCACGCCGGGTCGACCACGGTGATGTTGGGATACGGATAGGCACCGAACCATTCGCCGTAGAACCGCAGCGCGGTCCGCGTGGCTTCGAAGTGGCGCTCCGCCTGATCGGCGTGTTCGGGCTGCAGCAGGAGGCGCATCTCGACCGGCGGCAGGCGCGGGTGCGCAAATCGCGCCCTGCGCTCGACGAAGTCGGGGCTCGTGGTCCACGCGAAGTCGTGGACGTCTTCGGCCCGGTACACCCACGTCGTCGTGCCGTCGGTGTTGTCGGTGTGAGACTGCTCGCGGCCGCTTGCGCCGAGCACCCAGCGGCCTGGCACCGTCATCCGGACGTCGTACACGCCGTAGTCGGCGAAAAACTCCGTGCCGGCGTGAAACTGGTGGCAGTTCCAGCCGGCCGGTTCGAGCACGCCGAGTTTGGGAAACCACTGGGCGACCAGGTAGTAGTCGCCGATCGTGCCGGTGCGCGAGAAGGTCCGCGGCACTTTCGAGGTCCAGGTGACTTCGACCTTGATCGTGTCGCCGGGCTGCACCGGCGAGGGCAGCGGGACCTGCAGCACGGTCTGATCGCTGGCATTTCCATCGTCGGGCGCGATGTAGCGTCGGCGTGACGACAGATCGATCGGCGTCGAATCGCCCGTCAGCAGCCGCACCGACCCGACCTCCATCCAGCCCCAGTCGTCCCGCGCGATTGGGCCGGGCTGACGCCCCGAGCGCGATCGTTCGCGCAGCCACGTCGAGTGCGTGTTCTTGAAGGCGTTGTAGTAGAGATGAAACCGCAACTCCGACGTGCTCGACGTCGTGATGTTCCGCCAGGTGATGACGGCCCGCCCGGTCAGGGTGTGGGACCGGTGATCGAGCGCGACGTCGATGGCGTAGCTGGCGTTGCGCGGCGAGAGACCGGCGGGGGCGGTCGGCGTTGCCGGCCTCGCCACGGTCGGGGCCGCCGAGGCTGCCGCGGGACGGACAACCGACCCGGATGCCTTTGCCGGCGCCACGCGCCTGGGACGTTGGGCCACTCCAGAACCGGCGCCGAGTCCCGTCACGACGGTGAGCGTCAGTACGGCGACGGGCAGTAACTGTGCGCGCATGGACATCCTCTCGCCAGTGGCCGAGCCTGCGATCGTAGCAGAAGCAGGGAGCCAGACGTAAGACGCACCAAGTCCGGGGCCGTATCAGCCCGTGGTGCACGTCCGTGTGCGCTCGACCGACGCGGCATCCCGATCGGCCCATCGGGACCAGAGCGATCCGATCGCCACGCCTCCCAGCGCCGACAGGAACGGGAACAGTTCCACCAGATAGCGCGGTTCGGGGTTTTCCATCGACCCGAGCAGCGCCAGCCGCGGCACCACCAGCAGCGCGATCACGAGCAGGCCCATCCGGGACGCCGGCTCTCGCGCCAGACGCAGCAGGCCCGCCAGGCCGACCACCGTCCACACCAGCGTCAACAGCGCGAAGAGCGGCAGCCAGATGTGCTGATGGGTGCTGCGGTCGAGGCTGGCCAGCGGCAGCAGGTCGCCGTCGAACGGGTAGTACTGCGAATGGGGGCCGGCCCACATCCAGAAGATTCGCTCGACAGGAAGCCAGACGTAATAGCGCAGCCGCTGGCGGCCGATGCGTTCGGCCGCCAGCGCGCCGAATTGCGCGTCCAGATCCGGCGTCACACCGACCGGTTCGCCTGGCGCGCGCGGGCCGGAGGCTTGCCGGCCCGGCACCCCGTCGTTGTAGATCGCGAACATCTCGGCCACCCGTCGCCGCTCGTCCGGCGAATCGCAGGCCCAGGGTGGAAGTTGATCGACAGAGAATCGCGCGCGGTCCTGATCGAACTCGAATGGACCGACAAACCTGGGATGGTTGACCCACGTCCGGAGCCACCGCGCGTAGCCGGTGGTGACGTAGTCGCCGGGCATGGCTACCAGGGGCGGGGCGGCCGCCTGAATGGTGCCGAAGACGCGGGCGTTGCGGACCATCCAGGGTCCGTCGCACACCAGGAACCCCACCACCAGAACGCCGCCGCATCGGATCAGGTGGCGCAGCGCGCCCGACGGCCCCATCGATCCGGTCCGCCAGAGCCGGACGCAGACCAGCACCAGGCCGGCGCCCGCTCCGGCCATCAGCAGTCCCCCTTCCGGGCGGACGATCGTCAGCGCGCCGCCAGCCAATCCGGTCGCGAACCACCACGCGCCGTCGCGCCGCCAACCGCGGCCGCCAGCCCCGTTGCCCTCACCGGTCGTCGCGCGGCTCGCGCACCAGGCGATAGTGGTACCCAGCGCGATGGCCAGCACCTCGGTCAGGAGCGTCGTCACATAGACAGCGGCGAACGGGCAGACAGCGGCCAGGCCCAGCGCCGCGCACTGCACACGGCGTCGTCTCGATGGCGGCCAGGCTCTCGGCACCAGTGCCAGCGCCAGGCAGGCGATGCTCCAGCAGCAGGCCGTGTCCACCAGCGCCTGCGCCACGCGGACCGCGGTGTTGTTATTGACGCCGAACACGCGGTAGATGGTGGCGATGAGCAGCGGATAGCCCGGGACGCGCACGTAGGTGGGCGTCAACGGAGGCGCCGAGGCCCCCGAGTAGACGCCGTGCAGCAGCACGTTTCGCGCCAGTAGCGTGTAGAAGCGCGCGTCGTCGGGCTCGTCGTTGGGGAATCCGACGGCCAGCCCCAGGCGAAAGGTCAGCGCGGCCAGCAGCAGCGCGATACACACGAAGGCACGCGTCTTGGTCGTCATGGATTCATGCCTGGTTTCCTGCCTCGCGCGTTTTCTCTTCTGCTCGCGGTATCATGGACCAGTTTGGCACCGGTAGCCTCCGCGTCAAGATGACCGAACAGCGCCCCGTCTTCTTCGACCCGTCGCAGAAGCGCTGGCCCCGCCTGCGTCAACTGGCGATTGCCGTCGGTTTCGTGCTCACCGGCATGTTCGGCCTCCTTATTCTAAGCATCCTGGTCAATCCCGCGCTGCCTTCGCTCAATTTGCCGTCGGTCACCTCCTTGCCCGGTTCGGCCCACCTCTCGCCGCCGCTCCGGTCGGCCGTCGTGCCGCTGCACCGGCGAGGCGTGCGGCTGGCGAGGCAGCAGATCGAGCGCGAACGCCTCCGGCGCGAAACGGAATGGAAGCGGTTGGCGTCGGTGCCGCGCCCGGCCGACGACCCGGTGATTTTTGGCTTCTTCGTCAACTGGGACGAAGCGAGCCTGGCGTCGCTCAGGCGGAACATCGACCATTTCGACGTGCTGGCGGCCGAATGGCTTCACCTGGCGAAGGCCGACGGCACACTGGTCGAGGACAGTCCGGAGCGGCAGGGCGAGGTCATGGATTTGGTGCGCCTCCGCCGGCCGTCCATCAAAGTGATGCCGCTGGTCAACAACGCCTCTGGCGGGGCGTTCCAGAGCACGAACCTCGTCCCGATGCTGGCCAACCGTGCGGCCCGGGCCCGGGTCGTCACCCAGTTGCTCGACTACGTGCGGCGCATCGGGGCCGCCGGTGTCAGCATCGACTTCGAAAACCTGCCGGCGGCCAGCCAGCCGAACCTTCAGGCCTTCATGTCGGAAGTGTGGATCGCGTTTCATGGGGCCGGTCTGCTCGTGTCGATGAATGTGCCCGAAAACGATCCGGCGTTCGATTACCGCAAGTACGCCGCGAAAGTCGATTACCTCATTGTGATGGCCTACGACGAACACTGGTCCACCGGCGAACCGGGCCCGGTGTCGAGCATGCAGTTCTTCATGAACGCGCTGCAGGCGCGGCTTGCCGACGTGCCGCCGGCCAAACTGGTGATGGCGATTGGCAACTACGCCTACGACTGGCCGAAGCGTGGCGGCCGAACCTTCGAAGAAGCCATGCTCACCGCCAAAGAATCGGGCGCCACCATTACGGTGGATCCCGAATCGCTCAACCCGACCTACCGGTATCGGGCCGACAACGGCGAAGAGCACGAAGTCTGGTTTCTCGACGCCCTCACGGCGTTCAACCAGGCGGCGGTCACCCGGGCGTTGAATCCGAAGGCCGCGCTGGCGCTCTGGCGTCTGGGCAGCGAAGATCCCGGAATCTGGTCGTTTTTCGGTGATGCCAAAGCGCTCGACCGCTCGCAGATCGGCGAACTGGGAACCGTGCAGTACGGCTACGGCGTCGACTTCGAAGGCGCAGGTGAGATTCTCTCGATTACCGATTCTCCCCAGCAAGGCCGCCGGACGGTCACCTACGACGATGCGCGCGGCCTGATTACCGACGAGCGATTCGAAGCCTTGCCCACGCCGTACGTCGTCACCCGATACGGCGCGACCAAAGGTGCGATTGCGCTGACCTTCGACGATGGTCCCGACGACAAGTACACGGCGCGCATTCTTGACGTGCTCAGGGACCTGAAGGCACCGGCCACCTTCTTCGTGACGGGCCTGGCGTCCCAGGAGCTTCCGGAGTTGGTCCGGCGGATGTACCGGGAGGGACACGAGATTGGCAATCACACGTTTACCCATCCCAATATCGCCAACATCTCGCGGGCGCAGCTTCGCCTCGAATTGACGGCGACGCAGCGCCTGTTCGAGAGCATTCTGGGGCGCCAGTCGGTGCTGTTCAGGCCACCTTACTCCGAGGACACCGAGCCGGAAACGCCCGTGCAGGTGCGGCCCGTCGAGACGGCCACCGCGCTGGGCTATGTGACGGTCGGGATGCAGATCGATCCGAAGGACTACAAGAAGCCGGGTGTGGAGGCGATTGTCTCCCGAACGATCGAGCAAGCCGGCGCCGGCCTGGGCAACGTCGTGCTGCTCCACGACGGCGGAGGCGATCGGACCGAGACCATCGCGGCGCTGCCGCGCATCATCGCCGAGCTTCGGCGCCGCCAACTGAAGCTGGTGACCATCAGCGCGTTGCTGGGCCGCACCACCGCCCAGGTGATGCCGCCGGTGCAGGGGCGAGGGTACTGGCAGTCGATGGTGGACGCGGCGGCGTTCAATTCCGTCAACCTCGTGCAGTCGTTCGTGAGCCTGCTGTTCCTGGTGGCGATCGTCCTGGGGTTGGGCCGGCTGACGTTCATCGGCGGGGTCGCGATCCTGGAGCGCCTGTTGCGGAAGCACCGCCCGCCGCTCGCCTATGCGGGCCCCATCGCCGTCATCGTGCCCGCCTACAACGAAGAAAAGGTGATCGTCCAGACCGTGCGTTCGCTGCTGCGGTCGGTGGGCGTGCCAGGCCTCAGGATCCTGGTGGTCGACGACGGATCGACCGACCAGACGGCGGCACGGGTCAAGGAAGAATTTGCGGGCGAGCCGCATGTGGTGTTATTCGAACAGCCGAACGGCGGCAAGTCGGCCGCCCTCAACTTCGGCCTGATGCAGACCGACGCCGAACTGGTCGTCGCCCTCGACGCCGACACCGTGTTTACCTCGACCACGATCGCCGCGCTCGTGCGCCATTTCGCCGATCCGAAGGTCGGCGCGGTGGCCGGCAACGCCAAGGTCGGCAATCGCGTCAACCTGCTCACCAAGTGGCAGGCGCTCGAGTACATCACGAGCCAGAACCTCGACCGGCGCGCGTTCGACCTGCTGGGCTGCATCACGGTGGTGCCGGGATCGGTTGGCGCGTGGCGCCGACAGCTCGTCCTCGACGCGGGCGGGTTTTCGGCCGCGACGCTCGCCGAGGACGCGGACCTCACGATGACCATCCTGCGCACCGGCTACAGCGTGATTTACGACGACGAGGCCATCGCCTACACCGAGGCGCCGGAAACGGTTCGGGCGTTCGTCCGGCAGCGGCATCGGTGGATGTTCGGCACGTTCCAGGCGGCGTGGAAGCACCGCGACGCGCTGTTTCGTTGGCGCTATCGGGCCCTGGGCTTCGTGGCGCTGCCGAACATCTTCCTGTTTCAGGTGCTGTTTCCCCTGATTTCTCCGGTGATCGATCTGATGATGGTCGGGTCGCTCCTCTCGGCGGGGATGGGCTACTGGATGCACCCGGCCGAGTTCACGCCGGACGATCTCTGGCAGGTGGCGTTCTACTACGCGCTGTTCCTGGCAGCCGACGTGCTGGCGGCGGCGCTGGCGTTCGTCCTCGAGCGGCGCGAGTCGCCGCGCCTGCTGTGGCTGCTGCTCTGGCAGCGCTTCGTGTACCGGCAGGTGATGTACTACATCGCCATCAAGTCGGTGATTGATTCGCTGAAGGGCGGCCCGGTCGGGTGGAACAAACTCGAGCGGCGCGCGTCGGTCACAACGTAGGGCGTCGGGTCGCAACCACGGCCCCGTATCGCGTGCGACGAGCCTGGCCGATGGGGCTCCCTCAGCGCTGCGTCCTGGGGGCACAACGGCGTTACCGTGCTGGTGCACCGAAGGACTTGGGATTCAGCAGCGTCGCAGGCAGTTCGCCTTCCAGCACCCACGCGCGGCGCACCGGCTGTTCGATGGTGACGCGGCGTTGGCTCACCTGATCACCCACCACGAGCACGACGCTCCGCGTGGTGCCGTCCGCCAGTTCGAGGGCGACCGTCACCGGCACGTCGAAGAGCAGCGGGCCCTGTTCGGCCCGGATCGTCACAGCGCTTCCCGCTCCACTTGGTTCGATGCTCGTCGTCACGTTCAGGGTCGGCAGCGCATCGCCGTAGATCCATCGTTCGAAAAAGCGATCGAGCGGCCGGCCCGCCTCGACCTCGAACGCCTGCCGCACATCGTCGGTCCCGGCGTGGCGGAACTGGAACGATCCGTAGACGCGGCGAAGGCCCCGGAAAAACACGTCGTCGCCGAGCAACCGCCGCAGCATGTGCAGCACGAGGGCGCCCTTGTTGTAGACCAGCGCGCGGAAGATGCGGCTGTCGTTCTGAATGTGGCCGAGGCGGGCACCCAGATACACCGGGCCGCTGGTGCTTCGCTCGACCGCGAACTTGCGGAACTGCCGAATGATGGCGCCGTACGCTTCGGCGCCCCGGCTGCGTTCGGCGTACAGCGCGGCGAAATACTGGGCAAACCCTTCGCTGATCCACTGTTCATGGTAGTTCTTGGTGCCCACCGCCTGTCCCCACCATTGGTGCGCAAGTTCGTGCGCCAGAAAATACTCGGGGTAGTCGGCGAACGCGGCAGGGTCGGCCGACCAGTTGAGCCCGGCTCGCCCGGTGCGGCCCGCGCGGCTGAGGACCGCAAAATACGCCGGGCTGTGGCCGCCGGGCAAATCGTCTTCGATCAGCGCGAGCGTAAAACTGGGATACGGGCTGCCCCCAGCGATTTCGGTGTAGAAGCGCCCCATTGCGGCCGCCTGGCCTATCGAGGCCTGCCCGTCGGATCGGAATCGCGAGGCAACTTCGGCCGACAATCGGAGCGCCGGCGCGGGCGGTGGGGGCGTGGGTGCGGGCGCGGGTGCCCCGACACTCCGAACCACCGGGGCGACGTCCTGGTCGAGGTGCACGAAACGACTCGCCACGAATGCCAGGTACTTGATCGGTCGCGCGGCCTCGAACGTGTAGACCCGCTGCGCCGCCGACGGACCGGTTTGCCCGACCACCCCCGAGGTCAAGGGCCCCCCGCCCACCAGTTCGCCGCTGGCGACACAGGTGTACTCGACCGGCACACTGATCCTGATTCGCGCGGTCGCGTAGCCTTCATCGGCCGCCTGCGCGTACCAATAGCTGCGATTGCTGTAGAGGTAGGCCGCTTCGATCGGCATCGGCGGATAGTCGTCGAACTCGATGGCCGGCGTGCCGGCGACGCTGCGAGTATCGCGCTCGGTGGCTTGCGGGGCCAGACGGCCCTTGTAGGTCACCACCACGTCGAGGTCGGCGCCCCGCACCACCGGCTTGGGCAACGCGACCAACAGGCTGTTGAGGTGTCGCACCCGCAGGCCGAGCACGCGCCCGTGCTGCGCAGTCCACACCGATTCGACCTCGAGACCATCGGCCAGTCGCAGCGTCAGCCGCGTCAGATTATCGGCGAGCGCGGTGACACTGAGGCGCGTTCGCCCTTGAATCCACTGCCGGTCCGGCGCGAAGGCGGCATCGACGTCATAGTGCCGCACCTCGTATTCGCGGCCGTCCCGCTCGTCGTAGAAACGGCCGCGCTGCGCCAGTTTCTCCGGCGACGCGTAGACCGCGATGTGACGCCGGCGCTGGCGGTCGAACAGCGTGACGTCTTCGTGATCTTTCCAGGAACGGGCGTAGGTCAGCGTGCCGTACTTCCGAGTGCGGACCTCGGCGACCAGATCGCCCGGCTGGGGCCGGACCCACCAGCGATCCGTGCTGAGATCGCCCAGATCGACGACGAAGGATTTTTCGGCCTCGTCCGCGAACACGTGCGTCGAGCGATCCAGCAGTTTCCGATCGACCGGTTCGAGGGTGAGGCGGTCCATGCCGAGCAGTTGATCGGCGTCGGCTGAAGACAGCCGGAGGTAGATCGCGTCGAACCGCGCACGCAGCGTATCGCTGCCTGAGAAGATCCGCACCTGGCTCCGCTCACCCGGCAGGGAAGGGCGAAAGATCATCTCCCCGTCGCCCAACAGGACGGCCGCCGAAATGCGATCGCCGCTCCTCGCCACGAACACGTACCCGTCGACCAGGCGAAACTCCACGTCTTCGGCGCGCACCACCAGATTGCGGGCTCGGTACTGGATGGATGGGTCGAGGGCGAGACGCTCGAGTCCTTCGACGCCGGTCAGTTGCTCGGCCGCCAGGATCCGCCAGGCCTGCCCGGAGGCGACGCTTCCGTCATCCACGTCAGGAGGGACGACATCGAGTTTGCAGGTGTAAATGCTGGCCAGCGGCCCCCGTTCAATCAGGACGTCGACCGCGAGGCTGGCGCCAGAGGTGCCGTCCCGAAAGACACGGGGCACGCGATCGCGCAGCACGACGGCCACCCGGGTGGCGCCCCCCGGCCCGAACAGGCCACGCGCGAACGACAGCGCGAGAAAGCTATCGGAAGCCGGCGCGACCAGCCGCAGATACCCGTCGACGTCGCCGTTCTGGACGACGCTGCGGAATGCGGCGAGCAGGCCGGTCAGTTCGGGCTGCGAGCGTGGCGCGGGGCGCGTCTGAGCCTGCGCGGGCGCGGCCATCACGAGCCACGCGACCACGCACGCTGCCTGCATCACCCCGCACGCAACGCCACGCGTGAGCCGAGCCATCATCCGAGGAGACGCGGAACGAGGGCTGGCAGTTCCCATGTTGATCATTCGACGCTGGAATCACGCCGTTGGCCCCGACCAGTGCCGATCGCCTTTTATCTTCGCACGGGTCACCCCTGGTCGCGCGACCCGGGATGGCGCCATCGGAATGTTGGAGTGATAGGATTCGACGCAGAGCGCTTGCAAACCCTCATGCGGGATGGAGATGCGCCGTGGGCATACCTACCAGATATCGATCCATGGTCACGGGTTGTGCGCTGCTGATGGGGGGGGCGGTCGCCCTCGCCCAGTACCCGGCGGCGGTCTTCGAATACAGCCGATCGAAACCGCTCAACCTGACGACGGTCGGCAGCCAGACGCGCGGCGTGGCCAGGCTGACCGACATCACCTTCGACCGGATTACCAGCGGCCGGATGGCCGCCACCCTGGTCGCGCCGGTCGGCCGCGTGCAGGCGCGCCGTCCCGGCATCCTGTTTGTCCATTGGTACGAACCGCCCAATCCCACGTCGAACCGGACCGAATTCGTCGAAGACGCCGTTGAGATGGCGGGCGTGGGCGTGGTGTCGTTGCTCGTCGACACCATGTGGTCCGACGCTACGTGGTTCGAGAACCGCGATCCCGCGACCGACCGTGGGCACTCAATCGAACAGGTCAAGCAACTGCGCCGCGCGTTGGACGTCCTGGCGTCGAGGCCGGGGGTCGACCCTGGCCGGCTCTACTACGTGGGGCACGACTTCGGCGCCATGTACGGCGCGATCGTGGCCGCGCTCGACGCGCCACGCCTCAAGGGATTTGTGTTTATGGCGGGCACCAAAGCGTTCAGCGACTGGTTCTTGCTGTGGCCCACGCGCGCCGACGCCCGGCAGCGGGCAGACGCCATCGCCCAGACGGCCCATCTCGATCCGCCCCTGTACCTGGCCAGGCCGGAGAGGTTGCCGATGCTGTTTCAGTTCGCCACGCAGGACAAATTCGTGCCCCGCGCGTCGGCCGACGCCATCGTGGCTGCGGTGCGATCGCCGAGAGAGGTGCGGTGGTACGACGCGCCGCACGCCTTGAACGCCGACGCGACCCGCGACCGGATCGCCTGGCTCAAACGCCTCATCGGGACACGGTGATGGCCTCGGCGGAGCGCAACACCGGCATGGAGTGGCCGTATCGCCTGAGGCGGACCGTGGCGGTCGCGGCGGCCGGCCTGTTGTTGGTGGCCTGCCTGATGTTGGCGGCGTGCGCGCCGGCTCGCCCACGACTGAATTTCGCCCCGTCGATGGCTGCGACGGAAACATTGGCCAGGGCCGATGGCCTCGTCCGCGCCGGGTGCTACACCTGCCTGACTGAGGCATTGGCGATATACGAATCGCTTGCCGCCGGCCCTGCCGAGGTGCCGGTGGCTGCTTACCGGGCGACCGACACAGCGGTCTTGCTCGCGATGCGCGAGCGCGAGCTGGGATTGGGGAGCGCTCGATCCATGCAGAAGGCGGAAGCGCTGGCGGGCGGCCTTCCTGTTCCCGCAGACTATTCCGCGTTTCTCGCGATGGCGGACACGGTGGCGTGGAAGTCACTTGGTGTCTCGGCCGAGCAGCACGACACAAGGCTGGACACGTATCGGGTGGTCAACGAACGCTTTTCGGAATGGCGTTCACAGCTGTTGGCGTCGGCGCCGCGTGACGTGCTGAGCGCGTACCAGTTGATCGCGCTCGACTGTGTGTATGCGAACAAATTATCGGAGGCGAATCAGACGCCGTGGGCGCTGCCAGCCGGATCGGCGCCGCTGCTTCGGGCGCGCGCCTCGACGTGTTCTGGAGCGACGGCGAGTCAACTGGACGACCTGATGGTGGATGAGCCGCGACTCAAAGAACTGCATCTGTTCCAGGGCGAACGAGCGCTCGGGCGAGGCACCCTGCGCACCGCCGAGCGCCACCTGCTGGCCGCCCTCTCGGAAATCCCGTCATTGATCGCGGCGAACGTCGTCCTTGGGCACGTCTACCTGGCGATGGAAGACACCGAGTCGGCGCTCGTCGCCTACCACGTCGCGGCCTCCGCCGTGCCCGGCCAGCGCGACGCCATGCTCGGCGAAGCCAAGGCCCTCAGTTATCTGGGCCGCTCAGACGACGCGATCGCCGTGCTCAATCAGATGGTGCGCCTCGGCACCTGGTATCTCGGGGAAGCGAACTACTGGATCGGCTGGAATCACTTCCGGCTCAACCAACTCGACCGCGCCAGCGCCGACCTCGTGGTCGCGCGCAGTTACCTGCCGATGGACCCGCTGGTCGACAAACTCTCCGGGTTGGTGGCGCTCGCGCGCACCGAAGTCGAGCGCGCCGAGCGGGAGTTCCGGTCCGCCGCGGAACACTTCGCCGGCCGCCAGACGCGCGATTGCGACACCGGCTACTATCTGGCGAGCGTGCTGGTGATGCAGAAGAAATGGCCGGAGGGGGCGCAGGTGTTCAGTGCGGCGCTGCCGTGCTACGTCGAAGACGAGCAGGCCGCACACGCGCGCATCGCCGAGATCGCCGTCTCAGACCTGCCAGCCGAAAGAAAGGCGCGGCTCGCGGAGGCCAAACGGAAAACGATCGCCACGCTCCAGGCACAGCAGGCCCGCGCCGCGTACAACGGCGCCGTGGCGTTTGCCAATCTCGGGAACACCGAGAAGGCCCGCCCGCTAGCCGAGCGGGCGGCGCAGCATCCCGACATGGCCGAGGTCGCCAGGAAACTGATCGCCCGCCTCCAACCCGGCGTTCGCCCCGGCGCGTCGGAATGATGGACTTGCGGGGGCTTTCCATATCAAAATCAATCGGTGACCCATTCAATCATCATCGGCAGCGGCGCGAGCATTCCTCCCCGTCGCATCACCAACGACATGCTGGCGACCGTGATGGAGACCAGCGACGCGTGGGTTCGCGAACGCACCGGTGTCGAGACGCGGTACTTCGTGGATGCCGGCACGTCTACGCTCGATCTGTCGGTGCCTGCCGCGCGGCAGGCCATCGACACCGCCGGCCTCCAGCCGTCCGACATTGATCTGGTCGTCTACGCGACGATGACGCCCGATCACTACATGCCAGGCAACGGCGGGCTGTTACAGGCCAAGCTGGGACTGCGCAACATCCCGTGCTTTGACATCCGCCAGCAGTGTTGCGGATTTATTTACGCGTTGCAGCTGGCGGACGCGCAGATTCGCTCCGGGCTTGCCAGGACCGTGCTGGTGGTGGGCGCCGAGGTCCACAGCATCTTCATGACGTTCGGGGCCGCCAGTTGGGCCAGGCTCGACGGCGCGATCGACACGCCGATCCCGCAGCACGAATGGGACCTCACCACGAAGAACCGCCACCTCGCCGTCCTGTTCGGCGACGGCGCGGCCGCCGTGGTGGTGCAGGCGGGCCAGGGCGGCGACCGGGGCATCCTCGATCACATCATCTGCGCCGACGGCGCCGACTACGATCGACTCTGCGTGCCCGGGCTCGGATCGGCGCACCGGCCCTACGTCGATGTCGAGATGGTCCAGCGCGGGGACCAGTTTCCCGTGATGGACGGACGCTACATCTTCAAGCTGGCGACCACCCGCATGGCAGAGGTCGCGCAGGCCATCCTCAAGCGAAACAACCTGACGGCCGCCGACCTCTCCATGGTGCTGATGCACCAGGCCAATCGCCGCATCAACGAGTACGTCCAGAAGCTGCTGGGCCTGCCCGACGCCAAGGTGATTCACAACATCCAGAAGTACGGCAACACGACGGCCGCCACCATTCCGTTGTTGTGGGACGAAGCCGTGCGCGCCGGCCGCATCACACCCGGCGGGCTGGTGCTCTGTGTGGCGTTCGGCGCCGGAATGAACTGGGGCGCGACGCTCGTCCGCGCCTAGCGGCGGCGTACCCTATCGGCGCGCAGTCGAATCGCCGTCCTGCGTGTGGCATGCGGGGCGTCGCGCGATCTCCGCGGAGTCTGAATCATGCCTCGCGTCGTCATCTCCGTCGCCCACTTGCGAAAGCGCTACGGTCCGACCGTCGCGGTCGACGACGTGTCGCTGGACGTGTTCGAGGGGGAGATCTTCGGCCTGATCGGTCCCAACGGCGCGGGCAAGACCACGGCGATGGAATGCGTGGAAGGGCTGAGGACACCCGACCGAGGCGCCATCCGGGTCCTCGGGCTCGATCCGCAACGGGACGCATCGGAGCTGCGCAAGAAGATCGGCGTCCAGCATCAAGACGCGCACCTGCAGAAACGGATCAAGGTGTGGGAAGCCATCGACCTCTGGAGCACCCTGTATTCGCACGTCGTCGACGTGGATGATCTTCTGGCTCGGCTCGGTCTGGACCGCAAGCGGAATGCGTGGTTCATGACGCTCTCGGGCGGACAGAAGCAGCGACTGTTCGTCGCGTTGGCCTTGGCCCACGACCCGGAGGTGGTCTTCCTCGACGAACTGACCACAGGCCTCGATCCGCAAGCCCGTCGCGCGATCTGGGAGCTGATTCTGTCCATGAAGGATCGCGGCAAGACCGTGCTGCTGACGACACACCTGATGGAGGAGGCGGAACGCCTCTGCGACCGTGTTGGGATCATCGAGCACGGCAGGCTGATCGCGATTGGACGCCCCGCCGAGTTGGTTGCCGAGCACTGTCCGGAGCGGCGCATCGTCTTCACAGCCGACCTGGCAAACGTCGCCCAATCCATGGCGGGAGTGCCCAGCCTTCGGTCCGCTACCAGCGACGGATCGACCCACACGATCGACGGCGCGGGCGACGATTTCGCGACCGACGTCATCTCCGTCATCGCCCGCGAAGGCATTCACGTGCGCGGGTTCCGGACCGAACTCCCGACACTCGAGGACGTTTTCCTCAAACTCACCGGCCATGGCGTCAGGGACTAATCGATGTTGAAGGGACTCTGGAAGCTGACGTGGGTCGAAACCAAGATCTTCGTGAGGGAGCCGATGGGCGTCGTGGGAACCCTGGCCATCCCCGTGCTCCTCTTTGTTGTGCTTGGGCGCGCGTTTGGCTCGGTGCGGGTAGGCGACCAGACGACGGCACAATCGCCGTTCAACCTTGGGATCCTGGCGGCGCTCATGATCGCCGTCAACGCCGTCTTGTCGCTGGTTGCGATCATCGCCATCTACAGGGAAGGTGGGATTCTCAAGCGGCTTCGGGCCACGCCGCTGTCCCCGCTGACGATCCTGAGCGCCCAGGTGCTCGTGAAGCTCATCTTCAGCGTCGTCAGCCTGGCGCTCCTGGTCCTGGCGGGCCGGAGGCTGTTTCCCGGCGCGATGAACTTCCCGATGGCCAGCTTTTCGGCGGCGCTCCTGCTGAGCACCCTGAGCATCCTCTCGCTGGGCTTCCTCATCGCCAGTATCATTCCCACCGCGCGGTTTGCGCAGCCGATCGGGGCGGCGATCCTGTATCCGATGGTCAGCGTGTCGGGGCTCTTCTTCCCGGTGAGTCGGCTCCCGCCGGCCTTGCAGATCCTGTCGTACGGGCTTCCCACGACCCACGCGGTCTCACTGATGCGGGGCGTCTGGGACGGACCGGGATGGAGCGGGCATTGGTGGAATGCGGGTGCCCTCGTCGTCATCTTCGCTGTATGCAGCGCTCTTGCGACCAAGCTGTTTCGATGGGAGTGACGAGCCCGGGTGTAAGAGCCCTTCGGCCCGGTCGGCGGGTTTCTGCTGCCCCGATTCGGCAGGGCCGTGAGGCGGCGACCTGCGACGTAGATGGCCGCGGAGCTAGCCGTTGAGGCGCGGGCGACCGTGGCGTATAGTGGAACGGACCCAGAGGGAGACACTCGTGGCGACACTGATCAGGCTGGCCAAGATGACGACCGCGGAGAAACTCCGGACGATGGAGGCGCTTTGGGAGACGCTGCAGGCGACCCCGGGCGACGTGCCGGCGCCAGCGTGGCATGCGGACGTATTGCGCGCGCGGTCCGTAAGAACTCGGCGGGGGCGTTCCGGATTTGGCGACTGGGCTGAGGCAAAGAGACGAATCCGGGCACGCGTCGAATGACGGTGCAGATTCTCGACGAAGCCGAGCAGGATCTTGTCGACGGCTACGACTTCTACGAGAATCAGCAGCCAGGCCTCGGGGATTACTTCCTCGATTCGCTGTTTTCCGACATCGACTCCCTCCGGTTGTTCGCCGGGATTCATGCCAGCCATTTTGGGTACCACCGCCTGCTATCGAAGCGTTTTCCGTTCGCGATCTACTACCGCGTACTACGCAAGACCGTTCGGGTCTATGCGGTCCTGGATTGTCGGCGGAATCCGTTGGCCATCGAAGAACGGCTGAAGTAGCGAGCGAATCTTTGATTCGAGGCGCTGTTCCGCTCCGATCGTGCCGTCGCCGCACGCGCGAATGTAGACCAAGTAGGTCACGGTGGCAGGCGCCATATCTTGCCCTTCGACTTTCGGACAAGTCATCAAGAAGCGGCGTCTTACTCAGGCGGCGGCCGCGGCCCTGATGCGCCTCCTCACCGCCATCGGCCACGCGGGCGCCGGCGTGGTCGGACGGCCGCTCGGCGGTATACTGACGTATATGGCATCTCTCCAAGGAGGCCCAAGACCATGCCGCGCACCGCAAGAGTCTTTATGACGAACCGCAGCCAGGCCGTGCGGCTGCCCAAGGAATTCCAGTTCTCCACCGATGAGGTCTTTATCCGGAAGCAGGGCGAGGACGTGATCCTCTCGCCCCGGCCCCGTGACTGGGGCCCGTACCTGGAGAGCGCCCCGGTCGCGTCCGGGGCGTTCATGGACAACGTCGAGGACCTCCCCGTCCAGGAGCGGGAGTCCTGATGCCTCGCTACATGCTCGACACGGACACATGCTCCTATGTGATGAAGCGGTCGAACGCGGCTGTGCTGCGCCGGCTGCAGGGCGTACCGGTGGCCGAGGTGTGCATGTCAGTCGTCACCAAATCCGAACTGCTCTCCGGCGTCGAAGTCTCGCCGCGACAGGCGCAGGATGCGGCGGCGCTTGCCGCGTTCCTCCCCTATGTCGAAGTGCTGGACTTCCCAGACGCCGCGGCGCCGCACTATGCGGAGATTCGCGCTGATCTGAAGAAACGCGGCTTGCCCATCGGCGCCAACGACCTGTTCATTGCCGCGCACGCACGCAGTCTCGGCCTGACGCTCGTGACCAACAACACCGCGGAGTTCGCTCGGGTCAAGGGCCTCCGCGTCGAGAACTGGACCAAGCCACCGCGTCGTGTCCGCTAGCGCCACGCGACGGACTGGAACCTGCACCAACGGGCCTGTCGATTGGCGTGCCCCTTCGCGGTTCAACGGCGCCGTCGCCGCGCAAGTTCGTGGAGGTTGGATTGGTTCCCCGCGAAGGGGGCGTCCTTCTTCGCCCGCGTCCAGCACTTGAGTGGAGATTCGCGCCTGCGCGTCGCAGGCCAGGACTCATGGGCTTCTGAGTACACCAGGCGCACCGGTCTGTGCGCCGCCGTGTGCTCCGCGCCGTGCCCGTCGTTGTGAATCCGCTTGCGCTCGGCCACGTCGGATGTCGTGCGCCGAGTAGCCGCTGGCATCCTCCGGGTCGCTATAGCGGTCGGCCTCGAGCGCGCCGCCTTGGGGCGGGGAGTGGCAATCCTGGTTGATTCACTCCGAGGTTTCTAAAACCGAGCGTCAGAGAGAAGGCCCTGAGCGCCGCCGAACCGCTGGACGTCGCCGTGTGTGCCGGTGTCCGTCGGCCTCAATGCTCAACTGCGAGACGCCGCCCTGCAGCTTCAGCACACCGTTGCGCCGGGCGAGCAACCCAGCGTCGATTCGGCTCCGAAGCGTCATGGCTGATCCTGGCTCATGTCCTCCCGGAGAGTCGGGCGGTCGTGGCGTGGCGGATCGCGGGCTGTCACGCCGCCGGCAACGTCAGCCGCAGCTCGAGCCCCGAGGGCCTGCGGTTGGCGGCGACGACGGAACCACCGGACGCCTCGATCGCGCTGCGCGCGATCGCGAGGCCGAGGCCGGTCCCCCCGCTTCGCCGTGCCCGTGACGGGTCGACGCGATAGAACGGCGAGAAGATCCGCTCGAGCGCTTCATCAGGGACGCCCGGGCCGGCGTCTGCGACCACGATCTGAATGACGTCGTCATGTCGATCGGCGGAGAGGCACACCGGTCCGGCATGCCCCGCGTAGCGCACCGCATTTCGGACGATGTTGCTGAGGGCTCGGAGCAGGTCATCCGGGCGGGCCATGGCCATGAGGCCATCGGGCACCAGGGTCGAGATGTCCGCGCCTTTTCCTTCGACGCGCAACACGCGGGCGATGACGTGGCCGACATCCGTCGGGCGCAGGGGTTCGTCCCGGCCGGAGAGGCGCGTCCGGGTGAACTCGAGCAGGTCGTCGGTCAGGCGGACCAGTTCGTCGATGTCGTCGCGTACATCGCGAAGATACTGGCGATCGGAGTCGCCGACACGCTGGTCGAGCAACTCGATCGCGACCTGCATGCGCCCGAGCGGCGACCGCAATTCGTGCGCGGTGTCGCCGAGGAACCGCGTCTGGCCGCTGACCAGTGTTTCGATGCGCGACGCCATCTGGTTGATCGCCCGTCCAAGCCGGCCGAGTTCGTCCCCGCGCCGTTCGTCGACGCGGTTGTCGAACCGACCCTCGGCAATGCGTGCCGTGGCCGACTCGAGCGCGTGGATCGCGCGGGTGAGGCCGCGCAGCAATGGCACCCAACACACGATGGCGATGACGATGGTTGCCATGGCCAGCAGGGCCGAGCGAACCGTGCGCGCCAGGAACGGATTGGTGAACACGTCGTTCGACACGATCAGCAGGGTGTCGCCGGCCGGCACGGCCCCCGGGCGCGACGGCACCGAAATGCTCGCCCCGATCCAGTAGTGGGGCGCCTGGGGGGAGATGAGGAAAAAGCATGGCGGCGGCGGCCGGAACCTCTCCGCGGCGATCGGCCCTGCACTCGGCCCTGCACTCGGCCCTGCACTCGGCCCCCGGGGAGGCCCTCCGAATAGACCGGGGAGTTGACCCCGTTCAGGTCGCGGGCCGGCGAGGCGACGCGCCAGTCGATCGGGGATGGGAAGGGGCCGGCCTGCGACTTGCGTTCCGTTGGCCTGGATCAACAGGAAATCGGCGTGATACTCGGCCGCGTAGTCGGCGGCCATCCGGTCCCACTGTTCGCGCGGCGTGATGGACAATTCGACCTCAAACCGGCGGGTGACGTCCTGCACATGGTCAGCCGATGCCGACAGCACCAGATCCTCGACGCTGAAAGGCCAGGGGCCGACGCGGGTCGCCGCCAACGCGAACAGCGCAAGCGCCGCGTTCAACGCCGCGACCAGCAGGATCTTCACCGACAGGGATAGGCGAATCGACCTCATGTGTCGGCTCCCGGCTTCCGCATCCGATAGCCCGCGCCGCGCACCGTTTCGATGAACCGCGGGTCACGAGGGTCGTCGTCGAGCTTGCGGCGCAGTGATGAGATGTGCACGTCGATCGAACGGTCGAACGCCTCGAAATCCCGGTCGGACGCTTCGATGAGCAACTGTTCACGGGACCGCACCCGACCCGGAGCGCGGGCAAGCGCCAGCAGCAGGTCGAACTCAACGGGGGTCAGGATCAGCGGCTTGTCGCCGAGCGACGCTGCCCTCGCGCCCACGTCGATCCAGAGCGGACCGACGGCGACCGGCGCCGGTTCCGGGGCCGGTCGGTGGGCAGCCACCACGAGCGAGCGACGCAACACCGCGCGCAGCCGGGCCAGCAGTTCCCTTGGCGAGAACGTCTTCGGCACGTAATCGTCCGCGCCGAGTTCAAGTCCAGCGATCCGATCCACCTCGTCGCCCAGCGCGGTGAGCATCAGGACCGGCACCTGCGATGTCCGGCGAAGCTCCCGGAGCACGTCGAACCCGCCCAGCCCGGGAATCATCACGTCGAGGATGACGGCGGCCACGTCGGCGCCGAGGGCCCGGGCAAGTCCGGACGGGCCGTCGTGCACCGCCTCGACGTCGTAGCCCAGCGGGGCCAGGTAGTCACGCAGGAGCCGGCAAAATTTTTCGTCGTCGTCGACGAGGAGGATGCGAGGCATCGAGCGCCCAGTGTGGCACATCCACGTAAAGGAATTGTGAGCGGGAATTTACCAGGCCTTGACACGATGCCGGGCGCAGGCACACACCTCCTGAACAACCCTCGGCTGTAATGAGCCTGTCGCGCAGGTGACGGGCACCTGCAGGAGGTCAGCCGATGAGTCTGGTCCGCGCTCGCTTCGCCATCGCACTATTCGCGCTGCTATTGACCGCCGTGCCGACCAGTGCGTCGACGCCGGACGGCACCCGGATCACGGGAGTCGTCGTCGATGCAAACGGCGGCGAGCGGCTGGCGCGGGTTCGCATCCGCATCGAGGGGGCCGCCGGCGAGACGGTCACCAATGATGCCGGCGCCTTCGTGTTCGACAACCTGGCCCCAGGTCCCCACACGCTGCTGGTGGAAACGGTCGGCTACAGACTGCATCGCGCCACTGTCGTGACGTCCGCCGACACGACGACGGAGGTCACGCTGGCCCTCACGGCCGACGCGGTTCGAATCAGCGAATCGGTGACCGTTTCGGCCGACCCCTTCGTGTCGTCGGTCCCAGCCGTGCCGGCGAGCCCGTCACAGATGCAAATCGGTGCGGCGGAGATCAGAGCCTTGAGCAGCGTGCTGCTGGACGACCCCATGCGTTCGATGAGTTCGATGCCGGGGGTGTCGGTGCCCGACGACTATCACGCGGAGTTCTCGGTGCGTGGCGCGCCGTTCGCACGCGTCGGCGTCTTCCTCGACGATGTGCCGATGCGGGCCCCGACGCACACCTTCGGCGGGCTCGGTGACGGGTATTCGATTTCCGCGCTGAACGATCAGGTGCTCCAAAGTATGACCTTGCTCCCGGCTGCGCCCCCGCCCTCCTTCGGTGGGACGACCGGTGCGGCGGTCGTGGCCGAAACACGCGATGGCAGTCGAGAGAAGACGGCCGTTCATGCGTCGGTGGGCCTCTCCGACGTCAACCTGCTTGCGGAAGGGCCGCTCCCGTCCGACAAGCGTGGCTCCTGGTTCGTGACCGCGCGCAAGAGCCATCTGTCCTATGTCATCAATCAGATGGGCGGCAACAGCGATGCGGAAGTCGTCTTTAAAGACGTTCAGGGAAAAGTCACGTACGACCTCACGCCGAAGCACACGGTGTCGCTGCACGTGCTGGCCGGCGACAGCCAATTCGACGCAGGCCTCGTCAAGAACAGCAACTTCGACACCGGCGCCGCCAGCACAGGGTCAGCCGGTCCTCCACCGGGGGATGGCGGGAGGTTCACAAACGTCCCGGTGACCTCGGGAAGCACTGCGCTGATCAAGGCCAACTGGCGATTCATCCCCAGCAGCACGTTGGTGGTCAACAGCACGGTCGCCTACCAGCACGGGCACGATGACGCGGAATCGCGAGAGGGAGACGCGTTGGCGTCGAGTCGGCACGCGGACGCGAGTGCGCAGGCGAACGCGTCGTGGTTCTGGACGCCGACCTCGCCGCTGCGCATCGGCTACCAGGTGCGTCGAACCAGCGATTCTGGCACGTCGTACTTGTCGCTCTACGAGAACCCGGCCTTTCGGGCGGCGAATGTCTATGACGGCCGGAGCCTCTCGCAGAACGGGTTTGCCGAGCAGCAGTGGGCTTCGCCCTCCGGGCGACTCCGGCTGACGGGAGGGATCCGCTGGCAGTCGAGCGACCAGGTTGGCCGTGACGCGGTGCTGCCCTTTCTCTCGAGTTCGATCCAGGTGGGCGCCGCATCGAAGATCGAACTCGGGTGGGGCCAGTACGCGCAGTCTCCAGATATCGAGATGACCTCGCTGGCTCCGGAGGGTGTGTCGCTCACCGCCGAGCGGTCCACGCACTACGTCGCGGCGTTCGAGCATCGCCTCGACCCGCAGACGCGGTTCAGGATCGAAGCGTTCGCTCGCGACGACCGAGGGGTGTTTGGCGTGTCCGACATCTATCCTCGGCTGCAAGCGGGACGGGTGACGTGGCCATCGTCGTCGGCGCGGTGGACCAACGCCTACGACGGGTACTCGCGCGGTGTCGAACTGGTGCTGCAACGGCGGAGTGCCAGTCGGCTCACCGGCTGGATCGGCTACACGCTCGGCTACAACCGGCAGCGCGACAACGGGACGTACGCCTGGTTCGACAGCGACAGCGATATTCGGCACACGCTGAATCTGTACGGGGGCTACCGCGTCACACCGAGCATCAATCTCAGCGCCCGCTTCAACTACGCGAGCGGCGCGCCGGTGCCGGGCTACTTCGTCGTCTCCGATCTCACGGCCGAGACGGCCCAGGTGTCAGATGTTCGCAACACCTCGAGGTTCTCCGGGTATCAACGGCTGGATCTTCGTGTGAACAAGTCATTTGTTTTCGGCCGATCGAAGATGACGGTGTACGCCGAGATCATGAACGCAACCAATCACAAGAACCTCCGCAACATGGGCTTCAGCGGCAACTTCAAGGACCAGGCGTTCCCGCACTTCGGTTCGACCTTGCCTCGGATTCCGTCACTGGGAGTGTCGATTGATTTCTGAGCGGACCCGTAGCGCGACGCGGATGCTCTTCCGCATCGTCGTGGCCGGCGCGTGCGCGCGAGGCTGGATCGTGTTCAGCGCGGAGCAGATGCCAGGCGTCAACGGCGCCTACGGACTGGTGCAGGCGCGATCGTTGATCGAGAAGGGGGCGCTGGGCCTGCCGGATTTCCCGCTCACCTTCGCGCTGCAGGCAGGCGTGGCGTGGTTGCTCCAGCACGTTGCGGGACTGGGTCTCGACGACTCCGTTGCCCTCGCGGTGAAGCTGTGTGTGTCGCTGCTGCCGCCGTTGGCGGCGGTGCCCGTGTTCCTTCTCGGCCGGACGTGGAGTGCCCGCGCCGGACGTCCCGAATCCCTCTCGCCGCTGGCCGCGGCTGCCATGGTGTCGTGTGGCGGACCGGCGCTGGCGATGACGGGCAACATCGACAAGAACGCCCTCGCCTTGGTGTGGCTGTCGGGGATGCTGTGGGCGTTGCATACCTGCATGGAGCGGCCGTCGCGTGGGACTCTGGGCGCGACGGTACTGTGCCTCGCGCTTCTGGGGTTCACGCATGTCGGCGTGTTCGGCGTGGCGCTGGTGGTGGCCGCGTGCATCTGCGCCGTGTACGTCACCCGTTCGAGCGCACCCCCATTCACGGCCACGCTCCCGGCGATCGCAGGGTCGATGGCCATTGTCTGCGCAGCCGAGAGTCTGGTCTTCTGGATGTTCGATCCCGCGCGCGTCGAGCGATTGGCAGGTGCGTTGACAGACCCGGCCGCGTTCCTGTGGCGCCAACAGGCTCCGCTCCCTTCGATGTCCGGTCCCGTGGCGCCCGCTTATCATGGGTTGTCATTCATGATCGTGGCCACGACCGTCGCACATCTGGCGGCCCTGGGAGGTCTGGCGGCGTGGGTGTTGCGCCTGGTCTGGAAACGGCGCGACGCATTGACCGACGCGCAGATCGCGTTGGTGTCCGGCAGTGTGCTGGCGATCGTGGTGATGACGGGGCCGTGGATCGTGCACGGTGACGCCGCCCTGAGGCTGGCGCTCATCGCCTTGCTGCCGGCGATTGTCGTGGCGATGTTTGCGCTGCTCCACGTCGAGCGCCGGAGACTCCGCCACGCGCTCACGGTTCTCGTGTGTCTTGCCGTCATTGGCCCCGGAGTGCCGTACACCGCAGTCGTGTGGCGGCCCCTCAGTTCGGGCGCATACGAAGAGATGAAATCCCTCTCAGCCGACATCTCGAGGCCCGCGCGCACGCTGATTGTCGCGGAGCACGGCATCGAATGGAACGCGGCGTGGGTGCTGCACACGCATGTGGCGCAGACGTCGGCGCTGCGCCCAGATGACTGGCAGCGTTATGACGATGTGTTGTTTCTGGTGTCGAAGGATGTGTCGGCGCCGTTTGGCCCGCCCGGATTTGGCCCAACGGGAAGCCGCGGCACTGGCCGTGGGCCAGGACCAGGCGGGAGGCCCGGTCAGCACCCGCCCATGAAGAGGCCGGTGCGGATTCCTGAAGACGCCGTGGTCTTGCACGACGGTCAGCACCTGACGCTCGCACGGGTGATCGCGCCGCCACGCTTCGTGACGGACCCTTCGTTGTGAATCCGCTCGCGCTCGGCCACGTCGGATGTCGAGCCGACGTAGAAGCTGCCGTCGGCGCACTTGAGGATGTAAACGACGCAGGGTTCGGTGCCAGGCGCTGATGTCTGGCCCTTCGACTCCCCTTCGACTCGCGCGGATACGTGCGCTCGCTCAGGGTCGCTCAGGGCCATCCGCCTCGGCCCGGTTGTCCCGTGAGCCTCGCGCGCGCGAGTCGAATGGCTTGCCATGAGCGAGGCCCTCACGATTCACGGGCCGAGTCGAATGGCGGAAGCGCCTGGGAGTCGAACCCAGCCCCCCCGCGGGTAGCGGGGAGCGACCGATTTTGAAGACCGGGAGGGCCACCGGGCCCCGTTCGCTTCCGTTGAAGACTATAGCAAAACGGAGTACGGATCAGTCGCGCCCCGGCTGAACCGGGATGGCTGAGGAGCTGAGCGACGCGGCGCGCTGGGAGCTCGTGAGACAGGCTCGCGCGGTGGGGGCCGGCGGCAACGATCACGACGCGCGACGATCGAAAGCGACAAAACCGGCTCGGGCGATCTCGCTCCAGAGCCGGTTTGTCTTCCTGACAGTTAGCCTTCGACGAGGCGAACGTCGCCGGCCCGAGGCCCTTTCTGCGACTCCTCGATGACGAATTCCACCCGCTGGCCTTCGCGCAGCAGTTCAAAGACCGCGCCCCTCACGGAGCTGCGGTGGAAGAAGTGTTCGAGGCCGTTCTCATCGCGGATAAACCCGAATCCCTTGTCGATGAGCAGGCGTGCGATGGTCCCGCTTGGCATATCCTAGTCCTCCGAAGAGATGTTGCCCAGGCCCGCCCTGGGGTTCCCACACTACGACCCGACCACCGGACATTCGCGACGAATACGAAGCCCAGATGGGCCAATCGGGTTGGGAATTGCCGCCAGTGTAGGGGCATCGGTAATGGAAGTCAAGCCGTTATCGCCATTCCCAGGGGCGCCGCCAGACGGTGCTCGCGCCCGGCCTCGGAATCCTGGTTCGCTCAAACTCACGCCCCGGTGGGTCCAGTTCGGCACGCGCGCGTCAACATCGTAGGTGGTGGACTGCTGTCAGCCCGTGGGCGGCTGCCATGTCGACGGATTCACGAGGTACCATACGCACATCATGATCATTGGCATGATTCTCGCCGCAGGAGCCTCCACCAGAATGGGGCGGCCCAAAGCGCTTCTACCGGTTGGCCACGACGTCTTCGTGACACGACTGGCACGCTCGTTTGTGGCCGCGGGCATCGGCGATCTCGTCGTGATGACCGGTCCTGATCGCGAGGTGATCGAGGCGAAGCTGTCGGAGGCGGGCTTGCCAGCGCGGGTCGTTGAAAATCTCCGGCGCGCCGAGGGTCAACTCTCCTCGCTGATCGCGGGGCTGGCGATCGCCGACAGGCCTGGCGTGGAGGCGGTGCTGGTCGGTCTGGTTGACGTGCCGCTGGTGGCCAGTTCGACGGTGGAGGCCGTGCTGGCGGCGTACCGCCGCACCCACGCGCCCATTGTCCGCCCGGCCAACGACGGCCGGCACGGACACCCGGTGCTGTTTGCTCGGGCCGTCTTCGACGACTTGCTGCGCGCGGACCCGGCCCTCGGGGCGAAAGCCGTCGTCCGCGCCCACGCCGCCGAGGTTCTCGACGTCCCCATCGACGATGCCGGCGCGTATGCCGACATCGATACACCCGAGGACTACGTGCGCCTTATCGGCTCTGTTTGAGGTACTTGAAGAACTCGCCGTCGGTCGACAGGATCAGCGTCGTGTCCTGCGCGAACGTCTTCCTGTACGTCTCCATCGTCTTGAGAAACTGATAGAGCTCCGGGTCGCGGCTGTACGCCTCGGCGTAAATCCGGGTCGACTCGGCGTCGGCCTTTCCCATGATCTCCTGCGCCTTGCGGTACGCTTCCGACTGGATGCCCTTCAGTTCGCGTTCCTTCTGGCCGCGCACCTCAGCGGCCTTCCCCTGGCCTTCCGAGCGCGACCGTTCCGCCACCCGCCGCCGCTCCGAGATCATCCGTTCGAACACTTTCTGCTGGACGTCCTGCACGTAGTTGACGCGCTTGATCTGAACGTCGACCAGTTCGATGCCGAATTCGGCGACGATGGGCCGCGACTTGTCGAGGATGGCCTGCGTGATCTTGGTGCGTCCCGTCGTGATGGGTTTGCTCGCCTCGGCGGTGCCCATGTCGGCGGTTTCTTCGATCTCGGCGAACTTCCGGTCGGTGGTGCGCACCACCTCGATCAGATCGTTGCTGGCCACCACGTTGCGCGTGTCGCCGTCGACGATGTCGTCGAGCCGCGACTGCGCCGCACGCTCGTCGCGCACGCGCTGGTAGAACAGGATCGGATCCTTGACGCGCCATCGGGTGTAGGTGTCCACCCACAGGAACTTCTTGTCCTTGGTGACGATCTGGGTCGGATCGCCGCTCCACTCGAGCCAGCGCTTGTCGAACCGGATCACCTGCTGGATAAACGGGATTTTCAGGTGCAGGCCGGGATCGGTGTGTGCGAGTCCGACCAGTTCGCCGAACTGGGTGATGATCGCCTGTTCGGTTTCGTCCACCGTGTAGACCGCCCCCGACAGGGTCAGCAGGCCGACGAAGACGACGACGCCGATAAACGGGGTCTTCACTGTTTGGCCTCCTGCTTGATGGTGTCCATGTTCAACAGGGGCAACAGGCCCTTCATGTTCGCGTCGACGATGAGCTTGCGGCCCGTCTTGGGCAGTACGTCGTTGAGGGTCTCGAGGTAGAGCCTCCGGCGCGTGACCTCGGGCGCCTTGCGGTATTCGTCATAGATGTTGACGAAGCGCGACACATCGCCGCGCGCGTTGTTGACGCGTTCGAGGGCGTAGCCTTCGGCGGTGCGGATGGCGCGCTCGGCCTCGCCGCGCGCGTTGGGCACGGTCTGGTTGTAGTCGGCCCAGGCCTCGTTGATGAGGCGTTCTTTTTCCTGAATCGCCTGGTTGACTTCGTTGAACGCCGGCTTCACCTTGTCGGGCGGATTGACGTCCTGCAACACGATCTGCAGGATTTCGAGGCCCGTTTCGTACCGGTCGCACAGCAACTGCAACTGCGTCTTCGCTTCGATCTGAATGATCTCGCGCCCCACGGTGAGCACTTCATTGACGCTGTGGTCGCCCACCACGGCTCGCATCACCGCCTCGTTCATGTCGCGGAACGTGGTCTCGGTGCGCCGGTTGGTCGAGTCGAGATTGCGGACCCGGAACAGGTATTTGTACGGGTCTTTCACCTTGTACTGCACGATCCACTCGACCACCGCCACGTTGAGATCGCCGGTGAGCATCTGCGATTCGCCGCGCGTTTCGTCGGTGCCTTCTTCGAACGTCGAACGCACCCCGGCCGTGGCCGTGCGGAACCCGAACTCCGCCTTCAGCTGGCGCTGCACCGGCACTTTGGTCACCTGGTCGATCAACGGGATCTTGAGATGGGGGCCCGGTTCCTCGGGTTTGCCGACGTACCGGCCGAACCGCTGGACGATGCCGACTTCGTCGGGGCTCACCTGGTAATAGGTCGAGAAGAGCAGGAAGACGCCGACCAGGACCAGCGCGACCCGGCCGAGCGAACCGCCTCGTCCTTTCAGGGAGAATGACGGCATGTGACCGACGTCGATCACTCCGCCGGCTCGTTTTTGCCAATCGGAGACATCCATACGGCCTGGTCTTTCTGCGGCGCGTTTCATCCGCCGCGTCGAGGTGCACGAGTCCTACGGCTTGCGAGAGAGAATCTGACGTCGGGATACGACACGAAAAGGAAAGGTGGTGGACCAGACGGGGATCGAACCCGTGACCTCGTGAATGCCATTCACGCGCGCTCCCATCTGCGCTACTGGCCCACAGACGAAGGAAATTTCATTCTAACTTAAACCCGCATCCGGGAGCCAGTCGGTCTGGTCCAGGCCGATCTTGGCGCGCGGGTCTGTCAGTACTGGGTGAACATCCGTTGAATCTCTGCCGGGTCGCTGGTCCTGGTGAGCGCCAGCATCAACAGGACTCTGGCCTTGACCGGTTGCAGATCCTCTCCGGCAATCGGAGCGCTGCGCTCGCGGCGCGGCGGGGCGGCGACGCGTCCGCTTCCGGTGCGTGTCGTCACGACGACGATCGCCCCGTTGTCCGCGGCGGACGCGATCGCCTCGTCCTGCGCGGTGGTGGTGGACCCGGCCCCGGCCCCGGCGACCACGATCCCCTTCGCGCCAAGCTCGACGGCGGCCTTGATCAGATCGCCGGAGGCGCCCTGATAGGTCGTCAGCACGTCGACGCGCGGAAGCGCCACGATCGTCGAGACGTCGAACTCGCTGCGCGAGGTGTGCCGTTTCAGCGTGCTGCGGTAGAACACGACGCGATCCGCATCGACGACGCCAAGCACCCCGGCGGGCCGACTTTGAAACGTCTGGAGCCGCAACGCATCGGTCTTCGTCGCCTCGCGCGCCGAGTTGATTTCGTCGTTCAGCACCACGAGCACGCCCTTGCCGCGGGCCTCGGGGTCGGCGGCCACGCGAAAGGCTTCGAGCAGGTTCGCGGCGCCTTCGAAGCCGACCGTGCTGGGATTGCGCATTGATCCGACGACCACGACGGGCCGGTCGTCGCGGACCGTCAGGTGCAGGAAGTAGGCGAGTTCTTCGAGCGTGTCGGTACCCGAGGTGACCACGAGCCCGCCGAGTTCGGCGTCTTTGGCGAACAGTTCGTTCAGACGACGCGACAATGCGAGCCACTGGTCGAGCGTCATCTCGGTACTCGAGACGTTGGCGAACTGCTCGAACTCGGTCCGGGCGACGCGCTGCACGTCGGGAATGGTCGCGACCAGTTCGCCGGCCGTCAGGCGGGATCCGGTCCGGTTCGAAATCGTGCCGCCGGTGGCCACCAGCCGCACGCGGGGCAACTCGGCCGCCTGCGCGATCGTCACACAGCCGAGCAGCACCGCCAGGCAGGCCACCACGAGCGGGAATCGCAGCGTGTTCATAGCGGTGAATATACCTCGCAATGTGACGCGGCGGAATCGCCGGTCCGTGTCATCCAACCTGAGCGGAGGATTTACTTGGCGGCGTCGGGCGACACGCGGTGGGCGAGCGAGAGCCACTGGATCAATCGGGTCGCTGCCGCGTCGGGCGTCGCCCCGTAGAAGGGCATCAGGGCCGACGCCATGCCGGGCCGGCGCGCAATCTGCGCGCGCCATCGGTCGGCGTGAATCGCCGACGCCTCGATGACGTAGACCTGGCCGCCGATTTCCTTTTCGAAACGATGAATTGCCATTGCCATCAGTGATGACCGCCGCCCCGAAGACTCGCTCAGAAGGCTCCTGCATTCTATGCGTTCTGCCGGGGCGATCAAGCGAAGATGCGCGCGAAGGTGGCATCCACAGCGACGAAACCTCCCCCCGCCAAAGCGGGCCTCGAAGTTTCGTGATCGTTAGCCGATCATCCACAGGCTTTCCTTTTCTGTTCCACAGGTTTTCAACAGAGCCGGAAACGTCCGGCCGGTCCCGAGCCGCTTGACGCTCCGCAGACCCCGCACTACGCTTGCCAAGTTGATGACATTCAAGAGCCCCGCGCATGCCGTTCAACGTTGAGTGCGACGCCGGCTGGATCCGGCGTGTCTTCGGGAGCTGCCGATGGCTCGCCGCCGCCATGCTTTTGTGGGGCGCGGTGGGCGCCTCGGCGCAGACCGCCCCCGGCCCGATGCTGTTCCGGCTGTTCCTCAAGAGCGGCGCGCCGCTGGTCAGCTGGGGCGAGTGCGCACGCGTCGGCGACCGCGTCGTCTTTACCCTCGCGCTGGGGGATTCAAACGAGCCGAGCGCGCTGCAGATGATGAGCCTTCCGGCCGCGCTGATCGACTGGGAGCGCACCAATGCCTACGCCGATACCGTGCGGTACCAGCGCTACGCGCAGACGCGCGGCGAATCCGATTACAAGGCATTGACCGACGAAATGGCCCGGGCGTTGACCGCCATTGCGTTCTCGCGAGACGCGGTGGCGAGGCTGGCCGCGGCCCAGGAAGCGCGACGGCGTCTGGTCGAATGGCCCGCGCAGCACTTCGGGTACCGGGCCACCGACGTCCGCGATCTGGCGTCTGCCGTCGAGGAGACCATTGCCGGCCTGCGCGCCGACGCGGGCGAACGGCACTTTTCCATCGACCTGGTCGCGACCATCGAACCGCCCACCGGCGCGGTGCTGCCGCCGCCGACGACGAAGGAATCGATCGAACTGGCGGCCGAGGCGGCCCGAACCACCGACGTGGCGGCCGACCGGATGTCGCTGCAGGCGGCGATTCTGACGACGCTCTCGCGGTTGCCGTCCGGCGGCGGTTCCGACTGGGCGGCATCGATGCGGCGTCGGGTGGCCAGCGACGAAAAGGCCGCGGCGAAAGTCGATCGTCAGTACCGCGAGTTCGTCTCGCGCGCCCTGCGTGCGGCCGACAAACGCGTGGCGCGAGTCGACGTCACGGGCGTGGAGCGCGTGCTGGCCGACGCGCGGCGCAGAGACGACACGCTGGGGCGGCGACGCCCGGGCGATTTCCAGTCGCTCGTCGCCGCGCTCGAGGCTCGCGTGGAAACGACCAGACAGCGACGGCTCGACCTGGATCGGTGGACCTATCGCGACGAAACGTACCGCGTCTACCGGGAGGGGGTGGCGTCCAGTTGGCGGCTGCTGGATCAGGTGAGGGCGACCATCGAAGCCATCCGGTCGATGTCGGGCCCCGATCTTCGCGACCTCGAGAAGGCCGACCGCCGGATTGGGGAGGCGAGAGTCGCGCTGGCGTTTCTCGCGCCGCCCGACCAACTGCATGCCTCTCACCAAGCGTTGGTGAGCGCGGTGCAATTGATGCAGGCCGCGATCAACACGCGTCGCCTCGCCGTCACCAACGCCGACTTGGAAGCCGCCCGCAATGGGTCGGCAGCGGCGGCCGGGGCCTTGCTGCTGGTGGCGAGATCCCGCGACGACATCAGCGCGTTTTTCGCGCCGCCCAAACCCCGGTGATTACCCCTCGATCGACGCGGCTGGTCCGGGCGCGCGACCTGCGGCAGTTCCGCGACCGCCTCGTCGATCTGGCCCTGGCCGGCGACCTCTTTGCTCCGAGAGCCCGTGCGGTGATCGTGCCTACGCAGACCGCGGCCGAGCAGTTGCGACGGCTGTTCGAAGACCGCGCGTTCGCCGCGGGGCGCGGCGCGATTGTGCTTCCGCATCTGGTGACTCGCGATCAGTGGCTGGCGCTCCAGCACGAGGGGCTCGCGTTCGACCATCCATGCCCGTCGCCCCACCAGCGGGAGGTGTTGTTGGGGTCCGCGGCACGCGCGGCGATCGCCGACGGCGTGGTGCCTCCCTTCACGCTCCGCCCGGGCATCGTCGCCGAGATGCTGGCCTTCTACGACGCGCTGCGCCGCAACCTGCGGGCCGTCGACGACTTCGAGCGGCTGATGGGCGACCAGTTCGCACGAGAAGCCGACACCGATCGCGGGGCGGTCCGCCTTCTGGCACAGACCCGGTTCATGGCCGCTTCGTTTCGGGGCTATCAGGACAGGCTGGCGGCCGCCGGCGCGTTCGACGAGCACCGGATGCGCGAGTGCCTGCTGGCCGCGCCCGCGTCTCGATTCGATCACGTCGTGGTCGCCGTGGCCGACAAGGCGGGAGACGCCCACGGCCTCTGGCCCGCGGATTTCGACCTGCTGGCGCGGCAGTCGGGCCTGGCGCGCCTCGACATCGTCGCCACCGACGCCGCGCTTCAGGCGGGGTGGCTCACACGGCTTCGCGATGCGTTGCCGGGGATCGACGAAACCTCCGGGCCCGGCACCCCGCCCGGATCCATCCCGGCGCTGATCGCGCCACCCGGGCCGGATGCGCCCCTCTACCGAGTGGCTCGAGACCGGGAAGAGGAACTGCGCGAGGTCGCCAGGCGCATCAAGCGTGACGCCCGCGCCGCCGGATCCGCCCCCGGGCTGCAACGCACCGGTGTGGTGTTCAAGCGGCCGCTGCCGTACGTCTACCTGGCGAGCCGGCTGTTTCCGTCTGCGGGTGTGCCGTACGAGGCGTTCGACGCGCTGCCGCTCGCCTCGGAGCCATATGCGTCCGCCCTCGACCTGGTCTTCGAATGCGTCGAGAGCCATTTCATTCGCACGGCGCTGGTCGGATTGCTCCGTTCTCCGGTGTTCGAGTTCGGCGCGAATGGCCACAGGCTGTCGGCGGCCGACGTCGCCGGTTTCGACCGCGCGTTGAGCGAGGCGCGGTTCCTGGGTGATGCGGCAGAACTCCGCACACTCGCCGAGGCCTGGTCCTCTGCTTCGCCGCCGACCCCGCGCGCCAGTGGATCTGGCCGGCGTTCATCGCCGCAGCCGGCGTGTGGCGTGGCGGTGCGCATCGCCAATCACCTGGAGCCGCTCACGCAGCCCTCGTCGCCCTCGTCGCACATCGACGCGTTGCTGACGTTTTTGACGACCAACGAGCGCCCGGTCGCGGTCGCCGACCCGACGCGCGAACGCCTGATGCGGGCGCGATCCGCCGTCCTGCTCTGCCTTCGCGGACTGCGTGATGCGCATCGGCAGCACGACGACGAACCACGGCCCTTTGCCGAGGTGGCGGCGGCGGTCCGCCGCTGGATTGGCCAGCAGACCTTTGCGCCGCAGCAGGGCCACACGGGCGTGCGGCTGCTGGACGCCGACGCGGCCCGTTTCGGCGACTTCGATCGGTTGTACGTGGTGGGAGTAACCCAACGCGAATGGCCGGGCTCGGAACGGCGAAGCATTTTTTATCCGGCCGGCCTGCTGTCGCAGCTTGGCTGGCCGGCCGAGGCCGACGCCCGGGCAGCCGAGCGCGCCGCGTTCGCCGATCTGCTGCGATCGTCGTCGCGCGAGGTGGCGGTGTCGACCTTCACGCTCGAAGACGATGCGATCGTCGAACCGTCGCCGTTTCTCGAGACCCTGTCGGATGGAGGCTGGTCGGTTTTGCGCGACGCCGCGGTCTCCGATTCGCGCGTGTCGGTCGAGGAGGCCCTGCTGACCGACCCGATCTGCCCCGACGCGTTGGGCGGACCGGCGGCGACCTGGCTCTCGATCCGTCTCGGCCGCAACCCCGGATCTCGGCCGCAGTTCCACGGCCAGTCGATCGATCCGCGGTTGGCGGCCTACAACGTCAGCGCGCTCGACCAGTACCTGTCCTGTCCGTTCGCGTTTTTCGCGAGCCACGTACTTCGCCTCGAGGAGGATCCTGACGACGAGGAATCGCTCGGGCCGCGGGCGCAAGGCAAGCTGGTGCACGACGTGCTGCAGCACTTCTACGAGGCGTGGCAGCAGGAAGGCCACGGCGCGATCACCTGGGACAATCTCGACCAGGCCCGTGCCCGCTTCGCGCAGATCGCCGAGGAGCGTCTCGCGCACATCCCCGAATCCGATGCCGCGCTGCAGCGCGCGCGCCTGATGGGATCGGCGGTCGCGTCCGGCTTTGGCGACGTGGTCTTCCGGATCGAGGCCGAACGGCCCACGTCGGTGGTCGAGCGGCTGATGGAGTACTCGCTCAACGCACCCATCCGCTTGCGATCGGGAGGCGAGCCGCGCGTGGTGTCCCTTCGAGCCACTGCCGACCGCATCGACTTGCTGGCCGACGGGACGTTCCGGCTGTTCGACTACAAATTGTCGCGCGCCCCGGCGCTTGCCAGGGTCGTCCAGCTTCCGGCGTATGCGGCCAGCGCCGCCCAGAAACTCGAGGGCCACCTGGGCCGATCCTGGCGCCCGGCCGAAGCGGCGTACATTGCCTTCGGCAAGACGCCGTTCGTGCCGCTGGCGAAAAACCAAGCCGGACTCGACGCGGCACTGGCCGAGGGCGAGGCGCGGATACTGAGGGTGGTGGATCTGATCGAGCGAGGCGTGTTCCCTCCCGCGCCGCACGAGCGGCGGACGTGCGCCCGCTGTCCGTACGTGGCGGTGTGCCGAAAGGACTACGTTGGTGACACCTAACGTCAACGGCGATCCGGGACCATCTCCCGTGCCGTCGGGACGCGCGCCCGAGATTGACGCGGAGGCCAGAGCCGCGGCCGTTGATCCGAGCCGAAACGTGGTGCTCGAGGCGTCGGCCGGTACCGGCAAGACACGCGTGCTGGTGGGTCGCTACGTCAACCTCATCAGGAGCGGGGTCGATCCGGCCAACATTCTGGCCATTACCTTTACCCGGAAGGCCGCGTCGGAGATGCGCGAGCGCATTGTCGACCACCTGCGCCGATTATCGACCCAGAGCGCCGAGGATGCCGCGCGCTGGCAGACGTTGCGCGACCGGTTGGGTGACATTGGCATCTGCACGATTGATGCGTTCTGCCTGCTGCTGTTGCGCGAATTCCCGCTCGAGGCCGATCTGGATCCGGATTTCCAGGTCGCCGACCAGACCGAGATGGCGCGCCTGGTCGAGGAGTCGCTCGACGGGGCGTTGAGAACGGCGCGCAGCCTGGCCCGGACGCACGAAGACGTGGCCCTGCTGTTCGCGCAAGTGGGCGAAGCGCGCCTGCGCAAGGGACTGGCGGCCTTGCTCGGCAGACGGCAGGTAGCGGCCGGCGTCCTGCAGCGCGTCCTCGCCTCGGGGCCGCGCGAGATGACGGTGGCCCGCGCGTGTGCGATCGGGGCGCGGCGCCTGGGTGACGCGCTGGCTGGTGTGCCCGGGGGACTCGACGCGTTCCTTGGCGAAGGGCCCGTCGGGCATCCCCGGTTCGGCCTGCTCGCCCGATCCATACGCGCGCTGCCAACCGCGCCGCCTCCCGACGCCGACGTGATGGCCCCGGCGCTGTTCCGCAACCTGATCGATCACGTGAGCAGCTATTTCCTGACCAAGGCCGGCGAGCCCCGAAAACGCCTGTCCGCCGAATACGACGCGGGATGCTTCTCGACCAAGGCGGGGCGTAAGACGCACCAGCAGCGGGTGGCCGCGATCGCGCCCGCCATCGACGACGCCATCCGCGCGTTCCGCCGCGATCTCAACGCCGTCGTGTCGCGAGGGGTGTGGCACGTGTTCCGCCTCGCCGTCGAGCATCACCGACGCACGCTCGAATTGCACGGCGTGCTCGATTTTGCCGAACTGCTGGTTCGCGCCGGGAGCCTCCTGCAGCAGATGGACGAGTTCGCCCGCAGCCGGTTCCTGCTCGAAGCCCGCTACCACCATCTGCTGGTCGACGAGTTCCAGGACACCTCGCGCGCCCAGTGGGGGCTGGTGCTGCAGTTGGTGCGGGCCTGGGGCGAAGGCATGGGCCTGGCCGACGAGGCGCCGCTTCGCCCCTCAATCTTCATCGTCGGCGATCGCAAGCAATCCATTTTCGGATTTCGCGATGCCGACGTCGCCGTGCTGGACGAAGCCGCCGAGGCGATTGCCGCGCTTCGCGTGGGCGAGGCCCCGCTCCACAACATCCGCCAGAGCTTCAGGTCGGTCCCCTCGCTCCTGGAATTCTGCAACGACGTGTTCCTCGAGGTGACCAAGGCTCCAGGCCGGTCCGATGCCTTCCGGTACGATCACCGGGACGCGTTTCCGGTCGATCGGGACGAAGGCGCCGGGGCCGCCGACCCCGTCATTGGCGTGATTGCAGCCGAAGACGCCCGCACGTGCGCGACGGAGGTGGCCGCCGAAATCAGCCGCCTGCTGAAGGAGGCCACGGTTCGCGACCGCCAAACCGGGGTCTATCGCCAGATGAAGCCGGCAGACGTCGCAATTCTGTTTCGGACCCGCTCGAGCCACAAGGATGTCGAGCGCGCGCTCGATGCGCGCGGACTGCCGTCGTATGTCTACAAAGGCCTCGGGTTTTTTGACGAAGACGAAATTGTCGACCTCACCGTGCTCGTCAGGTATCTGGCTGACCCGGCGTCGAACCTGCGCGCCGCGGCGCTGCTCCGGTCGCGTTTCGTGCGCGTGTCCGACCCCGGGCTCCAACGTCTGGCACCGGCGCTGGCGGCGGCGCTGACCGACCACCGCGTCCCGGCCGCCTTTGGCGATCTGGACGACGAAGACCGGGCCGTGATGCACGCGACCCGCACGAGCGTCCGCGAATGGCTCGCCCTGGCCGATCGGATCCCGCCGGCCGAGTTAGTCGATCGGATCCTCGCCGAGACGGCGTACATCTACGAACTCCGCGGCCCGCGCGCGCAGCAGGCCCGCGAAAACGTCAAGAAGATGCGGGCGTTGATTCGCCGGATCCAGAACCGCGGGTACCTGACGCTGGCCAGGCTCGCCGACGCGCTCGACCAGTTGTCGGCGGGCGACGAATCCAACGCCGTGGTGGACGCGCTCGACGCGGTGGGCCTGATGACGGTGCATTCGGCCAAGGGCCTCGAGTTTCCCGTCGTCTTCCTCGTCGATCTCTCGCGGGGAGCGGGTGGCGGCGCGCCCGACCCGATTCGCATTGCGCCCAACGCGCCCGACGACGAAGCAGTTGCGGTTGGCGATTTCCACGCCGAGTTCGACGACGATGCGGCCGACCGCGACGACGAAGAAATCAAGCGTCTCCTCTACGTGGCGATCACGCGTGCCCGCGATCGACTCTACCTGACGTCGACCACCACGCGGGGAGTGATGACCACCAGGCGGGGGAGTCTGGCCAGCGTGATGCCCACAACGTTGTGTGAGGCCGTGGCGGATGCCGCACGCCCGGGTCCCGACGGCGGCCAGATTCTCTGGCGGGCCTCATCGGGACGCGTGCACCGGTTCCGCCGGTGCCGCGGGGCATCGACCGACGCTGTCGTGCAGCCAGACGCCGACGCCACCCAAACAGAGACCACCGGGACAGACGCGGCCCGGACAGACGGCGCTCCGACAGAGTCGGTCGGTGAGACACCGGTGGGATCGATGCCGGATCTGGTCGTGTCGTCCGGCCGCGCGCCCGCCGCGGACGACGATTTCGACCAGCTCGATCCAGCCGACGCGGTGATTCGCGTCGCGGTCACCCGCGCCGTGTCGCCCGACGCCGCCCGCGATCCGGCCGGAGGCGGCGCGCGCGATCGCGACCGGTTGGTGGCGGGCCGGATCGTCCACAAGTTGTTCCAGTTTGGGGTGCGCACCGACGACGTTCGCGCGTTGACCGAGCGGGCGGCCGCGCTGCTCGACCAGCAGGACAGGCTGCACGCCGAGCACGCCGACGCCGCGGTCGCGCAAGCGGTTGAGCGTTATCGACGCATGCGGAGCCAGCCCGACCTCGCCACGATTCTGGAGCGGGCCACCTGCGAGTACGAAGTGCCCGTGTCGCTGGTGTCCGATGCGGCGCCGGGCCGAATCCTTCGGGGTGTCATCGATTGCCTGGCGCGGACGCCAGAGGGCGAGGTCGTGGTGGTGGACTTTAAAACGGGCAGCCGTCGAGACACCGACCAACGGCAACTCGACCTGTACGTGGGCGCGGCGCGAACCCTGTGTCCCGGGGCGGCCGTTCGGGGGATTCTGGTGTACCCGGACTGAGCGAACGCGGCGCGCACGCCCTCGCCCGCGTTAGTGCGAGCGCCCGCTGGCCCAGTCGTCGGCGCGCTTTTCGGCTTCTGCTTTCGTTCGGCCGACCAGCAGGATCGACTGATCCGGCTTGCCGCCAGGCGTCCTGACGATCCAGGCGACCCAGTGCCCGCCCCGTTGTTCCGATCGGATTTCGTAAGTCATGGTGCTCATCTCGCGCATGTTCCAGAACGCCGGGACAGGGCTGGTGAGCCAGCCGATGCCAGTCCGACGAATATACCTCACAGGCGGGCGCCGAAGATCTTGATTGCCTCAATCACCTGCCATTCCATACAATCAGAGGATGGCGCGGGGCGGACCTGCGCATGAAGGAGCAAACAATGGCTGTAGCGTGCCCGAGTTGCGGCAACGCGAAGAGTTTTCTCGTGAAGACCCTGCAGATGCACGTGGTCCAACTGGAAGGCGTCGACGTCAACGTGGCCGAAGAGAACCGCCCTGCGGTATTCGAAGTGTTGTGCGACGAATGCGAGGTGGCAATGGCGTTCGACCAGTTCGACGACGACATCCGTCGGGAGATCCTGCTGAGGCTTGGCGCGCGCTAGCGCTCGGCGCGCCGGTGTCGTCCTCACGGCCGCCTCGCGCTCCTGTCTGGCCTCGATCCGGGTCTGGCCGCACCGGCGGTCGCATCTTCGGTGCCTCTGGTTGGCTACTCGCGCGGTCGGTTCTCCTACCCGTTCCCGTCCTCGTCCTCAACTTCTTCGTGGGAACAGTCGGGGCATTCCCACTGCCTGACGACCAGGCGGACCGTCTGGCCGCTGCCCGGAATGCGCTCGAACCGTTCGCGGGTGTGGATGCGCATGGTGTCGAAGCAGACGGGACACTCTTTGGCGCGAATCTCATCGTCGGTCCCCGGCATCCGACCTCCTATTTCCGCACCGTGAGTTGCACGGGAATTCTGGCCGGGCTGTTCGGCGCGCCTTCCATCATCACCGTGACGGTGGCCACGTAGGTTCCTGCGGCGAGGTCCTGCGCGTTCACTTCGAGTTGGACGAATCCGGGCGACACACCGTCGCTGGGCACCAGCTTGAGCCACGCCGCGTCGGTGGTGGCATGCCAGTCGAGCGGCTGTCCTCCGCTCGAGACGGCCAGACGCGCCGCTGGTGGCCGTTGCGTCGCGACGAATGCGAGGCCGACCGCCGGCGGCGTCACCGAGAGCGCTGTGCCCGCGAAGATCGTGACCACGCGAATCGCCAGTGGCATCGCGACCTTCTTAGGCGGCGCCGACGAGTCCGCCACTCCCAGGACGAACTGAAACAGGCCCGGTACGCGCGCGACGCCAGAGAGCGCCCCGTTCGCCAGGAACAGGCCAGGCGGGAGACGTCCCTGGATCAGCCGAACGTCGTAGGGAGGCGTGCCGCCTTTGATCGGGATGGCCTGGCTGTACGGCAAATTGCGCGTGGCTGGTGGCAGTCCCGCCGACGACATCGCCAGATCGGCGGCCGCGGCCACCGCGTCACGGCCGATGGTGAGGATCACGGGCACCACCAGCAGCGGCGTCCCGGCGTTGTCCACGAATTGCACGGTGGCCCGCGCCTCGCCCGGCTTCAGGTCCGCGGGGGCGGCCCGGACCGTGACGCTCGACGGCGTGGTCCCTCGCGACGGCTCGACCGTCAGCCACCGTTGATCAGACCTTGCGGTCCAGGCAACCGCCCGGCTGCCCGGCGGTGCGCCGATCTCCAGCGCCGATGTCACCGGCAGTCTCGATCCGATGGGCGCCGACAGCCTGATCTGGCCCGATGGGCTCTCGCGGTCCGCAGCGGGGGCCTCCGCGGCAGCCGAGGGCACCTCCCGCGCAACTGGAGCCGGTTCCGAAGCGGGCTTGGCCGCCGCGACCAGCGTCAGCGCGACGTCGATGGCGGCTGGCGAATCGTCCGCATCCCCGAGCGCGGTGACCACGATTCGGCCGCTGTAATCGCCGGCAGGCAGCGACCCGAGGTCGACCGTCACTGTCAGCGTGCCTGGCGTACCGCCGTCGGCCGGCTGGAGAACAATCCACGGTGCCGAGGTCGTCGCGCGCCAGGTGAGCGACCCGCTTCCGGAATTCCTGATGCGCACCTGCTGCGCGGGTGGAAATGGACTGGTCCCCGAGGTGATGAACGACAGGCGCGCGGTGGACACGTTGAGAACGGGAATCTGGGCCTGAGCGGCGGCTGGAAGAAACAGCAGAAATGTCAGCAGCACAGATCGCATCGCTGATGGCACAATACTATACCCGGCCGCTTCGCGTCGTGCCCCGCTGGTGCGGGGCGCGAGCCTCGCGCCGGATCGTCGCGTCGAGCCCGGGGGGCCGTGCCCGGATTCGCGCAGACTGGAAGAGCGTGACGTATGACTCGACACGTGGACCTGCTTGCCGTGCTCTATCAGATTTGGGGCGCGCTCGCGCTGGTGACCGGTCTGGCCATCCTTGTGCTCGCCCTCGGCGCGTTGGCGGTGGTCACCTCGGCGCAACATGCGGCGTACGACGGCGGGGTGGTGGCGGGTCTGACGGCCTTTACGTTTTTCGTCTTCGGGATTGGCGCGTTGCTCTGGGGAGGCGCGCATCTGATTACGGCCAAGGCGACGCGACGGCGTCGGCACTGGGCCAGGCTCGGCGGCCTCTCGCTGGCGGTGCTCAATCTGTTTTTTCTGCCGTTCGGGACCGCGTTGGCGCTGTACGCGTTCTGGGTCTTGCTGCGTCATGACGCGCGGCACGCCTTCGATCCGAAACCCGAACCCCTCACGCCTCAGCCGTAAATCGCGCCCGCCTGCCCGCCAGCGTCCCGGTGCCGGGCACCGCGCATGCGGTCGCGCCATCGTCGCCGTCGGGACTGGCCACCAGCCCGTTGATTGGTCCCTTCTGAATGGCGGAGCTACGGCAGATGCTCAAGGTCGTCGAGGTCCTTGAAGCGGCCGGCTGCTCGCTTGTTGATTTTCAAGTGAGCCAGGCTGATGAGCGAGACCGTCACGTCATCGAGTTCCGCCACGGTTCGGGACCGATAGCACTGATTGAACTCTACCCCGCTGATCGTGGTCATCAGTTCGATCCGGAAGGGGGGAATCCCCATTCTGATGATCTGATCGGGCTTCATCAGCAGCGCCACCGTCAGTTCTGGCCGGTCGAATCCGAACGCGTGAACGGCCTGCAGGACTCGGCTGGCGTTGTCAGGATGGATCGCAACCCACAGGTCGATGTCGGCCGTGGCGCGAGGGTAGCCGTAGTAGCCGACGGCGTAGCCGCCGACCACAAGGTACTCAACGCCCTGGTCGTTCAACGATCTCAAGAACTCTCTGAAGTCTGGAGGGAGTGAAGCCGTAGCCATAGACGGTCTGCCTCACCTGCTCGAGAGCCGCGATCCGTTCCTGCGGCGTTCGCGACAACCAGTATGCCAAGTCCGAGTCGCCAGCATCCATGGCGACGACGGACCATGCTGCGCGATCCACGCGGCGGCCGTCTTCAACAGGTGGTGTGATCGGCATCGTTGCGGTACTCCACACTCGATGCCCAGAGTATACCGCACGGGTCGGAAATTCCGGGGCGCCGCTACCACGGGCTGCTAGGGCGGGTCCAGCGTGTCTTTCGGCGTCCACGGTCCGCAACGGGCCAACCGCTTTGCGGTGAGCCACGAACCGCGGAGAAGCCCGTCGCGCGCCACGACCGCGGCGGCGTAATGGCTGCAGGAAGGTTTGAAGCGGCACCGGACGCCGATCTGTCCGAGCACCGGTGAGAGGGTGGCCTGGTAGCCCTGGATCGCGAGCACCGCGGCGCGCGAACCGAATTGATGGACCGGCGGGCGTGTCACGTCGTACACGCCCGCCGTCAAGACCAGGCCCACCAGCACACGCGCGGGCCACGCCAGTTTCATCGCGGCACGCGAGGTCCGCGCTAGAACTTGTCGGCGTACTCGCTGACCACCGGCACGATCAGCCGTTTGCCGTTGAGTCCCTGGATGATCGCGAAGACGTGCAGGGCGAGGAAGCCGAGCGTGATCAGCGGATAGATCGCCGCCACCAGGCAACCCAGGCCCAGCGTGGCAAAGGCGAGGATGTTGGTGAGGATCGTGAAGACGATCCAGAACACGAATTCCGTCACCATCAACACGACCCCGTGCTTGGCGTGCCAGCGGACTTCCTGATCTTCTTTTTCGGTGAGCAACGGCACCAGGGCCAGCAGCCACAGGTACGACAATACGATCATGACTCCGCGATTGCTGGAGGGTGCGCCGGAAGGGGTCGGATCAGCCATGGTGCGATCTCCTTATGGTGGTGGTTACGGCCCGTGCCGAAGTGTAGCGAATTGGATGAGTGGCGTAAAGCAGAAGATGCGATGCGTCAGACCTCGACCGTCGTGACCACCGGATCCCCCAACCCGATGCGCGCGAGACCCGACTCCACTTTCGCCCGATCGCCAACAGCCACCACGACGAGATCCTCAGGGCGCAGGTGCCGCTCGGCGGCCTGCGCGAGTTGGTCGGCGCGCACTGCCAGAATGTCCGGGACGAACCGGTCGAAGGTGTGGTCGGGCAGGTCGTAGAGGGCCAGTTGCCCCAGCGCCCGCGCGAGTTGGCCGGTCGTCTCGAAATTCCGCGCGTAGCCGCGGGTGAGCGTGGCGTAGCCGAATTCGATTTCGTGTGCCGTTGGCGGACGGTCGCGTCGAATCGCGGTCAGTTCGGCGATCGATTCGCGCACCGCGTCGGCCGTCGCATCGGTCTGGACGCTGGTCTGCAGGACGAACGACCCGGCCATGCGCCGCAGGTCAAATGCGGTGTGCGCCCCGTAGGTGTAGCCCTTCTGTTCGCGCAGGTTCATGTTGATCCGGCTCACAAACTGCCCGCCGACAATCGCGTTCAACAGCACCATGGCGTGATAGTCGGGTGTGCGGCGCGATACGGCGAGGTGGCCGATGCGCAGTTCGGTCTGCGCGGCGCCGGGACGATCGACCAGGATGAGGCGTGGAGCCGCGAGCGCCGGAACTGCCGCGGCAATGGTGTCTCCCCGGAAGTCGGGGGCCATGGGTGCGGCCCAAGCACCAAACGCCGACTCCGCCACGTGAGCCACGTCGGCCTGATCGAGCGAACCCGCCACGATCATCGTGCACGACGACGGGCGATAGGTGGAGCCGTGGAGTCGTGCGAGATCCTCGACGCGCATCTGTTCGATGGCCCGGACCAGCCCCCACGGCTGGTGGCCGTACGGGTGATCGCCGAATACCGCCCGCCCGAACGCCTGGTCGGCCAGCGCGCCGGCCGAGTTGGGCAACTGGCGGAGCCGGTTGAGCCGAAGCGTTCTGACGCGATCGAGATCGTCGGCGCCGAGCCTCGGCCGGATCAGCAGGTCGGCCGCCAGCGCGCACGCCTCGGCGGCGTGCCGGGGAAGTACCGCGAACGACAGCAGGACGCCATCGAAACCCGCGTCGGTGTCGATCGACGTGCCGAGACGGCCGAAGGCCTCCTGCACCTCGATGGCCGAACGTCCGCCGGCGCCCTCGTCGAGCATGTCGGCCAACAGCGACGCCACGCCCGGCTGTTCGACCGGGTCGGCCGACGATCCGGCCGGCACCAGGATCGACACGCTGACAAACGGTAACTGCCGGCGCTCGACGAACCAGACGGCGAGGCCGTTGGCCAGAGTCAGGCGGGTCACCGGAGGAAAGGCGACCGGCTGGCCAGGCCCGGGCACGGGCGGATCGCGACGAACCCCGGTGTTCATGAGACCGCCACCTGTTCGGAGCCCGACGCGGCGAGGTCGGTGCGCCCGGTCGGCACCACGCTCAGCGTCACCTGGTGATCCGGACGCAGCCAGCGCGCCGTGCTCTCGCGAATCGACTGCGCCGTCGACGTGCGGTAGCGGTCGAGGTCCCAGCCGAACCGGCCGGGGTCGCCGAGCCACACGTTGTAGCTGTTCAGCTGATCCGATCGCCCCCCAAACCCGCCGACGCGCTGGAGGCGAGAGACAAACGCGGTTTCGGCCTGCGCCTTCGCCCGCGTCACTTCATCGTCGGTCGGCCCGTGCTGCGCGAACCTCGAGAGTTCGGCCGCCATGGCGTGCTCGAGCGCGTCGAGACTCACGCCAGGCACCGCCGTCGCCGTCACGGCGAAGAAACTGCCGAGCTCGCGGGAACTCTGCGAGGCGCTGACGTCGGTGGCGATGCGCTCGTCGTACACCAGGCGCCGATACAGCCGCGACGGCTTGCCGCCGGCGAGAATGTCGGAGGCGAGATCGAGGTCGGCATCGCCGCTGGCGAAGTTGGCGGGCGTGAGCCAGGCCGCGTAGACGCGCGGCAGTTCGACCCGATCCTCGAGGACGCGGCGCGAGGCCAGCGCGTAGGCGGGCGCCGGTGCGACCGCTGGAGAATCGGGGCCGGCCGGGCACGTGCCGAAGTACGACTCGACCAACGCCAGGGTGCGATCCGGATCGACATCGCCCGCCACCACCAGCGAGGCGTTGGCCGGGTGATAGAACTGCCGAAAAAACGCCTGCACGTCGGTGAGCGTGGCGCCGCGAAGATCGGCCGGCGCGCCGATCGTGATCCAGTGGTACGGATGATCGCGAGGAAACAACGCCTCGGTCAGCGCGATGACGGCCAGGCCGTACGGACGGTTCTCATAGTTCTGGCGCCGCTCGTTCAACACCACGTCTCGTTGGGTCTCGAACGACTCGGCGGTCAGGCTCGGCAGCATGTGCCGCATCCGATCGGCCTCCATCCAGAGCGCCAGCTCGAGCGCGTTGGACGGCACCAGCTCCCAGTAGTTCGTGCGGTCGGTGCTGGTCGATCCGTTGATCTGGCCTCCCGCCTCCTGCAGCAATTCGAAGTAGGTCGTGCCGAAGTGCTTGGAGGCCTCGAACATCAAATGCTCGAACAGATGGGCGAAGCCTGTCCGGCCGGCGACCTCGTTTTTCGAGCCGACGTGATACCAGAGGTTGACGGCGGCCAGCGGGCAGGCATGGTCCTCGTGGATGATCACCTGCAGGCGGTTGCTCAACGTGTGTTTGCGGAAGGGGATGTCGATGGGCTGGCTCTCCATGGTTCTCATCGCGTAGGATGATCACTTCACTCTGACCATCGTATCGACTATTGCGGCACATGGGAAACCAACGACAGGCGTGGCGCATGCTCGCGCTGCTGGGCGTGGCCGAACTGCTGGGCATGACCCCGTGGTTTTCCGCCACGGCGGTGGCCCGGGGCATCGTCACCGAATACCACCTGACCAGCGCGCAAACCGCGTGGCTCACCATGGCCGTGCAGGGCGGGTTCGTGGCCGGGACGCTGGTGAGCGCCCTGTTGAATCTGGCCGATCTGCTGAGCGCCCGCTGGGTGTTCGCCATCGGGTGCGTCGCCGCCGCGGGTGCCAACGCGATGGTCACCGTGGCGCCGTCGGCCCTCGATGCGGTGGCCTGGCGGTTCGCGACCGGGGCGGCCCTCGCGCTGGTGTATCCGCCCGCGATGAAAATTGCCGCCGGGTGGTTCAAACAGCGCAGAGGCGCGGCGCTCGGGATCCTGATCGGATGTCTGACGCTGGGCAAGGCGTTGCCGTACCTGCTCGCCGCGGTGTCCGACGGATCGTGGCGATCGATGATGCTGCTGTCATCCTGGTGTGCGTGCGCCGGAGGCGTGCTCGTGGCCCTCACCGTGAGCGACGGCCCGTATGTGTCGGCCAGCGCGCCGTTCAATCCGTCGGCGGCCCTCGCGGTATTCACCAGGCGGGGCACCCGTCTGGCCGTCCTGGGCTACCTCGGCCACATGTGGGAACTCTACGCGATGTGGACGTGGGTGGGACTCTACGTCACCGCCGCGATGCACCTCCAGCGCCAGCCGGCGGCCGATCACCTGGGGTCGCTCGCCGCATTCGTGGCGCTTGGCGCCGGCGGCGCCGGGTGCGTGGTCGCCGGATTCTGGGCCGACCGCGTCGGCCGGGCGAGGGTCGCGGCCTGGGCGATGATGGCGAGCGGGACCTGCTGCGCGTTGACGGCGGCGGCCTTCAACGCGCCGTACCTGGTGCTGTTGCTGCTGGTGGCCGTGTGGGGCTTCTCGGTGGTCGCCGACTCCGCGCAATTCTCGGCTATCGTCGCCGAAACAAGCCCGGACGATTACATCGGCACCGCGTTGACGGTGCAGACCTGCCTGGGATTCCTGTTGACGATGTTCTCCATCAGCCTCACGTCGATGGTCGCCGCGTGGATCGGTTGGCAGTGGGCGTTTCTGGTGATTCTCCCCGGCCCGGTGCTCGGCGTCCAGGCGATGCTGGCGTTGATGCGGCCGAGGATCACGAGAGAATAGCGAATTGCGCCTGGCGCGTGTCGATGCCTGGAACAAGGGAGAGGGCGATGCCGTCTCACCTGAGAGTCGGCGGGATTTGGCATTCGGGAATGTTTCGCAGGTGGTGCCCGTGATTGCTGTCACCAATCTCCGCAAGAAATTCGGCGACAACGAGGCACTCAAGGGGATTGCCTTCCACGTCGCGGCCGGCGAGATCTACGGACTGCTCGGACCGAACGGGGCCGGCAAGTCGACCACGATCGGCATCCTGTGCGGACTGGTCAAGCCCGACGCCGGCCAGGCCAGGCTCAACGGCATCGACATCGCCGAGCGGCCGGTCGATGCCCGACGCGTGCTCGGGGTGGTGCCACAGGAAGTCGCGCTCTACACGGAGTTTTCCGCGCGTGACAATCTGAAGTTCTTCGGCCGACTCTACGGGCTGTCTGGCGCCGATCTGGACGCACGTATTTCTCGCGTGCTCGATCGCGTCAGCCTCGCCGACCGCGCCACCGAACCAATCGAGGGGTTTTCGGGCGGTATGCTCCGGCGTCTGAACATCGCCGCCGGCCTCGTGCACGATCCCAAGGTCGTGCTGATGGACGAGCCGACCGTCGGACTCGACCCGCAGACCCGGGCGAGCATCCTCGACCTGGTCCGATCGATCGCCTCGAACGGTGCGGCCGTCGTCTACACCACCCACTACCTCGACGAGGCGGAGCGATTGTGCGACCGGCTCGGCATCATCGATCACGGGTCGATTCTGGTCGAGGGCACGCTCCAGCAACTCCGAGAGGCCGCGGGCGCCCGCGAAATCATCGCGCTGCGGGGGGCGTTCCGAACCGACGCGGTGACCCGCGAGATGCAGCAGCACCCGGAATACGAGCTGATCAAAGTGTCGGAGGCCGAACTGTTGCTCACCGTCCCGCGTGCCGATCAGCATCTGGCGGCGATTCTGGCGATGGCCGGCACACTCGGATCGGTGCGCGAGGTGGCGATGCGCCAACCGAGTCTCGAGAGTCTGTTTATCAAGCTCACGGGCCGGGAACTCCGGGAGTAGTAAGGACGCCGAAGAACCGCTGTCGGATCGAGGCGACGGTTCGCGATCGTCAGTGAACGCCATGATTGCTACGTTCATCATCGCGGGACATCATCTGCGCCGGGTCGTGCGCAATCCGGGACTGATCCTCCTGCTGGTGGCGATTCCGCTCACCATTGCGTTGATTGAATACGGCGCGTTCGGCCAGACAGCGGCCGCGGGCAAACTGCCGCCCACCAAAGTGCTCTTCCTCGACCAGGACGCCTCGCTGGCGTCGGGAGCCGTGCCGCAGGTGTTTGCCGGCAGTCCGGTCAAGGACCTGTTCGAGCTCGCGCACGTCTCCACGCGAGACGAGGCAGTCGGCCTGTTCAAGAAGAGTCAGGCGGCCGCGCTGATCGTCGTTCCCAAGGGCTTTCAAGACAACCTGCTGGCCGGCAAGCGGTCTGAACTCCTGCTCTACAAGAATCCCATCCAGAGTGTTGGTCCCGAGATCGCGCAGAGCATGCTCGAGATGACCGTCATCATCGGCAACGGACTCTACGCGCAGGCCATCGAGCCGATCGCCCGCATCAAGAACTACCTCGACGCGCGGCGCGAACCGACAGCCGACGAGGTGGCCGACATTTCGCGGGGGTTCTTCGAGGCCGGCCGGCGCCTGTCGGCGCTGCAGGGACTCCAGAACATGAAGGTCGGGGTCGTCCGCCCCGGCGAGGCAGCGGCGAACACCGGTTTCGGCAACGATCCGAAGCTGTTCTTCGCCTACGTGTTTCCAGGGCTCGTGGTGTTTGCCTTGATGTTCATCGCGCAGTCGCTGGCCATGCGGCTGCTGCGCGACCGGATGAATGGGCTGCAGCGGCGCATGGCGATGACACCGGTATCGGGCTGGGCGGTGGTGGGCGCCGGTGTCGTGTTCATGGTGGCGGCCATGATGGCCCTGCTGCTCGTGCTCGCGGCGCTTGGGGCGCTTGTGTTTCGCCTCGAGTTGCGGGATCCGGTTGCCCTGCTGACCATCGGCGTCGGCTTCGCGCTGTTTGCGTCGGGCATGCACCTGCTTTCGAACAGCCTGGCCAGAAGCGATCGGGGCGCCTCGTTTGTCGGCGGCGTGCTGGTGATGCTGCTCTCGCTGGTTGGCGGGTCGTTTGTACCGGCCGAGCAATTTCCTCCGTTCCTGCGCGGTGTGGCGATGCTCGTGCCCAACGGGGCCGCCCAGCAGGGGTTTATCGACGTGCTCGTGCACAAGGCGCCGCTCGCGCAGTTGGGAGGCCGACTGGCGGTGACGTGGTCGTGGGGGCTGGCGACGGTGGCGTTGGCGATGATATTCGAACGCCGGCGGTTGAGGCTGTGATGCGAAACGTCCTGGTGATTGCCTGGTACGACGTCAAGCGCGTGCTCCGCGAGCGCGAGTCGCTGTTCTGGCTGTTTGTCGGGCCGGTGATCTTCACCGTCTTCTTTGGCTTGCTGTTCAGGCCAGAACCCGCCCGGCGTCCAGTGCTCGTCGTCGTCAATCACGACGCCACCGACCAGATCGTCAGCCGAGTGACGCCGTTGCTCGAGCAGGATGGCGTGACCGTCACCAGAGCCGGCGAGATCAAAGCCGGTCGCCTCACGCTGGTCGTGCCGGCTGGCGCGCTGGACGCGGTGATGGCCGGCAAAGGTGTCGACTTCGTCCTGCACGCCGGTTCCGAGGAGACGAGCAACGAGCGCGCCGTCCGGTTCAAGTTCCAGAAGGCGATCACCAGGGTCTACTTCGGCCTCGACCGCGCACCGACTCTGCCGGCGCCCGAAGGGCAGCCGGCCCGGGCGGCCTCCGTGCTCGAGGGCCCGCTCGTCGTCTCCGAAGGCGACCTCGGCGTGCAGAAGCGCGAGATGACGGCCGGTTTCCAGCGCAGCGTGCCGTCCTATCTGGTGATGTTCGTCTTCCTGAACCTGCTCGTGTCGGGCGCCAGCCTCGCCGAGGATCGCGCCAGCGGACGGCTGCGCCGAATGGCGATGGCTCCCGTCTCGCGCCGGGCGATTGTGCTCGGCAAACTGCTCGGACGCTTTGCGATCGGATGGATTCAGATTGTGTACATGTTGGGCTTCGGCCTGATCGTGGGCATTCGCTGGGCGGCGCATCCCTGGGTGTTCTTCGGGTTTCTCAGTCTGTTCGCCCTGGCCGCCGCATCGCTGGGCATCCTGATGGGCACCGTGTTCAAGGATCCCGATAAATGCGCCAGCATCGCCGTGTGGGTGGCCGTGCTGATGGCTCCCCTCGGCGGGTTGTGGTGGCCCATCGAACTGGTCAGTCCGGTGATGCGCCAGATCGCGTACATCGTGCCGACCGGGTGGGCCATGGAAGGCGTCAACGCCATGCTCGCCTTCGGTGCCGGCAGTGCCGACGTTGCGCCCTTCGCTTTCGGTTTTCTTGCGCTGTTTGCCGTCAGCTTCCCGCTGGCCGCACGGCGTCTCGAAGTGTGATGCCCACCCAACCAGCCAGCTCGGTCGGTCGTCCAATCAACTGCAACCTGGCGCCGGTCGGGTCCGTATTTGTATCTGGATGCCCGACACGCAGGTGTAAACTATGCTCGGGTCGTTAGTTTCCATGAGCTTCGCCCGTCTCAGTTTGAGCCTGTTCGGCACGATTGCGGTCCTGTCCGCCGTGCTGGCGAGTGCGACCATCTGGCTGCTGATCACCGACCCGGTGACGGTGGCCGATGCCGTCGAATCAGGACAGGTGTCGCCGCTGGTTCAGGCGCTCGCTGGCGTCCTGTACAACGCCTTCCAGGGCATCCTTCGGTATCTGTAGCACCCCGTTCCCGTCAATCGGTCTGTACCTCGCGTGATGCCGGGTTCGGGCCGGCACGACGGCGCACGGTTGCGACGCCAGCGGGAAGCCCGCGTCCGTCTGGATGCCGAATCGCGTCGCCACGCCGAGCGCACGGTTGCGAGGCGGCACGACCCGCCCAAGGGTGTGAGGCCATCGCCGGATCCGAACCCGACGGGACGCCGGACCGCTCCGCCACGACGGGCGCACGGTTGCGAGGCGGCACGACCCGGTCGTCATGGCCGCGAAGGCGGGAATCACGGGCGGCGGCTACAGGTGCGTGCTCAGAAACCGCGCCAGGTAGAACCCGTCAAGGTATTTGAACGGTGTGACGCCGGTCGTGTAGTGGCCGCACGGCAGCACGCGAACCTGCGTCGGATGGTTGTGCGTTCGGTACTCGCGCACGATGTCCCGGGACAGATGCAGCGGAAACGACAGATCGTAGAGCGCGTACACCAGTAACGACGGCCGGTTCCCGAGCCGATGCAAATACGACTGCGGGCTGATCGGTCCCCACAGCTCGCGCAGTCGCGCCAAATCGACGCCGCCTTCCAGTCCGGCGCGCACGTGTGTCGTGGAGAGGCCCTCCCAGACGACGTCGGCGAACCAGGGCGACACGTGATTGAGCGCCATCGCCTTGACCAGCGGTTCGTGCGTAGCCGTCAGCATCGCGAGGCACGATCCGAGGCTGGTGCCGAGCAGTCCGATGCGTTCGTACCCTTCCCGATCGAGCCACGCCACGGCGCGCCGCATGTCGAGCACGGCCTGGCGGCATACCTGCAGTGTCTGCGCGACGTTGCTCGACACGATGAAATCGGCGCGTGCCAGCTCCGGCGGCCGACGCCGCTCGTGATAGGGCAGCGTCAGGCGAGCCGAGCTGATGCCGACGCGCTGCAGCAGCCGGCACAACCCGACGTGGCCGCCCTGGTCGGCGTTCCACTGCGCGGTGACCACGACGGCGCGTCTGGGTCCAGGCGTGCCGTCGGCGCGCGGCTTCGGCGTTGCCGGAAAGTATCGGAGGTACGCCGTATTGTTCTCGGCGTGCGGCGTCGTCGCCGCGCTGTCGAAGGTGACCATCCGCTCGCCAGGCGTGGCGTCGGCTGGCAGTTCCGCCGTGCCGTAGTGCGCCGCCGGTTCGACCGCGAACCAGGCGTCCGAGTTCTGGAGGGCGCGATGGGCCCACGACCCGACGGCGAGAGCCGGTTCGCGGTAATCCAGGCCGTCGCGTTCGGCCTGCGGAATCCAGTCGGCGCCCCACTCGAACGGGCGGACGACGCGATTCTGATCGACCGAGGCGAGCGTCCGCTCCCACCGGTTGAAGATGTAGCTGGCAGGTCCCACGACAGCCATTATCTCAAGATCGGCGCGTTGGCACACCGCGACGGGGTCGTCTCACCTGTTTCACCCCGGCACGTCGGCGTGCCGACCCTTCGTGCCGCCCTCGGCAGGCCGAGGCCCGACAGGCCCCCGCTGAACGCCCGAAGAGGGAGAATCCCTGTGATATCATGCGCGTTCCGCACGGACACGCAGCCCCGGCGAGACGCATTCGCCGGGCTCCGAAGCCTTGGAGATTTCGAGTCGATGAAGCTGTCGGTGATCATGCCCGTCTACAACGAGCGTCAGACGATCGACGAGATCGTCCGGCGGGTGCTCGCCGTCAAGCTGCCGTCGCTCGACCGCGAATTACTGATCATCGACGATGGATCCACCGACGGCACCCGGGACATCATCGCGGGGATGGATGGACGGGACGGCATCCGCGTGGTGCTGCAAGCTCGAAACCTCGGCAAAGGGTCGGCGGTGGCCCGCGGCGTTCGCGAAGCCGTCGGCGACATCCTGATCATCCAGGATGCCGACCTCGAATACGACCCGGCCGAATTTCCGATCGTGTTGCGGCCAATTCTCGCGGGCGAAGCCGACGTGGTGTTCGGGTCGAGATTTCTCGGCACCCCGTCCGGCCACCGCGTGCTCTACTTCTGGCACTTCGTCGGCAATCGGGCCCTGACGCTGCTCTCGAACGCCTTCAGCGGATTGAACCTGACCGACATGGAGACCTGTTACAAGGCCATGACCAGGCAGGTCGCCGTGCGCCTCGACCTGCGGTCGCGGCACTTCGGCGTGGAGCCAGAAATCACGATCAAAGTGGCGCGGTTGAGGGCGCGCGTGTTCGAAGTGCCGATTTCGTACTACGGCCGGACGTACGAAGAGGGCAAGAAGATCGGGCTCAAGGATGCCTTCCAGGCCCTGTGGACGGTGCTGCGCTACGCGTGGTGGAAAGCGCCGAAGTAGACGACCACCCTCACCAGGACGACGACGCCGTTGTCGCCGGCGAACTCCAGGTCGACAACTCCGGTAAATCCTGCAGCCGGTTGCCAGCAGAAAGTGCCAGCCTCGCCGTCGAAACGCGATCCGAACGGCAGCCCCATCCGCTCACCCGCACGCACTTGGTACCCGGCGTACCGCACGCGCCCGGCCTGCGGCAGTGTCACGTCAACGTCGTCTTCCGGGTCGATCTCGACGAGGCGGATTCCAGTCCGATCGGGCCACACCAACTGCCGCACGCCGCCGCGATGGAGGACGGCGACCGGATCGGCGGCGATGCCTTCGACCCTGGATGCGAGCGACGAGTCTGGTTCGACGCCATTGCCCGGAGCCCGCGGCGCGCAGGGTTCGTCGCGGGACGGCAGAATCGCCTGTGCCGTGCCCGTCATCGGATCAATCGAGCCCAACTCCACGCCCGCGGCCGCGCAAGCTGGCGGGATGCCACTCGCACTGGGTAACGCCGCGCGAACCGCTGGCGCGCCTTGCGCTCGACGCGGTGGTGCCAGAACCGTAGAGGAGTGTGCCGCTGTCGCCAGTCCGGCGACAGACCCGTTTCCAGGAACGTCGAGCGTGAACCGAGACGGTTGATCGGCAGTTCTGCCCATGTCTGCGGTCGGCTCGCCCACCGGGGAAGCCGTGGCGGCTTGCTGTTGGAGATCCTGCCCGCGAATGACGCCCGCCGCGACAGGCGCGATCGGCACCGGCTCCAACTCCCGGCGCTGCCTGGTCTGATCAAGTTGCGCCACCTGATGGATCTGGTCGCCCAGGTAACGAACCGTGAACACCGCGTCGGGCATGGTGATCGTGCCCGTCATGACGCCGTTGACGCAGGCCAGTGTCACCGAACTTCCCTCAACGCCCTGCACGTGACCGACCCACGTGAGACCGCCCTCGGCCGGGTCGATGCGGTCGGCCACCGCGGCCACCGCCAGATCGTCGAACAGATTGATCAGCAGGGCCGGCGCGACGGCCGTGGAACGATCGTCGGGCCGCGCGGCCAGCAGTGCGGCCATGTCGATCGCAACCTCTCGCGATCGCATCACGTCGGGGCCTGGCGCGCCTGGATCGGTGGCGACGTGCGGCGCCGTGACGAACAGGATTCCGGCAAGCGTCCGCGCGCGGAAGGCCGACAGCCCCGGCTCGCTCGCCAGACACGCGGCGAGCATCGCGACCGCCAACCTCGGGCGCCTTCCCGATAGCCTGCTTGCCATGGCAGCTCCAACACACAATCCGGACGGGGGTGCCTCGACCAATGGGGCCTATTGTCACACGGCGTGCGGCCGCGGCGATGCTGGCGTTTCCGCGCGCCGTCGCCCAGGATCCAGATGGGGCCAGCGGCGTCGACCTTATGGTACCGTGGTGGGACTCATGATCTGGCGCCCCACCAGCCGACCCGATTCACGCACCGCCGTCGCGACCGTGGTTTCGTCCTGCCTTCGTCGCGTCGGCTGGCCGGTGGCCGCCGCGCTGGTGCTCGGCGTCCCCCTCGTCATCACGCTTGCCGGGAGCGTGCCGAACACGATCGAAACCGACGTGGCTCCGCGGCTGCCGGCCTGGCCAATCGAGTCGGTCGCGCTGGGCACCAAGGTGCTTCCCGACGGCACCACGCTGGCGGGTGGGCGCCTCGACATGGTCAGGCCCGAACCGATTGTGCGGCACGAAGAGCTTCTGTTGGCCATGGAGCTGTACGGATCGTCGCCGGCGCTCGTCGAAGCCGAAATCCAGATTCGTGGCACCGATTGCGTGTACCGGACCGAAGCCGGGGCCGCTCTTGCGGCGGGGCAGTACCTGTCGTTCCATCGCGGACGCATGTGCGGCCACGTGCTTCACGGACCCGCCAACGGGCAACTGGCGTTGCGACTGGTGTACCGAGGCGGCAACCGCATCGGCGTCATGGCGTCGAGAGCGCCCGCGGGCTCGGCAGACCAGGGTTGGATTTCGGTTCCGATGGCCACCACGCAACAGGATGGGCGAGTGGCGGTGGCATGGGCACGGTACCGAGACAGCTATCTGGGCGGTGCCCGGAGCCGGGCCGAGTTGCTCGCCTATGTCTGGCAGCTGTCGAATTCGACGCGCTGGGTATGGCTGGCCGTTGCGTGTGCGCTGTTCTGCGTGTGCGCCGGCGGGATGCTGCTGTCGATTGGCGCGTCGGCCTCAGGGCCGTTGAACGTTTCGGGCATGTTCGGTGTGTCGTGCGGCGTGGCGGCCGTAAGCCTGGGACTTGCCGTGCTGTACGCATCGCTCGTCCCGCCTTTGCAGGCGCCTGACGAGCCGGATTTCTTCCTGGCGTTCGCCGAGGTCGCGAATCGGCCGGCGCTCGCCGTCCAGACCGCGGAGCTGGGGAGAACCGGCCATCTCGCCCGGATCATGTTCCACGACGACCAGCGAGTGCGCCCGTACGACGTCGGGCGGCCCTTCGACCAACCCTGGTTGTCCAATGTGAATCCTCCGCCACCCGGGACCAACAGTGTGATCGCGGCATTCTGGTGGACCCGGCTGGCGGGGCTGGTGGCGTCAATGGAAGCGCCCGGGGCACTGCTCAGCGTGCGGCTTGCGAATGCGGCACTGTTCGCCGTGTGCCTCGGCGCGGCCACACTCATGCTGCTGGTGGTATTGGCTGGCGAGGTCACGTCGCCCCAGTTGATCGCTCTGACGCTCTTGCTCGTGCCGACGCTACCGTTTTTTGCGATGTACGTGTCGGAGTTTGCGATCCAGGCATCGGTGTACGCCTTCCTGGCTGCCGTCGCGGCGGGTCTCTTTCTCGATACCAGGCGCGGGTACCTGCTCGGATTTCCCCTTGGGATCGGAAGTGCCCTGGCGCTGGCGTCCGGCAGAAATGCGCTGCCGTACATGGCGGTGGTCGGAGCCTTATGCGTGGGACGCGCGGTGCTCGGCACACCAGACGATCGGGCGACCTGGTCAGATTGGCGAAGAACAGGATGGTTCTGGCTGGGGCTGGCTGGCGGCTTTGCGCTGTATCCCCTGACTTCGACCTCGGGATTCGTTCAGGGATTATGGACGCCGGATGCGGTCGGCGTGTCCGATCGATTCAGAACGGCGGCCGAACTGCTGCGGCGACACCCCTGGCTGCTTGTCGGTGCCGTGCCGTTCGGGTTCGTCCTCGAGCGAGCCGCGGCTGTGGTTCGCCGGAAGCTCGGGCCGCCGCCGACGGCCGCATTGACGTTGGTTCGTGTGCTCGCCTACGGCGCCGCGACCTCTGTGGCCCTGAGTTTGGCCGTATCGGTGTTCGCCCGGTATCCCCAACTGTCGAACGTGGACCTGGCCCGACCATCGTCGGTCAGAGAATACGTCTCACGCGTGATGGGTGTCGCGGTGAGCGGGTTCCGCCTGACCAATCACGACCTGTACCTGTCGTCGTGGTTCTGGGGCGGGTTCGGATGGGTGGACACGATGCCGGGCACCGGGTTCGTCTCGCTGCTGGTGCTGCTGGCCGCGGCGGGCGCGATCGGCACGCTCGCGTCTATTGCCCGAACGCGGCAGATTCGTCGGGCGCTGTGGCTCGGCGCACTGATGGCCGGGTGGGGCGTTGCGCTCGGCGGGTACGCGGCTTCGACCTACTACCTGCACCGGAACTTGCACGGCCGCTACGTCGTCGCCCTGTACCTCGTCACGCTGGGCGTCTGCTGGAGCATCGTGGCGTGGCTTCCCCGAACGGGGCTGTCCGGGCGATTCCGGAGGTTTGCCGCCACGCGCGAGTGGGCGCTGCTGATCCTGATCGCGGCGGTTCATGCCTACGCGCTGCGATTCATCCTCGTGCGGTATTTCTAGAAACCGGATTCACCCCGGTTCCACCCGCCTCCAGGATCGCGCGGAGCACTCGCCGATCGCGCCGCGCACTCACCGATCGCTCGGCGTGCACCCGGGCGCCGGTCCGGCCGAAATCAAGATGCCGCTGTTCAGTGCGATGTACATGGTGCAGTCGGGGAACGTCACCTTGCCGTTGACGATCGTGTACGTCGCGCCGTTGTAGGTGAGCGTCGTGCCGCTCACCGACCCGGTAGCGGGCCCACCGTTGCCTGGGCCGACAAACGTGCTTCCGCCGCTGCTGCTCCCGCTCGAACTGCCGCCGCTACTGCCGCCGCTACTGCTGCCGCTGGAGCTCCCCGAACTGCTGCCTCCACTGGAACTCCCGCTGCTGCTGCTGGGCGTGCAGCCGGCTGCCGTTCCCGCCGAGATAAGAATGCCGCTGTTGAGCGCGATGTACATCGAGCAGTCGGGGAACGTCACCTTGCCGTTGACGATCGTGTACGTCGCGCCGTTGTAGGTGAGCGTCGCGCCGTTGACCGAACCGGTTGCCGGCCCACCGGTGCCCGGCCCGGCAAACGGCGTGGCGCCGCTGCTGCCGCTGGAACTTCCGGTGCTGCTCCCGCCACTGGAACTCCCACTGCTGCTGGTCGAACTCCCGCTCCCGCTGCTTGAACTGCTTGAACTGCTCGTGCTGCCGCCGGTCGGAGTACAGCCCGCCGCGGGGCCAGCCGAAATCAGGAGGCCGCTGTTGAGCGCAATGTAGGTCGAGCAGTCGGGGAACGTCACCTTGCCGTTGACGATCGGGTACGTCCCGCCGTTGTAGGTGAGCGTGGTGCCACTGACCGAACCGGTCGCCGGTCCGCCGTTGCCCGGGCCAACAAACGGCGTGCTCCCGCCGCTGGTGCCGCTGGAACTTCCGGTACTGCTCCCGCCACTGGAACTCCCACTGCTGCTGGTCGAACTCCCGCTCCCACTGCTTGAACTGCTCGTGCTGCTGCCGCCACTCGAACTGCCGCCACTCGAACTGCCGCTACTGCTGCTGCCCCCACTCGGCGTACAACTCGCCGCAGGGCCAGCGAAGATGAGGACCCCGCTGTTGAGCGCAATGTAGGTCGAGCAGTCCGGAAACGTCACCCGTCCGTTGACCAGCGTGTAGGTCGCCCCGTTGTAGGTCAACGTCGTGCCGCTCACCGACCCGGTAGCCGGACCGCCACTGCCCGGGCCGACGAATGCGGGCGTGCCACCGCTGCTGCTGCCGCTACTGCTGCTGCCCGTGGCTGGCGTGCACGTCGCGGCGCCCGAGGGAATCAGGATGCCGCTGCTGAGTGCGATGTACGTGGAGCAGTCGGGGAATGTCACTCTGCCGTTGACGAGCGCGTAGGCCACCCCGTTGTAGGTCAAGGTCGTGCCGCTCACCGATCCGGTGGCCGGGCCGCCGGTGCCCGGGCCGACGAATCCGCTGCCAGACCCGCTGCACGCGCAGGTCGACGAGCCGGTCACCACCAGGGCGACCGAAGCGGTCGCCGTCGAATACGTCACGGCGTTGGTCGGCGTAAACGTCGTCGACAGGGTCTGCGTGCCCGCCGTCAGCACCGATCCCGCCGCCGGACTGTAGACGAACGTTCCCGCGACGTTTGCCGTCGCGTTGAGTTGCGTGGCGCTCAACACGGTCCCCGCCGCGACCGAGGCCGGAGTGGTCCACGTGATCACCGGCGCGAGGCGAGCCGCCTGGCGGAAATTCGCAACCGTGTACGCCGTGTTGTTGAGCGCCCGGTGATCGTCGGCATCACACGAATCATTCGTCGTGCTGCCTTTCGCGCAATCCGATTTGGTGCCGCCGGCAATGCCCATCGGCGCGCTTCCGTACGCCCCCGGCGAGCTGACGGCGGGATTCGACCAATACAGCAACCGCGTGCAGTTCCTGCCCGAACCGAGCACGGCGGGACACAGGTCGTTGTACGACATCACCGTGCGAAATCGGTTCGTCGGATCCACGTAGCCGTGCGCATACGTGTAGGGCGTCGTCTGGGAATCCACGTACCAGTCGTGCCGTGCGCCCATGTTGTGGCCCAGTTCGTGCGCAAACGAGTAGTTCGGGCTGATGCACGACTGTTCCACCACGCTGAACCCATAGGGCGCGAACCCGCTCGACACCGACGACATCAGCCACGCGATGCCGCACCCATTGGGGCTGGCGGGCGAGGTGACCAGCATCACCAAATCGGCACCGTACGAGGTGCGCAGCGACGCGGCCGACGCGCCCACCGCGGTGGTCACGAACGAGGACCCATCGTAATTGCTGACGGCGTAGAGATCCGTCGCGAGATCGTTGTTCTCGCTATAGATGACCTGCTGGCTGTTCGCCAGGCGCAGGCGTTGGGTAATCCCGCTATTGAGATAGGACGTGTTGGCTTCGCTGATTCCCAGGTTGATGCGGCTCGTGATGGCCGACGTGCCGCCAGCCGCGGTCGCAGCCGCCGGGGTATAGAGCACCAACACGTCGATGATCGTCCCATCGTCATTCATCGCGAGCGGGGCGGTCGCGTCCTGCATCGCGGTCTGCCCTGGGTCCATCGGAGCGACGGCGATGGGATCCAACTCCGGCAGGTATTTCGACTGATCGACTTGCGCCACCTCGTGGAGGCCGTTTCCGACGTATCGAATGGCGTAGACCGCATCGGGCATCACAATGCTGCCCGAGACGATGCCATCCACCGAGGCCAGCGTGACGTTGCTCAACGCAACGCCGGGAATGTGCCCAACCCAGGTGAAGCCGCTCTCCATCTGATCGATGCGGTCGCGCACCGCGGCAAACGACGTGTCGTCGAAGACGTTCAACACGAGGGAAGGCCGCGCCGACATGAGAACATCGACCACACCAGGATCGGTGAGCGCCATCGCGTCGATGACGACGCGCCTCGACCGAATCACGGCGGCCCGTCCGTTCGCGGCGGCGCGCAGCGTCGGTTCGGGCGTCTCGAGGAACAGCCCGCCCATGCCGTGCTGCGACTGGCCGCCCGACCACGTGGCATGTCCGCGCAGACCGAAGGCCGAACCCGCAAGCATCAGGATGCCGACACCGACGATGGCCGACCTGCCGAAACGCATATCTCCTCCTGCCCCGATGTGTCTCGCCCGCAGGAACCGTAATAGGATCGATTCTACGCTCGGCGCTCGCAAAACGCATGCCGAAGTGCATATTGGGCGTGCAAGGCGCAGAAGTACGAAATACTTGGCCCGTCGCAAGACCATGACACCCACATTGTCCGTCGTGATCGTCAACTACAACGCCGGAGCGTATCTGCAACGATGCCTCCAGTCGCTCGTCGCCCATCTCGGGTCGGTCGAGTGGGACGCGATCGTGCTCGACAACGGGTCGCGCGATGGCAGCGAGGCGGTGGCGGAGGCAATGGGGCCCCGGGTGCGGCTGGTGCGACACACCGAGAATCTTGGTTTTGGCCGGGCGGTCAATCAGGGCGTGTCTGCGACGTCGGGGCGCGTCGTGCTGCTGTTGAATCCCGACGGCTGTTTGCGGCCCGGCGCAGTCGAGCAGTTGTGCGAAGAGTTGGAGGCGCATCCCGATTGCGCCGTGGTCGGTCCGGCGGTGGTCGATGAGGACGGGGGGATTCAGGGCAGCGCCAGAGGTGACCCCGATATGCTGACGGGCTTTTTCGGCCGATCGACGTGGCTGACGCGACGGTTTCCCAATGCCGCGTGGGCCCGCAGAAACGTGATGACGACGCCAGCGCTGGCGATTGGCGAGTCGAGCGTCGACGTCGACTGGGTCAGCGGATCGTGCATGCTCGTGCGGCGCGATGCCTTCGTGCAGGCCGGGGGCTTCGACCAGCGCTACTTCATGTACTGGGAGGATGCGGACCTGTGTCGGCGGTTGCGTACCGCGGGATGGCGCATTCGCTATCGTCCCGATGCGCGCGTCGAGCACGCAGTGGGGCAGTCGAGTCGGCAGGCGAAGGCGCTGTCGATTCGGGCCTTTCATCGCAGCGCGTATCTCTACTACGCCACGCACGTTGCGCCGTCCCCGCTCAATCCCCGGCGGTGGTTGGCGTACGGCTTGTTGCGGGTGCGTTGCCTGTGGCGGCTGAGTCGCGGCCTCTCCCCCGCGGCCAAGCGGTCACGCGCGTGAACCGAGACGAGGAGACTCGCGGCGATGCTGTGAGTCCCGACTCCACTCAACTCGTGGCGATCGTGGCGCTCGCGTGAAGATGAGCAAGAAATCGCTTTCGCCCGCCGGTTACGTCGTGATCGCCGCGATGGCCGCCGTCCTCTACGGCCCGGGGATCGCCGGGCCGTATTTCGCCGACGACTTTCAGTTGGTGTTCGAGCATCCGGCGGCGCAGGCCGCAGGCTGCCTGGCGCGCATCTATCTGCCCAATACGTTCTACCGGCCCATCCAGACGTGTTTTCTCCTGCACGTGCAGTCGGCGGTCGGACTCGACACCCTTCCCATTCACGTCGTGCACATCCTGCTGCACGCACTGTGTTCGTGCTTGGTTGGCTGGGCGGTGCTCCGGTTGACGTCGAGACCGTGGTCCGCGCTGGTAGCAGGACTCGCCATGGCCGCAGGACAGGCCAACGTGCTGGCGGTCCAGAACAACGACACGCTGTCGCAATTGGCGGGAACCGCATTCGGCGTGGCCGCGCTGGTCGCGATCGGCAGCCGCGACGTGGCCTCGATCGGATGGCGCTCGGCACGGAACTGGGGGCTGTCGCTTGCCGCCATCGTGCTGCTCGCGTTGAGCCTGCTGTCGAAAGAGAGCAGCATCTGCTTTCCCCTGATCGCCGTGGGCGTGGTGGCGCTGGACCCGGCGCGAGGGCTGCCGTGGTGGCGGCGGGCGATGCGCGTGGTCGCATTCGCCCTGCCCATCCTGCTGGTGACGCTTGGGTACCTGTCGGTTCGCGACCATCTGCACGCGTGGCCCGCATCGTTTGGCGAGGGGATGTACAGCTTTCGGTTCGGCGGAAACCTGCCGCGCAATGTCGCGATCCTCTGGACCTCCGCGCTGCTCCCTGTTTCGAGCGTGGCGCTGTTCGACGCGTACTCGCTGCGCGAGTTCGGCCGCCTCGGCTGTTACGCGGCGGCTTCCGCTGTGTGGCTGGGGATGGTCGGGTGGGGCATCGTGCGCGGCCCGCATCGCCGGCTCGCGTTCTGGCTCGGTGCGGGTGCGACGATCGCCATGTTTCCCATGGCCGCAATGAACCACGTGAGTGAACTTTATACATACAACGCCATGCCATTTGTCGCCGCGGTCCTGGGAATCGGGTTCGGTCCCTGGATGGACATCGGCAGGCTGCCGGGATCCCGTCGTCGAGTGGTCGTCGCGGTCGGAATGGCGATACTCCTGAGTCAGAGTTACGCAACCGTGACGAAAGTCAACATGATGAACGACAACGGCCGCCGCGCCTGGCAGTTGCTGCCGGCCATCGTCGATGTCGCGAAGACCGCGCCTTCCGGCGGCACGATCGCGCTGGTCAACCCTTCGGGAATCGGCCCGTCGTACTCGGCATTTCGGTTGTATGCGTTCGACGTGATATCGGATGCGGCCGGCTGGATTCGCGTAGCGGCTCGACGGCCCGATCTCGCGGTGACCGTGGTGGATTGGGAAAACTGTCCGCCGCCTGGCCCCGAGGTTCGGCGCCTCACGCTCTCGGGAGACCACGTCGTTGCGATGGCGGAGCGCTAGCCGATCGCGGTGCACGTCTGTCTGCCTTCGACCGGCGCGGCATTTCACTTCGCTGCGTTTCTCAACGCTCACATCTTCGAGAGATCATCGCGGACCGCGGACCGCAAAACGCGGATCGCGCCGTGCGATCCGACGCATCGACGCTCTCGGTGCGACGACCGACTTCGACCGCGTGTTGCCGGGCGCGAGTTCCGGAAATCCGTCGCTTTTTCGTCCGAACCGCCAGAGCGTCGCGCCTCCACGCGCCCCAACACGACTCGTTCGGTCCTGGCTCGCAAACCCTCGAGTGTCTGGCACCGCAATTGCTAAACAAATAGCCGGAGTGGGTTCGCGGAAGGGAACCACCCCAATAACGTATCGAGTTCGCCAGAACTGTTGGCAGTCCCGCGCACGCGTTGGTGCGCAGGCATCCGGCGGCATCCGGCGTCGTGCTGTTTGTGTTCTGCCAGGCCCGTATGACGCAACGAGTGTCCTGGTGCCGAAGCCTTTCTTTTCTATGCGAGTTCCCGCGTTGGGCGTTTTTACTGAGAGCAGTCGTCGTCAGTCGATTGTCATCAGAGGGAAGCGACAGCTTATGACCTACTACTCCACATCCTCGAATCGTCGCGTGCCGCACGCCATCATCGCGATCCTGCTGCTGCTGGCATCGGTCAGCGGGGCAGGTGCGCAAACCGTCAACCAGAAAGACATTTTGTACATCCTGCCGTTCTCGGCTATCGGCGACGACATCGCCGATCTGCGGACGCGGCTGGCGCCCAACGGCGAGGGCTCGTACGTGAGGGTGGGCTTTGCCCATTACGTCTTCCTCTCGATGGAAGACTGGACCGTCAATCCCACCGATACTGCGGCGGTGCGGGCGAAGATTGCCGGCAGCCTTGCCGACATCAACTCCATCGTGGCTGCCGCGCGTGCCGGCGGGTATCCGGTGTCGCTCGGGCTGCTCGACGCGGTCAAAGAAACCTACGACCCCGTCCAGACGGCCTCCGAGCAAGAGGACATTCGCAGCATGCAGTGGTACGCCGATAACACGGTGGCACGCGGCTGGTGGTCCTATTCGCGCTACGCGCGGAAGAAGGCGGTGATCCAGCAGGCGTACATGAGGGAAGTTGCCAAGGAAGTGGCGAAGTTGATGCGCGACTATCCCGACACCCTCGTTGCGGCTGCCGGAGACGGCGAAGTGGAATTGGCGCGGGCTCTCAAGAACCCGGCCAGCACAGAATCGTACGCGCAGATCTTTGCCGACTATTCGCCGTTTACGGTGGCCGAGTTCCGCGACTGGATTCGGCATGCGGGCGTTTATGCGACGGGCGCCGAACTGGCGGGGAAAGGGTACGCGCTCGGGGCGCGGTACGACGGCGACCTGACGCCCGCCGCCGACACCAACGGCGACGGCCACACATTCAATGGCGACTTCGGGACCAGCTTTACGACGTGGAACTTGCTGCACTTCGATTGGAGCCTCACCGATCTGTTCCTGACGGCCGACCCGCGCGCCATCTCGCTGGCGACCTACTCGGCTGCCGGATTCAATAAACTGCCGGCGGGCACTGCGGGCGGGTTCGATCCGCCCCGCACACCGAAGGTGATGGGCGCCAGCGCGTGGTGGGACTTGTGGGTCACCTTCAAACAGTCGATGGTGCAGCGCTACAACCTCGAGTTCGCCCGATGGATGACGACATCTCCGGCTCCTGACTCCGACGCGGCGGCCGACGGGTCGGCTGATCCGTCCGCCTCAGCCGACACCGGGTTCACCATTCCTGCCGAAAAATGGTACTCGTACCAAATTCCGGCAGACTACCTGTTCGGCGGATCGCCGACCAACCCGAACGATCGCTGGTTCAGCTCGATGAGCCCGTGGTGGACTGCCGACATTTCGCCGTACGGGTCGGTGGGGATCACCGCGTTCAACGTCGATTGGATCAACGACTCGCCGTATTCTCGGACCATCGCCAGGACGATGGCCAATGTGGCGCCGAAGATCGCCGAACGCAATCTGCGATGGGGCGTCATCGAATGGCACCCGGGCGTCCTCAAGTTCGATTCCGGAGTCTCGAGCGATCTCGAACTCTTCCGTTCGGAAATGGCCGTGATTGAACGGTATCGACCGAACCTGCTCCAGCCGTTCATGTGGGGCAAGTCCGCCTCCGAAGTCAAAGGCAACGGTTTCGAGACCGCCCTTCGCGAGTTGATCGGACGCATCAAGGACGGTCGGACGCCGATCTTGAGCATCGACTCACCCGCGGCCAGTGCGCGCCTCAGAGCGCCGCTCGCCATCACAGGCTGGGCGGCCGACTTCAACAAGAGCCCGGGCGGGGGCACGGGCATCGATCAGGTTGACGTCTACGCGACGCCGTCCACCAGCGCGACGCCCGTGCTCCTGGGCACGGCGACCTACGGGGTCGCGAGTCCGAGCGTGGCGGCGAGCTACGGGGCTCAGTTTGCCAATGCGGGATTCTCGCTGACGGTCTCGACGCTGCCGGTCGGACGGTATTCGATCGAGGCGCGCGGCCACAGCACCGTGTCGCTGTCGTACAACGTGTCGGCCTCGAAGACCATCGATATCGTGTCGTTCATGGGGCCGTCGTCGGGCGGGCCGGCAATCGGCGCCGTGAACGGGGCGAACTACACCTACAACGGGGTGGACTATCCCATCACCGTCGGTCGGGTGTACTTCCCCGACTGCACCGACTACATGGTTGGGCCTGGCGGCATTTTGATGCTGCCCGCGACCACGGCGAACTGCACCCCTGGCGGCAGCAGTTCCAGCAGTTCCAGCAGTTCGAGCAGCAGCGGCGGGAGCACGTCGAGTAGCGGAAGCAGCAGCGGCAGCTCCAGCAGTTCGAGCAGCGGCAGCAGTTCGGGTAGTTCAAGCAGCGGCAGCAGTTCGGGCAGTTCGAGCAGCGGAAGTACCTCCAGCAGCGGCACGTTCGCCGGTCCTGGCACCGGCGGCCCGGCCACCGGGTCGGTGAGCGGCGGCACGCTCACCTACAACGGCGCGACGTTTACCATTGTGAACGGGCGCGTCACATTCCCGGACTGCACCTCGTACATCGCCCTCAGCATGGGCGTCCTGATTCCCGCGGGTCAGGCTCCAGGCTGCACGCCGGCTGGCAGCAGCAGTAGCGGCAGTTCCAGCGGCGGGAGCAGCAGTGGAAGCAGTTCGAGCGGCAGCAGTTCCAGCAGCGGGAGCAGCAGCGGCAGCTCCAGCTCGAGCAGTGGCAGCAGCAGCGGCGGCGGCGTCAGCTTCGCCGGCCCGGGTAACGGCGGCCCCGCAATGGGGTCGGTCAATGGCGGCACGCTCACCTACAACGGCGCGACGTATCCGATTGTCAACGGGCGCGTCACGTTCCCGGATTGCTCGTCGTACATCGCTCTCAGCATGGGCATCCTCATCCCCGCCGGCCAGGATGCGGCCTGCCTTGCGGGCGGGAGCAGCAGCGGAGGCAGCTCCAGCTCCGGCAGCGGCAGCTCGAGTTCCGGCAGCAGCAGTAGTTCTAGCAGCAGCGGCAGCAGTTCCAGCAGTTCCAGCGGCAGCAGCTCCAGCAGCTCCAGCAGCGGGAGCAGCAGCGGCAGCAGCAGTTCTGGCGGCCCGGTCAGCTTTACCGGACCCAACAACGGCGGCCCTGCGATGGGAGCGGTCAGCGGCGGAACGCTCACCTACAACGGCGCGACCTATCCCATCGTGAATGGGAAGGTCACATTCCCGGACTGCTCGTCGTACATCGCCCTGAGCATGGGCATTCTGATCCCGGCCGGCCAGGACGGCGCGTGCATGGCTGGTGGTAGCAGCAGTTCGAGCGGGAGCAGCAGCGGCAGCTCCAGTTCCAGTTCCAGTGGGAGCAGCAGTGGCAGTTCGAGCAGCAGTTCGAGTGGCAGTTCGAGCGGCAGCAGCAGCGGGAGTTCCAGTGGGAGCTCCAGCGGCGTCAGCTTCGCGGGCCCCGGTAGCGGCGGACCGTCGTTCGGTGCGGTCAATGGCTCGACGCTCACCTACAACGGGTCCACGTATCAAATCGTGGACGGGAAGGTCACGTTCCCCGACTGCTCATGGTTTATCGCGCTGGGCAACGGGATGCTGATTCCGGCCGGGCCCGCGCCTGGCTGCTCGACCGGTGGCGGCAGCAGCAGCGGGAGCAGTTCGAGTGGCAGCGGCAGTTCAAGCGGTGGCAGCAGCAGCGGCGGGAGCAGTAGCGGTAGCAGCAGTGGAAGCAGCAGTGGCAGCAGTAGCGGCGGCAGTAGCGGCGGCAGCTCGTTTGCCGGGCCCGGCACCGGTGGGCCGATGGCCGGCTCGGTGAACGGCACCACATTTACCTACAACGGCGCGGCGTACACCATCAATGCGTTCGGGCGCGTCGTGTTCCCCGACTGCACAAGCTGGGTGGTCGGGCCGGGCGGTCTCTTGATTGGAGGCCAGACGATTTCGCCGTGCACGCCCAGCGATCGCCGCTGGCCCTGATCGGGCCCGACAGCCTCCGATAGCCGAGCTCGCGCGAGGCTGACGAGCGCCGGTCGGCTCACATGAACAAGGCCCTGGTCGGAGCACGCGCTCCGGTCAGGGCCTTTCGTCTGGCTCGACGCCAGCAGGCTACTCCGAGATCTCCAACCGGAATCGGCGAACGCGGATCTGGCGGCTCGCGCACGTCTCGCGCACCTGCGCTTCGCGGCCGGCGTCGATGGCCGCCGTGCTGAAGACGACCTCGCCGATCCGGTACCGTTCCAGCACCCACTCGAGCGTGTCGGCCCCGCCCCGCACGGGAACGCCCATCAGGCGCCGGCGAAGTTTCGCCTCGTCATCATCGAGAAACGCCACCGGCGTGAGGTTCCATTCCCGATTAGCCCGCATCTCCCGCACCAGCAACTGGCCGGCCGACCCGGCCCCATAGATGAGCGCGCGGTTGGCCCGCGTGTTGCCCAGCGCCGCGGCTTCTCCCATCACGCGAAACGACGCGCGCACACCGACGAGGGCCAGTGTCAGCAGCGCGGCGTCAATCAGAAACACGCCGCGCGAAAATCGTTCGAACCGGTAGAAGTACGCCGCCGCGAAGATCGACGCCACCGATCCCAGCAGCACGCCTCGGACGATGGCGAACAGATCGTGGAGGCTGAACGACCACCACATCCGGTCGTACACGCCTGCCACGTGCAGCGCCAGCAGCTTGCAGCCCAGAATGACGGGCAGCGAAAGCGTGAACATGGGCAGGAAATTGTCGAGCGCCTCGCCCTCGAATCGGAGGCGGTACGAGCCGTAGAGCACCGTCGCGATCACCACCACGTCGAGCAGCATCTCGATGGCATGCCAGCGGAAGGTGATGTCTCGAAGAAACGGCGCGAAACTCGCCTTCTGCAACGCCTGAAAGTCTTCTCCGTCGTACGCCGGCACCCGGGCCAGATACACGCCCCCCAGGACGATGGCCACCAGAAACAGCGCCGCGACCGGCATGCGCGCCAGGCCATTGGCATGCATCAGCCAGGCCGTCGCGCTGCCTGCGACCGCCACGCCGTACAACGTCGCCACCGACGCGCGCTCGCTCAGCCCCAGCGATACCAGCCGGTGCGAGACGTGATCGGTGCCGCCGCGTGTCGCCGCCCGTCCCGCCAGCCGCCGCACCACCAGCACGAACGAGGTGTCCAGCAACGGCACCACCAGCACCAGCACCAGAATAAGGGCGTCGAACAACAGCGACCCGCCAGGGCGAACCAGCACGGCGAGCGACGTGCCCGCGACCACCGATCCGAGAAACAGGCTTCCGCAGTCGCCCATGAACAGGCGCGCCGGCTTGACGTTCCAGACCAGAAAGCCCGCGATGGCCCCGGCCACAGCCATCAGCGCGACGGCGAAATCCGGCCCGAGCACGCCGCCAAACAGGACCGACAGGCCCAGAACCGCCGCCAGCGCCACGCCTCCGGCCAACCCGTCCATGTTGTCGAGGAGATTGAAGGCGTGGACCACGCCCGCATACCAGACCACCAGCACGATCGTCTGCCACCAGGGAACGATGGCGTGCGCCACCACGACGAGTCCAAACAGGACGAACGCGCCGACCACCAGCGTGGCCACCAGTTTGGTGAGCGGGGTGAGCCGCAGCCTGTCGTCGAAAAACCCGACGACGAAGAGGATGCCCGAGGCCGTCAGCACCATGCCCGCCTGGGGCCAGCCCCCGCTCGCGCCCCACACCGCCAGCGCGACCAGTGTCGCCGCGGTCGTGCTGACCGCCATAGCGACGCCGCCCAACGTTGGCGTGGGCGCCTGGTGCCATCGATCGGGGCGAGGTGGGACGACAGCCCCGAGGCGGGTCGCCACGCGGCGAACCGCAAAAGAGAGGAGGACCGACAGCGCGAAGCCGACGGCAAACACAACCGGGAGCGTCATGCGCGGTTCAGGGTACCACGTCCCGGAATCCCCGATGAACACTATCCATCGGGCCGACTTGACGTGCAACCACCCACACGATCCATCGCGACGATCACCAGGGAGACATTGGCGCCGACGACCCGCCGCGCCTGGCGGACGCCGGATGCCCCCGGGCGCCGCCGGCCAGCGCACACACCTGGACGCCGCGCCGCGTGTCTACGCCAACGGACCCGTCACGCCGCGCAGGCCGTCCCACACGCCGCGCGCCATCATCCGGAGCCGGCGCAGTCGGTGCGGCGTAAAGATGGGATACACGATCGCCATGAACAGCAGGCGTTCCAGATCGTTGTAGACCCACCGCCATGTGGCATGCGGCATCCGGAACAGGACGAAACTGTTGCGAAACACGTAATAGTTGCGCTCCGGGCTGTGGATGGGCACGTGGCGCCAGCGTCCCAGCCAGAAGCGCAGCGTGCCGCCTCCCAGGCTGTGCTCCATCAGCGCGTTGCACACGCCGAACGATCGGTAGCCGCGAAACTTCGCTCTGAAGATCCACTCATCGTCGACGTGGTCGATAAAGAACGCTTCGTTCATGCCGCCGACCTCGGCCAGCACGTCCATCGGGATCAGAGCGCCCGATGTGATGAGCAGGTCGGTCTCCAGCGTATGATCCGGTTGCGCGGCATCGCAGAAGACCTGCTGGAGCTTGAGCCAGCCGAGTCTGACGAACCCCGACATCGACCCGCCGTAACTATCCACCCGGCGCGGCCCCACCGCAGACACCTTGAGGTGGGCGGCCTGGAGGCGCGCAAGCGCAGTCGACAAGTGCCGCACCATGTCGGGCCGGGGAATGCTGTCGTGATCGAGCAGCAGCACGTGCGTAAAGCCGCGGTCGCGTGCCCACGCGATCCCGCGATTGTGTCCACCGCCGAGTCCGAGGTTCGACGCCAGCCGGAGACACGTAATTCTGGCGCGCTCGTCGTCGGAAAGGCTGGCCAGCAGGGCATCTGCCGACCAGCCGGATCCGTTGTCGATGATCAGGATGTGCTCGACCTGCTGGCACAGCGAGACGATCATCTTCCGGAGCGTTGCGTCGTCTGGCCCGAAGGCGAGCACCAGTGCCGCGATCCGGTCCGGCTCGGGCCGACTCATAGCCCGGGCTGGCGTCCGGGCTGTGCCGCCAGATCCTCGTAGCAAGCGAGCCCGTCCTCGACGGCCCCGTCGAACAGGATCCGCCCGCGATCGAGCACCAGGACGCGGTCGCAGATCTCGCGCACCGACTTGGGCTCGTGCGAGACGAAGAGGATGGTCTTGCCGCGCCGCTTGAAGTCGGCGATCGTCTGCACGCACTGCTGCTGGAAATCGGCGTCACCCACCGCGAAAATCTCGTCGAGCAGCAGGATGTCCGGATCCAGGTTGGCAGAAATCGCAAAACCAATCCGCATGTGCATGCCCGACGAGTAGTTCTTGATGGGCACGTCCATAAAGTGTTCGAGCCCCGAGTACTTGACGATCGCCGGATAGATCGACGCAGTTTCGGCGCGCGACAGCCCGTGAATCGAGGCGCTCAGAAACACATTCTCGCGGCCGCTCAGTTCGTTCTCGAACCCGACCCCCAGCTCGATCATCGTGCCGATGCGTGCGTCGCGGGGCACGAACAGATGACCCGAGGTGGGGCGGTAGATGCCGGCGACCAGCTTCAGGAACGTGCTCTTGCCGGATCCGTTCCGGCCGACCAACCCCACCGTTTCGCCCCGGGCGATCGAGACCGACAGTTCGCGCACGGCCCAGAACTCCTCGATCGACTCGCGCTTGTTCTCGTGGAACAACGCCAGAAAGCGCACCTTGAGCTCGGCCGCCTCGTTGTGGCGCAGCAGGAATCGTTTCGACAGGTCTTGAGCGACGATGCCGCCGTCCATCAGAGTTGCTCCGAGAGCCGGTCTTGCATGGCCAAAAAGAACCGCATGCCGACCAGCATCGCGCCGAACCCGTAGGCCATCCCGACCAGCCAGACCTCTGCCGAGGGCCACTGGCGATAGTAGAAGATGTCCTGGTAGGCGACGATGAACGACGAGAGCGGGCTCAACAGGATGAACGGCCGCCACTGGCCAGGCACCTGCGCCAGCGGATACACGATCGGGGTCACCCAGAACAGGATGGGCAACGCCACTTCCAGCAGGTGCCGGACGTCGCGGAAAAACACCGTGCCTGCCGCCAGCACCATCGACACGCCGACCGTGAAGAGCACCTGGAGGCCGAGAAACACGGGATAGAGCAGCATCGGCGCGCAGAGCGGTACGCCCTGCACCACCAGCATCAGCGGCAGAAACACCACGATCGTCAGGACGAACTGCGCGAGATTGAAGAGGACCGTCGCGATGGGGAGCACCGCCGGCGGAAAGCGGACGCTCTTCATCAGGTTGTCGTTATCGGTAATCGACCGGGTCGCCATGTTGGCTGAGCCGACGAAGAAGCCCCATGGGAGGATGCCGAGCAGCAGAAAAAAGACGAAGCCTTCGACTTTCGACCCGAGGATGTACTTGAAGGCGACCGTGTAGACGCCGATCATCACCAGGGGATTGAGCAGCGACCAGAGAAACCCGAGCACCGAGCCGCGGTACTTGAGCTTCAAGTCCTTGAGGACGAGGTTGGTCAGCAGCTCCCGGTGGCGGGCGAGCCCGGTAATCGTGCTCCAGATTGTCGCGCGCTCGGCAGCGCGGTCCACCATGTCGGTCATGTCGAGTCCGACTGCCCTTCGACTCAGTTGGGTTGGGGAAAACCCCGACCCCGCCCAATCGTCTGCCGCAATCGCCCAGGGGACCGCGGCCTGCCCAACACAGGTGAGCGCGGGGTTAGACTATCATGGGCTCGTTGCGGCGAGCATCATCGAGTCCGGCCCCGGGCCGGGAGGCTGTGCCGGCAGGAAGGTCGCGACGTGTCCCTGGCGTGGTTGGTGGTGGCATTGGCGCTTTGCGCGGTGACGCTTCTGCGTCCGCGGGTTGCGCTGCTCGCCCTGCTGGCCGCCTTTCCGTTCTTCCTCCACAAGTCCGCCAGCCCATGGGAACTGCGGCTGCTCCTGCTGGTCACCGCCTTCGAGGTGGCCTACCTGGCGCGCGTGCCTCGGCGGTGGTTTGCGTTTGTCGCCACCCTGAGGCGCGATCCCCTGATGTTCCTGGTGGCGCTCTACGTGGCGGCATCGGCCCTCAGCTTGTCGTCCCTGCCGCTGTACACGCTGGTGGCCCCGCACCTCCGGGTCTTCGCGATCGTGCCGTTCGATCACTGGCCCTACGAGCTGACGCAGTTGCTGACGCTGGACGAACGCGCCGGCGAGTATTCGATCCTCTCCGTCCTGTTGACGGCCCAGGCGTTCGTCTTCGCGTTGATCGTGCGGCGGGAACTGCTTCGCGCGCCGCGGCTGTTCGTGCACGCTGCGTGGGCTCTGACCGCGGGCGTCGCTGTTGCCACGGTGGCGGGCCTCGTCGAGTTCTACGGTCTGACGTCGCTGGTCTGGCTGCGCGGACCTGGCGCGGCGAATTTTCTCCAGGACGTCCCCATGCGGCTCCAGTCGGTTACGGGCAATCCCGGCTGGTACGCCGAGTACGTGGTGCTGACGCTGCCGTTTGCGGCATCCCTTCTCCTGCCGGGCAGAGCCTGGAGATGGCGGGCTGGCGTGCTCGCGTTCCATCTCGTCCTGGTCCAGGCTGCCATGTTCCTGTCGTTTCAGCGGGGCGGCTGGATCGCGTCGTGGGTGGTGCTGGCGTGCCTGTGGGTGGCCCTGGCATGGCAGCCCTCCCGCGCCGCCGGTGGCCGTGTCCGCGCCCTGGTCGCCAGGTTCGTCCCCGCGGCGATGCCGGTGGCGCTCTGTCTTCTGGTCCTGGCCGGTCTGCTCTACGGATCGATGCGGCTGGGGCTGCACCCGGCGGGCACGGCCGCGGTCGGCATGTACACCGACCGGGTCGAAGGGATCGCGCGCTCGTCGGATCGGGTGCCCTACATGCGGGCGGGATTTGGCATCGGCATCCTGCATCCCATTCTCGGCGCCGGCAGCGAGTCGTTCGCGCTGCGGTACATCGAGTACTACCTCACGTCGAACGGCCCGTACGCCGTCGACCCGGTTCACGTGGTCACCCCGACCAGTGCCCACAATGTCTACGTGCAGACGTTTGCGGGCAAGGGGGCTGTGGGCCTCGTGCTGCTGCTCGCTGTGTGCGGGACGGGGCTGTGGTTGATTGCGCGGCGCAGCGCGGCGTCCGCCTCGGCCGGCCGGGAAACGGTCGTCGGCCTGGTGATGGCCGGGATCGCGCTGGTCGGGTTTCTCGTCTACGGCGTCGTGCAGGAAGTGTTCTACGTCCACGTGCTGCAGCTATTGGTGTTTTTCCTGCTGGGATCGATTGCGGCCATCACCGATGGCACGCTCCAGTGGCCGCCCGCGCTGCAGCGTCGGCTCGTCGCCGTCCTGGCGCTCTGCTTCGTGCTGCACCTCGGCTATGAGCACGTCTACCCGGGGCCGTCGCGCTTGATCCGGGCGTTCGAGCCACAGGGGATCTTCGCGGGCGACGAGGGTCCGGCTGGCGATCAGTTCCGCTGGAGCGCCGACCGGGTCGTGTTTCCGATTCCGCCAGGCTCGTCGTCTTTCGATCTCAGTGTGCGGTCTGCCGCGCCAGCCGGCCAGACGGTCACCGTCATCGTGTGCGGCGTCGAGGGCGGCGCCTACGCGGTTGACGATCGCGAATGGCATCGGCTGCGGTTTCTCCTGCCGCGGTCGGATCTGCAACAGCAAAAACCCACCGTGGAAATCGACGTCGCCCCGCCGATGCCGCCAGGCGCCGACGGGCGGGCGCGAGGCGTGATGGTGCGGCAGTGGGACTTCCGGTAGCCGGCTATCCCTGCGTGTGCGCCTCGCAGGCCGACGCGACGCCGAGCAGGGCCTCGGTCTGGTGACGACGGCCCACCAACTGCAGACCGCAGGGCAACCCGGAGACGGCCGGTCCGATCGGCATCGAGATGGCGGGATGGCCGGTGAGGTTGAATAACTGCGTCAGCTTCAGCATGAGGGTGCGAACCGGTTCCATCCGGCCCGCGATGGCGACCGATCCCGCGCCGATGCGCGGCGCCAGAATCGGCAGCGTGGGCAGCGCGAGCGCGTCGCACCCGGCAAGCGCCGTGTCCACTTCGGCCCTCAGCACGTCGCGGCCTCGCCGGGCGCGCACGTAGTCTTCGGCCAGCAGGTACCGCCCCATTTCGATGCGGAGCCGGACGGTCGGCGTGTAGAGCTCCGGGTGCCGCTCGATCGTGTTCGCGTGGTACGCCGACGCTTCGGGCAACGAGGTGAGCGAATACACCGCGCCGATGGCGTGCGCGTGCGGGATCGCGACGTCAACGGTGTCGGCTCCGGCTTGTCGCAACCAGGCGAGGACCTCGGCAAACCGTTGCCGCACCTGGTCGTCGACCGTGTCGAGAAAATACGAGCGGGGGATGCCGAACCGCATCCCGCGCACATCGGTTCGCGTCGGCAGCGGCCACTGCGCCGCGGCGCGTTCGCCGCGCATCACCAGATAGAGCAGCCACGCGTCGGTCACGCTCCTGGCCAGCGGCCCGACGTGATCGAGCGACTCGCTGAGCGGCACGACACCGTCGCACGGCACTTCGCCCCACGTCGGCTTCAGCCCGACCGTGCCGCACGCGGCCGCCGGAATCCGAATCGATCCGCCGGTGTCGGTCCCAATCGAGGCGACCGACATGCCGGTGACAATCGACACCGCCGATCCGCCGCTCGATCCGCCCGGCGACCGCTGCGGATCGTGTGGATTGCGCACCGCGCCGTACGCCGAGTCCTCGCTGGTGGTCCCGAACGCAAACTCGTGCAGGTTGGTCTTGCCCAGCAGCACCGCGCCAGCCGCGCGCAGCCTGGCCGTCACCGGCGCGTCGGCCGACGCCACGTGGCCCTGCCGAACCCGTGACGCCGCGGTGGTGGGGACACCGCGCACGTCGATCAGGTCTTTGATCGAGATGGGGATGCCGTGCAGCGGGCCGCGGAGATGTCCGGCGGCTGTTTCGGCATCCAGCGCGCGGGCCTGTTCGAGCGCCTCGTTGCCGGTGACGGTGATGAATGCCGCGAGCGGCTCGCTCTTGCCGGCAATTTCCGCCAGGCAGGCGGTGGTCAGCGATTCGGATGTGATCGCGCGGCTGGCCAGCATCGGCGCCAGCTCGGCGATTGATCGGAAGTGCAGCGCCTTCGCCGTCATCGCGCGCTCCCGTGCGGCGGCGGCGCCGAGGGAACCGGCGTGTCCGGGCCGGCAGCCGGCCGGCCGGCCCCCGCCAGATCGTTCCAGTCGGCGTCCCGCAGCACGCGGGTGGCCTGAGCCAGTCCGGTCAGCAGCGGCTTGAGGTCCGGGAGTTCGCGCCGATCTGCATCGGCACACGCGCATGCAAGCCAATCGTCAAGAGTCATGGTCATACCTGTGGTGTGGCGGCCGCGGTGCACTTGACCGACAGTGCCACGCCGTCGCCGATGGGAAGGATGGTCGTCAGCAATCGGGGATGGACCGTCGGTCGATGCGGGTCGCCCGCGTCGACCCAGGCCGCTGCCGCCGTGCGCGATGTCTTTCCGCACGTGCTGTCGGAGTCTGGCGCGTCGGCGCGCGGGCGTGCGCTCACCAGCACGCCCCCGTCGCGCAGCAGCGCCACGAGGCGATTGAGAACGCCCTGGTTGTCGGGAAGGTTGGCGTCGTCGACGATGATGTCGAAGGGGCCGGCCACCTTGTGGACCAACCGCGCGGCGTCGCCGACCATCACATAGGCGCGGTCGGTGAGCCCAGCCAGCGCGAAGTGCTCGCGTGCGAGCGCGGCTCGGTCGGGATCCAGTTCGAAGGTGAACAATCTGCCGCCGTCCGCGATCGCGCGCGCCAGAAGGATCCCCGAGTATCCGCATCCGGATCCGATTTCGAGAATCCGACCGGCGGCCATCGCGCGCACCAGGATCACGATCAGGCCCGCCGTCGCGTCGTCGACCACCGCCACTCCGGCGGCCACCGACCTGCGTCGCACCTCGGCGAGCACGTCGTCGTGCGCCGCGTCGAGTCCTTCCGCCGGGGCGTCCAGTGCCAGCGTCTTGTGCGAGAGCACCTCGTCGACGACCTTGCGCGGCCCCATACGTCCGACCCCCTTGGCTATCGCTTTCCAGGTTTCGCCTGCTCACCGATCCACGTGGTGATCAGATCGAGGAATCCCGGCACGAATTCCTTCTTGAGTGTGGCATATTCGCCGACGCCGCCGGACTCCGAGTCCTGGTAAAGATGATTGGCGCGCGGGAACACGTCGATCCGGTAGTTCTTGAAGCCGCCGCGCGCGAACGCCTGCTCCATGGCCGCGCGGTTGGCGGCCACCGGCACCTGCACGTCGTGGCCGCCAAACAGGGCCAGCACCGGGCAGCGCACTTTGTCGAGCACGCTGGCCGGATCGAAATCCAGAAAGAACTTGAACCACGGCGTCCGCACCGCGTCGATCTGGCCCTTGACCTGCGCGTCGACCAGCGTGTCGGTGTCGCCCAGCGCCTGTCGCCGCGCGTCAGGCAGCGCGTCAATCCCGGCCTTGACCTCGCGACGAATCATCGCCGCGCCTTCGTCCCAGCCTGTGCCGCTCCGGACCGCTGCGAACAGTGCGCGCTGGATCTCCTGATTGCGTTTCACCTGTTCATCGGTTCGGCCAGCCGCGCGCCCCACCAACTCGGATTGCGCAAGCATGATCTGTTCGCCCGGCAGCCCGGGTCCGGACATCAGGATGATGAACGCGATGTCGGTGGATCGCGCCGCCAGCATCGGCGCGACGATGCCGCCCTCGCTGTGTCCCAGCAGGCCGATATGCGTCGGATCGATCTCCGCGCGCTTCTGCAGGTACTTCACGCCTGCCAGCGTGTCGTCGGCAAAATCCGCCGTCGTCGACTGCGGCACGCTGCCGGTCGAACCGCCCACGCCGCGATCATCGCAACGCAGCACGGCGATGCCGTGCCGCGTCAGGTGATCGGCGATCACGCGAAAGATCTTGAAGCCGAACACCTCTTCGTCCCGGTTCTGTGCGCCACTGCCCGTGATCAGGACGACCGCCGGGCTGGGCCCTTTGGTGTCGGGAAGCGTCAGCGTGCCGGCCAGCGTGATGGTGCCCGACTTGAACGACACCTCTTCGACCTTGTAGGGCGGAGGCGGTTCCGGTGCGGCGGCGGCCGCCGGCGTCGCGCCGGGGACTGGGCGCGTCAGCTCAAAGGTCCCCGCGATTCCCGCTTGTTCGAAGGTTCCCGAAATCGCGCCGTCTTTCAACGCGCCGTTGAACACCGCCAGACCGGGGCCAGCCGGGAGTTCGAAGTGAAGCGTGGTCGCCTCCACCCGGAGGTTGGTCAACGGCAGCGCCTTCGCATTCTGCTGCGGAATGTCGATCGTGCCCTTCACCCCGGTCGCGTCTTGCGTGAGACTGACCAGGATCGTCAGCTTCCCTCCAAGCACAGCGATGTGGCCTTCCCAGCGGCCGGCGATGCCTGGCTGGGCGGCGGCCACGCGGGCGGGGCCAACGGCAGCCAGACACAGGATGAGTGCGACGAGACAGATCGGACGGCGCATGATGGCCTCCCTCTGCATAGCGGGAACGCGGTGACGCGTGGCCCGGCGCGACCGGCGCGCCGGCGAACGCCCGAAGGGCGACGGCGGCCTCGGCCCACATTTTCTCGCGAACCGCTCCCAATTGCTACCGGTGACAGGTGGATCCGATGTGCGACCTGATCGCCGGGGTCGGGCGGCGCGTCCGGCCCGGTGTGCGCTTGCGCGGCAGACGACCGAGGTGAGGGCGGTGTATGCTGTCGGGACCGGGAGTGCCGCCGCGCTCCGCCGCAGGCCTCATGAACCAATCCGATCCGAGACCCGAAGCCGTCGCCGTCATCGATATTGGCGCCAGCGCCGTCAAGTTGGTGATTGCCGAAATCCGCCCCGGCGAGCGCCCGTTCTTGATTGAGGAAGCGTCGCGCGGCGTGCTGCTCGGCAAGGACACCTTCTCGACCGGGCGGATTGGCCCCCAGTCGATGGACGCGGCCCTCAAGGCGTTGGAGGGATTCCGCCGGCTGATGGATGGGTACGGCGTCGCGCGGTACCGTGCCGTGGCCACCAGCGCGGTCCGGGAAGCCGCCAATTCCGACACGTTCCTCGACCGCGTGCAGCTGCGCACGGGGCTGGTGGTGGAGATCATCGACGGGTCGGAAGAGAGCCGGCTGACGTATCTGGCGGTTCGCGACCGCCTCAAGGGGCACCCGGCGTTGGATGCCCCGCACACGCTGCTGGTTGAGGTCGGCGGCGGGTCGGCCGATCTCACGCTGCTGCAGAATGCGCGTCCCAAGTACTCGGGCGTCTACGCGCTCGGATCGGTGCGCATGCGCCAGGGCCTGGCCGGCATGCAGCGTTCGCACGACCGCAGTGTCCGCGTGATGGGCCGCCACATCGCGAACATCGTCGGCGACATCTGCAACGAGATGCCGCTGCGTTCGGCCGGGCACGTGATCGCGCTCGGACAGGACGTGCGGTTCGTTGCTCAGGAACTGGTCGAGGCGCCGGAGGAACACGTTCGAGAAGTGCCGCGCGAGGCGTTTCTGGAGTTCTGTGCGCGCGTCGAAAAGCTGGACGAGGATGCGCTCGTGGATCGGTACGGCCTGTCGCCGGTCGATGCCGAAACGCTCGTGCCCGCGTTGCTCGTGTACCGGGCGCTGCTGACCGAAACGGCCGCGGGCACCGTCGTCGTGCCGGATGTCTCGTTGCGCGCGGGCCTGCTGACCGATTTGGTGGGGTCAGACGTCGAAGCAAACCTGACCGACTTCGGCACGCAGGTGCTCGCCAGCGCCGAGGCGCTGGGCGAGAAGTACCGGTACGACGCCGACCACGCCCGGGCGGTGGCGGTGCTGGCCACCCGGCTGTTTGATCAGTTCCAGGAGTCGCACGGCCTGTCGCGGCGCGACCGCCTGCTGCTCGAGGCGACGGCGCTGCTCCACGACATCGGTCTGTTCATCGGGTTGCGCGCCCATCACAAGCATTCGCAGTATCTGATTGCGGCCTCCGAAATTTTTGGCCTCACCTCGGACGACAAAGAGGTGATTGCCAGCGTGGCCAGGTATCACCGGGGGGCGCTCCCGCAGCGATCGCATCTGCCCTACATCGCCCTCGATCGGCAGGACCGCGTGCGGGTGAACAAACTGGCGGCGATGCTGCGCGTGGCCAACGCCCTGGACGCCGAGCACGCGCAGAAGATCCGGAGCTTCACGGCGCGGCGCGACGAGGATGCGTGGGTGCTCGACGTGGATGGGACCGGCGATCTGTCTCTCGAACGGATCGCGGCCGAGGCGAGGGCCGATCTGTTTCTGGATGTGTTCGGCACGCGCCTGCTCGTGCGGGGCGCCGGAGTACAAACGTGAGCGCAAAGCGGGCAGGCAAAGCGTCGAAGGCGCTCGGGAAGATCGAGCGCCAGCCGGGACAGTTCTTCAATCGGGAACTCTCGTGGCTGGCGTTCAACGAGCGCGTGCTGGAGGAAGCGGCCGACGCGGCGACGCCGCTGCTCGAACGCGTCAAGTTTGCGGCGATTACCGCGTCGAACCTCGACGAGTTCGTCATGGTGCGCATCGCCGGTCTTCGCCACTCGGTGCGCGATGGCGACACCACTGTGGACGCGTCGGGCCTCACCCCCCAGCGCCAGCTCGCCGACGTGTCGGCGCGCGCCCACCAACTGGTGGCGCGCCTCTATCGCCTCGTCGCCAGCGAACTGTTGCCGGCATTGGCGCGCGAAGGCATTCACCTGTCCGCGCTGGGCGATCTCGACGCGCCGCAGCGCGCCGCGGTGGCCGCCTATTTCAACGACGAAGTGCTGCCGGTCCTGACGCCGCTGGCCATCGACGCCTCCCGGCCGTTTCCGATGTTGTCGTCGCTCAGTCTGAATCTCGCGCTGCGGCTGGCGCCAGGCCCAGACGAAAAGACCCCTCGCCTGGCGATTGTTCAGGTGCCGTCCCGCCTGCCGCGGCTGGTGCGGGTACTGGGGGGCGCCCGCAAAGCCGCAGGCGACCTCTCGCGCCTCGGCGATGCGCCGCCGGCGGGAGCCGCCGATCCGGTGACCTTCGTGTGGCTCGAGGCCATCATCCTGGCGCACCTCGACGTGCTGTTTCCCGGGCAGACGGTGATCGAGTCGGCCGCCATTCGCCTGTCGCGCGACGCCGAACTCGAACTCGACGACGAAGGCGGCGGGTCGTACGTCGAGGCGCTGGAAGAGGAACTACGCCAGCGCCGCCGCAACGACGTGGTTCGCCTCGAAGTCGAGGAAGGCGTGAGCGACGGCCTGCTCGCCGAGGTGGCCGCGCAGGTCGAGGTCGGCGAGCAGGACATCTACCGCGTGGCCGGCCCGGTGGATGTGCGCGCCTTGATGCTGCTGCTCGACGTGCAGGGATTCGAACGCCTTCGTGATGCGCCGCAGAAACCGGTGGCGCTCCTCAGTGCGTTCGACGAAAGCCAGCTGTTCGACACCCTGGAGGCCCGGGACCTGCTGCTGCACCATCCGTACGACGCGTTCGATCCGGTCGTGGCGCTGGTCGATCAGGCGGCCGACGACCCCGACGTGCTCGCCATCAAGATGACGCTCTACCGTCCCGGCACCGATTCGCCCATCGTCCGCGCCCTCGAACGGGCCGCCGATCAAGGCAAACAGGTGACGGTGGTGGTCGAACTGATGGCGCGCTTCGACGAAGAGCGCAACATCAAGTGGGCTCGCGCCCTCGAGGAATCTGGCGCGCACGTCATCTACGGGATTCGCGGCCTCAAGGTCCACGCGAAAATCTGTCTGGTGGTCCGGCGCACCGCGCGGGGCATCCGACGCTACGTGCACCTGGGCACGGGCAACTACAACCACCGCACGGCCAGGCTGTACGTCGACATGGGCCTGATGACGGCCTCGGCCGGTGTCGGCGTCGACGCCTCGGCGTTTTTCAACGCCCTCACGGGCTTCTCCGATCCGCCCCGGATGTCGCACCTGGTGATGGCGCCCACGCAACTGCGAGAGCGTGTGCTCAAACTGATCGAACGCGAGACGCGCCGCGCGCAGGAAGGCCAGCCCGCGCTCATCCGGGCCAAGATGAACTCGCTGGTCGACGAGCGGGTCATCCAGGCGCTCTATCGGGCCTCGAATGCCGGCGTCACCGTCCAGCTGAACGTCCGCGGCATCTGCACGCTTCGCCCCGGCGTCGCGCGTCTGAGCGAGCGCATCTCGGTGGTCTCCATCGTGGGGCGGTTCCTCGAACACACCCGCGTGTTTCACTTCCACAACGGCGGGCAGGACGAAGTGTATCTGTCGAGCGCGGACTGGATGCCGCGCAACCTCGATCGGCGCATCGAACTGGCGTTTCCGGTCGACACACCCGACTGCCGCCGCAAAGTGCTCGACGCGCTGGACCTGCTGTTCAAAGACAGCGTGAAGGGCCGGCGGCTCGGCCAGGACGGCACGTGGAAAGTGCCGCCCCACCCGGTGTCGGAGTCGCCATTGTCGGCGCAGCAGACCCTCTACGATCTGGCCAGGCGCGCCTTCGACCGGCGCGAGGCCGCGTCGGTAGACGCGATCGAGCCGATTACCTCAACGCTGCCGGCGGGATCACCCCGCAGCTTCCCGCGCCAGAACCGTCCGCCTCACGCCGGCGGCTAGGCGTTCATGCGAGCCCTCCCCAGGGCCGATTACCATCCCATCGGGGCTGCCTGTCTGCGGGCCCGCGACGATTGTGTGCAACCGCACCGATGCCGATCACGGCGGTGAGCTATGATCCGGCGTTGGCCCTGAGGCTCGGGGCAACAGGGAATCCCCGACAGCGGCCATCCGGAACGGTAGACGACTCCGACAGCGTGGCCATGCCCCCGTAACGCGCGGGGCGAGTGCCGCAGTAATGGACGCGTGATGGCTTGGCTCCCCAGACCACGATTCGTCTCCCTGATCAGCGCGATCGCACTGGCGACCGGCCTGTGGGTCCCGGGGGCGCTCGCCCAGCCCCCCCGCCAGCCGGCCGATCAGACGTCTTCGTCCATCAGGCGAGTGGTATCCGGGCCGGACCGGCCGCTGGTCTCCCAATCGATCGACGTGCCCCGCGGCTCGATCAACGTGTCGAGCATCGGGCCCGACGGGCACCAGTTCGACGTGTCGGGTCCTTCCGTCGATGCGCAGCGCGTCATCATCGAGATGCGGGAGCGTCCCACGGCCGCGGTCGCTGGGGGCGGCAGGCCATCCGAGATGAGCTCCGAGCGCGAGCGTCTCATGCAGACGTTGCAGGGCCGCGGCGGCACCCGGATTCACCACGATTTCCGGCGCGTGTTCAATGGCGTGGTCGCCACCGTGAATGGCGAGACCCGCGCAGCCCTCACCCGCCTGGCCTACGTCAAACGCGTCCGCGATGACGTGCGCGTGTACGCCTCGCTGACCGACAGCGTGCCGTTGATTCGCGCACCGGATGTGTGGACCACGTACGGCTCGACCGGCGCCGGCGTCAAGGTCGCCGTCATCGACACCGGCGTCGACTACACCCATCCGGATCTTGGCGGCGCATTCGGACCCGGGCATAAAGTGGTCGGCGGCTACGACTTCGTCAACCTCGACGCCGATCCGATGGATGACTTCGGCCACGGCACACACGTCGCGGGCATCATCGCCGCCAACGGCGTGATGAAGGGCGTCGCGCCTGATGCGCAAATCCTCGCCTACAAAGTCCTCAACGGCGAGGGCTGGGGCTATACCTCCGACATCATCGCCGGCATCGAGCGCGCCGTCGCCGACGGCGCGAAGGTGGCGAACCTGAGCCTCGGCGGATCGGGCGCCCCCGACGACCCGGGCAGCCAGGCCATCGACAACGCCACCGCCGCCGGCATGTTGTGCGTGGTGGCCGCGGCTAACAGCGGGCCCGGCTATCAGACCATTGGATCGCCCGGTGTCGCCCGGACCGCACTCACCATCGGCGCCTCCACCAAAACCGACGGCATCGCCAGCTTCAGCTCGCGCGGGTACGTCGAGTTCGGCGGCCACTACCTGATGAAACCCGACATGGTCGCGCCGGGTCAGGGCATCGTCAGCACCGTGCCTCTGGCCGGCCGCCTCAGCAGCGCCACCCGGTACATGGCGTTGAGCGGAACCAGCATGGCCACGCCGCACGTGGCGGGAGCAGCCGCGCTGCTCGTGCAGTTGTTCCCCACGCGCACGCCGGCGCAGTTGCGTTCGATGCTCACCGGGTCGGCGCACGATATCGGCTTCAACGCGTTGACGCAGGGCAGCGGACGGCTCGACGTGTTCGACGCGGTGGGCACGCAGGCGACCCTCGAACCCACCAACTTGTCGTTCGACCTGTTCGCCAACGGGAGCGGCACGGTGACCAGAAGCGCGACGGTTCGCGTGAGCAACCCCACCGGATCGGCGCAGACCTATCAGCTGGGCACCGCAGGCACCCTGCCAGCCGGCAGCCGCCTGGATCTGGATCGGTCGGCCCTCACGCTTCAATCCGGCGCGTTCGCCGACATCGTCGTGTCGCTCACCGTCGATACAACGGTGACCCCCGACGCGCCCGACGACAGCGCGTCCTATTCTGCGGCCGTCACGATCACCGGCAGCGCCTCGACCGCGCGGCTTCCGGTCGTCTTCCTCAAGAGTGCGACCATCGCCTTCACCTTCAGCAGCACGCCGCTGCTCGTCCAACTCTACGACCGTCAGTCCAGACGATCGCTGGCGTTTACGCCGCCGACCAATCACACCGTCCGGCCCACCCCCACCGGCACCTACGACATCGTGACCGTCTTCGGTGATGGCGGGCTTCAGCTGGTCACGCGCGAGCAGGTTGCGGTGAGCGGCGCGGTGGCGCTGACCATCCTCGGGAGTGAAGCCACGCACGCCGTTACGGTGACGCCTCGCGACGAACATGGTGCGGTCATCGTCAGTCCGTTCGTGCGCACGATGGCCGTGTTCGGACGCATGAGCGCGGTTGCCGATCCGCCGGCCATCTTCATGTACACCTCCGGCCCCACGGTCTACCGTTTCTCGGCGCTGGCCAACGGCTGGGATGCGGCCATCATCGCGGGCGCGGGTTGCGACCCGGCTGTCAATGCCGCGGCGTGCGACGCGAAGTACTACAACTACACCTGGACGTCGGCCGCCGGCCGAACCGGAGACGAGGTGGTTCCGGCGGTCGGCGCGTCCTACCGACGATTGGTGCAAACGCATCGTCCGCCCACCAGCACCGGCACCGCCATGTGGCGCAAGTGGATGACGCTGGCGTTCCGCGGCACCAATTGGTTCTCGTGGTGGATGTGGGATCTCTGGGCCGGTAATCATCCAGGAGGGTCCGACGCGGTGACGACGGCGTTTATCGAGGCCGGCGTGTCCGACCTCGGGGCCGTCCGGTTCGCCGTTCAGGACGACCTCCTCTGGTTCGGCGCGGGGGAGGCCCTCACGCCGACGGCACAGACGCCCGGGATTACCTCGTCGTTCGCCCGGCTGCAGGCCGATGGGAGCTTCGGGCTGCAGGTCGATCCGCTCTACGATCTCGCCGATTCGTCCCGAACACCCAGCTACACGATCCCCGCCACCACCGTGAACTTCCGCCTCGGTTCGGCGCCGCTGTCAGGTCCGCTGGAGTTCCGAAACAGCACGTGGGGCCTGTCGGCGTTTGCCGATCCGGTTTGGTGGCCGGGCCTCATGACGATTCGGGCCCCGATCCTCACCGATGCCAGCTACGCGATCGATCGGCGCGGTCGCGCCACGTCGACGCCGTGGACGTTCGATCTCTATCGACAGGGTTCACTGGTCTCCTCTCCTTTGGCGTCCAGTTTCTTGACGGGGGTCCTGGCGTCATCCGACGCGTACCAACTCGTCGGGCGCAGTTCGGCCTTCACGACGGGCGGCGCATCTGCGCAACTGACGTCCACCATCGACCTCGACACGCGGTTGTCAGACCCCAACCCGCCCTACCTCGGGCCGCTCCAAGTCTGGGACGGCACGGGGCTGGTCGAACAGTTGACCGGTGCCGGCTCCCTCCGCTTCGAAGCGCGAGACGATGTCGGCCTCGCCAGCGTGACGGCAGAGTACAAGGTGGGATCCGACTGGTTGCCGCTCGCGGCGACAGCGTCGGGGACGTGGTACCAGGCCGTGATGCCCCCGCTCGGCCCGAGCCTCCCCGTCAGTGTGCGCGTGGTTGCCACCGATCTGGTCGGGAACAGGTTCAGCCAGGTCTGGGCTCCCGCCTACGTGGCGTCCGCGCCGCAGACGATGCTCACCGTCGCCGTCTCTGGTAGCGGTGCAGGTCGCATCGTCAGCCAGCCTGCCGGGATCGACTGTGGAGCCACCTGCGCCGCCGTGTATGCGTCGGCGACCACCGTGACGCTCGTCGCGACGCCGAGCGGCGACGCGATCTTTGGAGGATGGTTGGGCGCCTGCACGGGAAGCAGTCCGACATGCGTCACCACCGTCACAGGCGCGCAAAGCGCCGTCGCCGTCTTCCTCTCCAGCACGCTGCGCCTGGCGATCACGCTCGACGGCACGGGATCCGGAGTGGTCACGTCGAGTCCAACCGGGATCACGTGCGGCACGACGTGTTCGGCGACATTCGCGCGCGGCACCATCGTGGCTCTCCAGCCCGCGCCGTCGCCAGGGTCGGCGTTCCTCGGTTGGGGTGGCGATTGTTCGGGCACCGCGTCCTGCTCGGTCACCATCGATCAGGACCGTCGCGTGACGGCCGCGTTCGAGGCCGTGCCCACGCCACTGGTGACGGGGTTTTCCCCCGGCAGCGCCTCGGCGGGTTGGGCGGCGTTCCGGCTCACCATCTCCGGGCAGAATTTTCGGACCGGTGCGGTCGTGATGTGGAATGGCGTGCCGAAGGCCACGACGTTTGTGAACGCGACGACGTTGACCGTGGACGTGGCCGCCTCTGAGGTGGCCTCGCCAGGCTCCGTGAAGATCGGCGTCGTGCTTCCCGGCAACGGCGTCGTGTCGGCCGATCGGTACTATCTGGTCGACAACCTCGCGCCCGCGACGCGCTCGGTGGATCCAGCCTGCACCGACGCGAACCTCGACGGACGGTGCGACGACGGATCGGGATTCAAGACGCTGAAAGCCGCGATTGCCGCAGCCAACGTTGGTGATTACATCATCCTCGCCGCCGGCCAGCACACAGTTATTCCGCCGCTGCTCATCGACAAGAGCGTCGTCATCTACGGCGCCGGACCGTCGGCAACCGTGATCGTGCCGGGCGGCAACACCACGTCGTGCAGCGGCGATGGCCAGGCGTGGTTGATGGTGCCGGAAGGCGTGTCGGCGTCGCTCTCCAACCTGGGGTTCGACGGGCTGGGATTCGACATCGCCCAGGCCCTGCGCGTCAAAGGCGCCTACTCGGCGTTTCGGTGGAGTTACTACAATCTCGCCATCAAGAACATCAGATCGGCGTGCGCATCGGGTGGCACCGGCGTCTTCGCGTCGGGCGTGCTGGGACTCGAGATCGGTCGCGCCGAGGTGAGCCAGATAGGCGGAACCGGATTCGACTTCAACGACGGCAGCCGGACCCGCATCTGGTACAGCAACATCAGCGGCACGACCCTCGGCGTCCATAGCGACACGACGACGCAGACATTTGTCAGCCTGAGCCGTCTTGCCGGGAATCTCACGGCGGCCCGCACCGACGGCACCAGCGCCGGGCTCGGATGGAACTGGTGGGGATGCAACGCGGGCCCGGGCCAGACCGGCTGCGACGCGATCGTTGGCGCGGCACCCACCGACTGGATCCAACTCGGCGTGTCGGCCGTGCCGCACGGCGCCAGCGCGACGGTAACCGCCAGTCTCGTGTTCGCGTCCACCGGCCTCGACACGACACCGTGGGGCCAACTGCCCGATGGAATCCCGGTGCGGTTTACCGCGAGCCAGGGCGTGATTTCCAGTCCCGTGGCGACCATCAACGGACGGTCGGTCACCACCTTCAACGCCGCGCGGGCGGGAACGGCCACCGTCTCGGCCACCGTGGACAACGAGACGGTATCGACCGGCTTCAGCGCGTCGACGCCGTCGCTTTCCGTGACCGGCGTCACACCCGCGGTCGGCCTCAGCGCGGGGGGAACCGCCGTGGTGATCGGTGGCACCGGATTCGCCACGGGCGCCTCCGTGACGATCGGTGGCGTCGCGGCCACCAACGTCGTGGTGAACAATGCCGTCTCGATTTCGGCGCGCACCCCCGCGCACGCCGCGGGCATCGTCGACGTCGTGGTGACCAATCCTGGCAGTGCCGCAGCCACCGCCGCCGCCGCGTACACCTACGTCGTGACGCTTCCCGTGCTGACGTGGCCCACACCGAGCGCGATGATCTACGGCACGCCCCTGTCCTCAACGCAACTGAATGCAACGGCCAGTGTCGCCGGCACGTTGGCGTATACGCCTTCTCTCGGGACCGTGCTCGGCGCGGGTGCGGGCCAGACGCTGTCGGTGGCCTTCACCCCGACCGACCTCGCGCACCAGCTGCCGGCTACCAAGACCGTCACCATCGACGTGTCGAAGGCGACGCCGCTCGTGACGTGGACCAGTCCTGCGGCCATCACGTACGGCACGGCTTTGTCTTCGACGCAATTGAATGCGACGGCGAATGTGCCCGGCACCCTCACCTACACTCCGTCGCTCGGAACGCTGGTGGACGCCGGCAACAGCCGCCCGCTGTCGGTGACGTTTACGCCGACCGATGCCGCCAACTACGCCAGTGTGACCAAGACCGTGACGATCGACGTCGCCAAAGCGAACCCGGTTGTCACCTGGATCGCACCCGCCGGCATCGACTACGGAACCGTGCTGGGGCCGACACAGTTGAATGCGACGGCCACGGTGGCGGGCACGATGGTCTACACGCCGCCGGCCGGAACGGTGCTGACCGTGGGGACGCAAACGCTGTCGGTCACGTTCACGCCGAGCGATTCGGCGAACTACGCGGCGATCACCAAGACGGTGACGATCGAGGTGGCGAAGGCGACGCCGGTGATTACGTGGGCCAGCCCGGCCGGCATCGAATTCGGCACCGCGGTCGGGCCGACGCAGTTGAATGCGACCGCGGATACGCAAGGCGTGTTCGTATATGCGCCGCCGGCAGGAACCCTGCTCAACGCAGGGGCCGCCCAGACGCTGTCGGTCAATTTCACGCCGACGGATTCGGCCAATTACGCGCCTGCCACCAGGCGCGTCACGATCGATGTCGCCAAGCGCGTTCCGACCCTGACGTGGAGCAGCCCGGCGGGGATCGTCTACGGCACCGCGCTGAGTGCGGCGCAATTGAATGCGACGGCCGACGTCGCCGGCACGACGGTCTACTCGCCGGCCAGCGGCGCGATGCTCAACGCGGGCTCGGGGCAGACACTGTCGGCCACCTTCACGCCGTCCGACCTCTTCAACTACGCACAGGCCACCAAGACCACGACGATTGATGTCGCCAAGGCCATCCCCGTGGTGAGGTGGGCCAACCCGGCTCCAATCGTCTACGGCACCGCGCTGTCGGCGACTCAGTTGAATGCATCGGCGAGCATCCCCGGCGTCCTGGTCTACGCGCCGGCCGCTGGCGCGATCCCCGGCGCTGGCGCTCAGCCGTTGTCGGTGACGTTGACGCCGACCGACCGCACCAATTACGAGATCGTCATCGCGTCGGCGACGATCGTCGTCTCGTTTAGCGGGCCGGCGCACGGCGGTCCCTCGACCGGGACCGTCAACGCGAGCCAGACGCAGCTGACCTACAGCGGCGTGGCGTACGCGCTGGTCAACGGGCGTGTGACGTTTCCCGACTGCAGCGTTTACATCGCCCTGGGCAACGGGATGTTGATTTCGGCCGGCCCGGCGCCCGGCTGCACGCCGCCGTCCAGCAGCCCTGCCGGCAGTTCCAGCGGGAGCGGGTCCAGCAGTGGCGGGAGCTCCTCAAGCAGCAGCGGCGCCAGTTCTGGCGGGGGGAGCAGCAGTTCGGGCCGAAGCAGCGGCGGCGGCGCGCCCTTCGCGGGACCTGGCAGCGGTGGTCCCTCCACCGGTTCGGTCAGCGGCAACACGCTCACGTACCTCGGCGCGACGTATGCGATCGTCAACGGCAAGGTCACGTTTCCGGACTGCACCTGGTATATCGCGCTGGGCAACGGGATGCTGATCGCGGCGGGGCCCGCGCCCGGCTGCACGGTGAGCGGGTCGAGTTCGGGCGGCGGCACCGGAGGCAGCGGGAGTTCCAGCGGCGGGAGCAGCGGCGGGAGTTCGACGGGCAGCAGTTCCGGCAGCAGCGGCGGCTCGAGCAGTGGGAGCAGTACCGGCGGCGGCGGCAGCTCGTTCGCGGGGCCTGGCAGCGGTGGTCCCTCCACCGGTTCGGTCAGCGGTAACACGCTCAATTACAACGGCACCGCGTATGCGATCGTGGATGGCAAAGTGACGTTCCCGGATTGCTCGTGGTATATCGCGTTGGGCAACGGGATGTTGATTGCGGCCGGCCCCGCGCCCGGCTGCACGACGAGCGGGTCGAGTTCGGGCGGCGCAAGCAGCAGCGGAGGCAGCGGGAGTTCCAGCGGCGGGAGCAGCAGCGGGAGCTCGACGGGCAGCAGTTCCAGCAGCAGTGGCGGCTCGAGCAGCGGGAGCAGTACCGGCGGCGGCGGCAGCACCTTCGCGGGACCCGGCAACGGCGGCCCCTCCACCGGTTCGGTCAGCGGCAACACGCTCAATTACAACGGCACCGCGTATGCGATCGTGGACGGCAAAGTGACGTTCCCGGATTGCTCGTGGTACATCGCGCTCAACAACGGGATGTTGATTGCGGCCGGCCCCGCGCCCGGCTGCACGACCAGCGGGTCGAGTTCGGGCGGCGGCACCGGCGGCAGCGGCAGTTCCAGCGGCGGCAACCTCGGTGGAGGCTCCAGCTCCGGCAGTAGCGGCAGCGGCAGTTCCAGCAGCGGGAGTGGCGGCGGCAGCAGCTTCGCCGGCCCGGGCACCGGCGGACCAGCGGTCGGCTCGGTCAACGGAACGACGCTCACTTACAACGGTGCCACCTATCCGATTGTCAACGGCAAGGTCACGTTCCCGGATTGCACCGTGTTCATCGCGCTTGATAGCGGCACCCTGATTCGGGCCGGCCTGGCGGCGAGTTGCGTCCCGGCGGATGTGTATCGGCCGCCTCCGGGGGACCCCGCGACGGTGCTCTTAAACCTCGGGAATTCTCAGGCTTCGCGGTCCGCCCTTGAATCCGGAAAGTTGGATCTGGCGGTGGTCCGCTCGATCAGGTGGGTAGGGCTTGCTCCCCGACGCGATATGGCGTAATTTGTCGTCACAATGTCGCGCCTTGTCGTTTCTCAAAAGGGATCCTGTTGGCTTAAGATTATCGGCGTGATGCTTGATTCGGCTTTCGTCTCTGGCGCCGACGGCGAAGTCTCGGCGGCGGCGGCGCGGGCCGACGAAATAATCCCGGTGTGATTTCCGCCGGGTTTTCAGATATTATCGGCTGCGGGGGTGTGGGGACGCTTTCGTTCGGGGAGTAGTCGCGAGGGCCGAAGGCTGCCATTTGGCGGATTCGAGTCTCCGTGGAGGGTGTGATGATAAAACGATCATTGGCGACGGGCTTGTTCGTAGTGCTATTTTTGTTCGCGCACGGGCTTCAGTCCCAAGCGCTCGGTCAAACCATCACAGGGACGGTGACCAAATCCTCAAACAACGCGCCGGTGGCGGACGCCGTGATCTCCTTCTACACGAGCGCCGGGGCGCTGGTGCAGTCGGTCACCACCGACAGCTCCGGTGTGTATACCTCGCCGGCCTTGACGGCGGGATCCTACTTTGTGCAGGCGGCCCCGCCCGAATCGTCGGGCCTTATCGGCATGCTGTTCAGCGGGGTTACGTGTCCCGGTGGCGCGTGCACGATTACCAGCGGCACCGCTGTCGCCGTCACGGCCTCGGCGCCCAGAGCCAATATCAACTTCGCGCTGCAGGCTGGTGCGACGATTTCGGGGACCGTGTCGGACTTCACGTTCTTGACCCTGGTGCCCAACGCCACTGTGAAGTTTTACAAGGAAGACGGCACCCTGTTCGGGACGGTGGAGACTAACGATTCGGGCGTCTACACATCGCCTGGTCTGCCGACCGGTTCCTATTACGTCGAAGCGGACCCGTCGAGTTCGAACCCGTGGTTGTTGGCCCAGCTCTACAACAGCAAGGAGTGCCTGGGCCTCACCTGCACCCCCACATCGGGGAACGCTGTGTCGGTGACGGCGCCAGCCGCGGCCTCCAACATCAACTTCCAGCTGGTGACCGGCGGGACCATGAGCGGCCAGGCCACCACGGCATCGTCGACGGCCGGACTGGCCGACGTGGTCGTGTCCTTCTACACGAGCGCCGGGGTGCTCATCGACTCGCGGACCACCGACGCGACGGGCAACTACACCTCGCCCGTGCTGCCTAAAGGTTCGTACCGCGTTCAGGCAGACCCGCCCGAGGTGGCCGGCCTGGTGAGCCAGCTCTACAAGAACGTCACCTGTCCGGTTCTTGGGTGCGTGGTGTCCGCGGGAACGCTGGTGAACGTGATCGGCAAGGTGACCACGCCCAACATCAATTTTGCCTTTGCCACCGGCGGCACGGTCGCCGGCACCGTCACCAAGGCGACGGGGGGCGCGGCCGTGGCGAACGTCACCATGGATTTTTTCTCGAGCGCCGGGTCGTTGCTCGCCACGACGACGACCGGCGCGCTGGGCACGTATACCTCGCCGGGTCTGCCGACCGGGTCGTACTTTGCACGCGCGGTGCCGCCGGATGCGTCGGGCCTGGTCGGCCAGCTCTATAACAGCCTTCCCTGCCTTGGCAGTACCTGCTCGGTGACGGCCGGAACGGCCATCGCCGTGGTGTCGCCCGATGCCACATCGGGCGTCAATTTTTCGCTGAGCGGGGGCGGGACCATTACCGGAAAAGTGACCAACGCGGTCAACGCAGCGGTGGTGTCAAACGCGACTGTCTCGGTTTATACGAGCACCGGGTCGCTGGTCAAATCGACGGCGACCGACGCGTTGGGAGTGTATACCTCCCCGCCTCTGTCTTCGGGATCGTATTTCGTCCTGGCGACGCCGGCCACCACCAATCTGATCGGCTTGCTGTACAGCGGCATCCCGTGCAAGAACGCGACGTGCCTGGTTACCTTCGGCACGCCGGTGCTTGTCACCGCGCCCAGCGCGACCTCGGGCATTAATTTCGCCCTGCCGGCGGCCGGAACAGAAAAGACCACGCCGTCGATGACGTGGGCCACGCCATCGGCGATTACCTACGGCACCGCGCTTGGGGCCACCCAGTTGAACGCGACGGCGAGCACCGAGGGCACCTTCGTCTACACGCCCCCGTCCGGGACCGTGCTCAACGCCGGACTGGCGCAGACCTTGAGCGTGGCCTTCACACCGACCGACACGGCCGACTACACCACCACGTCCAAGAGCGTCACCATTGACGTGACCAAGGTTACGCCGACCATCACCTGGGCGACGCCAGCCAGCATCATCTACGGCGCGGCGCTCGGATCGACACAGCTGAACGCCACCGCCAGCGTGGCCGGGACGTTTGCCTACAGCCCGGTCTCCGGGACGGTCCTGAGCGCGGGTGCCGGCCAGACGTTGACCGCCACGTTCACGCCGACCGACTCGACCAACTACAACACCGCCACCGCCACGGTCTCGATCTCGGTCATTCAATTCTTGGGTCCCGCCAACGGCGGCCCCTCTTCCGGCACGGTCAGCGGCAACATCCTCACGTATGGCGGCGTCGCGTATACGCGGGTCAACGGGAAGGTCACCTTCCCCGATTGCACCGTCTACATCGTGACCGACGGCGGCCTGCTGATTGCGGCCGGCACCTCGCCCGGGTGCTCGCCAGGCGGCAGCACGTCGAGTTCCAGTTCCAGCTCTAGCAGCTCCAGCAGCGGTGGCAGCAGCAGCAGCGGAAGCTCCAGCGGGAGCAGCTCCAGCAGCAGCAGCGGCTCCAGCAGCGGCGGCTCGTCGTTCGCCGGCCCGGGCTCGGGCGGGCCGTCCACCGGGACGGTCAACTCCACCGAGACGCAGCTCACCTACAACGGCACGGCGTATTCGCTCGTCAATGGCCGCGTGACGTTCCCCGACTGCACGGTGTACATCGCGCTCCGGAACGGCTTGCTCATTCCGGCCGGCACGGCGTCAGGGTGCACGCCCACCGGCTCCAGCAGCTCCAGCAGTTCGAGTTCCAGCGGCGGCTCCAGCAGCTCCGGTTCGAGCAGCGGTGGCTCGTCGAGCAGCAGCGGCTCCTCGTTCGCCGGACCCAATAGCGGCGGGCCCTCGACCGGCACGGTGAACTCGGGCGAGACGCAGCTCACCTACAATGGCGTCGTCTACGCGATGGTCAATGGGCGGGTGACGTTCCCGGATTGCACCATCTACATCGCGCTCAGGAGCGGCATCCTGATTCCGGCCGGCACGGCGTCTTCGTGCACGCCGTCCGATCGTCGACCCATACGGTAGCGGTCGAGCGACCGCGCGAGCGCTTTCGAACCGGACGTGTCCGCTTGGGCACGTCCGGTTTTTTTGTGTGCGTCAGGCATGGCGCGCGGCGCCAACGGGGCGCCGGCAACCGAGAGCGAAAGCGAATCGGGAAGTGACGTGGAGGTGCGCGTCCTCTCACGACCTGATGGCGGTGAACGGTAGCAAACCGCAAGGGCGCGGGGAACGCGCGGTTAGAGATCGTTGCCCGAGTAGGACAGGTTGAACGACTTATTGCACAGCGGGAAGTCGGGCACGATGTTGTCGACCAGCGCCCGAGACAGCGCAGGCCAGTTGAGAAACGACGGATCCACGATCTTCACGCGGTGCAGTCGCCCGCCCTCGTCAGCCATCAGCCAGTGCACGATGCAGCCACGCCATCCCTCCACCAGGGCGAAGGCCGGCTCGTAGGGCGGCATCGGCGCGAGCGCGACCGTCAACGGACCAGGCGGGAGCGATTCCACCAACAGGCCGATCACTCGGACGGATTCTCTCACTTCGGCCACACGAATCATCGCACGGGCGCGCACATCGCCTCCCGTTTCGAGCGGCACGCGCAACGCCAACGCGTCGTACGGCGGCCGCCCGTGATCGCGCCGCGCATCCACGTCGAGACCCGAGGCCCGCGCCACGTATCCGCGGACGCCGAGGTCGCGGGCAACCGCGGTGTCGAGCACGCCAGCCCGGTCCAGCCGATCGGCGACCAGCGAGTTGCTGAGGCAGATGTCCACAATCTCGAGAAAGTCGCCGACGCTGGCGTCGATCTCGGTCTGCAATTGGGCGGCGGTCACACCGCGCACCGCCGAAGCCGACCACTGGGTCTGGACCTCCGCGGCCGCCAACACGTCGCAGCCCACCCCGCCCATCACGACGGCCCCGCGAAGCAGGCGGCTGCCGGTCAGTCGCTGGTTGAGCCGCAGCAGCCGCTCCCGAATCCGGTAGCACTGCGACTGCGCGACCGCGTAGCCGGTATCGCTGATGATCATCCCGAAGTCGGCCACGTGATTGTAGAGCCGCTCCATCTCGAGCAGCACCGCGCGCAGATGCGCCGCCCGTGGCGGGATCGTGACGCCGGCGGCCGATTCGGCGGCCTGGCAAAACGCCAGCGCGTGTCCGACCGTCGTGTCTCCCGAGATCCGTTCGGCCAGGGCCACCGCCTCGGCAGGCAGGCGTCCCTCGAACAGTTTCTCAGTGCCCTTGTGCGTGAAGCAGAGCCGCTGCTTGAGATCGATGATCGTCTCGCCGACCGCGCTGAAGCGGAAGTGCCCGGGCTCGATGACGCCGGCGTGCACGGGGCCGACCGGAATCTCGTACACCCCGGGACCCTGAACCTCGCCGAACGGAAAAGGACGACCCTCGTCAGCGAAGTCGGGCGGCGTGGCGTCCTTCCGCAACGGGTAATAGCTCTCAGGCCAGAACCCGTGGCGCGTCAACGGGCGTGGATCGGGATGGTTGAGCGGGACGATGCCGAACAGGTCGCGGATTTCGCGTTCGAACCGGGAGGCGGGATAGCAACTCATCGCCGACGAGGGGATCTCGGGGCGTTCGCCATCCACCAGGGCGGAGACGTGGACAAACCAGTTCTCGCGGTGATGGGCGAACACGTAATGCACGCGAAAAGCGCCGTCAACGCCCCGCCGATCTTCAGCGGCCATCAGCATCAGTTCCGCACCCCACGTTGTCCGCAGCGCCGCAGTGAGCCCCGGCATGGACGAGGGCTCGGCCATCGCGTGGAGGTCTCGCGGGTGGACCATGCGCACCTCGCGCAGCGCGTCGAGCGACGCGACGCTCCGCAACCCGTCGTGCACCTGGCTCAGGTCTCTCATGCGGCCATCCCCTCGACGATGCGCCCGATCAGCGACCCGACAAACTGAGGCAGCATCAGGCCGAGCGCGATCAGCGCCAATGCGCACGCCACAATCGGGGTCAGCGCCCAGCGACCGCGTTCGCCCACCTCCACCCCAGCCGGGCCCGCACCGCACAGCATCCCCATGGCGTGGGATGCCAGACCGACAAAGCCGATGCCCGCCAGCGCCAGCGCCGCAGCCGTCTCCCAGATGTGGCCCGAGAGGAAGCCTGCGCGGAACAGGAGAAATTCTGAGACGAACAGGCCGAACGGCGGCAGGCCCATCAACGCCAGCACGCCAACGGCGAACAGCGCGCCGGTCGCTGGCATGGTGCGCGCCAGGCCCGTCACCCCGCTGACGTCGGTGGTGCCGTAGCGGCTAAGGATACGGCCCGACAGCAGGAAACTGGCCGACTTGGCGAGCGCGTGATTCATCATGTGGAGAACCGAGGCGAACACCCCGGCGGGCCCGAACGCGAGACCGAGGCAGACCAGGCCGCTGTGCTCGACCGACGAATAGGCCAGCAGGCGCTTGTAGCTTTGCTGGCGGACCAGACTCAGCGCACCCACCGCCACCGACAACAGGCCCACCGCAAGCAGCACCTGGCTGGTAAACGCCGCGCCGCCGGGCGACAGATCGACCACCGCTTTCCAGCGGAGAATCGCGTACTGCGCCACCGCCAGCAGCACGCCCGACATCATGGCCGACAGCGGGGCCGGCGCTTCCGAATGGGCGTCGGGCAGCCACGTGTGCATCGGCGCCAGGCCGGCCTTGGTGCCGTACCCCACCAGCAGGAACACGAAGGCGAGGCGCAGCAGGCCCGGGTCGAGCGTGGGGGCCGCGTGCATGAGCAGCGCCCAGGTCGCCGGCGCCTGCCGCTGACCGGTGATCGTCACGAGGTCGAAATACGCGAGAACGGTGCCCGCAAAGGCCAGCGCGATGCCGACCGATCCGATCAGCAGGTACTTCCACGACGCTTCGACCGAAGCTTTCGACCGGTGGAGGGGCACCAGCAGCGCCGAGGTGATGGTGGTGGCTTCGACCGCCACCCACATCAGCGCGACGTTGTTGACGGTGACGGCGAGCAGCATCGCGAGCACAAAGAGGTTGCCGTACGCCTGGAACGTGCGGCGCGCGGCCGGGCTGTCGCCCTCGGCCCACAGCCCGCCCGGACCAAGCGTCATCGACATCGCGCCCACCAGGGCCACGCATCCGGCGACCAGGGCCGAGAGGGCGTCGACGCGAAACAACCCGTTCGCGTCGGGCGCGGGCCATGCTCCGCCCATCGCGCGCATCCAGAATCCCGCTGCCGCCGCGACCGCGATCGCACGCCCAACCGCGCCAATCCAGCCGACCACGCGATGGTCGCCGACCCCGGCTGCGGCCAGGGCGGCCGAGATCGCAAACGGTCCGGCCAGTGCCCAGAGCAGCAGGGTGTCCATATCAGTGCTTCAGCCGGCTCAACGCGTCGACGTCGAGCGTGTTGAAAGTGTCGTGAATGTCGTAGAGCACGATCTGCATCACCAGGAATCCCATCAAGGCATCGAGAAACACGCCCAGTTCGACCACCAACGGCACGCCGTAGGTCGCGAGCACGGCCAGCAGGGCGATGGCGTTCTCGAGCATGAGAAACCCGATCACCTGCGAGATGGCCTTCTTGCTGCTGACGATGACGAACAGGCTGACAAACATCAGGCCGATGGCCAGCGGAATGCCCCCGTGCGTGGGGGCCGCGGCCATCGCCTGCAGCGGCCGCGCCGCCGTGTACGCGAGCAGAATCAGCAATCCGCAAATCACCAGCGACGCCGCCGTGCTCACCAGCGGCGAGCTTTCGCGGTGCTGGCCTACGCGTGCGGCCAGCCGCGTCAACAGCCGCGGGATCGCCACGCCCTTGACCGCCACCATCAGAGCTGCGACCCAGTAGAGATCGCGATCGTCGCCGAAGTACGCCACCGCGGCCGTGAGCGCGGCCAGCACGTTCGACTGCCATTTGAACGCGGTGATATAGCCGTCGATGTGGTGCCGCCACACCAGCAGGATCGCGCACAGCAGAACGCCGCTCGCCCCCAGCACTGCGACTTCCGAAAACAGTTTGTCCACCGCCCTTACCTCAAGGAAAACGACGAGGTCACGGCCAGCAGGCCGAGCACGAACGAGACGGCCAGCAGTTCGGGCACGCGAAACAGCCGCAGCTTGGCGACGCGGGTTTCGAACACGGCAAGCCCGATCGCCAGCACGACAAGCTTGGCGACGGTGGCGGCCACCGCCATCGCGATCGCCCCTGCCGCCAGCGACGTAGCGAGCCCCCACGGCACGAACAGGTTGGCGGCCAGCGTGAGGAACACCGTCAGCTTGAGCCACGAGGCCCATTCCACCAGCGCCAGCGCCGGGCCCGAGTACTCGAGAACCATCGCCTCGTGGATCATCGTCAGCTCCAGATGCGTCGCTGGGTTGTCGACCGGGAGCCGGCCCGTCTCGGCCAGCATCACGATGAAGAGCGCCGCGAAGGCGAGGATGTGGCCGGGGCTCAGCGCGTCGGTCGGATGGGCGATCGTGCGCGCGGCAATCTCGCCGAGGTTGGTCGAGCCCGCGCCGAGCGCGAGCGACAGCATGGCCAGTGCGATGGCCGGCTCGCTGAGCGAGGCAATCGTCATCTCGCGGCTGGCGCCCATGCCGCCAAACGCCGAGCCCGGGTCGAGCCCGCCCAGGGCGAGCGCGAAGGTCCCGAGCAGCAGCAGGTACACGAGCGCAAACAGATCGGCGACCTGGTTGAAGGGAAGCGGCGTGACGAACACCGGCACCAGCAGGGCCACCACCACCGTACTGCCGAAGACCACGAACGGCGCCGCGCGGAAGATCCACGAGGCGTTCGACGACACGATCGTGTCCTTGCCGAACAGCTTGCGCAGTTCGGCGTACGGCTGCCAGACGGGCGCGCCGCGGCGGTTCTGCAGCCGGGCCTTCACCCACCGAATCAGCCCGACTAGCAGCGGCGCCACCGCCAGCGCCAGCAGCGCCTGCGCGATTTCGACGACCACACCTAGCGTATTGAACACGTCTGCCTCCGCCTCAGAACCCAATCACCCACGCCAGCAAGATCACCAGGACGAACACGATATAGCCCACGTACGCGTTGACCGATCCCGACTGCAGGGCCCGCGTCCACGTGGCCACTCGCTCGACGCCCTGCACCACCGGCTCGTACAGCACACGCTGGAACCAGGGGTGGATCGTCGTCTGGTAGGTCATCGATTCGATGTAATACGGCGATTCGGGCCGCACCACGCCGACCGCGGTGTCGTCGACGGGCCGGTAGAGCTGATCGAACACGCGGCGCAGCGGTTCGGCGAACGCGGTGGAGGTGTATTCCATCCGCGGCGACTGGCCGATCCGGCCGCAGCCCCAGGTGTCTCCGACGTGGACCGGCCGCCGGGCGATCAGGCGCAGCACGATCCACGTGCCCGCCACCACCGCGACCAGCACCATCGCGACGGCCACCGGCGACATCGTCGCCATGCCGGTTGGCGTGCGCAGGGTGACGCCGACATGGAGCGCCGGGGCGATCGACGGCAGTCCTGCGACACCGGCCAGTGCGCCGGTGATCGTCGTCAGCGTCGGAATGGTCGCCAGGGCGAGCAGCGGGCAGGCTGCCGCCAGCAGCGCCATGCCCGCCAGCATCGGGCCAGGGCTCTCGTGCGCGTGTGCGGCGCCGGGCGATCGGGGAATCGCGAGGCACGTCACGCCGAACGCCTTGACGAAGGTGGCCGCGGCCAGCCCGCCGGTGAGCGCGAGCGCGCCGACACCCAGCGTGAGCAGGCCGGCAATCGACGCCCGCGAACTGGCGACGCCCGGCAGAAACGACTGGAAGAGCAGCCATTCGCTGACGAAGCCGTTGAGCGGCGGCAACGCGGCAATCGACATCGAGCCCGCCAGCAGCGTCGTCGCGGTCCACGGCATGCGCGTGATCAGGCCGCCCAGCAAGTTGATGTCGCGGGTGCCGGTCGCGTGCACGATCGAGCCGGCGCTGAGGAAGAGCGCGCCCTTGAAGGCCGCGTGATTGATCAGGTGGAGCAGGGCGGCCGACAGGGCCAGCATCGCGGCTTCGGGCTGACCGAGGCTCAGAAACAGAAAGCCCGCGCCCACGCCCAACAGCACCAGCCCGACGTTCTCGACCGTCGAGTACGCCAGCAGTTCCTTGAGGTCGTCGGCGACCAGGGCATAAAGCACACCGGTAAGGGCCGACGCGGCGCCCAGGATGATGAGAAGTGTGCCCCACCAGGCCGGCCCGCCGCCCAGCAGATCGAGGCCGATGCGCAGGAGGCCGTAGATGCCCAACTTCACCATCACTGCCGACATCAGCGCCGACACGTGACTGGGCGCGGCCGGGTGGGCGCGCGGCAGCCACACGTGGAACGGCACCATCCCCGCCTTCGACCCGCAGCCCAGCAGGGCCAGCAGGAAAATCGCGGCGCGGGTCTCCGATGGCAGAAGTCCGGCGCTGCTGCGGAGGGCGGCGAACGTCGCCCCGCTTCCGTCGGCCGATCCCGATCCCAGAAGGAAGAACGCGGCCATCAGTGCGAGGAGGCCGGCGTGGGTCATGGCCAGATACCAGAGACCTGCATCGACCGACGCCTGGCGGTCGTGTTCGGTGACGACCAGAAAGAACGAACTCACCGCCATCAATTCCCAGCAGAGCAGGAAGGTCACGGCGTTGGCGGCGACGGTCACCAGGCTCATGCTCAGCAGGAAGGCGCCGAACGTGAAGGCCATCCACCGCGTGGAGTAGCGGCCCTCGTAGCTGCGCATGTAGGCGATGGCGTAGAGGCCAACCGGAATCGCGACACCGGAGACCAACGCGAGAAAGAGGGCGCCGAGCCGATCGAGGTGGACGAGCCAGCCGCCTGCCGCGGCCAGAACCGCAGGCGCCTCGATCGTCAGCGACGCGTCGGTCCACAGCACGAGGCAGGCCAGCGCAAGGCCGCCCGCGCCGCCGGCGACCGATCCGATGGCGACGGCCATGCGAACCAGGCGCCGGGTCGGCATCACCAGCCCGGCCGACGCGATGGCGTAACCGGCGACCATCAGCCAGAACAACGGCAGGGCGAACGCGGCGGTCACAACGCGTCCGCCTGACCCGCGGGCGACACACCGGCTGGCGGGGCCGACGCGACGGGCAGGTCGAGCCGGCCGATCGCGACCAGGATGGCGCGCAGGATGTCGGCGGGCGAGGGCGGGCAGCCCGACACCACGACATCGACGGGCACCACCGAGGCCACGTTGCCCACCACGGCGTAGCTGCCGGCGAACACCCCGCAGTCCCGTGCGCAGTCGCCGACGGCGACCACCAGTTTCGGATCGGGCGTGGCCTCGTAGGTTTTCCTGAGCGGGACCTCCATGTTGCGGGTCACCGGACCGGTCACCAGCAGGAGGTCGGCGTGGCGGGGCGATGCGACGAAGTGCAGGCCGAAACGTTCGAGGTCGTAGGTGGGGCCGGCCAGGCCCGAGATCTCGAGTTCGCAGCCATTGCACGAGCCGGCGTCCACCTGGCGGATGCCGACGGATCGGCCCAGGAGGCGGCGCGCCCTGGCGTCGATCGGGCGGACGATGGTGATGGCGTCGAGGCCGCCTTCTGGCAGCGGTTCGGTGACGATGCCGACGCGCCGGATCTTCTGGAACAGTTTCATTGGGCCCGTCGTCGTTCCCGGCGCAGTTCCTTGAGCATGGTCTGCGTTTCGGTGAGGTGGGTATTGAAGATGGCGCGGGCGGTGGCGAACAGGTCGTGGATGAGGGGGTCGCGGACGGCGTAGCGGACCGAGGTGCCGGACTTGCTGGCGGTCACCAGGTTTTTGGCGCGCAGGATGGAGAGTTGCTGGGACACCGAAGGCTGGTCGAGGCCGAGGGCCTCCTGGAGTTCCTGGACGCTGCGGGTGCCGGTGCGGAGTTCCTCGATCAGGCGGATGCGGATCGGGTGTGCGAGGGCGCGGAAGAACTCGGCCTTGAAGACCTGCAGGTCGGTGTAGGGCACGCGCATATCTAGATATTCATATATAACATATTCGCGGTGGCCGTCAACCCGCCCCGCCTCCGCGCGCCCGCCCCGGCGTTCCGTTGTACACTGCCCTCATCGTGATCGACGTCCAGCACCTCACCAAGACCTACGGCGCCTTCAAGGCCGTCGACGACCTCTCGTTCCTCGTCGGCCCCGGCGAGGTCGTCGGCCTGATCGGCCCCAACGGCGCCGGCAAGACCTCGACCCTCCGGTGCCTGGTCGGCATCCAGGCCCCCACCTCGGGCTCCATCACCATCGCCCGCCACTCTATCGTCTCCGACCCGGTCGCCGCCAAGTCGGCGCTCGCCTTCATGGCCGACGAACCGCACCTGTTCGAGTACCTCACTGTGATGGAACACCTGCGGCTCACCGCCAGGATCTACCACGTGCCCGACGTCGACGCCCGCGCCCTCCGCCTGCTCGACGAACTCGAACTGACGGGCAAGGAGCATCTGCTCCCCGTCGAGTTGTCGCGCGGCATGAAGCAGAAAGTCGCCATCGCCTGCGGCCTGCTGCACGACCCCGCCGTCATGCTGTTCGACGAACCCCTCACCGGCCTCGACCCGCTCGGCATCCGGCGCATGAAGGAGACCATCGTCGCCCGCGGCCGCGCCGGCGCGGCCGTGATGGTGTCGTCCCACCTGCTCCATCTGGTCGAGGAGATCTGCACCCGGGTGATCATCATCGACCACGGACGCAAGATCGCCGACGGCACGCTCGACCAACTCAAGACCACTCCCGAACTGGTCTCGGCCGGCGCCTCCCTCGAGCAGATCTTCCTCACCGCCACCGCGCGCGAGTCGTAGATGCTCGGCACCTTCGCGTACCTCACGTGGTGCTCGTTCAAGAACCGGGTGCGCCGCCGCGTCCAGCGCCTGCGCGAGCCGCGGTACCTCGTCGGGCTGGTCGTCGGCGCGATCTATTTCTACTTCGCCCTGTTGCGGCCGCGTGCCGTGTCGCGCCGCGGCCGGGGCATCCCGGGTTTCGGCAGCGCGGCCGGCGCCGTGCAGTCGGTCGCCAGCGTCGTGCTCTTCGCCATCGCCGCGCTCGCCTGGGTCTGGCCCGGGGCCGGCAAACCCATCACCTTCTCGCGCGCCGAGGTGCAGTTTCTGTTCACTGCGCCGGTCACCCGCCGCCAACTGTTGCACTATCGCCTGATCCGATCGCAGCTGAGCATGCTGTTGAGTTCGGCGCTCATCACGATGGTGGCGCGCCCCTCGACCCTCGCCAACAGCTGGATGAGCGTGGCCGGACTCTGGCTGGTCTTCATGACCGTGCGCCTGCACCTGATTGGCGTGGCCCTCAGCCGGACCAGCCTGGCGCAGCACGGCCGAAGCGGCGTCTGGCGCCAGTGGCTGCCCCTGGCCGTCGTCTTCGGCGCGGTGGGCGTGCTGGTCGAAACCGCCATCCAGGGCTGGCCAGATCTGGTCTCGGCGCCCGATGTCCGCACCGCGTTCCTCGAACTGCAGCGCCTCTGCTCCACCGGCCCCGCCGGCGTCGTGCTCTGGCCGTTCCACACGCTGGCGGCGTTGCCGCTGGCGCAGTCGCCCGACCAGTTCGCCTCGGCGCTGCCCTGGGTGCTGCTGCTCATCGGGCTCAACTACGTGTGGGTGCTCCGCTCGGATGCCGCCTTCGAAGAGGCCTCCGCCGAACACGCCGAACGTCGCGGCCTCGAGACCGCGTCTGCCACAGCGGTGCCGCGCCGATCGGCCTCGGCGCCGTTCCGGCTCGGACTGATCGGGCCGCCAGAGACCGCCATCCTCTGGAAAAATCTCATCCTGCTCGGCCGCTACGTCTCGGCCAGAACCCTGTTGCGTCTGCTGCCGCTGGTCGTGGCGCTGGGGCTCGCCTCGCAGGCGTCGGGACACGTTGGGCTGGCCGTGGCCGTCGGCGGAATGTGCATCTGGCTGGGCCTCATGCTCATGCTGATGGGGCCGCAGATGATGCGCAACGACCTGCGGCACGACCTCGCCAATCTTGCCTTGATCAAGACCTGGCCCGTGTCGGGCGCCGCCATCGTGCGCGGCGAAGTGCTCGCGCCCGCCATCGTCATGTCGAGCGTCATCTGGCTGCTCATCGTGCTGGGAGCCCTGCTGGGCCAGCCGCTGCTCGCGCGGATGGGGGAACCGCCCACCGCGCTCGAGGTGCTGGGGTACGCGCTGTCGGCCGCGATTCTGGCGCCGCCCGTGGTCCTGTCGCAAACCGTCGTCCTCAACGGAATCGCCGTCCTGTTTCCCGCCTGGTCGTCAGTGGGCACCTCGCGGGCTCGCGGGATCGACGCGATGGGCCAGCGCCTGTTGATGATGGCGGGCCTTCTGGTGACTCTCGCCATCTCGCTGGTCCCTGGGGCGGCGGTCGCCGCCGCCGCGATGTTTGCCGCCTATTGGATGACCGGCATGGTGATCCTTGTGGTTCCCGCCGTGCTGTTCGCGCTGGTCGTGCTCGCCGAGTGCTGGATGGCGACCGAACTACTGGGCCGGGTGCTCGACCGTACCGACGTCAACGCCATCGAACCGGTCGAGTAGGGGAGTGTGCCGGCCGAGCCGCACGCCGGCGGGGTGAGTTCGGGAACGCCGGCTGGAGTTCGCGCATGCAGGCCGGGGCGCGGCGGTGTCCGGCTGGACGTCGAACAGTATCGGGCGGCGGGCGCGAGTCGATACCTCGGTCCGGGATCGTGGGGCCTGCAAGGCGTACGACCTCTCGGTCGCGATCCGCACGTCGTCGGCAACCACACGACCGGATTCGCGTCGGCGTGAATGACACAGACAGAGGACCGGGACATGAACAGCGAGAAGATCGCGATCATCGGCGGCGGCAACATGGGACTCGCCCTGGCCAAGGGCATCCTCAAGACCACGTGGGCCGATCCGGCGCACATCATGATCGCGGAACCGCTCACCGACAAGCTCGCGCAGGCGAAGGGGATCGCCAAGGGCATCAACGGCACCGACTCGAACCTCGAGGCGGCGACATTCGGCACCGTGGTGGTGCTGTCGGTCAAACCCCAGATCATGGCGCTCGTGCTCGACGAGATCAAACCCGCCATGAGAGACACGAAGCTCGTGATCTCGGTCGCGGCGGGGGTCGCCACCGCCTTTATCGAGAAGCGGCTCAAGGGCAAGGTGCCGGTCATCAGGGCGATGCCGAACATCGCCGCGATCGTGCGCGCGGCCGCGACGGCCATCTGTCCAGGCAAGTTCGCCACACAGACGGATCTCGCCACCGCACGGCACGTCTTCGAGGCGGTCGGCCTGGTCGTCGACGTCGAGGAGGTGCTGATGGACGCGGTCACCGGCCTCAGCGGCACCGGCCCCATGTACGTCTTCCAGATACTCGAAGGGCTCTCGGACGCCGGCGTCAAGGTCGGCCTGTCCCGGGACGTCGCCAACACGCTCGCGGTGCAGACGCTGATAGGCTCGTCCAAGCTCATCCAGCAGACCAAGGAGCACCCGGCCAAGCTGAAAGATCTCGTCACCTCTCCGGGCGGCACCGCGATTAGCGCCCTGCACTCGCTGGAGAGGAACGGGCTGAAGGCGCTGTTGATCGACGCGGTCGAGATCGCGACACAGCGGTCGAGCGAACTCGGCACGCAGAAGAAGGCGTAGGCGGGGCCGGCGCCCACGGCACCGTCGCCCCGGGGGGGCCATAAGATGTCTGACCGGGACCACTGGTGTTTGAGGCTCTCCCGTATCACAATTGGGTTGGCGGGCAATCACCTTCAGATGAGCCGAACACGGCTGGCCGTGGCTCGTGCATCGGAACGGCGTTCGCGGATGGAGGCCGGGTTCTTGACTGTTCGTCAGGTGTCTTGATGGAGGCCGGACTCGCTTGAATGGAGGCCGGGGCTTCCCTGGCCTGAGCGGGTCGCCCCTCGACGCAGCCTGGGGGCGACGCTGCGTCTGGCGACGGGTCGAAGGCAGCCCAGGCACTCGGCCGATCAACAGTGGTGGAGGAGTTCTGTGATGAAGCACGCGATCGCTTGGGGAATGGCAGCCGTCCTGGCAGGAGCCGCAGCAATGACTACACTCGCCGCGCAACAACCCGCTGCGCCCAAAACCGTCTCGGGCATCGACATCACCGCGTTCGACAAGTCGGTGCGCCCGCAGGACGACTTCTTCCGTTACGTCAACGGCGCGTGGCTCGACAAGACACCCATTCCCGCCGACAAGCCCTCCTACGGCAGCTTCCAGGTGCTCTACGACAAGGCGCAGGACGACCTGCGCGCCATCGTCGAGACGGCCGGCAAATCCGAAGGCGCCCCCGGTTCCGAGGCGCGCAAGATCGGCGACTTCTACGCCAGTTTCATGGACGAAGCCAAGGCCGAGTCGCTCGGCATCACGCCGCTCAAGGCCGAACTGGCGGCGATCGCGGCCATCAAGACCAAGGCAGACCTCGCCCGGGCGTTTGCGCACATGCTCCTGCTCGGCTGCGACGCCCCGCTCGCGGCATTTGTCGAGGGCGACTTCAAAGATCCAAAGACCAGCGCGGCCTTCGCGTTCCAGAGCGGCCTGGGCCTGCCCGACCGCGACTATTACGTCAAAGACGATGCGAAGATCGCGGAATACCGCACCAAGTATGTGAGCTTCCTCACCGCAATGTTCAAGCTGGCTGGTCGTCCGTTGCCCGAGGCGGCGGCCGCCGACATCATGGCGCTCGAAACCCATCTGGCCACAAACCAGTGGACCAACGTCGAAACGCGCGACCTCCAGAAGATGTACAACAAGATGGCGGTGGCCGATCTGGCCGCCCAGTTCCCGGGATTCGACTGGGTCGCGTGGACCGGCGAGCTGAAGATCGCATCGGCGCCGGCGCTGATCATCGGACAGCCCAGTTATGTGAAGGCGCTGGCGGCCGCCGTCAACGACTGGCCGGTTGATCGGTGGAAGCCCTATCTCGAATCGTCGCTGATTCGCGGCTACGCGCCCTATCTGACGAAGGCCCTGGTCGATGCCCGATTCGAATTCTACGGAAAGACGCTGAGCGGCACGCCCGAACAGCGCCCGCGCTGGAAGCGCGCAGTGGAGGCCATCGACGGCAACCTCGGCGAAATGCTCGGCAAGGTCTACGTCGAGAAGCACTTCCCCCCGCAGGCCAAGGCGCGCATGGAACAGTTGGTGGCCAACCTCCGTCTCGCCTACAAGGACGGCATCGACCGTCTCGAGTGGATGAGCCCCGAGACTCGCGTGCAGGCGCAGCAGAAACTCGCCGCCTTCACGCCGAAGATCGGTTATCCGAACAAGTGGCGCGACTATTCGAACCTACGCATCGTCCGTGACGATTTGGTGGGCAACATGATGCGCGCCCAGGCCGTCGAGTTGGCGTTCCAACTTGCGAAGGTGGGCAAGCCCATCGATCGCGACGAATGGGGGATGACGCCCCAGACGATCAACGCCTACTACAATCCCATTCGCAACGAAGTCGTGTTTCCGGCGGCGATCCTCCAGCCGCCGTTTTTCAATCTGGCCGCTGACGATGCGGTCAACTACGGCGGGATTGGAGCGGTGATTGGGCACGAGATGGGACACGGCTTTGACGACCAGGGCCGACGGTTCGACGGCACCGGGACGATGCGCGACTGGTGGACCGCGAAAGACAGCGCCGAATACCAGCAGCGCACCGCGCGTCTGGTGGCCCAGTTCGCCGCCTACGAGGTGCTGCCGGGCTTGAAGGTGAACGGCGAATTGACGCTGGGCGAGAACATCGGCGACCTCACCGGCCTGACCATTGGCTACCGCGCCTATCAGATGGCGCTCGGCGGCAAGCCCGCGCCCGTGATCGACGGGCTCACCGGCGACCAGCGCTTTTTTATGGGCTGGGCGCAAGTGTGGCGATCCAAGGAGCGCGACGATGCGTTGCGCCAGAAGGTGCTCACCGACGTCCATGCCCCGGCCAAGGTGCGGGGCTTTGCGCCGCTGGGCAACGTGCCCGAGTTCTACCGCGCGTTCGACGTCAAGTCGGGCGACAAACTCTACATCGATCCGGCTCAGCGCGTGAAGATCTGGTAACGCCGTGCCTGGCGCGGTGTGCTGACAGGAGGCCTGGGATATGCGAACCGTTCGACACCTCTGGATGATTCTGCTGGCGGTCGTGCTGGCGTCGGCCGCAGTGGGCACCGAGACCAACACGCACGACACGCGGCTGCTGGCACAACCGGCGACCAACGGAACCCACGTGGCGTTCGTCTATGCCGACGACCTGTGGGTCGCCAGGATCGACGGCACCGATCTGCGGCGCCTGACCACCGACGAGGGCATCGAGACCAATCCGGCGTTTTCGCCGGATGGCAAGCTCGTCGCCTTCAATGCCCAGTACGACGGCAACGTCGACGTGTACGTGGTCGCGACCGAGGGCGGCGTCCCCAAGCGACTCACCTGGCATCCTGGCGCCGATATCGTCCAGGGCTTCACCCCGGACGGCAAGCGGGTGCTGTTCACCTCCGGGCGGGCCGCCTTTACCGGCGCCCACCAGCAGCTCTACACCGTGTCGATCGACGGCGGATTGGAAGAGCCGCTGCCAATTCCCAACGCCAACCAGGCGGCGTACTCGGCCGATGGCTCACGCATCGCCTACGTTCCGCTGCCACCGGCCTTTCCGCAGTGGAAACAGTACCGCGGCGGACGCGTGTCGCAGATTTGGATCTACAACACGGCCGACCACTCGGTCGACAAGGTGACGCAGCCGGCGACCCGGGCCAACGACGTCGATCCGATGTGGATTGGCGACACGGTCTACCTGCGGTCCGATCGCGACGGCGAATTCAACCTGTTCGCCTTCAACACCAAGTCGAAGCAACTGCGCCGCGTCACCACCCACGAAGACTTTCCGGTGATGAAGGCGTCGGCTGGTGGCGGCAAGATCGTCTATGAGCAGGCCGGCTACCTCCACCTGTTCGACCCGGCCACGGGTAGTGCGAAGCGCATTCCCATTGGCGTGGCGGCCGACCTCCGCGAGCCGAGGCCCCGCTTCGTCAAGGGCGCCGACTACATTCGAAATGCGTCCATCTCGCCATCCGGCGCCAGAGCCGCGTTCGAGTTCAGGGGCGAGATTGTCACCGTTCCGGCCGAAAAGGGAGACGCGCGTAACATCACCGGCACCGTGGCGGCACATGAGCGATCGCCGCAATGGTCGCCCGACGGCACGCGCATCGCGTATCTGTCGGACGCATCCAGCGAGTACGAGTTGCATGTGGTGGTCCAGGACGGCAAGGGCGACGTCAAGAAGTTCAAGCTCGGGGGAGCCGGGTTCTACTCCGATCTGCGTTGGTCGCCCGACAGCCTGAAGATCGCGTTCGAGGACAATTCGCAGACCGCGTTCTACATCGACCTGGCGTCTGGCGCGGTCAAGCGCATCGGGCGCAACCGGGTCTTCAACCCGGCCGACCAGATCAGCTACGACTGGTCGCCCGATTCGAAATGGATCGCCTACGTCGTCGACACCCAGCCGCTCGTCACGACGCTGTTCGTGTATTCCCTGGAGCAGGACAAATCGTTCGCCGTCACCGAAGGGTGGAGCGAGGTGACCGAGCCCACGTTCGACAAGAGCGGGAAGTACCTCTATCTGTTCGGATCGACCGATGCGGGCCCGCTTCAGGACTGGTTCGCGCAGTCCAACGCCGACATGCGACGCACGCGCAACGTGTACGTGGTCGTGCTCAAGAAGGGCGTCGTGTCGCCGCTGGCCAAGGAGAGCGACGAAGAGAAGCCGAAGAAGAGCGACGCCGCCGCCGAGAAGAAGCCCGACGCGACGGCCGACAAGAAGACTGACGCGCAGGTCGACAAGAAGAATGACGCGGCCGCCGGGAAGAAGGCAGATGCGACGGCCGACAAGAAGCCCGCCGCGCCCGCCGACACGAAAGCCGACGGCTCCGAAAAGAAAGCCGATGGCGTAGAGAAGAAGGCGGAGGCCGAAAAGAAGGACGCCTTCGGGATTGATTTCGACGGCATCGACAATCGGATCCTCGCGCTGCCGATGCCGGCTGGCGATCTGTCCGGATTGCAGGCCGGCGAGGCAAACCACCTCTACTACCTGCGCCGCGAGGGCCGCGAGGCGTCGCTTCATCATTTCGACCTGGCCAAGCGCAAGGACGAGACACCGCTTGCCGGGCTCGACCGCTACCTGTTGACGGCGGATGCCAAGAAGATCCTCTACGCGAAAGAGCGCGCGTATTTCATCACCGCGATGGGACCAAAGATTGCGCCCGGTGAGGGACGCCTCGCGACGGGCGACATCGAGGTGCGGATCGATCCGCGCGCCGAGTGGACGCAGATCTTCAACGAAGCATGGCGCATCAATCGCGATTTCTTCTACGCGCCCAACATGCATGGCGTCGACTGGGTGGCGATGAAGGCGAAGTACGGCGCCTTCCTGCCCGACCTCGCGACGCGCGGCGATCTCAATCGCGTCATCTCCTGGATGTGCAGTGAACTGGCGGTTGGCCACCACCGCGGCGGCGGCGGCGACCGTCTCGATCAGCCCAAACCGGTCCCCGGCGGATTGCTGGGCGCCGACTACGACGTGGCGAACGGACGCTACCGATTCAAGAAAGTGTTCGGCGGTCTCAACTGGACCCCGGGCCTTCGCGCGCCGCTCACCGAACCCGGCGTGGACGTGAAAGCGGGCGAATACCTGCTGGAGGTCCGAGGTCGCGATGTGCGGCCGCCGGCCAATCTCTACAGCTTCTTCGAGAACACGGCGGAGAAGATTGTCGAGATCACCGTCGGATCCAATCCTGACGGATCGAACTCGCGGGTGGTCCAGGTCGTGCCGATCGCCAGCGAGGGCGCGCTGCGCAATCGCGACTGGGTCGAAGGCAACATCAGGAAGGTGGACAAGGCGACCGGCGGCCGGGTCGCCTACGTCTACGTGCCCAACACGGCAGAGCCTGGCCACACGTACTTCAAGCGCTACTTCTTCCCGCAAGCGCACAAAGACGCCGTCATCGTCGACGAGCGGTTCAATGGCGGCGGGTCGGTGGCCGACTACTACATCGACATCCTGCGGCGGCCGTTCATCAGCAACTGGGCCATGCGCTACGGCGACGATCTCAAGACGCCGACCGCATCGATCCAGGGGCCCAAGGTGATGATCATCGACGAGATGGCCGGATCGGGTGGCGATCTGCTGCCGTGGATGTTCCGCAAGTTCAAGGTCGGGACGCTGGTCGGCCAGCGCACATGGGGCGGCCTGGTGGGCGTGCTCGGTTTCCCGGTGCTGATGGACGGCGGCAACATCACCGCGCCAAACCTGGCCTTCTGGACGCCAGAGGACGGATGGGCCGTCGAGAACGAGGGCGTCGCGCCCGACGTGGCGGTGGAACAGACACCGGCAGACGTGATCGCGGGCCGCGATCCGCAACTCGAAAAGGCGATCGACGTGGCGATGGCGGAACTGAAGAAGAATCCGCCACCCGCCACGAAGAGACCGGCGTACCCGGTACGAGGCAAGACGCAGCGAGGCACTATCAAGCAGTAGGCATCAGCATCACACGCGGGAGCAGATCCATGACTTCTCGCCGATCCGGTCGAGCCGCTCGGTCTTTGTTCGCCATCGCGTTCGCCGCGATCGTTGCCGCGACCTCGAATCCACACGCACAGGCGCCGCCATCTTCGCAATCTGCGCAGGTGCCGCAGGCATCTCCGGCTGCAGCGCTTGCGTCCGCGCCGGTGTCGGTGCCGGCGTCGGTTTCGGTGCCGGCGTCGGCGGAGAAGTGGGAGACCGCGCTTCGCGCCCTGCCGAACCCCGCCAACATCCGGTCGTACGTCGAGCGCCTCAGCGCCAGACCGCACCACGTCGGCTCGCCCTACGACAAGGACAACGCCGAGTGGATGCTCGCGCGGTTCAAAGAGTGGGGCTGGGACGCGACGATCGAACGGTTCGACGTCCTGTTTCCCACGCCCAAGACGCGGCTGCTCGAGATGGTGAAGCCGACACGGTTCGTCGCGACACTCGAGGAGCCGACCCTGGCCGTCGATCCGACGTCGGGGCAGAAGACCGAACAGTTGCCCACCTACAACGCCTACTCGGCCGACGGCGACGTCACGGCGCCGCTGGTCTACGTCAATTACGGCAGGCCCGTTGACTACGAAGAACTCGATCGGCTCGGCGTCTCGGTAAAGGGCGCCATCGTCATCGCGCGCTACGGCGCGTCGTGGCGCGGCATCAAGCCCAAGGTGGCCGCCGAACACGGTGCGGTCGGATGCCTGATCTATTCCGACCCGCGAGACGACGGCTACTTCGGAGGCGACGTGTTTCCGGGTGGCCCGATGCGATCGCGCGACGGCGTGCAGCGGGGCAGCGTGATGGATATGCCCGTCTATCCGGGCGATCCGCTCACGCCGGGGGTCGGGTCCACTGCGGGGGCCAAGCGGCTGGCGATTGCTGATGCGACGACGATCACGAAGATTCCGGTGCTGCCGATTTCGTACGGCGACGCGCAGCCGCTGCTGGCGGCCCTGAGCGGCGCGCTGGCGCCAGAGGCCTGGCGCGGCGCGCTCCCGATCACCTATCGCGTGGGTCCGGGGCCCGCCACCGTCCATCTCAAGCTGGCGTTCAACTGGGACATCAAGCCGATCTACGACGTCATCGCGCGACTGGCGGGATCGACGTATCCCGACGAGTGGGTGGTGCGCGGCAATCACCACGACGCGTGGGTCAACGGCGCCGGCGATCCGGTGAGCGGCGTGGCGGCGGAGTTGGAAGAGGCGCGCGCGCTTGGCGAATTGCGCAAGCAGGGCTGGCAGCCCAAGCGGACCATCGTCTACGCGGCCTGGGACGGCGAAGAGCCCTCGCTGCTTGGGTCGACCGAATGGGTCGAGACGCACGCCGCCGAACTCGAAGCGCACGCCGTGCTCTACATCAACACCGATGGCAACGGCCGCGGCTACCTCAGCATGGGAGGGTCGCACACGCTCGAACCCTTCATCAACGCGGTCGCCAGGTCGGTGGAAGATCCCGAAGCCAACGTCAGCGTGTGGAAGCGCCGGCAGGCCGCCACGATTGCCTTTGGCACCGCCGACGAGCGCCGCGACGCGCGCAGCCGTGGCGACCTGCGGATTGGCGCGCTCGGATCGGGATCAGACTTTACGCCGTTTCTTCAGCATAGCGGTGTCCCCACGCTCGATCTCGCCTACGGTGGCGAGGACGACAGCGGCATCTACCACTCGATCTACGACGACTTCTATCACTTCACGCATTTCGGGGATACCGACTTTGCCTACGGCCGGCTGGCCGCGCAGACGGTCGGCACGGCCGTCGTCCGCATGGCTGATGCCGACGTGTTGCCATTCGACTTTGCGCGCCTCGCCGAGACCGTGAAAGGCTACGTCGATGACGTGCAGGCGCTGCTCAAGCGTCGGCAGGAGGAGGTGCGGGAACGCAACCAGCAGATCGACGAGGGTGTGTTCGCGTCCACGACGGACCCGCATCGGCCGCTGATTGCACCGCGCGTCGAGGTGGTGCCGCCGGCTTTGAATTTTGCGCTGATCGAAAATGCCTCGGCGGAGTTGACCGCGGCGGCTGGCCGGTACAAGAAGGCGCTGGCTGGCGCCACCGCGAAGCTCGCCGGGAACACGGCCGCCATCCGTGCGCTCAACGCGAAGCTGATGCAGAGCGAGCGGCAGTTGCTCGACCCGGCCGGCCTTCCGCACCGGGAGTGGTATCGCCACTTGTTGTACGCGCCAGGCTTCTACACCGGCTACGACGTCAAGACGCTGCCCGGCGTGCGCGAAGGCATCGAACAGAAGCAGTACGACGTCGCCGAGGTCGAGATTGGCCGCGTGGCCAAAGCGATTGCGCGCGAGACGGCGCTGGTGGATGCGGCCACCGCTGGACTGGTAGCCCTTGCCGCGCGTGCGCCGAACTTACTCGCGGTTCCCAAGTGAGACGCGGTTAGCGTTAGCGTCGGATCCTTCGTAGGACATCGCCCGCCTGCCAAACCGCGCGGCCGCCCGGCCGCGTGGCTGCCCGCCCGCCTGTCCGCCTGCCAGACCGCGCGGCCGCGTGGCTGCCCAGCCGCGTGTCACGAATATGGACACCTGATTCCGATCCGCGCGGAGGTGTCCCGTTTTGAGTCTCCGCGGCCACGCCCGGAGCAGGGCCCTCATGGAACCGTTACCCGCCCCGCGCGGATGCAGGTCGCGCACCCACAATCTCCTCGCGCGCACCAGCCGCACACGGCGCCGGTGAGGGCACACCCAGACGCGTCGGGCCTTCTGTAATCCTGGATTGCGCGGGCCAGGCGGCTGCGCGTGGCAGTTTGCCCCAGCGTGGCAATTTTGCAGGCGCCCAGGCCAGGGGTGATTTCTAAACCGGACTCATTTTCTCCGCACACCAGCCGGTCTCTCGAAACGGGGCGTCTTCCCTGATTTGGCATCCCCGTTGCTCTGTCTCGGTTATCGATTTTTCAGACATGCATTGGCGGAGAAATTGTGCGGGTCATGTTCGGAAATGAGGCAGTTGCAGGGCGCCTGGTGAATCTCGAATTTCAATGGCGAGTGTGCAACTGCCGCGCACAGTCGGGCTCACGTGACCGGGCGAATGGCATTGATCCACAGTCGGTTCGCAATCATCGGTTCGATGTTCGCCCGCGTCAACTCTCAACTCGGTGGAGGAAACGTATGAGAAGCAAGCATTCAGATGGATCGCTCGTCGTCGCGGGTTTGGTGCTGGCCGCCGGCCTTCTGGCCTTGGGGAGCCCGGCGTTCGCGCAGGGCACGTTCACGCAGACGGTCTGCGCCAACACGCCGTGCAGCCCGACGATGAACCAGTGGGTCGATCCGCTGCCGGTTCCGCCGGTGGCCGCGCAGACCAAGAAGCCGTTGGTCTCAGTGTTCGCCGACTATTACGAGATCAACATGACCGCGCATCCTCACCGGTTCAACAGCGGCCTCCCGGGTGACGCGACGGTGTGGACCTACGGTCAGCCTGGTAAAGCGGCTGTCCTGCTGGGCCCGACCATTGTGGCCACCAGCGGCAGGCCCGTCATGGTGAAGTACATCAACAACCTCCCGACCGCCCTGGCAGATTTCCCGCTCAAGGACGCAATCGATCAGACCATCATGGGCTGGGACGTCCCGACCGGCGCGGCGACGCCTCACCTGCACGGCGGCCACACCGCCGCTCGATACGACGGCACGCCCAGCCAGTGGTGGACGGCCGACGGCAAGCGAGGCATGGACTACGTCACCGACACGATGACGTACATGAACGACCAGCCGGCGTCGTTGATCTGGTACCACGACCACACGATGGGGTCCACGCGCTTCAAGCCCTATCTTGGCCTGGCCGCCGGCTACGTCATTTTCGACAAGGTGGACACCGGGACGACGATCGTGGCCAACGGGAAGGCGCAGAACGTGCCGTCCGGTTACGGCACGTACCACTTGCCCCTGGTCATTCAGGACAAGCAGTTCAACGCCGATGGCACGTTGTTCTATCCATCCACTCCTGACCCCTCATTGATTCACCCGATCTGGGTTCCCGAGTTCTTCGGCGACACGCCGGTCATCAACGGCAAGGCGTATCCGAAACTCGACGCCGAGCCGCGGCGCTATCGCCTGCGTCTGTTGAATGGTTCCCAGGCTCGCTTCTACAATCTCGGGTTCAAGTCAGCGACCGGGCTCCTCACCTTTTACGTCATCGGATCGGAGGGCGGACTGCTGCCAGCGCCCGTGGCCAAGACCAGCCTGCTGATTGCTCCCGGCGAGCGTTTCGACGTCATCGTGGACTTCGCCCCGGCCAAGGGCGGGACGGTCATGCTCACCAACGACTCCCCTGGCCCCTATCCCATGGGTGATCCGGCCAACGACAACATCCCGGAGTTGATGAAAATCAACGTGGGATCCATCGTGACGGTCGCAGACACGTCGGTGGACCCCGCGAAATTGAAGCTGCCAGCGATTGCGAAACTGACGGCCACTGCCAAGCTCCCGGCGCGCGATGTCGTCCTCAAGGAGAACCACGATGCGTTGGGCAATCCCTACGAGGTGCTGCTCAACGGGTACCACTTCATGGACCCGACGACCGACTTCGTCAAGGCGGGCACGACCGAAACGTGGCAGTGGATCAACCTCACGGTGGATACGCACCCGATGCATCCTCACCTGGTCGCGTTTCAGGTGGTGAATCGTCAGCCGTTCGACGCTGTCCGCTACGATTTCGACTGGAACACCTACGTGACAGCCAGGAACGCGGGAATCCCGGCAACCAAACCGGATGTGAACAGTTACCTGATCAATCCGTCCACCGGCCTTGCGTATCCGATTGAAGTGCCGGCTCCCGAAGAGGCCGGTTTCAAAGACACGGTGAAGGCGCCGCCGAGCTACGTGACGCGCACCATCGCCCGCTTCACGCTGCCGACCACGGCGCTGCTCGACTACAACGCCATCAGCGGCAGTTACGGCAACTGGGTGTACCACTGCCACATCCTCGAGCACGAGGAAAACGACATGATGCGACCGTTCGTCGTCGTCAAGTAACCCGATCGGCGCAGGCAGGTTCGTGGGGGCGGATCATTGCAGATCCGCCCCCGTTTCTTTGTACCGCGATGTGTCTCTGGTGGAACGTTACGCACCGCCGCGCAGGCGGCGCAGCGCAGTCTGGACGTCGCCGTATTCGGCTTCCGTCAGCGCCAGCGCGTCGCCGACGGCCGCCAGCGTGTTCGACCGCCCGAACTGCTCGAGTTCGCTCGCCATCTTGCCCAGCCGCAGGGCCCCGAACGTGTTGGCGCTCGACTTGAGCGAATGCGCCGCCCGTCGGAACACCTCGGCGTTGTTCGCGCCCAACGACGCGTGCAGTGCGGCGAACGTGCCGACGGCCTCGCCGAAGAAGGTGTCGATCAGCTCGCCGACGAAGTCGTCGCCGGCCGTGGCCTTGAGGTAGTTGAAGGTCTTCAGATCGATCTCAGCCGGCATCACGACCTCGTCACGTTCCGAGCCGAACCGCCTGCATCAGCGCGTCCACCAATTCGCCCACGCGGACCGGTTTGCTGACGTAGTCATCCATACCGGCGGCCAGGCATACTTCGCGGTCGCCTTCCATCGCGTTGGCCGTCATGGCAATGATGCGCGGTTGATACCCGCAATCATGGCGGATTTGCCGGGTGGCGTCCAGTCCGTCCATCTCGGGCATCTGTACGTCCATGAGGATGACGTCGTACTGCTGACGGGCGACCGAGTCAATCGCCTCCAGGCCATTCGAAGCCACGTCGGCGCGATAGCCCATCTGAGCCAGCAACCGCAGCGCCAGCTTCTGATTGACCAGATTATCTTCGGCGATCAGGATGCGCAACGGGTGCCGGGCCGCCATCTCCGCGTCCAGCGCGAAGCGGTCCGCCGCGCGTCGATCCACCGAAACGCCTGCCCCGCCCGCGTCGCCCCCGTCCAGCACGGTCACGATCGTGTCGTAGAGCTGCGAGCGTTTGATGGGCTTGTTGAGAAACGCCGAAAACAACTCGTCGGCGTCCCCGATGTCGCGATGCCCGAGCGAACTGAACAGGACCAGCGGCAGCGGCGGGCTGACCTCGCGGATCTCGCGCGCCAGTGCAACCCCGTCCATCTCGGGCATGTGCATGTCGAGGATCGCCAGGTCGAACTGCTCGCCGCCCCGGAGCCAGGCGACCGCCTCGTGCGGCGACCCCGTGGCGCGCGCCCGCATGCCCCACGTGGCGGTCTGCGCGGTCAGGATGCGGCGGTTGGTGGCGTTGTCGTCCACGATGAGTAACGCCTTGCCGTCGAGTCCTGGCTGAACCTCCCCGTAGCGTCGTGCGGTCGGATTGGAAACCGTCGCCACCGGCACCTTGATGCTGAAACCGAACGTCGCGCCGGTATCCTGGCCGTCGCTCCGGGCCCACATCGTGCCCCCCATCATCTCGGTCAACTGCTTGCTGATCGCCAGGCCCAGCCCGGTGCCGCCGTACTTGCGCGTGGTGGAGGAATCGGCTTGCGAGAACGGCTGAAACAAGCGCCGCAGCACCTCGGGCGACAGGCCAATGCCGGTATCGCGCACCGAGAATCCCAGTGTCGCTTCGCCTGCCGACGCCTCGCTGATCACCGTCAACACGACCTCGCCGTGATCGGTGAACTTGATGGCGTTGCTCAGCAGGTTGAGCAGAATCTGCCTGAGGCGCGCGATGTCGCCCACCACGGCGGGCGGCACGTCGTCGGCGAACACACAGGCGGTTTCGAGGTGCTTGACTGCGGCTGACGCGGCGACCAGATCGAGCGCCGACTCGACGCATTCGCGCACGTCGAAGGGGAGGGTTTCCAGATCCATGCGCCCGGCTTCGATCTTGCTGAAGTCCAGGATTTCGTTGATCAGGCTGAGCAGCGTTTCGCCCGATTCCCGGATCGTTTCGGCGTAGTCGCGCTGGTCCGCGTTGAGGGGCGTGTCCAGCAGCAGGCCGCTCATGCCGATCACCGCGTTCATCGGCGTGCGGATTTCGTGGCTCATCGTGGCGAGAAAGTCGCTCTTGGCCCGCGTCGCCGACTCGGCCACGTCGCGCGCCTCGCGCAACTGGTGCGTGCGCGTGTCCACCAGCGATTCGAGCCGCGCCTGGATTTCGGCGTGGCGCTGCTGGCTCTCGGCCACCCGGACCCGGAGTTCGCTGATCGTGGTGTCGACCAGAAACGCCAGCACGTCCACCTGATCGCCCTGGTAGTCGCGCTCCACACGCACGTCCAGATTGCCGGCGCCCGCTTCCATCAGTGCGGCCGAGATGGCGGCGACCGCGTGGTTCAGGCGCTGTTCGCTCGCCCGCATCTCGCGGATGGTCCGCTCCAGTTCGTCGGCGACCGTGTTGAACGAAAACGCCAGCGCGTCCTCGTCGTCGCGCGCCAGCGTGCGCGGCAGGCGGTAAGAGAAGTCGCCGGCGACCAACCGCTGGAATCCCTCGATCAATTCCCGCGACCGTGTGGACATGCTCAGCGATTCCCGACCTGCGCGTGACACCATGCCAGCGCCTGTTCGAGCGTGGCGAACATCTGCGTCGGCACGCGCGGCTTCGACAGGCCCAAAAACACCGATCCGACCGCCCGTCCGAAGACCGTGCCCCCGACCAGCGCGAAGCAGACCTGGCACGAAGGGTCGGGCAGGTTGCGGTACGCGGCCCTGGCACCGGAGGTCTGCTGGGCAATCCCGTCCATAAACACGACGCTGCCCGCCTTCCGTCCCTTCGACTGCAAGTAGGCCTTCTGGGTGTCGACGCTGGCCTTGGCGGTGTCTTCGTCGTCGGTGCAGCCCTCCACCGGCACGACGCCCAGCGTACGCTCGTCGATCTCGTAGAACGCGGCGTTGGCGGTTTCGGCGAATTTGATCCACGTCCGGGTGTCGATCGACATCGTAGGCGTCTCCGAAGGCTAAACGGGTCGGATCGACCGGAGCCAGGCGATCCCGTGCTCAATGGTGTCGAACAGTTTGACCGGGATGCGCGGCTTGGACAATCCGATAAAGAAACTGCCGAGCGCCCGTGAGAGCAGGTTGTCCACCACCAGCGCCGAGGCGAAGTAGAGCCCCGTTCCGCCCATCTCGCCGTAGATGCGGCGCGATTCCGCGTCCTGCGACAGCAGGTTCGACAGCACCACCAGCGTGCTGCACGGCTTGCCAAGCGCCCGGGCGTAGGCGTTCTGGTAGTCGACGTGCTCGCGCGCCAACTGCGGCGTATCCACCATCCCGGACTGCGGAATCACCAGCAGGATGTCGGAATCGGCGCAGTAGTAATCCGTGAGGGAGGCGGTCCCGAGCTTGTGGAACTGGGACAAGTCGGTCATGGGGCCCTCCTGACTGCGTTGACGAGCCTATTATGGACCAGACTCGGGTGATTCTTTTCCGAAGATCCTGGGATCGAGACTCCGGCAAGGTGGGTATCCTGGGAGCCCGCCGGGTCGGCGCACCACCACGAGAGGGAGGCCTGTATGGCGACATTCATCGTTCCGCTGGTCCGCGTTGAGGGGCGTGTCCAGCAGCAGGCCGCTCATGCCGATCACGGCGTTCATCGGCGTGCGGATTTCGTGGCTCATCGTGGCGAGAACGTCGCTCTTGGCCCGCGTCGCCGACTCGGCCACGTCGCGCGCAGAGGTGCTGGGCAGCCGATACGCGAAGTCGCCCGGCACCAGGCGCTGGAATCCTGCGATCAGGTCCTGCGATCGTGTGGGCACGTTCAGCGCCCCGTCTTCTTCCCGACCTCGCCGAGCAGCGTCGCGGCGTGATCGATCACCTCCGGAATGTCGTAGCCACCGGTGAGCTGCCGGATTCGCCGGTTGCCATGAATCGGGTCGATCGTGCCTTCGCCGATCGACTTCAGCACTTTCTGCACCTCTTCCCACCGGCGCACTAGCTGGGCTCGCCGCTGGCTGCCTGCCTCGTTGGCGCCCGGCATCCGGCGCAGTCTGTCGAGCAGCTTCGTCTCGATGTCTTTGGCGGCGCCCCGGCTCGCTTCCATCACCTTGGTCAACTGTCCAACCTCGCCCATGGATCGTTCGATCTGGCCAGGCACCTTACCGACGCGTCCTCCGGCGAGCGTCGTCTGGGCTTTGTAGCGCGTCACATCGCCCGCCTGCTGAGACCACGCCTTCCCGACCTTGCCCTTCTGAATCCACGCGAGATCCTTGTAGGCCTCAGGATGCGTCCGGATCGTCACTTCCTCCAGCGCGTGACCGGCGGACCGGCCCGTCACGCCTTTGTAGGCCTGGTCCCACATCGTCTGGGCCTCTTGCTGCCATTCGCGGGCACTCATCGCCTTGCCGTTGCGCAGAAACTGCATGCCCTCCTGCTCGACGAGCCCGATGTCGAAATCCATATTGACGCTGCCGGCACTCGAGGCGTTTCTGAAGGTGCGCAGTTGTTGGGGGCTCCAGCCCTGCTCCTTCATCAGCGCGTGAAAGTTCGCTTCGACCTGCATGTGGATCTGGTCGATCTCGGCGACGAACTGGTTCTTGAGCGGCCGGTCGGCCCGGTACTTGAGGAAGCCCTTCGCGTGGAGATCCGACTGGACCGCGGCGGCCTTGTCGGCCACCTGACGCTCGAGATTCCGTACCGTCGCGATGTCGCGCATGGCGGCACGCGCCTGCACCAACTCGGCGCGGGTCTGCTCGAAGTCTCGCACCAGGGCTTCGCCGCGCTGCTGCGCCAGCCGGAACTCCGCCACCTGCATGGCTTCCTTGACGGTCAGTCGTTCGGCGGCGGCTCCCGCTCCTTTGGCCGCACCGTATCCTGCGGCCTTGGCCAGCACGAAGGCGAGCGCTGCGTTTTGCGCGGCGCCCGTCCACCCGCCATCGCGGTACCCTTTCAACGCTTCGCCGGCTACCGCCGCGGGTATCGACACGACGCCGGCTGCCTGTGTCAACGCCTGCAGCGGGCCGCCCTCCATCCAGCCCGTAGCCCCGAAGTACCCGAGCGTGCCCGTCTTCCACCATCCCATGCCGCCGACGGTGAGGGCGACGTCCGATACCAGCTTCACACGTTCGGCGCGCTTGAGGTAGTCGTCGGCGATGGCTGCCTCCTCGAGGCCCCGCGCCGCCTGGCCCGACCAGTAGCCTTGCAGCTGCGTCGATAGCGCCTGGGCCACCTGCCGCACCTTGTCTTTGTCGAGCTTCACAAGCACATCGGTCGTGATCTGCCGTCCGACAAACGCCTGGATGGCCGCCTGTTGATCGGGCGGGAACAGCGCCACCAGCCGGGAGACCGTGGCCTCGGCCCGCTGAAAATCGGCGTGCGTCTCCTGTCCGATCTGGTTGTTCTCGATGTACCGGCTCTGGGCGTACTCGTCGAACGGGCTCTTGGTATGCACCAGGCTTCCCGTCTGGAACGAGGCAATCAGGTCGTCTTCGTGCTGCAGATCCGAGCCATCCTGGATGATGCGGAACTCGAGCGCCGCGCGCCGCTCGGCATCCGGTTCGCGCGCCAGTTCGGCCTCGTCGGCAGCCAGGGTCCGCTTGATCTGCTCGATGCTGGCGCGATGGAAGGCCACCAGCGTCTTGATCTGTTCGGGCGTGCGCTTGAATGTGAACGCCGCGTTCTGGCCCCCGGCCGCGGCCGCGTCTGCGTCCACGGCGTCGTCGCGATATTCGTAGGAGTACGTCAACTCCCAGGTCGTCGTGGCCGCCTCGGCGTGAACCGTGAGGCTCGCCGCGCCGGGGTTGACCTTGCCCGGAAACGCCAGCGGCTGGTTCTTGGCGGTGTGCAGGCCTCGGGGGTCGAGGAAGATGCCCAGCCCGTTGCCCATAGTGACGTCGACCCCGAAGGCTGCCACCGTGTCGTAACTTCCCGGCGTGATCCCGGACGCCGATCCCGACAGCTTTGGATCGGGTTTGTACACGTAGCCGAGCGGGACGGCGGCCGGCGGAGGCGTCCACGCCACGCTTCCGCTTCTGGCCTCGTCGCGCGCAGGCCGGGGCGTCCCGCCCCGGTCGGTCACCCGCGTGATGGTCTCCTTGTAACGGAACGACGCGCCCAGGCCGGCGTCGCTTGGCGAACGCGCTTCCTCGATCTCGGAGACCACGTCGTACATTCCGCCGGCGGTGTCGGATTCGCGGGTCTTGTCCCGGGTCTTGGTCGGTTCGGTCGGCGTGATGTGCCGGTCGACCTTGACCAGCACGAAGCCCGGCAATCGTCCGCCCGGCGTCTTGGGCGCCCCGCCCACCGCGGCCTGCGTCTCGCGGACATCGGCTTGGTAGGCGGCCTTGTTCGCCGCCAGCTTCGGCGCGCCCGACTGGACCGGCGCCGCCTTCACCCGTTCGAGCGCCTGCCGCACCCGGAGCTCCAGCCCTGCCATGGCCTGCTGCTGAGCCCGCGCCAGGGCCAGCGCCTCGCGCACGCCCTCTTCGCTGCCGTGCGCCGCGGCGATGGTCGCCTCCTGCCAGGCGGCGTCGAAGCTCTTGGTGACTGCCGCCATGGCCCCGCGCGCCATGACCACGTCGTTGGCGGCTGTCGCGAATGTCGCCAACTCGGGGCCCCCGAGGCCCTCGCCGCCCTCGAAATACGGCGACCACGTTTCGCGCAGTCGGGCCTCCTCGGCGGCCGTCACCGGCCCCATCAGCGTGTGCATTGCGGAGACGGCCACAGACGCCATTCCCGCTTCGTTCGCCCTGCCGAGCGCCGTCATGTCGAAGGCCGATGGCAGCTCGGTCGGCTTGACGACGGTCGCCGGCACGTTCGCCTCGGGCATCCCGCCCGTCATGATGCCGGAAACCGGCGTGGTCCTGACGCCGGGCGCGGTCGGGCCAAGTCCTTTCGCGTACACCTCGACCTCGGCCAGGTGCAGGTAGTTCTGACCGGGCAGCTGCACACGCACGAACCGAGCCGCGCGGCCGTCGGCGTCGACCACGAGGCGGACAAAATCCGATCCGTCGTGGGTGTAGAGCGGGTTCCATTTCTGGCCGTCGAGCGAGAGCCACACCGTTACCCGGCGCGCGCGGTCGCCGCAACAGTCGGTGCGGTTGTAGAGCACGATCTCGCCGAGTGCGAATTCGCCCTCCAAATCCACCTGCCACCACGGGGCCGATTCCAACCGCGTATGAAAGACGAGATGACCATCACGGTCGCCGTCCACGCCTCGGCCCGCGAAATGCTGTGAGGCGTACGTGGAACTCTGCTGGGCGGGCCGGTTGAGGGCCAGATTCGCCCCGGCCTGGGCGATGGTCGACAGCGCCGACGTCGGCTTGGTGGCGACGGCGATTCCGCCCTGCTGATTGCCATGGCCCTCGTTGACGAGGATCGTGCCCACCGGCACTCCTCCCACCTGTGGGGTTGGACCAGCGCTGGTCGTGCCAGACTTCGCCGCCGCCGCCTGCTGCGCGGCAGCGTCCGCGTCGGCGAGACCGCGCTTGGCCAGCGCGTACTCGGGGTCGATCTGCAGCGCGCGCTGATAGTCGCGACGGGACGCGTCGAAATTGCCCAACTCCCGATACCGGGATCCGCGGTTGTTGAACGCCATCTTGTCGTTCGGGTCGATCTCGATCGCGTGCGTGTAATCGGCAATGGCCGCGGCGTGGTCGCCGAGTTTCGAATAGGCCCGTCCACGGTTCGTGTACGCCTGGTTGTTCTGCGGCGCGAGGCGGATGGCGTGATCGAGCGCGCGAATCGCGGCGCGGGCATCGTTGCGCTCGATGAGCAGCCAGCCCATCAGGTTGTACGCCACAGCGTCGTTTGGCGCCAACGCGACGTACCGGTTGATGTCGGCCATGGCCAGATCGAACTTCTGGATCCGCTGGTAAGCGAACGCTCGGGCCCGATAGGCGGCCGGAAGCGTCGGGTCAAGCGTGATGGCGGCCGAATAGGCCTCGACGGCGCCCGCGTGATCACCCTTGCCAGCCAAGTCCTGCCCCCGCGCGAACGCCGCCTGGGCGGCCGGCGTCGCGGACCGAGTGCCTGACGTGCCCGCGTTGACCTGTGCCCTGACGGGGTTGGCGCCCGAAAAGGCAAACACCGTCACGACGAGCGCGCCCGAGACCAGTGTGGCGGTCTTCCTCACGGCATTGCTCCCCAGATGGCCGACGCGGCGTCAACGCACGTCTGATGCGCCAGATCATCGCGGATCTCACGCGTCGCGTCCAGCCTGTTCCGCCCGAGGCTGTCCGCCCGAGGATGCCTCCGGCATGGCCGCCGCCCGCATTCGTGGATATCATGTGAGCGTGCCGGGTCGGCGCACCACCACGAGAGGGAGACCTGTATGGCGACATTCATCGTTCCGCTGGTCATCGGAGTCGGCTTGTTTCTGCTCGGGTTCTTCAACTATCGCAAGGCGCAAGCCAGCCAGTCGTGGCCATCGGTTTCGGGCCGGATCGTCGCCGCTCGCGTGGAATCCGAAACCACCCATGGCGACGCGGACTCTGCCGACTCGACGAGCTACTATCCAGCCATTCAGTACGAATATCAGGTCGGATCGGCCCTGCTCCGCGGCAGTTCGATTGCCTTCGACCGGCGAGGCTACGCCCGGCAGTCCTCCGCGGACAAGGCTCTGCTCGCGTATCAGGTGGGCGCCTCGGCGCAGGTCTACTACAACCCGGCCAAGCCCAACGATTGTGTGCTCGAGCGCAAGGCGTCGTCTGGGTTGCCATTGATGATCATCGGCGCGGTGATCGCACTCATCGTCGTGGTGGCCGCGATCGCGAGTTGACCGGCCGTCGCCAGCCGTCGGCGGAATGCCAGAGGAGGACACATGAGTGGTCCGTTGACCGATAAGCAGCAGCGCATCCTGGTGTTGTTCAAAGTGGCGATCGAGCGCGAGCGCGACTCACAGAAACTGTACGTCGAGATGCTTCAGCACTGCGACGACCCGGATCTTCGAGCGATTCTCGAATCGCTTCGGGCGTCGGAACTCTCGCACGAGGAGCTGTTGCAGGAGCGGTACGCGGTCCTCAGGCGCTCCACCGACGTCGCCCACTAGCGCTACCAAATGGGGTCAGATCCAAAACACAGCATTCTTCAACATTTTGGATTGCGGGCGTCTCCGCGTTGGTAAGTAACGGCCGCTACCGGACGCCCTCTACGATATTTTCGATAATGCTGTGTTTTGGATCTGACCCCATTTCAGAGCTGGCGGAGCTCGCGCTTCAGCAGCTTGCCGGTGGCGCTGGTGGGCAGCGAGGCGCGGAACTCGACGTACCGCGGGTACTTGTCGGGCGACATGCGCTCCTTGCACCAGGCGACCAGCGCCGCCTCGGTAAGCTCACTGCCGGTAGCCAGCACCACAAACGCCTTCACCTCTTCGCCGAGCCGTTGGTCCGGGACGCCAATCACCGCGCACATCGAGACCCCTGGATGTGTCAGCAACGTCTCCTCGAGTTCCCGTGGATACACGTTGTGGCCGCCGCGCAGAATCATGTCCTTCTTGCGATCGACGATCGCGAGATAGCCGTCGGCGTCGAACACGCCGATGTCGCCGGTGTGGAACCAGCCGTTGCGCATCGCTTCAGCGGTCGCCTCCGGGCGTTTGTAGTAGCCCTTCATCACGTTGGGGCCGCGGGCCACGACTTCTCCCGACTGCCCGACCGGGACGACCCGGTCGTGCAGGTCCACCACGCGCACCTGCACCCCGAACAGCGGCTGGCCGACCGTGCCAGGCTTCGATGGGCGGTCGGGGTGGTTGAAGGTCAACACGGGGGCGGTTTCCGACAGCCCGTAGCCTTCGAGGATGCGAATTCCGAACACCTGCTCGAACTCGCGCATCGTCTCGACGGGCATCGGCGCGCCGCCTGAACAGCACGCACGCAGGTGCTGGCGAATGGCGGCAGTGTCCACCTGGTGCTGTTCCGCGTACCGCAGCAGCGCCCAGTACATCGTCGGCACCGCAATCCACGACGTGACGTGCTCGCGGATCATCGCGTCGATCGCGGCTCCCGCGTCGAATCGGGGAAGCAGGAGTACCGCCGCTCCGTGGTAGAGCTGCGAGTTCATCTGGGCGGTGAGTCCGGTCGAGTGGAACAACGGCACCGTGATGAGCGCGACGTCCTGTCGATCGATGGACGCGTCAATCAGGGGAAGCACGAGATCGCGGCTGGCAATCGCGTTGACGACCATGTTGAGGTGCGTCAACTCTGCACCCTTCGACTGTCCTGTCGTGCCCGACGTATAGAGGATCACCGCCGTATCGTCCGGCGCGGTTGGCGCGGTCTCGCACACGTCGGACTGCGCCGCCATCAGCACGCCCAGCGACTCGGCCCGCTCGATCGACGACGGCGCGTCGGGCTTCAGCATCATCACGATCAGGTCGCGGCACGACGGCACCTGGTCGACCGCCGCCCTGGCGAAGCGCGCCATCGGAAGCTCGGCGGTGCCTTCGAAGCAGAGCAGTGCGACCGCGTCACTGTCCTTCAGGTGATACGCAATTTCCTGCGGACGCAGCAGCACATTGAGCGGCACGACGACGGCGCCCACCTTGAGAATGCCGAAAAACGCGACCGGGAAGTGCGGGACGTTCGGGCACGACAGCGCGACATGGTCGCCGGGCCGCACGCCCCGCGCGCGCAGGACGTTGGCGACCCGGTTGGCGGCAGCGTTCAGCTGCGCATACGTCAGCCGGGTGTCGCCGCAAATGATGGCGGTGTGTGTCGGCCGCCGGTCGACGTGCAGTTCGATGACCGACGCGAGGTTGAGGATCGTGGCGCCGTGCGAACCCATAGGGCCGTCTCCATGAGAATGGCAGCGCCACGCGGCGGCGCGGCCCTATTTCTCGACCGGGTAGCCGGGTGCGACCCAGTCGGTCCCGAAGTTGTGCGGCAACAGCAGCACGCGCACGCGTGCGAAACCCAGGTTCTTGATCGCGGTATAGGCAGGACGGATGTTGGGACAGTCCTCTACGGGGCAGCACCCGCAGTAGATCACGACGCTGGTCGAGCGCGGGAGCGACCGGGCCCAGGCGGTCAGCTCGCTTAACCCGTCGGGCGACGCCGCTGGACCGTGGATCACGGCACCCGGAATGTGGCCGCTGCGGAACAGCCCGGCCGGGCCCGTGTAGACCACCACCGGCTTGTCGGCCGCGGATGCGCTGGCCAGTTCCTTCACCAGCGCCGCCGGCGTCACCGCGTTTGCTCCCCACGGCTCGGCAGTGGCGGATGAACTGGCTGCCCCGGTGGAGCAGGCCGCCGACATCGCCGCCAGCGCGGCGGCGACGAGCAGTGAGACGAAGCGGACGCGCGACCCGCTCATCGGGCCCCGCCGCACGATCTGTGGTGGCATGATGCGCATTCGATTCCTTGCCTTGCCCTTCCGCCGGCGCGACCGCCCGTCGCAGGCGCTCTGCACGAATCTACGGCCTGCTCGCGGACGGCCGTTCCGCCATCGCCCTCAGCCTCTTCCGCCAGTAGAACGGTCGTCGCTTGTGATGTGCGAACGCCACGACGCGAATGCGATCCGGATACACGGCGTACAGCAGGTTGTAAGGGAACCGCCACAGTGTCTTGTGCCGCACTCTCGTCCCGATTCGCTGAGAAGCCTCCGGGTTGGCCTGAACCTGGTCGAGCGCGTGCGCCACTTCCCCGAGCAGGCTCGATCCCAATCCTGGCTGACGGGCTTCGTCGTACCGAGCGGCCTCCGTCACCTCCTCGTCAGCCTCGGGATGGAACCCGATCGGCTTCACGAGATCGCTGCCCGCGCCCTTTGCAGGACATCCTCGGCTGCCACCGCGGTCGTCGTTCCACGCTCCAATTCGTCCAGGCGGCGCTCCGCCTCTTCGACCCACAGCGCCTCGACTTCAGCGTCGGACAAGTCATCAAGGCTGCTGACGAGCCACCTCGCGAGCGCGGCGCGGTCCTTCAACCCCAGCTTCCTGATCGCGCTTTCGATTTCGGTGAGGCTCATCGGTCCTCCGTGGCGCGGTGGCCGTCTGTCGAGAGGTTCAGACCGTGCAGCTTCTTGAACAATGCTGAGTATACCCGTCGGCAAACGCGTCAACAACCGCTTCGGCCGGTCGCGGCGGAATCGCTGTTGCTACGTCCTGCGAATCGCCCGGCCGGGCTTCGCGCCGGTGTGACGCCCGTTCTCGACCACGAGCGTGCCATTGACGATCACGTGCGGCATGCCGGTCGCATACTGATGCGGCTGCTCGAAGGTGGCTTGATCCTTCACCGTCGCCGGGTCGAACACCACCAGGTCGGCCTGTTTGCCGCGTGCGATGCGCCCACGATCGCCAAGCCCGATCTGATCGGCCGGCATGCTGGTCATCTTTCGCACGGCCTGCTCGAGCGAAAGCGTATGCCGTTCGCGAACGTAGCGGGCCAGCACGCGCGCGAATGCCCCGTAGGATCGCGGGTGAGGGCGGGCTTCGGCCGCGCGCCCTACAGGCGCCATCGAATATCCGTCCGATCCCACCATCACAAGCGGATGGCCGAGCACCCGCTCGACGTTGTCCTCGCTCATGCCATGCCCGATGATGGACACGGCGCCTTCCTCTTCTTCGAGAAGCCGCAGCACGGCGTCGACCGGGCTAATGCCCCAGGCGGCGGCGATCTCCACCATGTTCTTTCCGACGACCGCGCGGTTGGCGGTCGACTTGACCCGCGCGATCACGATGAGCGCGTAGTCGCCGAGTTCGCGGGCCATCAGCGTCTCGACTTCGCGCACCATGCGCGCGCGCCAGACCTTGTCCTTGAGGCGGGCCATCAGTTCGCGTGTCCCGCCCTCGCGCGCCTCGGCCGACAGGAACGTCGTCAGGCTGGTCGAATAGGCTGTGTAGGGATACGCATCGGCCAGCACGTTGACGCCGTCGCGCCGTGCCGAGGCAATCAGGTCGATGGCCCCCTGCTGCTTGCCCCAGTTTGGCCGACCCGACGCCTTCAAGTGCGAGATTTGCACCCGGGCGCCGCTCTCGCGGCCGATCGCGATGGCCTCGTCTATCGCTTCGAGCAGAGACGCTTCCTCGTTCCGGACGTGTGATGCGTATAACCCGCCACGGCGTCCCACCACCCGCGCCATCGCCACGATCTCGGCGGTGGGCGTATAACGGCCAGGCGTGTACTCAAGACCGGTCGAGAGCCCGAACGCGCCCTGTTCCATCGCGTCTTCAACCGCGTCGATCACGGCGCTCAATTCCGCCGGCGACAACGTGCGATCGATGTTTCCGATGGCGTTCGCGCGGATCGTGCCCTGGCCGACCAGCAGCGCGTGGTTGATGGAGATGCCCGCCTTGTCCACCGCGTCCAGGTACGTCGCGACTCCAGACCACGCCGCGTCAATCCCGTCTCGGCGATAGGCCTTCCGATCTTCTTCGGCGTCCTTCCCGCCGAGCGGCGCCGCCGATCCGCCGCAGTTGCCGGTCAACTCGGTGGTGATGCCCTGCCGGACGCGGCTGTCGGCAGTCGGGTAGACCAGGATGTCGCCATCCGAATGCGTGTGAATGTCGATGAAGCCGGGGCACACGTGCATCCCCGAAATGTCGAGCACGCGCCGTCCCTGCTCGGCCGCGATGGTACCAATGGCCGCAATGCGCTGGCCGACGACGCCGATGTCGGCCCGAAAGGCCGGCATCCCGGTGCCGTCGAGCACCAGACCGCCGCGCAGGACCAGATCGAAGGGCGACACGGCCAGCAGCGCGATCGGCCGCAACGCGCAGGCTGCCGCAGCGGCCCCGCCCAGTTCGAGCAGGCGCCGTCGGGAGGGATCAACGAGGTGGTCGGTCATGCCTCTCCTTCGAGTCACGCGGTTCAGGCTGTCTTGTGGCCCAGACGTTCGGCGATCCAGACCTTGATGATGGATTGCCTGGTGACACCCAGCCGGCCGGCTTCTTTGTCCAGCGAGTGGATCATCCAGGCGGGAAAGTCGACATTGACGCGCCTGGCCTCCTGATTGACGCGCTTCGCGCGGGACATGTCGAGATACGTCGACACATCGCCCCCGTCGTCGAAGAGCCTGTCCAGCGCTTTAGCCTTCATAGAGTTCCCTCTCTCGATCGCGCGAGCGTCTCACAGAGATGATCCGAATACGGGCTTGCCGGTACGTGATGATCGCCGACCAGTGCTTCTCGCCAACAACGCCCACGACCAGCGATCGAGGTTCGTCGTCCAGCGTGAGCGGAATCTCCAGCAGTTCCGAGTCGTGCCAGAGCGCTTGCGCCTCGACAAAGTCGACGCCATGTTTCGCCTTGTTGAGCCGGCTCTTCGATTGGTCGAATTCGGACTCCATCCCAGTATAAATATTATACCGTAAATATACTCAAATTGGCGTTGGACGGTGAATCCGAGGGCGATCCCCCCGCGATCGCCAACGCCGATCTGATCGCATCCCAAACCAGAGCGTCACGTTCGCGCCGGAGACCGTCGGCCTCGGAAGGTTGCGGATGGACCCTGGCGGGGCGATTATACTCAGCGCTATGACTAGATCGATGCGCCCGATTCAGCTCACCATTTTGCTATTGACCTGGTTCGTGTCGACCGCGCCAGCAGTCGCCGCGCAGGCTCCGGCCCCCGTCGCTCCATCCGCCGCCCCGAAGGCCGCAGTGGTCCCGGCCCCCCGCGCCCAGGTGCGGACCGCGGACCCGCGTGACGCTCAGGCCGCCCAAGCCACGGACGCCCGCGCCGACCCGCGCGCCGAGGTGCTGGCGGTGTTTCAGCAAAGCGCCCGCGACTGGTCCAACGGCGACATCGACGCGTTTTGCGCCGTCTATGCCGACGACGCGCTGTTTATGTCGCCCAGCGGGATCACGCACGGACGCCAGGCCGTGCTGGAGCGCTACAAGAAGCGGTATCCCGGCAAGGCAGGAATGGGGACGCTGTCCTTCGAGATTCTGGAAGCGCGGGTGGCGCCCGGGGGCGGGGCTGTGACGATCGCCGCCAAGTGGACGCTCACCTATCCCGACAAGCCCGCGGCGTCAGGGCTCACGCTCATCGTGTGGCACCGCACGCCAGCCGGGTGGCGCCTCGTGCAGGATTCATCGATGTAGACAGAGGGACTGGGATCGGGATCGGGATCGGGCTCGGGACTGGGATCGGGATCGGGACTGGGATCGGGATCGGGATAGACAGGGGAGGGCGGACCGTCGCCGCAACGGCCCGCCCTCTGTCGATCGCCAGAGCGCCAGCGCCCGTCTACTTCTTGGGCGCGGCTGCCGCCTTGGCTGCGGGCTTGGCCGCCGCCTTCGGCGTCCACAGATCGATGAAGGTGATCAGGTCGCTGTTGAACTGCTCCGGGT
>JBAXOX010000002.1:0-206528 GCA_037133015.1 Acidobacteriota bacterium
TTCTGGAGTGCAAGAAGCCGCCGCAGGCGCATCGCTGGCTATGTGTCGGCAAGGCCCTTCGATTCGCAGCGACCGCTATGTGTCGCCTGCGCCCACAACGTCCGCAGTTGCGCCATCTGCACGACGTCCTGAGGGCGCAAATACGCAGCCCTCTTTGTGCGTCGAACGACTACGCGCCTGGAGCCTTCAGCGGCCGCCTGAGGTACTGGCCCGCCGGTTTACCCACGACGTTCGCCCCGTCGAACACCAGTTGTCCCCGCAGGAAGGTTTTCTTCACCTTGCCGGTCAGTTCCTGGCCTTCAAACGGCGTGTAGCCCTGACCCGACGGAGAGGATGCGGCGCGCACAACGAACGATTCATGGGGATCGACCAGCACGAGGTCGGCGTCGAATCCTGGAGCAATGTCGCCCTTCTGGTAGAGACCGAACCGCCGCGATGGGTTCCAGCACAGCACTTCGGCCATGTGGCTGTACGACATGCCGCGCCGGCTGCCTTCGCTGAACACGCCTGACAACAGGTACTCGGTGCCGCCGAATCCCGATTTCGCGAGCCAGATGTTGGCGGGTTCCGCCGCGCTCCACTTGGCTTCCGCCGAACAGCAGGCGTGGTCACTGACGACCCAGTCGATTTGCCGGTTGAGGAGTGCCTGCCAGAGGTACTCGACGTCGGCGCGGGGGCGGATCGGCGGATTGACCTTGGCCCGCACGGCGGCCGGCGAGTCGACGTCGAGCAGCAGGTGGCCGACGGTGACCTCGCGCCTGAAGTTGATGTGTGGAAACGCGTGGGACATCGCGATCGCGGCCTCGAGGGCCTTGCGCGACGAGAGGTGCAGCAGGTTGATGTTGGCGCACGTGGTTTCGTGCGCCAGATACGACGCGATCGTGATGGCGAGCCCTTCGGCGTGCGGCGGCCTGGCCGCCGAGTAGGCCCGGAGGCCGGTCAACGTGCCGTCGCGTTCGACCATCTGGGTGTAGGCGTTCAGGATGTCTGCGGCTTCGCAGTGCAGACTCACGCTCAGGTGGCCGGCCGCGTCTGGATGCGATTCCGCCATGCGCGCCAGCCGACGCATGATGAACTCGAAATGGGCGAAGTCGTACCGCTCGTCTTCGCCGATCATCAGGAACTGCTGTTGTGAGGACGACCGCCCGTGCAGGCCGTACCCGCCGTAGAACATGAAGATCTTGAACGACGACACGCCCTGGTCCGTAAACAGATCGTCCATCTCGTCGATGTGGCTCGGGCTGATGGGCGCCAAGTGGTACGCGTAGTCGACGTGAAACCGGCCTTGGGATTGCGCGAGCACTTCAGGAAAAAAGTCGCGGTAGCTCCCGCCCCGGTTGAGGTAGTACTGCCCGGTCCGCATGTAGTTGATGCTGGTCGTGACGCCGCCGGTTGCCGCCGCCCGGCTCTCGGTGACCGCATCGCTGGCGAGCGGTTGATAGATGCCGACGTGCATGTGGCTGTCGACCACGCCAGGGAAGGCCAGCCACCCCTTCCCGTCTACCACCTCGGCGGCGCCGTCTGGACGCAGTTCGGGTGCAAGCGTCGCGATGCGGCCGTCTTTGACGCCAATATCGAGCAGATCCACAACCGGCCGGTTGGGGCGGACCACGCGAACGTTTCGGACGATCAGATCAAAAGGCTTGGCGCTCATGACGGCTTCCTGTCGTGTTGCTTACCAGACCACCCGCCAGAGACGCTTCGGCCGGGCCGGGATTTCGGACTTGGCGAGGGTCCGCCGCGTGCCGGCGTGGATCGAGAAGCCACGCGGGCCGGTGACCCGTTCGTAGAACTGCTTGACCCACATGTCGCGCAGTGGCGCAATCGCCTGGCTCTCGGCGGCGATGCGGCGGTAGTGCTTCAGTTGCTCGCGGCTCTCGGTGGCGATCCAGCGTTGAACCGCGGCCGGAATCTTGCCCTTGACCGGTCCTCTGCCGACGCAGGTCACCACCGGTTCGAAGATCGAGACCGGAAGCTTGGCGGATCGTTCCTGCGCCTTCATCGCGCGATCGCGACGCTTGCGGTCGGCCTGAGTGGATTGCTCGAGTTTCTTCTCTCGTGGCGATTGAATGTTGGGACGTCGGGACATGTTCTATCTGCTCCTTGTGGCGGTTGGACCGGAAGTCCGCATGCCACCACTCGACTGCACACGCCGAGGGCCACCGCTCTAGGCCGGCGCCAGACCTAGACTCGTGAGCGCCAGCGTGTCCGCGATCGGCCGGCTCACAAACGCTGTAATGGCCTCGGCCAGTTGACGGGCGGACGATTCGCCCATCACGCGCGACGCGTTGGACACGAACTTCATCACCAACTCGGCCTCACTCAACGGATTGCCGGGTCCGCCCCGATTGGCGAGGACCTTTTCTTCGAGCAGCCGTCCGTCGCGAAGCCGAATGCGGAGGACGGCGGGAAACTGGTTCGGGAAGATCGCGTCACACTCGGGACTCGCCACGCAGGTGACGCGCTCGGCGAGCCGCAAATACCGCGGATCGGCCGCGTTGGCGTCTGAGAAGTCGTCGAGCGCAACGCCCAACCCGCCGCCGCCGATGAGCGCCGCCGCCACCGTGAAGGGGCCGCTGAACTGCGCGTGGTAGCCCGACTGCGGCCGAATCTTCTGTTCGCGGGGTTCGGCGATCGTCCGCAGCGTCGGCGTGGACACGCCCAACTCGATGGCCTCGATGGTCTCCAGATCTGGAATCTGCCGTCGCAGCCGAAGCGCCGCGTCGATGCCCCCGTGCGTGAAGTGGTTTGCCGGATACGGCTTGTAGAAGATGCCCGGTACGCACCACTCTTCGCCCAGGTTCCGCGTCAACTCCCCGAGATCCGACGCGCCGCCGCAGAACGCCTGGTAGAACCCGAATCGGCCCTCGAAGATCGTCGGCGGGCCGGTGAATCCCGCGCGCGCCGTCTGGGCGGCAATGATGCCTGAATGCGCGGCCCAGCCGCAGTGCAACCGCTTGACGGAGCCTCCGGCCCGGTTGGCTTCGATCACGCCCGACCCAAACGAGGCGGCGATGGCGATGGCGTGTGCGATCCCGTCGGCGTCGAGGCCGTAGAGTTTGGCCGCGGCCGCGGCCGCCGCCATCGTGCCGCAGATCGAGGTCGCGTGCCAGCCGCGCTCGAAAAACACCGAGTTGCCGAGCGCCCGGTCGTAGGCGGCCATCCCGGTGCGGATGCACACTTCGTATCCCACCGCCGCCGCGGCCATCGCGTCGCGCGGAGAGGCACCGACTTCCTCAGCTACTGCCAGCACCGCCGGCACGATCGACGCGCTGGGGTGGAGCACCGAGGGCAGATGGGTGTCGTCGAAATCCAGCGAGTGCGCCAGCACGCCGTTGACGAAGCCAGCCGCCGGCGCGGGCAGGCGCCGGTCGCCGCCAATCACGGTCGAGGTGGCCGGTCCGCCCCAGGCCTCGGCCATTCGCAGCGCGGCACCACTGGTCGGCAGCGGCGTCGCGCCGAGACAAAGCCCAAGGGTGTCGAGGATGCGATGCCCGACGCTGGTAACGACGTCGGCCGGCAGGGCCGAAGGATCGACACGAGCGGCAAATGCGCCGAGTTGCTGGACCGGAGTCTGCGGCTGGTTCATCTGGTTTCTGATCGATCCATTTCGGGAGCAGCCCGGTCTTGGCGACCGAACCGCGTCACACTGGTGGCGCGGCACGGGGCCTGCCCTTCCCTTGCCAAGCCAGCGGCCCGACCACCTCGGCGCCGGCGTGCCAGCGGCGTGCGGCCGGACTACGGCATAAAGTCGTTGCGATGCATGTAAATCCAGCCCATCAAGTCGGGCTGTCGCAGCTTCATCGTCTCGACCACCGACCGCCGGCACTCATCAGGCGTGGTAAACGGGTTCGCCGTGAAGTGGTTGACGAGCCAACTGTCGGTTCTGAAGATCGCATAGGTGCCGTACTCGCACTGGAACGGCCCGTGATGGATGTAGGGCGGCCGGTAGAAGTAGCCGCCGGTCGGCAGGTAGCCAAACTGCATCATCCACGACTCGCCCCAGATGTGGTACGCCTCCTCCATGCAGTCGTGGAACGAAACGTTGTCCTGCCAGAACCCCGCGCACATGTTGTAGAGGCCCGTAAACGCGCCCGTCTTCTCGTCGAGCTTCAGCAGCTTGATGAAGATACCCGGCTCGGTCTGCGGCGCAAACGACGGCACCGACCACCGGACCGAGTCGTTGGCGTTGGTCGAAATGAACTGCGTGGCGGAGACGTCGCGGTCGCGATGTCCCTCGGCCGACACCCAGTCGGGGTAGTGGTCGTTGAAGAACCAGATCGCCTTGCAGCCGTCCTTGGTCGACATCGCGTCGAGACGATAGCCGGCGGGGACGGACAGATAGTGGTCCTTGCGCAGCACGCTCTTGCCGATGGTGAGGCTGCCCTCGAGGATGAAGAGTTCCCACTCGCTGGTCGAGAACCCCGCCGGCTGTTTGAAGCCGCCGCCGAACTCGACCAACTGCGTGCAGGCGCCGTTGACCGGGTCGACGCTCATGGTGCGGGTCTGAATGCCGGGCTTCCAGCCTGGCAGCGTGAGCCGCTTGCGGGCCACGTCTGTGTCAATCAACGGTTCAATGTGGGGACGGCCCATGGAAAGTCTCCTACACCCAGTGTTCCAGTTTGAAGACCCGTACGGCGTTCTCGACGAGCAACTTCCGCTTGGGGCCTTCCTTGAGGTCGAGCGCATCGATCTCAGCGATGGTGCGCTCGAAGTCGATCACCGGCCAGTCGGTGCCGAACAGCACCTTGTCCTGGCCACGGCTGTTGATGAAGCGCACGAACGAGGGGTCCCAGTACTGCGGCGAGTGGGCGTCGGACCCGATAAAGACGTTGGCATGCTTCCAAGCCACCGAGATCATCTCTTCGACCCACGGATAGCCGATATGGATCCCGACAATGGTGAGTTCCGGGAAGTCGAGGGCGACCCGATCGAGTGTCACCGGCCTGGCCACCGTCGGCAGGAACTGCTGGGCGGAATGGCCCACCTGGATCTGGATGGGGATGCCGAGCTCGGCGCACTTGGCGTAGAACGGGTAGTACATGCGGTGATCGGGCGCTTCGCCGAACCAGTGTGGATACAGATGGGCGGCCACGAACCCGTACTCGCGGACGGCGACCTCGACCTTCTTCAACCACGGCATGATCGACGACGGATTGATGCCGACCACGCCCTTGAACCGCTTCGGGTGCGCGGCGACGACCTGTGCGATGCGCTCAACCGGCTTCTCGAAAAAGATGTCGGACCCGATCGCGCCGCCGGTGGTGGCGATCATGAGGCCCTTCTCGATGCCCGCGGCGTCCATGCGGCGGATTTCCTCCTCGAGCGGGATGCCGGCGGAGGTTTCGCCGAGGATCTTCACCTTCTGCCAGAAGGCGTTGAGCCGCGGGGTATAGTTCTGCGTGAGGTCGGGCGTCCAGAGATTGACGACGATGTCCAGAGCCTTCATAGGGCGGTTCACCACGGAGCCTGAGGGTGTCTTCTAAAATGTCATATATCTAGAACAAAGTGCAAGCGCGAAGTGAGCCGCCCCCTGAGAAACTTTGCCCCGCTGCGCCGAATCGCCGCAATTGTGCTAATTAGTATAACAATGTCACCAATCGGCCCTGGCGCGTGGTGCGCCCGGGATGAGGCGGTTGAATCCCTATGCCTGGTCCTCTCGACGGAATCCGCATTCTCGAACTGACGAGCGTCGTGCTCGGTCCCTGGGCCTGCCAGATCCTCGGCGACATGGGCGCCGACATCATCAAGGTCGAGCCGCCAGGCGGGGACAGCAACCGCCAACTGGGTCCGCAGCGCCACCCCGGCATGGGCGCGCTCTACCTGACCTGCAACCGCAACAAACGCAGTCTCGTGCTCGATCTCAAACAGGACGCCGGGCGCCAGGCGCTGCTCGCGCTCGCGGCGCGGACCGATGCGCTGGTGCACAACTACCGGCCGCAGGCGCTCAAGCGACTGGGTGTCGATTACGACGCGGTCAAGCAGGTGAACCCGACGATCGTCTTTTGCGGCACCTACGGCTACAGCCGCTCGGGACCCTATGGCGAACGGGCCGCCTACGACGATTCGATCCAGGCCGCGAGCGGCATCGCGATGGTCGAAGCCATGATGAGTGGCGAACCACGGTACCTGCCGACCATCATCGCCGACAAGACCACGGGCATGGCGGTCGTCGGTGCGGTGCTCGCCGCCCTGCTGTGCCGCGAGCGCACCGGCGTCGGCCAGGAGGTCGAAGTGCCGATGTACGAGACGATGGTGTCGTACGTGATGGCCGAGCACCTGTTCGGCCGCACGTTCGTTCCACCAGAAGGGCCCGCCGGCTACACGCGGCTGCTGAGCCAGCACCGCAAGCCCTACAAGACCAAAGACGGCTACCTGGCCGTGCTGCCCTATCTCAACGAGCACTGGCGGATCTTCTGCGACGCGGCCGGACGGCCCGAACTGGCCACCGATCCCCGCTTCGAGTCGCTGCCGCTCCGGCTCAAGAACATCGACGAGGTGTATGCCGAGACGGGCCGCATCATCGCGACGCGCACGACCGGGGAGTGGCGATCCATCCTGGAAAAGACGAGCGTGCCCGTCATGATCGTCAACACGCTCGACGACCTGCTCACCGACGAACACCTGGTCGCCACCGGATTCTGGAAGACCTTCGATCATCCCACCGAGGGACCGATCCTGCTGCCCGGGGTGCCGACGACGTTTTCGGAGACGCCGGGAAGCGTGCGCCGATTGCCGCCGCGGCTGGGCGAGCACAGCCGGGAAGTGCTTCGCGAGATTGGTCTCGGCGAATCGGACATCGACGCGATGGTGGCGTCGGGAGCCACCAAGGCGCTCGATAGCTAGTTACGTAAACCGCAGCGCCGTGGTCCCGCCTGTCGTATCCACCATGATGCTCTTAGCTTCGGTGTAGGCGTCGAACCCTTCGTGCCCGGCTTCGCGTCCGAGGCCCGACAGCTTGTACCCGCCAAACGGGATGTCGCCGAACATCGCGCCGAACGTGTTCACCCACACGTATCCGGCACGCAGGCTTCGTGCGACCTCGAGCGCCTGCTGTTCGTCGCGCGACCACACGGCGCCGGTCAGGCCGAAGCGGCTGTGGTTGGCCACCGCGATCGCTTCTTCGGCATCGGCTACCCGGATGATCGTCAGGACCGGGCCGAAGAGTTCTTCCTGTGCCGCATAGCTGTCCCGGTTCGCACCGGTCAGCACCGTGGGCCTGAAGTAGGTTCCCGGTCGCAGTGTGTCAACGCGAACGCCTCCCGCGGCCACCCGCAGGCCCTCGGCTCGCGACGTCGCGACAAACGCCTCGCAGGCGGCCACTGCGCGCTCGTCGATCAACGCGCCGCCCTGGACCGCCGGGTCGAACGGATCGCCCAGCACGAGACTCTCGGCCAGCGCCGCCAGCCGGGCTTCGACCTGGTCGGCGACCTCCCGGGCGACCAGCAAGCGCGATCCCGACAAGCAACGCTGGCCCGCGTTCTTGAAGATCGCGCCGGCGGCAGCCGTGATGGCCTGGTCGAGATCCGCGTCGGCAAGGATGATGTGGGCGGATTTGCCACCCAGTTCGAGGACGAGGCGCTTGATCGTGCCGGCCGCCGCGTGCATGGCGGAGCGCCCGGCGTCGGTGCCGCCGGTGAGCGAGATCATGTCGACGCGCGGGTCCGCGCAGAGCGCCGCCGCCACGGCCGACCCGCCGTGCACGAGGTTGACGGCGCCGGCAGGGACCCCAGCCGAGGCGAGCGCGTCACACACCGCGATCGCGAGCAACGGTGCCCGCTCCGACGGCTTCAGCACGACGGAGTTGCCCGCGGCCAGCGCGGGCGCCGCCTTCAACGCACAAAACGAGAGTGTCGCATTGAACGGCGTGATGCCGGCCACGACACCGATCGGTTCCCGACGAACGTGTCTGACCACGCCCCGCTCGGTTCCACGCGCTTCTTCGGATGGCCGCAACGCGAACACCGCCCCCTGGTGGAACGCGGCCGCCGCGGCGAACACGTCGACATGCGCCTCGCCCAGCGTCTTGCCGTTGTCGAAGACGACGAGCCGGGCCAGTTCGTCGCGCCGCCCCAGCAACGCGTCTCCAGCCGCCTTGAGGCAGGCCGCCCGTTGCTCGGGCCCCAGCCTTCTCCAGGTGCCCAGATCGAACGTGCGCCTGGCGGCGGCAATCGCGTCGTCGAGATCGTCGGGCGAGGCGCCCGGCAGATCGACCAGGTGCCGTCCCCAGGCCGGAGCGTGAATCGCCATGGCGGCGCCGCGTCCGGTGCGGGCGAGACCATCGATGAAGTGGTGGGCCGTGCCGATCGCCGGCCAGTCGAGAGGCGGAGTCAGAGTAGGCATGGGGGAATCCTCGTCGGTCTGCCCCGCGACCGGAACGACCTTGCTCTGGTCCGGCATAGGCGGGAGACGCATCATTTGTTATAGTAACAGGACAATATGAGCATGCCTAGCCATCTTCCATGGGCCAGCCCGCGTCCCATGATGTCGCGCTCGCCGATGACGCCATGACACGGCCCGCCCACGTGACGCTGGTGGAAGTCGGCCCTCGGGACGGCTTTCAAATCGAGAAGACCTTCATCCCGACCGATCTCAAGATTGGCGTCATCGACGCCATCTCGGCGGCGGGGGTTCGCCGCATCGAGGCCACCGCGTTCGTGAGCCCCAAGGTCGTGCCACAACTGCAGGATGCCGCGGAGGTGATGCGAGGCATTACCCGCCGGCCTGGCGTGGCGTACGCCGTGCTCGTCCCAAACCGGCGTGGCGCCGAACGGGCCGTCGAGACGCGGCCCGACGTGCTGCGTGTGGTGATTGCCGCCACCGACGAGTACAACCGCCGGAACCTGGGCCGCTCGGTTGACGAATCGTTCGCCGGCCTCGAGGAGATTCTCGCGCTGGCCCGCGCCGAGGCGGTCGCGGTTGACGTGGTGTTCGGGTTGTCGTTCGGCTGCCCGCTCACGGGGCCGGTGCCGGAGGCGCGCGTCGAACACCTGGCTCGTCGCGCCGCCGACATGGGGATTCGCGCCGTCGCGGTGGCCGACTCCTACGGTTTCGCCCATCCACGTCAGGTTGCGTCGCTGATGGCGCGCCTGCGGTCGGCGCTCCCGGGGCTCGCCCTGTCGCTCCATCTGCACGATACCCGAGGGCTGGGGCTGGCCAACGTTCTGGCGGCGATGAGCGAGGGCATTGACGCGTTCGAAGCCAGCCTCGGCGGCCTGGGCGGCGCCCCGAACGTCGAGGGCGCAACCGGCAATATTTCAACCGAAGACGTCCTGCACATGTGCGACACGATGGGCGTGGCCACCGGCGTGGATCTCGAGGCGTTCATGGCAGCGTCAAAGCAGATCGCAGTGTGCCTGGGCAGAGAATTGCCGAGCCGCGTACTCGCCGCCGGAACGCGAGACGCCTTGTTTCGCAGGATTGCCGGGCGAACCGCGGCCGATTCTGCAGCCACATGATGCCTGGCCTCGCTCCAGCAGGAGTCCTCATGACACGTCCTCTTTCCGCCATCGTCGGTGCGACCACCCCGGACGCCGTGGTCACCATCTATCGAGCATTCGGCTTCGAGGTGTGGGGGCAGCAGGCAATTGGAGCCGCGGCGGCTGCCGCCTTGTACGGGCTGGCCGGACCGACGCGGCAAGTCGTGATGGCGCCGCCCGGGGCGCCGCGCGGGTGGTTGACCATCGTCGAAACCCCGAACGAAGGCCCCCATCCTGGGCCCTACGACAACGGTCCTCACGCCATCGACCTCTATTCCCGAGATGTGAACCAGAGTGCGGCGCTGGCCGACGCCGCCGGATCGCCAAGCGGCCCCGTGGTTCGGTATCAGATGGGGCCGTTCGACGTGCGCGAAGTGAAAACGGTCGGTCCGGATCACCTCGTGTCGGTGTTCATCGAAGTCCAGCGCCGACGGCCCAGCGTGCTCGACGCCGACCCGGCGCGTCTCCATTCCGAAGTGCACAGCGCGGTCTGGACGGTCGACCGCATCGACGATGTGTTGCCGTTCTGGACGGAGCAGGCTGGATTGACGCTGCTGCTCGATGCGACGGCGCGCGAGCCCGAGGTCGGACGGTTCATGGGACTGCCCCGGCTCGACACGCCCGTGCGCCTGGTGGTGCTGGCGGATCACACCAGCGCCCCGATCCGGCTGGAATTCGTGGAGTTCCCCGAAGAGTCGGGTGGGGCGTTCGACACGTGGCCGCTGCGTGGCGGCCTGCATGCGATCGCGCTGGGGGTCGACCGCCTCGACGTGGCGATGACCGCGATGCCGGGCGCACGCTTCGGCCCAGTCACCATGCGTCCGTGCGGTCCGTCGGGCGGGCTCGTGCCGGCGGTGGCGGGACTGGCGCCGCACGGTACGCGGTTCGAACTATGGGAAACCGCTTGACAAGACCAGGCGCACAGGAGACATTGTTATAACCACAAGACATATGGGCGTTTGTGCGTGCATGTGTGCTCACAGTGACTGCGATTCGTCATCACCCCAATTGCGAGGTCCGTCATGAGTTACAGGCTGGGCGTGGACGTCGGCGGCACCTTCACCGACTTCCTGCTCTACAACGAGAAGACCGGCAAGCTCCATCTCACCAAGGTGCCGTCCACACCGTCGGATCAGTCGATCGGCGTGCTGCAGGGCATTCACAAGATTGCCGAGCAGGCGGGCATCGACCCCAACGAGATCGGCCTCATCCTGCACGGCACCACCGTGGCCACCAACGCCGTGCTCGAAGGCAAGGGTGCGCGCGTCGGGCTGCTCACATCGCGCGGATTCGAACAGATCCTCCACGTCGCGCGCGGCCAGACACCTGGCCCGCTGGCCGGCTGGATCATCATGATCAAGCCCGATCCGCTGGCGCCGCTCGAGCTGACGCGCGGGCTGTCGTGTCGCACCGGGGCGCGAGGGGCCGAAATGGCGCCGCTCGACGAGGCCGAAGCGCGCGGGTTCATCACGGAACTGCATAACGCCGGCATCGAAGCCCTCACCGTATCGCTGATCAACGCGTTCGCCAACCCGGCGCACGAGCGGCGCGTCAAGGCGATTGTCGCCGAGATGTACCCCGATCTGCCCGTGACGATCTCGACCGACATCCTCCCCGAGTTCCGCGAGTACGAGCGGACGCTCACCACGGTCATGAACTCGTACGTGCGGCCCAAGATGCGCCTGTACCTGTCGGGCATGAAGGACAAGCTCGAACAGGCCCACCTCAAGGGCCAGATGAGCATCGTCCGCTCAGACGGCGGGGTGATGAGCCTCGAGGCGGCGGCCGAACGGCCGGTGAACACCTTGCTGTCGGGTCCGTCGGGCGGGGCGGTGGCGTCGTCGTACATCGGCGAGCTCGCCGGGTTCAAGAACGTGCTGTCGTTTGACATGGGCGGCACGTCGACAGACGTGGCGATTTCGTTCGGGGGCACGCCGAACGTGCAGCGCGACACGCGTGTCGGGTACTACCCGGTCAAGGCGCCGAGCGTCGACGTCCGCACGGTCGGCGCCGGCGGGGGATCGATCGCGCATGTGCCGCTCACCGGCGCGCTTCGCGTCGGCCCGCAGTCGGCGGGCGCCGAGCCCGGGCCCGCCTCGTACGGGACCGGCGGCACCGAACCGGCCGTGACCGACGCCAACGTCGTGCTGGGCTATCTGCCGCCGAACCTGCTGGGCGGCGAGATGCCGCTCAAGCCGGCGCTGGCGGCCGCGGCCGTGCAGAAGATCGCCGACGCCATGGGGCTGACGCTGCATCAGGCCGCCGAAGGCATCTACGACATCGTCAACGAACACATGTTCGGCGCCTTGCGGATCGTGTCGGTTCAACGCGGGTACGACCCGGCCGATTTCGCGCTGGTCGCGCTGGGCGGCGCGGGTCCGCTCCACGCCAACGCGCTGTCGATCTTGCTCAACTCGTGGCCGTCGATCATTCCGCCGACTCCAGGCGTGTTGTCGGCGCTCGGCTTCCTGCACTCCGACATCCGGAACGAATTCTCGCGAACCGTGATCCGGACCATGGCCCAGGTGGACCGCGCGACGGTGAAAGGGTTCCTCGCGGAACTCGGCCAACAGGCGAGCGCATGGCTCACGTCGGAGAAGATCCCGGCCAAGCAGCACCGCATCCAATACCAGATTGATCTGCGCTACCACCGGCAGGGCTACGAGTTCCCGATCGACATCGAGATCGCGTGGCTCGACAAGGCCGACGGGTTCGAGCGGATCACGAAGCGGTTCAAGGCCGTGCACGAGCAGAATTACGGCTTCAACATCGACTACGACATCGAGATCGTCAACCTGCGTGCCGTCGCCGTCGGTGTCGTGCCGAAGGTGGAGCTGAGCCGCCACAGGATGCCCGGCAAGCCGGGGAAACCGAAGCCCGTCAAGACGCACAAGATCTACTACCGCGGCAAGACCGTGCCGGCGCCCATCTACGACCGGTACACACTCAAGGTCGGTGACCGGATCCCCGGCCCGGCGGTCATTACACAGAACGACTCGACGACACTGATTCTCCCGGGCTTCCACGGCGACGTGGACCCGTACGAGAACATCCTGATTTGGCCGAACGGCCACAAGAAGGGCCAGAAGTAGGGCTGCTCACGGTTTCAGACCAGAGGGAGTGACACGATGAAAGCGAAGGCAACCCGTAAGACCGGCAAACCGGCCAGCAAGGCGAAGGGCCGCACGAAGCCGCCGGTCGTGGACAAGATTACGCTCGACATCGTCGAGAACGCGCTGCGCAACGCCCGGCACGAAATGGACGAGACGCTGTTCCGGTCGGCGATGTCGCCGGTCATCCGCGAACAGCACGATGGCTTTCCGATGATCGCGACGCCCGACGGCCGGATGGTGGTGGGCCAGTTCGGGTCGTACATCGCGGGCTTCATCAAGGATTGGAAGCGGGGCGTCAACGAAGGCGACGTGTTCCTGATCTCCGATCCGTACAAGTGCGCCGGCGCCATCTCGCACATCAACGACTTCCTGATCCTGCTCCCCATCTTCGTCAAGGGCGAGTTGGTGGGCTGGGGATCGCAGTTCGGCCACACGGTTGACACGGGCGGGCCGGTATCCGGATCGCTGCCGACCGACGCGACGACGATCTTCGGTGAAGGCACGCGCATCCCGCCGGTCAAGCTCTTCGCCGCCGGCACGCTCAATCAGGACGTGCTCGACATCATCCTGAACAACTCGCGCACGCCGACGATGAACTACTTCGACCTGATGGCCATTGTCGCGGCTTGTCGGACGGCGGAGAAGCGCGTCAAGGAACTGTGCGTGCGTTTCGGCACGCCGCTCTACCTGGCGACCCTCGAGGCGCTGCTCGAGCGCACACGGCGCATGATGCAGCAGCTGATCCGGCAGAACCTGCCGGAGAAGAAAGTCAGCTTCGAGGACTACATCGACGACGACGGCCGCGGGAACGGGCCGTACAAGATGAAGTTGACGATCTGGCGCGAAGACGATCAGGCGCACTTCGACTGGTCGGGCACCGACCCTCAGGCGCCGGGGCCGATCAACTTCTACTTGAACGAAGAAATGTTCAAGATGTTCATCGGCGTCTACCTGATCATGGTCTTCGACCCGCAGATCCTGTTCAACGACGGGTTCTATCCGCTGCTGCACGTGACGACGCCGGAAGGGTCGCTGCTGGCGCCGAAGTTCCCGGCCGCCCTCGGCTGCCGCACGCACGCGCTGACGCGGCTGTTCGACGTGCTCGGCGGCACGCTCGCACCGGGCGCGCCAGACTTCTCGACGGCCGCTGGCTACGGCACGTCGCCGTATCTGCTCTATAACGGCTACGACGAGAACAACCAGTTTTACCATCTGATGGAAATTTCGTTCGGCGGCATCCCGGGGCGGCCGCTGGGCGACGGGATGGACGCGCATTCGTGGTGGCCGCTGTTCGAGAACATTCCGAGCGAGTACCTCGAAAGCTACTACCCGATCACCGTGCTCGAATACGGGTCGCTCATGGATTCGGGCGGCGCCGGGTTCCACCGCGGCGGCAACGGCGTGCACAAGATCTACCGATTTGAGTCGGATGGGGAGATCGCAATCCACGACGATCGCGAGCGTTCGCAACCGTGGGGGTTCAATGGCGGATTGCCCGGGTGGTCGAGCACCAAGAAACTGGTGCGGGCCAACGGCGAAGAAGTGAGTCTGCCATCCAAGATCTCGCAGATTCCCGTCAAGAAGGGCGACCGGCTCATCTACCGCACGGCCGGCGGCGGCGGCTGGAAGGATCCGCTCGACCGGCCTGCCGAGCGCGTCAGCCTCGACGTGAAGCGCGGCTTGGTGTCGATCAGCAAAGCGGCCCAGGACTACGGCGTCGTGCTCGACCCCGCCACCAAGGCTGTTGATCAGGCGGCGACCAACGCGTGCCGCGCGTCGATTCGGGCGAACCGTAAGCCAGGCGAGTTGTTCACGTTCGGTCCGACACCAGAGCGTATCGGCGTCATGAAGTCGGCGTAACGAACATGGATTCTGCTCCTCGCAAGCGTCCGCTCGAAGGCCTCAGGATTCTCGAACTGGGCCAGTTGCTCGCCGGGCCGTTCGCCTCGGTGCTGCTGGCCTGGTTCGGGGCCGATGTCATCAAAGTCGAACCGCCGGATGGCGGCGATCCGCTTCGCACGTGGCGGTCGATGTACAAGGGCACCGCGCTCTGGTGGTTTATCCTGGGCCGCAACAAACGGTGCATCACGGCGAATCTGCGCAAGCCGGAAGGGCGCGCGCTGGTCAAGCAGCTTGCGGCAAAATGCGACGTGGTGCTGGAGAACTTTCGGCCTGGCCGCATGGAGGAATGGGGGCTCGGGCCCGAGGATCTCAAACCGATCAATCCAGGCCTGATCATGTGCCGGGTGTCCGGCTGGGGCCAGACCGGGCCGTACCGGCACAAGCCAGGCTACGCGTCGGTCGCCGAAGGCGCCGGCGGTCTGCGCTATGTGTGTGGCTATCCGGACCGCCCGCCGGCCCGGCCCAATCTCAGCATGGGCGATACGATTGCCGGCCTGCACGCCGCGCTGGGCATCCTCACCGCCGTGTATCACCGTGACGTGAAGCAGACGGGCGAGGGCCAGGTGATCGACGTCGCGATCTACGAAAGCATCTTCAACCTGATGGAATCGATGGTGCCCGAATACGACAAGTTCGGGTTGGTCCGCGAGCGCCAGGGATCGGCGCTGAGCGGGATTGTGCCGACCAACACCTATCCGTGCCGCGACGGGAAGTTCATCATCATCGGCGGCAACGGCGACAGTATCTTCAAGCGTCTGATGACAGCGGCCGGCCGGCCTGACATGGCGGCCGATCCCCGCTTCGCGCACAACAACGACCGCGTGCCGCACGAGAAGGAAATCGACGAAGCGATTGCCGCCTGGACCGGGCAGCACACGTTCGAAGACGTCCTGGCGACGCTCGAGAAGGCCGAAGTGCCCGCCGGCCCGATCTACTCGATTGCCGATCAGATGAACGACGAGCACTTCCAGGCCCGAGGCCTGTTCGAGCGCGTGCCGCTGCCGTCGGATCCTGATGACAGCGTTCTGCTGCCGAAGTTCGCGCCGTTTCTCTCCGAGACGCCGGGGGGCACCGAGTGGCCGGGTCCGCCGCTCGGATCCCACAACGACGAGGTCTACGGCGGGTTGCTGGGCATCAGCGCCGAGGAGCGAGCCCGCATGAAGGCCGAGAACATCATCTGATCGCGCCGGGCCGGCATGCGCGGGCCGGCCCCGTGCCACGAGGAGGTTCATCAGGTGGGCACAGCCGACAGCCCAGACGGCGCGACACGCGACCTCTATGCGAATCGAGGATTCCTCGGCCGGGTCGGGTTCGGCACGCGGCCGGCCATCCTGGTCATCGACTTCATTCTCGGATTCACCGACACGACCAGCCCGCTGGCGTCCGACTTTGATGCCGAAATCGCGGCGACCCGCCAGTTGATTGATGCGGCACGAACTGTGGGTGCGCCGGTCTATTTCACAACGACCGCCTACGATGCCGAGTGCCGCGAAGCCGGCGTCTTCGTCGAGAAGGTGCCATCGCTCCGCTGGCTCATTCGCGGATCGCGCTGGGTCGAACTCGACCCGCGGCTCGGCCGGCGGCCCGACGATGTCCTGATTGAAAAACAATTCGCCAGCGCCTTTTTCGGGACGCCCCTCGCCGCGCTGTTGAACGCGCAGTCGATCGATACGGTTGTCATTGCCGGTGCGACCACCAGCGGCTGCGTGCGGGCCTCGGCTGTCGACTCCCTGCAATACGGATTTCGCACGATCGTGCCGCGCGAATGCGTGGGCGATCGTGCGATCGGGCCCCACGAAGCCAATCTGCTCGACATCGATGGCAAGTACGGAGACGTGGTTGGCGTCGCGGACGCGGTTGCCGCGTTATCGGGCTCCCGATGACATCATTGTCGCTGCCGCCCACCGTCACGATCGTCGAAGTCGGCCCCCGCGATGGGTTCCAGATGGAGGCGGTTTTCATTCCGACCGACGTGAAGATTGCGACCATCAACGCGATCGCGGCCGCGGGCGTGCGAAAAACCGAAGCCACCTCCTTCGTCAATCCGAAGGTGATTCCGCAGATGCGGGATGCGTCCGACGTGATGCGGGGGATCGCGAGGCGGGCCGGCGCGACGTTCACCGCGCTCGTGCCGAACGTCCGAGGCGCCGAGCAGGCCGTGGCCGCCGGCGTCGATGCGGTGCGGCAGGTGATCTGCGTCACCGAGACCTACAACCGCCGCAACGTCGGCATGTCGGTGGACCAGTCGGTGGCCAATCTCGCTGCGATCCGCGCGGCGGCCGGATCCACGCCGGTCGAACTGGTCATCGCGCTCGCATTTGGCTGTCCTCTCGAGGGCCCCGTCGAGCCCGACGCCGTGGTCCGTCTCGCGGGCCGCGCCATCGAGATGGGCATCCGCGAAATCTCCATTGCCGATTCGATCGGGCTTGCCGGCCCGGAGCAGGTCGGCGCGATGATGCGGTTGCTGCAGCACACCTTCGGCGGCATCGCCTGGTCGCTGCACCTGCACGACACGCGCGGGCTCGGCCTGGCCAACGTGCTGGCGGGACTCGATCAGGGCGTGACGACGTTCGATGCGTCGATTGGAGGACTGGGCGGCTGTCCCGTGGTGCCTGGCGCGACGGGCAACATCGCCACCGAAGATCTGGTGCACATGCTGGACGGCATGGGGATCGCCACCGGCATCGACATCGAGGCGCTGATGCACGCGACGCGCCTCGCCCAGGCGGAACTCGGTCGCGCGTTCCCTGCGAAGGTCCTGTCGGCGGGAACAACGTCATCTGTTTTTGCGCGAGCGGCCACGCACTAAGTGGGGCACAGGGAGGACCAATGGACCAACCCGCACCGTCGACGCGAACGACCGACCGGTTGCGCACGCACGTCGTCCTCGCCGTGATCTGCGCGTGCGCTGTGTGGTTCCTGTACGAGGCCAGCCCGGTTGTCTACCGCTGGTACACCGCCGATCCGAAAGTGTTGCAGCACGCCGACGACTTCCTCGCGAGGCTGAGCCTGGCGCTCGCCTACGTGGCGTTCGGGCTGTTGTGCGCGACGCTCAGCATCGGGCCGCTGACCGTGATGCGCCGGGGACGGGTGGCCGCGCACCTCGACGTTCGACGAGACGTGAGCATCTGGGCCGGCATCGTCAGCGTCGTGCACGGCGCCGTCGGCCTGTTCGTGCACTATCGCGGCCCGGGCTTCGTCTATTACAAGGCCTGGATCTACTACTTCGTCTATCCCCCGTCGAAGCCGCACACTATTCCGCTTCGGTTCGACGTGTTCGGCTTCTCGAATCACACGGGCGTGATCGCGTGGTTGCTGTGCCTGCCCCTGTTGGCGATCTCCAACGACTACGCGCTTCGCCGGCTCGGCACGCCCCGCTGGAAGTCCCTGCAGCGCTGGAACTACGCCCTCTGCGGTGTGGTGGCGATTCATTCGGTGCTGTATCAGATCGTCGAACGGAGGCCGTTCCCGTTCGTGATGATGTTCGTCGTGCTGGCGGGGTGGACGTGCGTCGTGCAGGGCGTCGGCTACGCGCAGTTCCGGAAGCGCGAGGCGTTGGGCGGAGTCGATCGGGACGTGCCGGTCAGCGCTGGAACCTGAGTCGCCGCACCGCGGAGTTGACCGACACTCAGCGGCGACACGCTGTCGCCGGCGAGTCGGAGAGGCCGACATGAACACAAGCCACGTCGATCGCCGTGCGTTTCTGGGTGTGATCGGGGCGTCGGCCGGTGCCCTTGCCTTTGGCGCGCCGCGGTCGCTGCCGCACGCCCAGGGGCGGGCTCCCCGCGCCGTGGTGATTGGCGCCGGGCTCTCGGGGCTCTACGCGGCGCGGCTTCTCGAGCGCCGCGGATGGCAGGTGACCGTGCTCGAGGCGCAGGGGCGTGTTGGCGGGCGCGTCCATTCGCGCCACGACAGCCTGGTCCGTGTGGAATGGGGCGGACAGGTGTTGTCGACCGCCTACACCCGCATGATCGGGCTGTGTCAGGAACTGGCCGTCCCGACCGAGAGCGCAACGGCGACGCACGGACCGCGCGGCGTGTGCGCCACCTGCCACAAAGGGCCGCCCGAAGTGGTGGCGCGCATCGGTTCCGGTTCGTCGCTCTACGTGTCTGGCCGTCTCATGCGGGAGGGAGACTGGAAGACCGAGGCGCGGGGTGTGAGCGACGCCGAACGCGCCATCCTGCCGTCGCGACTGCTCAGCACGTATATTTCCCGCGCCAACCCGCTGGAACACGCCACGGCGTGGACCGCCCCCCCGCACGCCGACTTGGACCAACTGTCAGTGGCCGACTACGTGGCGCGCCTCGGCGCCAGCGAGGAAGCGCTCCGCCTGATGGACGTGGCGCCCAACTGCCGGTCGATCAAGACGGCATCTGCGCTGTGGGCGCTGCGCGACGACCAGCGGCGACGATCGCTTACCGGGCTGCCGCTTCAGATTCCTGGGGGCAATCAGCGCCTCGCCGAGGCGATGGCCGACGCGCTGCGAACGCCGGTACGCAGAGGGACCGCGGCCACCGCCGTCCATAGTGGCGGCCAGGACGTCTTCGTCGGCTGCGCCGACAACACGGAGTACCGCGCGGACTGCGTGATTTCCACGATGCCGCTACCGGCGTTGACGCGGGTGGCGATCTCGCCGCCGCCTGGGCGCGTTCAGGCTGAGGCGTTCACCGGCCTCGCCTACACCGCGATCACGCTGATCGTGCTCGAGGTGGTCAAGCCCTTCTGGATCGACGATCAACATTCGGCCAGCATGTGGACCGACACGCCGATCGAGCGAGTGTTCCCTCTCCGCAACGCCAATGGCGACGTCGGGGCCTTGATGGTCTTCGTGGACGGCGAAGCGGCCGAACGGCTCGACGCGATGGACGAGGACCGGAGGCACGCCTACGTCATCGAGCAACTCATCGGGATCCGGCCGGCGGCCAAGGGCGCCGTGCGCCCCCTGGCGTCCGTGTCGTGGGCGAAGGATCGGTGGTCGGGCGGGGCGTACCAGTGTTTCGCCCCGGGACAGGTCTCACGACTCCGCGCCGCGACGGCGTTGCCGGTGGGACGGCTGCATTTCGCCGGCGAACACACGGCGATCACGTCGCCGGGGATGGAAGGCGCGCTCGAATCGGCTGAGCGCGTCGTCGCGGAGGTGGTCCAGCGGTACGCGCCGGACGGGGCGGTTACCGGAAAATGAAGTTCAGGCAGTGCGGGCACTTGATGTTGAAGACCGACACCAGGCTCATCACGATCAGCAGCGCCCAGATGACGAACACAAACGGCATGCCCCAATTCATGTCGCGCTTGATCTGGCCGTTCAGTTCGTCGACGTTTGGCGCACCGGCCTGGATGGCCTTGAGGTTACGCAGCGCGGTTCCCGATACCGGCATCAGCACGATGGCCGCCACGATAATCACCGCGTACATCAAGTGCTTCCAGTTGAGCCACGCCGTCGTGAACACCGGCGTATTGGTGAGGTAGCACAGGGCCAGGCCGACCGGGAGCGTGAAGATGAACAGGTACGCGACGACGCCGTCGACGCCGTGCATGATGCGGGCGCGCTCGATCCGTTCGGCGAGGTTGGCGTTGGGATCCTTGATCTTGAAGTGGAGCCAGTAGACGATGAAGTCGAACAGCAGCCACGCAGCGACCATCAGGGCGTGGATGCCGCGGACAGCGATTTCGACGGCGTGCCAGGCGCCAGGGTTCATCGGGTCACGTCCTTTTCCACATGTCGACAGTCGTCAGTGCGCGGCGGGTTTCGCGGCGGTGCCGCTCAGCATCCGCCAGACCCGGGGGACCGCATATGCCCCGCAGGCGAGCCAGATGCCACTGTTGAGCAGGACGTCCGGGCCGAATCCGGTCTGGAATCCGGCGCGCAGGGCCGAGAGGCCCATGAACCAGCCGCCGATCAAGACGAAGAGCCAGAAGAGCCTCAGCAGGAACATCGAATGCCTCGCGGGCCCGGTCGCGCGGGCCTGTCGGGCCGGCACGTGGCGCCGGCCTCATTGGTAGCAAGAGTATAACATTTGAGTCCATGGTGTGCTATTATCATAATAAGCAGACAAATGGGGACCGGCCCGCTGCGCGGGTGCCCCCGCACGGTGGAGTCGAATCGCTGGCGCGCCGCGCGCGCCACTAACGAGGATGATCATGAGTGATGTTCGGCCGCTGTTGAGACGACTCGGGCTCGCACTCGCACTAATGGTACTGGGGGTCGCGGTCGCCGCGTCCCCGGCGGCGGCGCAGCCGAAAGGCGCGACCGGCATAACCGGCATCGTCAAGGACACGCAGGGCGGCGCGCTGCCCGGTGTCGCCATCACCGCCCTCAACATCGCCAGCGGCCGCGAGATCGCGGCGGTCACCGATGGCAAGGGGCAGTACAGCTTCACCAATGTGGCGCCCGGCAGTTACCGGGTGTCGGCGAAGCTCTCGGGCTTCTCCGAGGCCGGCCGCAGCGTCCGCGTGGTGGGCGGCGAGACGACGTCGGCGGACTTCTCGCTCAGCCTCGGCGGCTTGAGCGAGGAAATCACCGTGACGGCGGCCAAGGGCGAACGGGCCACGGCCGAAGTCAACCAGATCGTCACGATCGTCAGTTCCAAGGACATCGAGGACCGCCGGCCCCAGGGCGTCCAGGACGCGTACGAACGCGCCCCGAACGTGCGCGTGGTGGACACGAATCCCTACCGTGCGCGGCCGCAGTTTCGCGGGTTCTCGAACTCGCGCATCCTGCTCATCGTCGACGGCGAGCGCCTGAACAACGGGCGGTACGACGTCAACAACAGCGGCGTCACGCCCAGCACGATCGACGTCACCCAGATTCAGTCGATCGAAGTGGTCGGCGGCGCGGCGTCGAGCCTGTACGGGTCGGACGCGATCGCCGGCACGATCAACATCATCACCAAGACCGCCGACCGGCCCACCGAAGGGCAGACGCTCAACCTGTCGAGCAGCGTGGACTACAACGGAAACAGCGGGTTTGCCCGCGGCAACTTCGCCGCGACGTACGCCTCGCCGAAGTTTGCGCTGCGCGGCGCCATTTCGGACTTCAACCAGCCGAGCTATCACACCGGCAGCACCGGGTTCAGTGCGGCCGATTCCGTGCGGCTTGGCCAGTTCATTTCCACGGGCGGCGCGCTGGTGGGCCGCACGGTCGCGTCCACCTACACCGTCTACGATATGCCCGGCGGGGCGACGATCGTCAACGGCACCGCCAAGGGCTACACCTACAACCTCGACGCGTCCGTGTTCCCGACTGACAAGCAGCTCCTGCGCGTGCGCTGGATGCAGAACCGGTTCAAGAACCTCGGCATGCCGTTCTCGGCGCCGCCGTACGACACGGATCTGCGGAGCAGCGCCTACGCCGACTTCGACAAGTTCAGCGGGCGGTACGAATTCCGCGAACTGGCGGCGTGGCTGCCGCGCATTACCGTGACAGGCTATCGGCAGGTGATGGAGCGGCCGCAGGACGACCTCTTGTACAGCATCGTCGCCGGCAGCAGCTACAACGGCAATACGTTGACCGGGAATCCCTCGCAGTTCCTGCTGGGCAGCAACACCGAGACCGTCAACCACATCACCAGCAACGGATTCGACGTGCAGTTCAACCTGCAGCCGTTCCACGCGCTGCAGTACACGACGGGCGTTGCGCGGTCGCAGGACCTGTCGGTCGACGTGTTCAATCGCAGCACCTACGCCGCTACCGGGGCGACGCTGACGTCGGTGACTGGCGCCAAGACGACGCCCGACACGACGTATAAGAACCTCGGCTGGTACAACCAGGCCGAATTGACCCTCGTCAAGCGAGTGAAGCTGTCTGGCGGGTTCCGGCTGGACAACTGGAAGACCGAGGCGAATCCGTCCAAAGGGTTCCCGGCCGGCAACGAATTCCTGACGATTCAGGCGGCGCTGCCCCAGATCATTGCGAACCCCGGCTCGTTGAACGTGGCTGGCATCCAGGGCTTGGACAAACTGGCGGCCGGCACCGGGTCGCTCAGTACCAACAACACGAAGGTCACCGGCAATGTCGGTATGACACTGCTGCTCCCGGGCGGGTTCAACCCGTACGTCCGGTATGCCACGAGCTTCCGCGAACCGGAAATCACGGTTCGGTACCTCGTTCGCAATTTCGGGTCGCCGTCGTACTCGATTCCCAGTCTGCCCAATACGGCCATCCTGCCCGAGACCGGCAAGAACATCGACATGGGCGTAAAAGTCGAGCGCGAATGGCTGCGCCTGCAGGCGGGATTCTTCCGGAATACCCTCTCCAACGCGGTGTCCACCGTGTACGCGCCGAACTACTGCATCTCGGTGGATCCGGCCAACGGTAGGACACTCACGCCGTTCCCGCCGTGCCTGTTCACCGGGCAGCACGCCGTGCTGTTCTTCCAGCGCGTCAACATCCCTGGTGACACCGTCGTGAAGGGTTTTGAGACGACGGGTGAGGTGGCGATTCCGGTCGGCACCCACGGCAGCCTCAATCCTTATATGTCGCTCGGCTGGCAGAAAGGCACGGTCACCAACCCGACCGCAGCCGCTGTCACCCTGATGAACGCGTATTACAACCGGACCGACACACCCATCAAGCTGACCGGCACGCCATCGGATGCGCCGTACAGTGAGATTCCCGGGCTGACCGGCACGTTGGCGCTCAAGTACACGGATGCGAAGGGCCGGTGGTGGGGCGAGTACGAAGTGCGGTTCGCCAGCCAGATTACGCGCATCGACCCGGACGCCGTGTTCTCCGCCAACTTCCCGCTATATGCTCAACTCCGATCGTACGAGGGCTACAACAAGCAGGCCATTCGTATCGGATACGACTTCAAGGAGAAGGCGCCGCTCAAGCTCACGGTGGTGCTCGACAACCTGACCGACAAGACCATCGTGTTGCCGTTTCAGACCGGTCCGTCGCCGGGCCGCTCGCTCATGGTGGGCGCCACTGTCAACTTCAACACGAAGTTCCAGTAGGGCCCGTGTTTACGGCCTGGGATCGCGGCTTCGCGTTGGGTCGCGTGAACGGGTCGTGACGCCGTTCGTCCGGTCGATCTTCACGACGTGCCGTGGCGACGAACCGTTGTAGACTCGAACTGGCTCGGGATGTCGAAGGGCGTCCCGGGCCAGTGATGCGCCGGACGGCATCTCGGGCTGGCGCCAGTCAGGAGGTGCCTTGTGATTCGCCATTCCTACCTGGTGCGCCGTCAGTGGCTCGGGGCTTCCGTGGTCGGCTTGCTGCTCGCTGCATTCGCTCTGCCGGCCGCCGCCGCCGAGCAAAACGCATCCAAACTGCTCGGGCCCGACTCGTGCAAAGACTGTCACAAGCAGGCGTTTGCGGTGTGGGATCACACCCGCCACGCGCTGTCGAGAGACACGTTGAGCCGACCGGAAGCCCAGCGCATCCGCGAAGCGAAGAGCATCAAGATCGCATCCGACGAAGGCGAGGCGTGTGCGACCTGCCATGCCACGCCGAAGCAGGACGGCAAGAAATTGAAACTGGTCGCCGGGGTGTCGTGCGAGTCGTGCCACGGCGCTGCGGCTGACTGGATCAAGGTCCACTCGAACTTCGGCGCCGGGAAGACCGCGGCGACCGAGACCCCGGAACACCGAGACGAACGGCTTGGCGCCAGCATGGCGGCGGGGCTGCTTCGCCCGGTCAATATCTATCGGGTCGTCCAGAACTGCTTTCAGTGTCATACCGCGCCCGACGAGGCGCTGGTCAACGGCGGCGGCCATTCGGCCGGCAGCGCACTCGAGATTGTCGCCTGGTCGCAGGGCGCGATTCGCCACAACTTCACGTCCGCGACAGACGGGCAGAACGCGGAAGCGTCCATCGAGCGCCGACGTCAACTCTACGTAGTCGGTCAGATTGCCGAGATGGAATTCGCGTTGCGCCGGCTCGCCACCTCGACCACAGACGGGCTGTTCGCGAAGGCGCTTGTGGCCAAGGCCAAGGAAGCGGTGGCGGCGCTGACGAAGATTCAGGGCCTGGTCAAGGTTCCTGAAATCGCGACCATCGTGAAGGCGGCGACCGCTGCGAAGCTTGGTCCAGGCCCTGCGAACGCGACCGCGCTGGTGACGGCGGCCGACGCGATCTCGACAGCGGGCCAGGACTTCGTGGACCAGGCCTATACGAAGGAGCTCGCCGCCCTGGACAGCCTGCTCCCGCCAGCGTCGAGCTACAAGGGCACGCCGTTCCGCCAGTAGGCGGCGGCGAGGGCTGGCGGCTGGCCGACGGCCTCAGCGCTTCGAGTCGCAACTGCGGCCGCGTATCGGGTGCGGCTGCCACGTCCGCAATCGCTCCCTCAGCACTCCGTCCAGAGGGCACAGATACCCTGGCGTCTGTGTGCGCCTGCCTCCTTAGCGCTCGATACGCCGGAATTGGTACGCTTCGCCGTTGCGCGGACCGAACGTTTGTCGGTCGGCCGCATCGAAACCGCGATCCAGCGTGTCCTGCCCGGCGGCAGTCACGGTCATCTCAGAGATGACGTACGTCGACCCGTTCCAGGTCGAGGCGCACGTCTTGCCTTGAATCGCGCCGCGGAACCGATCGCCCTCTCGTGTAAAGACCACGTCGCAGCCCGTTTCGTGCGACACGTCGGCCGGCGAGAGTGGCGCCAGCGTCGCCGGGTTATCGGCGCCGCCGACGAATCGCAGTGGCGTTTTGATGCGCCAGACCTCCAGAACCGGATGCTGCTCGCGCACCACCAGCCGGTAGAGTCGCTGGCGATAGGGCTTTTCGAGCGTCGCGAACTGGGCTTGCTCGACGTACAGCAATAACCCGTCGCCGGCCACCGACGGCATCGACACGGGCCCGGCGACCTTCAAGCGCACCCGGTCGTGCACGTACGCCAAGGCCGCCGTGGCGTCAGCCTCTGCCTGCTTCGACGTATCGAAGGTGCCGACGAGCCATTTCGCCAACTGCTCGAGGTCGGAATCGGGCCGCGTCTGCGCCGCCGTGCCGGCTGCCGCGCACGTCGCGACGATGGCCAGCCCAAAGACAAGTCGCGTCAGGCCGTTACGGGACCTTGGGCGAGCAGCCGACCTGGATCCACCGCAGGTTGATGCCGATCCGCACACTGGTGGTCTCGGCCCAGGAATACGCAAACGCTTGGTCGTGTGTGGTGTCATACAGAGCCAGTTTCATCACGGGCAGTTGCTGGTTATAGCGCAGTTGAGACAGCTCGAACGCGTACTTGGAGGGTTCGCCGGCTGCGCCAGGAATAGAGACCATCTTTCCCTGGTCGTGTACCGCGATATCGCGAAAGCCGTCGTACTGATCGGTTGAGCCTTCCTTGCGGACCGCGGCGTAACAGTTGAATATTCGGGCGCGTTTCAACTTGTACGGCGCCATCTCTCCGGCTCCGGCCGCGGCCTGTCCGGACGGGCCCGCTTCCAAAGCCCCCAGCCACAGCTCGTCGGACGCGGCGCGAGACAGCATGAGCGTCGGTGCGGCTGCATGGCCCGCCACACTCGAAACGCTGCACGCGCCAGACGCGAGCGACGCGGCGAACGCCCCGCCCGACTCCTGCCAGCGAATCGTGCACCCCTCGACGGCATGCACGCGATCGAGCGGCAGGCGCTCTGCGCCTCCTTTGCCGGCCGCGGCCGCCGCGGCCCCCTCGTCGGCGAACACGTAGACGCGCTGTTCGACCTCACCGCCAGAGGCCACGGCGATCAGGCTGTAGACGAGCACGCGCGCAATCCGTTCGGGGTCATTGAGGGCGGACTCGGAGGCCAGGAGCACCGCGGATCCAAGCGACGGAGCCATCACTGGTGTGATCACCAGGTGGACCCGATCGTGGGGCCTCCGCGCCTTCGCCTCCTTCTCTTCCGTGAATTGCTGGAAGTTGTCGAACTCGCCCGTCAGCCACGCCTGAAGGGCAGCGACGCGGCTTGCCGGCGCAGCCGCGGACACTCGGGCGCGTCCGGCAACTGCGCCGGGCGTCTGGGCGGCGGCGGATGATGCGAACACCAGCGCCACGAATATCGATGCGGGCAGCACACGCGTCATACGGCCTCCGGGCGACCCCGCTCCCGTACCAATGTTATAACAACACCGGCTTGTATTGGTATTAGACCTATGACATTATATCAATAATTCCACTCGTTCGACATCACTCGGTATTCGACATCACTCCACGGATCAGGCGAGCAGACGGGCATGGCAGACGACATGGGCACAACCGGTTCACTCGAGGGTCTCCGCGTCATCGAGGCCGCCACGCTGTTCGCGGGCCCGCTCGCCGCGACGATGATGGCCGACTTCGGCGCGGACGTCATCAAGATCGAGCATCCCAAGGCCAGCGACCCGGTCCGGTCTCACGGGTACAAGAAGGGCACCTCGTCGCTCTGGTGGAAGATGATCGGCCGCAACAAGCGCACGATCACGCTCCATCTGGGATTGCCCGATGGTCAGGCGGTGCTCAAGGATCTGATCGCCGGCGCCGACGTGCTGATCGAGAGCTTTCGGCCCGGCACGCTCGAGCGATGGAACATCGGCCCGGACGTGCTCCACGCCATCAATCCACGGCTTGTGATCACCCGCGTCACCGGATTCGGTCAGTTCGGCCCGTACAGCGGTCGTCCCGGATTCGGCACCCTGGCCGAAGCCATGAGCGGATTCGCGGCGATGACGGGCGAGCCGGATGGCCCGCCAACCCTGCCGCCCTTTGGCCTCGCCGATGGCATCACGGCGCTGGCGACGGCAGCGGCGACGATGTTTGCGCTGCAGGCCCGCGAGCGCACGGGGCGCGGCCAGGTCGTCGACATGGCGATCATCGAACCGATCCTCACCATCCTCGGGCCCCAGCCGCTCTGGTACGACCAGTTCGGCATCGTGCAGGAGCGCCGCGGCAACCGGTCTGTGAACAATGCGCCCCGCAACACCTACAAGACGGCCGATGGTCGCTGGGTCGCCATTTCCACGTCGGCGCAGAGCATCGCCGAACGCGTCATGCGGCTGGTCGGTCATCCCGAAGTCATCGATGAGCCGTGGTTCACATCGGGGGCCGAACGCGCCAAGCATGCCGAGCAGCTCGACGCGATGGTGGGCGACTGGATTGGCCGCCACCCGCTCGACGTCGTGATGCGCGAGTTCGAAGCCGCCGAGGCCGCGGTGGCGCCCATCTACGACATTCGCGACATCATGGCGGACCCGCAGTTCAAGGCGCTCGACACGATCATTCCGGTCGAGGACCCCGAACTGGGTCCGATCAAGATGCAGAACGTCATGTTCCGGATGTCCGAGACGCCAGGGTCGATCAAATGGACCGGCCGCGATCCTGGCGCGGACAACGCCGAGGTCTACGGGCAGGTGCTTGGAATGGACGCGCAGCGGATGGCGGATCTCAAGGCGCGCGGGGTCATTGGATGACCGGCGCGATCGGGCGACGAGCCTGCCGCTCGCACCTGTTTGTGCCAGGTAACAACGAGCGCCTGCTCGGCAAGGTGTTCGGTGCCGGCGCCGACGCCGCCGTCATCGACCTCGAAGATGCCGTGCCCGCCGAGGCCAAGGCGGAAGCGCGGCGCATGGCCGCCGCGGCCGTGGCGACCAGGGCCGGCCTCGCCGGTCCCCGGGTGGGCGTTCGCATCAACGGCGTCGATTCGGCCTGGTGGCGCGAGGATCTCGCGGCGGTGGTCGGACCTGGCCTTGACGTGATTCGCGTGCCCAAAGCGGAGTCGGCCGAGCAGTTCCGCCTCGTCGACCAGATGCTGCACGAGCTCGAAGTCGCTCGACACGTGACGGCCGGGTCGATTGGAGTGGTCGCCACCATCGAAAGCGCGGCAGGCGTGTTGGCGTCTGCCGACATCGCCCGCGCGCCCCGCGTTGAGGCGTTCACGTTTGGCGCCGCCGACTTCGTCCGCGACATCGGCGCCGACACCTCGTCGACCGACGTCGCCACGCTGTACGCCAGGCAGCACCTGGTTCTTACCTCGCGGGCCGCCGGGCTCCAGCCGCCTGTCGCGTCGGTCTACACGCAGGTGAAGGATCTCGACGGTCTGCGGCGGACCAGTGACGAGGCTCGCGCGCTCGGATTTTTCGGACGGTCGTGCATTCACCCATCGCAGGTGGCGATCGTCAACCAGGTGTTTACGCCGTCGGGTACGCAGGTGGACACCGCCAGACGGATGCTCGCCGCGTGGGATGATGCGATGGCGAAAGGCCGTGCGGCGTTCACGATGGAAGACGGGCAGTTTGTCGACGAAGCTGTCGTCGGTCGGGCTCGTGCCGTCGTCGCGATGGCAGAGGCGCTCGGGGGAGACTCGAACCATGGCTGATCCGATTGCCGACCGACCGCTGTGGGAGCGATTCGCCGGCGCCCGGTTGATTGACCTGGCGCAGCCGCTCGAACAGGGCATGCCCGTCTCGCCCAACCATCCCGGCTACAAGATGGCGCTCCAGCGACGCCACGGCGACATGGTGCGCGCCGATGGCGGATCGGCCTCCAACGAGATGTTGTTGCTTGGCGGCCACACCGGGACCCACATCGACGCGCTGTGCCACGTCTCGCACCAGGGCAAACTGTTCGGCGGTCAGGACGCGGCGGCGGCGCAGACCGGCGGCCGGTTCAAGGCGCTCGGCGTCGAGACCATCCCGCTCATCTTCTGGCGCGGCGTCATGCTGGATATTGCTGCGTTGCACGGCGTGCCGGTGCTCGCGCCAGGCACGCCGATTACCGCCGAGGATCTCGAGCGGGCAGCCCATCGGCAGGGCGTCGAGGTGCGGGCCGGCGACGCTGTGCTGATTCGGTCGGGGTGGGCCGCGCACTGGAAAGATCCTGACACGTTCGTGGGCCATCACCACGGAGTGCCAGGGCCCGACGAAAGTGCGGCCGAGTGGCTGTCATCCCGACGTATCCGGCTGACTGGCGCAGAGACGATCGCCTACGAATGCATTTATCCGGAGCGGGGGCACGCGCTGCTGCCGGTGCACCGGAAGCTGCTGGTCGAGCAGGGCATCCACATCATCGAAGTGCTCGACCTGAGCGCCTTGGCGGCGCTTGGCGTGAGCGAGTTTCTCTTCGTCGTGACGCCGCTCAAAGTCGTCGGCGCGACCGGCGTGCCGATTCGTCCAGTGGCCGTCGTGGGCTAGTCGCGCAGTGTGTTGGGCGCGCGGCGTCGCGGCCATGCCGACAACCGTGGGATGATGACACCGGCCAATCGCAACGGCCGAACAGGAGGAATCGCGGTGCCCGACCATCGAACCGACGGCAAGACGCAGGCTCCGGCATTCGTTGACCGTAGCGTGCCGCTCTATTACCAGCTCGCCAACCTGCTCAGCGAGAAGATCGTGTCGCAGGAGTTGCGCACCGGCGACCGCCTTCCCACCGAAGTCGAACTGGTCGAGCAGTACGGCATCAGCCGGATCACGGTTCGTCAGGCGCTCAGGCTGTTGGAGGAAGAGGGATTGATCCGGCGCGAAGTTGGCCGCGGCACGTTCGTCACCGAGTACCGCCCGTTTATCGGCGGGCTCAAGGTTGAAGGATCCCTGCAGGACGTCATTTCGCTCGGCCAGAACCCGGCCAAGGTGCTCAGCGTCACCACGGTCAAGGCTACCGCAGACGACGCCGACAAGTTGGGGATTCCCCTGGGATCGTCGATCGTGCGGGCCACCAGAATTCGCCTCTATCGCGGCGAGCCCTACAGCCACATCGTCAACGACCTTCCTGCCGAGATCGGCCGTCGGTTCCGGAAGGCCGACTGGAAGGGCGTGGTCCTGAAATTCATCGAAGAGAAGCTCAAGCTGCCGTTGCGGGACGCGGAAGAAACGGTCCGCGCGTCGCTGGCCGACGCTCGACTCGCGCGGCTGCTCAACACAAAGGTGGGCGCGCCGCTACTGGCCGTTGAACGCGTCGTCCGCACCGATCATGGGCGTGTCGTGGAGCGCGTCCGCATCCACTACCGGAGCGACCTCTACGCGATGAAAGTACACCTGAGCCGAGGGGATAAGCCGGAAGGCCGCTGGTCGTTCGCGCCCAAGCGCAAATCGAAATAATCGAAGGGGCCACGCCGCGCCACGAGACGAGCAAACCGCAGCATCCAGTCTGCTGATGAGAGGGTTCCCCGGATGAAGTCGAAACCCGCATTTTACGGATGGACGATCACGGCGTGCGCGTTCTTCACGCTGGTGGTGACCAACGGTCTGACCTTCTCGGGGATGATGGTGTTCGACGAGTCGCTGCTCCGGGAATTCGGGTGGACCCGTGGCGCGCTGAAATTCCGCGATCTGCTGACGATGGGATTGGCCGGCCTGCTCTCACCGCTGGCCGGCGCGATTGCCGACAAGTACGGTGTGAAGGCGATGATGGTGGGTGGGGCGGTGCTGCTGACGGTGTCGCTGCTGCTGTACGGGCAGATCGGATCGGCTACGCAAATGTACGCCATCCACATCCTGTTTGCCGTCGTTCTGGCGTCGTGCGGCATCGTGATGGCTGTGATCCTGGTCTCGCGGTGGTTCGTCAAGTACCGGGGCACGGCCACCGGACTCGCCATGGTGGGCACCAGCATGGGCGGTGCGCTGTATCCGGCCATCGGCGCCTGGCTGCTCGGCTCGCACGGCTGGCGCGCGAGCTTGATGATGTTCGCGGCGTTTCCGGCCGTCCTCGCCGTGGTCCTCCTGGTCTTTGTGCGCGAACGCCCGTCGGACATAGGCCTGCTGCCGCTTGGCGCAGACGCCCCCGCAGGCGGCAAGGCGTTTGTCGCGTCGGGCATGGACTACGCCGAGGCGCTGCGCACGCCGGCGTTCTGGCTGATTGCCGCGGCGGGCATGTGCACGTTCTACTCGATTCTCGGGGTGTCATCGAACCTGTTCCTGCACATGCGAGGGCAGGGATACGACGTGGCGACCTCCGCACGGGCGCTGTCATGGCTCTTCATGATGGGTTTGGCGGGAAAATTCCTCTTCGGCTACCTGGCCGACCACTTTGAACACAAACGCGTCCTGCAGGTGAACCTGGTCATCATGCTGGCCGGCAGCCTGGCCCTGTCGTCGATGAGCGCCGCTGGTTTCTGGCCCTTCGTCGTTCTGTTTGGTCTCGGTTGGGGCGGGATCTACACCCTGCTGCAGTTGCTGACGATGGATGCCTTTGGGCTCAAGGCCGCCGGACGCATCCTCGGGACCAGAACGGTGATCGACGCGATTGGGGGCGGCCTCGGGCCGTTCGTGACAGGCTTCCTGTTCGACCGGACCGGGGGGTATCAGGTGCCCTTCCTGGTGATCAGCGGGCTGGTCGTGCTGACCATGATCTCGTCGTCGTTCCTTCGCATCGAGCCTCCGGCGCGGTCTGCGGCGTAGCGTTCGCGCTGCCCGCGTCGGTCGCGCGCGACGCGCATGGAGATCCGATGGACTTCGAGTTGAACGACACGCAACAGATGTTTCGCGACATGGTGCGCGAGTTCGTCACGCGCGAAGTGGCCCCCATCGCGATCGAGCACGACCGCCGATCCAATCCCGAACACTGCGTCCCGCTCGACGCCTATCGCAAGGGCCTGGCGCAGGGATTTCACCAGATGGTCATTCCCGCGCACCTGGGCGGGATGGGACTCGACGCGGTCAGTACGATCGTGATTCTCGAAGAGATGGCCGCGGCTGACGCCGGCTATGCGACGACCTGGCACGTCAACAACGTGTCGTTGACCGTGCTGCTGAACATGGGCACCGACGACGAGGTCACCCGATTCGTGCGCGACATCACCGAGGGCGACGGCGGCGTTGCCTCTCTCTCGACGACGGAGCCAAACGGCGGCGTCACCAGCGCGCTGCTCATCGACCCGGCACGCTTCGTCTTTCGAACCAAGGCGTTGCTCGAAGGTGGGGAGTGGGTCATCAATGGGGCGAAGTCGTTCTGCAGCAACGCGGGGCTGCCGTTCAGCCGCTGGATCCTGACCTTCTGCCGCATTGATTCGGAGAAGACGGGGTGGGCGTCGACCATGCCGATCGTCGTTCCCTCCCATGCGATCGGCCTCACGATCGGCGCCGAGGAAGACAAGATGGGCCACCGCCTGTCGAGCACCAGAGCGCTCACCTTCGAAAACGTGCGCGTGCCCAAAATGAACGGCATCGGATCGGGCGGCCGCGCGATTTCTGGCGGCAAGCGGCGGAGCAACTACGACCACGACACTGCGATTGCGGCCATTGCAGTCGGGTGCGCCCGCGCGGCGTACGAGGAAGCGCTCGAGTGGGCGCGGCAGCGCGAGGTGCTGGGGCGGCCCCTCATCGAACACCAGACGATCCAGGCGAAGATTGCCGACATGTTCATCGGCCTCGAGGCGGCGCGGTCGTTTATGTACCGGGTTGCCGCGTATTCCGACACGCACGACCAGATGGACGTCAAGCTGTCGCGCGCCGTAAAGGTCTTCGCCTCAGAGACTGCGAATCGCGTGACCAGCGACGCCCTGCAGGTGCTCGGCGGTGTGGGCTACTGCAAGGGGTCGGTTACCGAGAAGTGCTATCGGGATCAGCGGGTGACGCAGATCTACGAGGGCACCAACGAGGCGCAGCGCATCAGCATTGCTCAGTTGATTGCGGCCGAGCGTGCGTGACGTGTCAGGCCGCCGGGTAAGCCGGGAGACCACGACGTGAACCCGAGTATCGACCGCATCCAAATCAGCGTGCGCGACATGGCCGCATCCGTGGCGTTGTTCCGCGACGTGCTCGAGATGACCGTGGTCGGAGAGGGGCCGGTTGATGGCGCCGGTTTCCAGCGGCTGTGGGGCCTTCCGGCCGGCACCGCCGCGACCGCGGTCTACCTCAGAAACGACGAACAGAGTACCGCCATCGAACTGCTGGAGGTGACGCCCCACTCTGGGCGGTGCATTCGAGAAGGCGCGAAACTGTTCGACCACGGTCTGTTCGATATCGCGTTTCGCACGAAGCACCTGGACGTGGCCTACGAGGAGTTGACGGCCAAGGGCTACACGTTCCAATCGGCGCCCATCGTCTACACGGCCGACTGGGCCAACGTGACGGTGCGCGAAGTGATCATGAACGGCCCCGACCAGATGCCGATCGCGCTGATTGAGCGTCTTTCCGCGCCGTTGCCGGTCATCGAGGGCCGGTTTGGAACCATGGTGGACGTCGCGCAATTTGTGCCGGCGATGGACGCATGCCAGCGGTTCTACGCCGACGTCCTGGGCTACACCAGCGTGTTCGACCGCACGCTGCCAGACGGGTTGATTGACGGTGTCGTGGGCCTGCCGCCCGGCACCCGTTCGCGCCTGAACCTGATGTTCCAAACCGGGACCAAGACGCCGGCCGTGGAGATGATCGAATGCGCCGGTCTTGGGCGGGCGCTGGCGGCCGGGGTTGGGCCGACCCGGTACGGGCTGTTCGCGATGGCGATGGAGACCGCAGACCTGCTGGAATTACTGGGCCGGATCGGTGCGGCGGGTTTCGCGGTGCTGTCCGGACCGACCGAGATTCAGCATGCGCTCCACGGTCGCATGACGGCCGCGGCCGTTCGCGGCCCGAACCAGGAACTGATCGAGTTCTTCAGTCGCCTGTAGACTAATTCGTCTTGCCGTCGCTGCCGAAGTATTCGCGGTAGCCGCAGATCCTGTCGCCGCAGACATCGAAGGAGACGGCGACGCGATTCTTGTAGGGTTCACCGCGAAGCGTGCCCTCGTCGCGGAACTCGTAGACGAAGGTGCTGGCGCCGCCGCTGCGTCGGAGCACTTCGGTGATGCGGATCCCGCCTGGAAACGCCGTCGAGACGTACTTGTAGAACTCGATAGCCTGGGCCTTGCCCTGATGCTGCCCGGCGTATTTGCCGGTCGGGAACCAGAACGTGAAATCGTCACTTAGCGTGGCGAACCACGCGTCCCAGTTGCCGGTGGCCAACCCCTGCCGGAATCCTTCGAACGCCTGGTCGGCGACGGCCTTGGCATCGGCCGCTGGCCGCGACGCGGGTCCCACCGCTCGGCCCGCGGTCCATCCGAGTCCGAGCACCAGCAGTCCGGTCACCACGAGCGTTCTCGTTCGCATCGGTTCCACTCCATTTGGGCTCGCGTTCCGATCGCCACTCCCTGTCCTCGATCGAAAAGGGGCGCAACAACGCCACGGGTCAAGTGTATCATGTTGACGGAATGTCCTTACAATAGAACCATTGGCCGCCGCGCCGATCCCTCGAGTACCGCAGGTGCACCCGGGACGTCGCGGTGGGCCGGCCCAGAAACGGATCGCGATCTGCCGCCTGGACCCCCGGCGCGATTCGCGGCACACACATGCAGGAGGCGACGATGAGCGGACTGACCCCCAAGCACGACCGCCGGCAATGGCTCGTGGCGTCGTCGATTGGCGCGGTTGGCGCCATGATCGGCGGTTCGACCGGCACACATGCCCAGTCGGCGAAGCCCCTGTTCTCACCGGCGGGCGATCCCGATTGGAAGGCCGTGGCGGCCCAGTACGCGGTCGACGAGGGGCTCACCTACTTCAACGCCGGGACGTGCGGCTTGTCGCTGAAGACCGTCGTGGAGGCGGAGTGCCGAAACCGCGACGCCATCAGCCGCGACTTCATCAAGTTCTTCGTGGAGCATTATTTCGGCGAACCGCCAGTCCGACTGGTCGAGCGGATTGCGTCGTTTGTCGGTGCGCCGGCCGATGATGTCGCAATCGTCTCGGGCTCGACAGAGGCGATGAACATCGTCGCATCGGGCCTCGACCTGGCCGAGGGCGACGAGGTGCTCACGACGACGCACGAACACCAGGCCGGCATCTATCCGTGGCTGCTCGCGGCCAAGCGGCGGCGGTGCACCGTCAGGCAGGTGCCGCTGCCTAGCCCCGCGAAGAGCGCCGCAGAGATTCTCGAACGGATCAGTTCGGCCATCGGGCCCAAGACCCGCGTGCTGAGCATCTGCCACGTGAACTACACCGACGGCGTCATCCTGCCGGTCAAGCAGTTATGTGCGCTGGCCAGGCAACGCGGGATTGTCTCCGTGGTCGACGGGGCGCAGGCGGTCGGCATGATCGATCTCCGCATTGCCGACATCGGGTGCGATGTCTACGCGACGAGCCTGCACAAATGGCTCGGCAGCCCCTACGGCACCGGTCTGCTGGCCATCCGGCGAGACGTCCAGGATCGGATCTGGCCGAGCGTGGTCGAGGGGTTCGACGGGTGGGACACCGTGGATCGGTACGGCAACAAGCCGAGTGGCCCCGGCCGTGATTTCGTGGGCAAGTGGCCGGCGGCGATGCAGAAGTACGCCTGGGGGGTGGCCTACTTCGGGCCGCTCATCTGGGCTGCGCTGGGTGCGGTCGAGTTCCACGAAAAGATCGGCCCCGCGCGAATCGAAGCTCGAACGCGCGAGTTGACGACGCGGTTGAGGCGGGGTTTGGCGGACATCCCAGGCGCCACGCTGCTGACGCCGGAAGACCCGACCCTGTGGGCGGGTATGACGTCGTTCAAACTGCAGGGGATCGCGACGCGACCGCTGAACACGGCGCTCAACCGGGAACACCGGATGGTCATCCGCACCGTGACGCACGGCGCCATCGGCTTCGACGCCAACCGGGTGTGCACGCATATCTTCAACACCGAGGAGCAGGTGGATCGGCTCCTCGGTGTCTTGACGGATCGTGCCAGACGCGGGTCGACGACGTAGTCCTTCGACGCGCAAACAGGGCGACGTCTTTGTGCCCTCATGGCCTCGTGCTCAGCGAGCACCGCCGGCCACGTGCACGGAAACCTGTCGTGTGGCCGCAATTGCGAGGCGACCTACTTGGGCGGCTGGGCCTTCTTTTTCTCGATCTGCTTCTTGAAGTAGGTCCAGGACGTCTCGTTGGGCCGCGCATCGTCGAGCGGGGGCGGCACCTTGTATTCGGGATACCGCGTGGTGATCTCGTTCTTCAGCACATCTGGCAGGGCGTCGAATGACGGCACGCGCCGGCCTGCACCGCTGAAGAGCATGTAGCCGATGCGGCCGCCCATTTCCATCCAGGGCATGAATTGCGACGCTCGCGCCCAGGCGACCAGCACGTCTGGCGCATCCGGCTTGGCGTCGAGCAGTTGCGCCTCGTTGAAGAAGAACGTGAACATCTCCATGCCCTGGTAGTCGCCGCCCACGTACGGCTGGTAGTCGCCGCCGAGCGGGTTGGAATAGAACAGCGGCACGTCCACCTGATAGATGCCCGTGCCTTCCTTGAGCGTCGCGTCAAACTTGAACGGGCCGGTTGGGCCCTGTGCGAACGTGGGTCGTGAATTCACGGGGTCGTTCGCCACGTGGACGACCTCGACGGCTTTGTTGGTCCAGGGATTGTTCCACGTCCGCACGACTTCTTTCGTCTTCGGATCGAGGTAAATCAGCACTTCGCGCGACACCTGCCGGTAGCCATAGCCCTTCCCGGCTTCGGTCATGGTCTTGGACGCGCGGATGTTCATCGCCTGATAGAGGAACACCAGGCGATCCTTCTCGCCGGGGATCCGGCTGTAGACGCCGCCCTGGAACCAGAATATGGCCGGCTTGCCGTCATCGAGCGACGACTGCATCTTCCGCGACGCCTTGACCGCGTCGTCGGGTTTCGACAGATCGAGCGCCTGGGCCTTTGCGGGAACGGCGGCGGGCGCCACCAGCAGCACGACGGCCAGGCTGGCCAACACGAATCCGCGACCCACCAGATTGGAACACAACGGCCTCATCATGGTCTCCCTTCTCAAGCGGCCGGGCCGCCAGCGTCCCGCCGGCCGCGGCTGTGTCGAGGCGCCTGTTACGGCAAAGCGCCAATTGGTCATGTTGACATAATCATATGCTATTACGCCCCCCAGGCGCCTTCGTCGTAGAATTGAAGGCCATCCATCTGCGTCGGGTCCGCGAGCGGCACGGGCGGCCATGCCGCCGGCGTGCAGGGACGCCGTGACGAAGTTGATCGTGGGGAAGAGGGCGTTCGCTTCGGGAAGATGGACGGCGCATCGCTGGACGTCATAGGCCGGCGAATGGCCAACTCACGCCAGCAAGACGGCCGCTGTGAGGTGTCGGGAAGCCAGCAATGGCAGACAAGAAGGGCGTCGACCATGAAATCAGTCTGGGATCCGGATGTGCGGAAAGACCTGAAGGAGCGGTTGGCGCGGCTCACGCCGGAGACGTCTCCCAGTTGGGGCACAATGACGGCGGGGCGGATGGTCGTGCACGTGTCGGATTCGTTCAAGACGTCGATCGGGGAACTGGCGATCGAGCCCCTCGGCGGCCCGCTCAAGTTCACGCCGCTCAAGCAGTTGATCCTTTACGTGATTCCGCTTCCCAGAAACCTGCCGACCGCTCCGGAACTGCTGGCCCGCGCGCCTGGCGACTGGAGCGCCGACACGGGTGAGCTCGCCGGGCTGATCGACCAGTTTGCCATCCGCGATCGTGCGCGGCCATGGCCCGACCACGGGCTTTTCGGCCACATGACTGGTGAGGAGTGGGGCGTCCTGATGTACCGCCACACCGAGCACCACTTCAGACAATTCGGCATCTGAGCCGGCACCTTGCCGTGAGCGATGACGGTCGTGTCTCGTTCGCCGCGCGCGCGGCCTGTCGAGCCCAAAGCCAGTGTTGCCGAAGCGGGGTTGACGCGCTCCAACTGGGACGGCAAGGTCGTCTTGATCCCGCGCGCGATCAGCCGCCGGCGATCTGGTGGATGACCTTGACATCGGCGCCGTCGGGAACGGGCGTCTTGTCGTACGTGCCGCGCGGCACGAACGTGCCGTTGATAAACACCGCCAGCATTCGCCAGATGTAGTTGCGCTTCTTGAGCACGTCGGCGACCGTCATGCCGGCGTCGTAGTCGAGGGGTTCGTCGTTGACGATCAACATGACATTGCGGCGCCTTCGGTGTTCCGATCGATCGGGCCGACACGGGGGTCGGCTCCGACCCGGACCGGCACAAACATGCGGGATGCCCCTCCCCAAACCAGAACGGACACGGGGGGCGGTCCCCGCCTGAGACCGCCACCGACACTGGGCGGCCGACCGAGACCGACCAGCCCCGACCAAGCCCGAACGGCCCCTACTGCAGCGGCGTCACGATCGCCAGAATCTCCGGGAAATCGATCCCGAGACTCTTGAGCCGCTCCAGCGTCGGCACGCCCCCGGGCGTCCACCCGCGCCGTTTGTACACCGCGTCGAGCAGTTTCTCGTACCGATCGGTCCGCCACTCGCGGTGCAGCGCCATCTTCTCTTCGGTGGTTTTCCCGACAGGGTCGATGCCGACAATCTCCTCGAGCTGCTTGTCGTAGCGCTCGGCTCGCGACTCGTATTCGGCCTTCGTCACCGGCCCCATCGCCCGATACGGCGGCCTGTCGTGCTCGCGGAGACCAGACCCGCGCCGCAGATTGAACACGCGCTGATAGTTGTAGACCCGCGCCGACTGGTCGATCAGCGACGTCCGATCGAGCGGCTTGCCCGTGATGCCGGTGTAGAGCGCCAGGTAGTTGTCCACGTGCTCGGGCACCTTGGCGGCTTCTGGCCCGGGGTACTTCTCGTGGTTGTCCGCCGGCTCAATGTCGTTCCACGGCAGCTTGCACAGCCCCTGCAGGCCGAACCACGTGCGGAACAGCGGGAAGTAATAGAGCGCCTCGGCCTTGTCTTCGAACGTCGGGATCTGGTTGTTCACCATATCCATGAAGATGAGCCACGCTTCGTCGTGCTGCGGGCCCTTATTGGTCATGCAGTAGCCGCCCTGTTGGGCCAGCGACTCCTTCGACATGTACTGCGAGAACTCGAGCCCCTTGTTCTGCATGCCGATGTCGCGGATGAACTGCGGATCGCCCCACCCGTTCTTGATGAACAGGTTCTGCATGTAGCGGACGCCCTTGCCGACGATGACGCCGAAGCCTTCGCCGCGCCACATGTGATGAAGCAGTTCCACTTCGGACTCGCCGTTGCCCCAGGAGAGGTCGACGCCCCCGGTGCGCTCTTTGTTCAGGATGCCCTTTTCGTAGCACTCCATGACGAACGCGCACGCCGTGCCGTACGAGATCGTGTCGATCCCGTAGGTGTCGCAGTAGAAGTTGACCTCGAGCAGCCAGTCGGGATCGAACAGCCCGCAATTGGATGCGAGGCCCGCGGCGTTCTCGTACTCGGGGCCGTCCACCGTGACGATGTGCCCTTTGTAGGGGCCCGTGCGGACCACGTGCCCATCGGCGCCCTTCGAGCAGCCCATCCCGCAACCGTACCAGCAGTGATCGGGGATGCCCTGCGTAAATCGCTTGTCCCACACCTGCGAGTCGATCTTCGGCGTGTCCGGATGTTTACCGTACTGGAAGTTGTTGACCGGCAGCAGATCGTAGGCGTCCATCACCTCGACCAGATGCGCGGTGCCCTGCCGTCGCATGTGGCACTGTTCGTCGTCGAAGTCGCGGATTTCCTTGTTGATCTTCTTGCCCAGGTCGACGGTGATGGGGAAGTCGGCCGCGCGGTTCATGTCGGGCCGCATCTTGAAGCCGCGGACCACCAGCGCCTTCAGTTTCTTGTCGCGGAACACGGTGCCGGTGCCGCCGCGTCCAGCCTGTTTGAGGCGCACCGCGCCGCGCTTCGGGTCGTACCACGAGAAGTTGAGGCAGCCCATGTAGGCGGATTCGGCCGCCTTGCCGGCCGACACCACCGACACGTTCTGCATGTCCTTGGCATCCTCGGCGTACATATGCGTGAAGATCTCGCCGGCGATGTGGCTGTCGGGCGTTTCCTCGTCGGCCTCTTCGAAGCGGATGATGCCGCGAGGCCCGTCAATCACCACCACGGTCTCGGTCTTCGCTTTTCCGCGAATCTCGACCGCGTCGAACCCGCAGAACTTGACCAGCGGGCCGAAGTAGCCGCCAACGTTGCAATCAACCGCCAGGTCGGTCTGCGGCGAGATCGTCACCACGATCGACTTGCCTGAGCCGGCGTACTGCGTATTGCCAGCCAGTGGGCCCGGGCAGATGACGATCTCGTTGTCCGGATCGTTCCACTTGGTCTGTGGCGTCGTCGCCTGCCAGAGGTAGTACAGGCCAAAGCCCCGACCGCCCGTGAACGTATCGATCATCTCCTGCGTGATCGGCTTTTCGCGCACCGTCAGCGTGTCGAGGTCGATAAACAGGGTTCGGTGCGTGTAGCCCCGCTCCGGGAGGCTCGGCGTAAACGGGAACTCCGCCAGCAGCCGATGAGCGGCGCGCAACCGCGGCACGTCTTCGGTGTAATTGGTGCGAACCTTGTAGTCGTAAGTGGCCGGCATGACCGTCTCCTGATGGGGCGTGACAGCAAGCGGAATAAGGACGTGGCATCGCGTCCGGAAAGACCCTGGCGGCCCGCGGCAGACCCGCCAGCGACCCCGGAGTCAGTTTATCAGAAGCACTACCGGGAGGAGGCTTTCCGCCGGAAAGGTGGACCCGGGGGCGGCCACCTCCGACGCGTCCCGATCAGGCAAAACCCTTCACCTTGTAGACCGCGATGGCGGCGGCCTCGCGCGCGCACGAGAGCAGCGTATTGAGTCCCCACCTGATCCGGTTGAGCGGATCGTCGTAACTCTTGCCGTTCGGTTGGTACGTGGAGAACGACGAGGTGCGCCGGTCCCGGACGACGCGGGTGTCCGGGCCCCTGGCGAGGTACGAGGTGACGACGCGGAAATTCGTAAACCCGGCCTTCTTGAAGCACAGCGACACGCGCCACGCGTGCAGCGGCGAGGTGACCACCACCAGCGGCGAGTCTCTGGTCAGCCCCAGTGCCGCGATCTTCAGCACATTCTGCGGGTGTTCGTTGGTGCCGCCCGGCACCGGGTCCAGCGCGACGCCGGACGCCGGCAGGCCAAGCCACTGCGCAGTTTCGGCGTAGACTTCGGCCTCGCTGACGTTGCCGGCCCCGCCCCCGCTGAACACCACCACGGGTGCGACCTGGTCGTGGTGCAACTGCACGGCGGTGTAGACGCGCATCCAGCCGTCCTCGGTCGGCAGGTTGTGGCCGAGAAATCCGCCGGCGACGCAGATAATGGCCCGCGCCGGCAGGGGATCGTCGTTGATGACGAACAGGCGGTCCACCATCAGCGGCCACCCGGCCACCAACCAGACGACCAGCGCCAGCGAGAGGACGCCGGCCGACATGACGACAGCGCGAAAGACCCTGACAATGCGCATACCTGGGACATTCCTTGCGATCCGCTATCTTACCGCGTACCTGGGGCGGCCTCGCTCGACAGGCGTCCCCGGTCCCGCGCCGGCGGATTTGCCACGCTCCGCCCGCGCAGCGGTTGCGCCACGTGGCGAGCAGCGAAGCCCTTCGCAGCGAGACGGTCAGTGCTTGAAGTCGCGATGACGGCCCCGGATCGCTTGCGATCAGCCTGGCCGACGTGGCCTCCTCGGCGCAGCGTGCCGAGGCCACACAGACGTTGCCGTGCTTGTGTCTCGAAGGACTGAGCGATTCATTTCGAATCAGTTAGGATGATCGTTCGCCCGTACTTCGCGGGCCGGCCGGGTCCCCAGCGATCGGGAATTAACTCCGCCGAAACGTTGGTGGCACGTGAAGGCAATATGCCCTGACTATGCTGTCTCTGCGCAGGACACACACATTGTATGGAGGCATAAACGCATGAGGGGTCTTCTTCGTTCCGGCCGCGCCGCAATTCTGGCGCTGCTCGTCGTCGTCGCGGTTGTGCTGGCTGCCAGCCCGGCTGCGGCCCAGGGTCTGTATTACAAGGAAGTCGTTAAAGACGGGCGCATCTACATCTTCAATACCGCGTCTCGCGCCTCCGCGTTCGAGAAGAGTGGCGAAATCGGCGTGGCCATCACCCGGCTGGGCGCTGGCGAGAACGGCGAAACGCTGGTCGCCGAAAACGAGCGCGCCATGCAGCTCTATTTCTTCAAGCACAACATGTCGGAGGCCGTGCCAGAGCCGCCGCCGCCCGCACCGCCCGCGCCGTCGCCCGACAAGTTCAGCGGCCTGATGTTCGGAGACTTCTACTACTTCAAGACCGACAACGTTGCCGCGTTCCACGTGCAGCAGGGGTTCTGGTTCCGCCGCTTGTATTTCACCTACGACCGGACGTTCAGCCCCGTCCTGACGACGCGATTCCGCCTCGAAGCGAACAGCAACGGCAAGATGACGTCGCCGACCGCCGCCATCACCCCCTACGTGAAGGACGCATGGGTCAAGTGGACGTTCGCCCAGAAGCAGCAGATCACGGTCGGCATCATGCCTACGCCGACGTTCGACTTCATCGAAACGTTCTGGGGCTTGCGCCACATCGAGAAGACGCCGCTTGACTTATATCGCGTGGACTCGTCGCGCGACTTCGGCATCGCGTTGTCGGGTCCGATCACCGAAGACAACAAGGCGCAGTACATCGCGCAAGTGGCCAACGACTCCGGCAACAACTCCGAGATCGACAAGTACAAGGCCGTCCGGTTCGCGGTGCGCTACGTGACCAACCCCGGGTTTGTCGTCGAAGGTTTCTACGGCTACTATTTCAAGCCCCTGTCGGCCGATCGGCTGACCGTGCAGGGTTTCGTGGGATATCAAGCACCCCAGGGCCGCGTCGGGTTCCAGTACACGCACCACACGCGCCAGCCGAACACGGGCACGACCAATCCGGTGACGACGATCAACATCACGTCCGGGTTTGGCGTGTGGAACATCAAGCCCAGCAAGTACTCGGCGTTCGCCCGGTTCGACCACTCGGACGCCAACCCGGATGTTTCCGGGACCGACTACCTGCCGATGTACACGAAGGCCCCCTACAATTTCGGCGTGGCGGGCCTCGAGTTCTACATTCATCCGTCGGTTCGCTTCAGCCCGAACGTCGAGTGGGTGAGCTACGGGACGCCCGTGAACAGCGCGGTCCCGCCCCTGCGCAACGATTTGGTCTATCGCGCGACGTTCTTCTGGACGTGGTAGCACCCGACGCCTGACGGGCGGGCCAGAAAAGGCCCGCCCGAATGCTGGAATTAACACGGATTTAACATCGGCGCATTCTCCCGGGTGGTTTCGATCGATAGCATCGGAACTGCAAGATACCGGGTGTGCGCCCGAGGCTTGTGGAGAAAACGACAAATGAAGCGTGCACTGATTGCTCTTGTTCTGATAGCTGCCAGCGTGGCCCTGATTGGGGCACAGACGGGTTTGACGCCGTACCAGAAGGTCAGCGGCGTGTCGGGGAGTTTGACCAGCGTTGGCTCCGACACGATGAACAACATGATGACGTTGTGGGCGGAAACCTATCGGAAGTTCTACCCGAGCGTGAAGATCCAGGTCGAGGGCAAGGGCTCGGGCACGGCGCCACCCGCCCTGATTGCCAGCACCTCGCAGTTCGGCCCGATGTCGCGTCAGATGAAGCCAGCCGAACTCGATTCGTTCGAAGCCAAGCACGGCTACAAGCCCACCGAACTTCGAACCAGCTACGACGCGCTGGCGGTCTACGTGAACAAGGACAATCCAATCAAATCGCTGACGCTGGCGCAGGTGGAAGCGGTGTTCGGAAAGAATCGGGCTCGCGGCTATAAGGAGAACATCACCACGTGGGGCCAGCTCGGCCTGACTGGCGACTGGGCCAGCCGGCCCATCAGTCTCTACGGCCGCAACTCCGCCAGCGGCACCTACGGCTTCTTCAAAGAGCACGTGCTCAAGAACGGCGATTACAAGGACACCGTCAAAGAGCAGCCCGGTTCGGCGTCGGTTGTCCAGGGCGTCACCGAGGATCGGTTCGGAATGGGCTACAGCGGCATCGGGTACAAGACGTCTGGCGTCCGGGCCGTACCGTTGTCGGAAACCCCGACGTCGGCGCCGTCGGATGGGAGCTATGAAGACGTGAAGAGCGGCAAGTATCCGCTGTGGCGCTTCCTCTACATCTACGTCAACAAGGCTCCTGGCAAGCCGCTCGATCCGATCGTCGGCGAATTCACCAAGCTCATCTTCAGCAAGGAAGGTCAGGACGTCGTGGTGAAAGACGGCTACATGCCGTTGACCGAAGTGCAGTGCCAGCAGGAACGCGCGAAGTTGAGCAAGTAACCGCGCCGATGGGTCCCGGCCGGATAGGCCGGTCCCCGATAGGCGTTTTCGGGCCGGCGGCCGGATGTGCCGCCGGCCCATTGCCGTCTGATGATGGACATTTCGAACCCGAGCGTACGTGAGCGAATGGCCGGTGCCGCCAAGCGGATCGGCCGGCTCAAGCGTATCGATCGCGCCGCCGTTGGCCTGATCACGCTCGGGGGCGTCGGCGTCATTGTCGCGGTGCTGGGCATTCTCGTCTTTATTGCGGCGCAGGCCGTGCCGCTGTTCACTCCCGCCACGCTGTCCCTGTCCGAACACCTCGATCTTCGCCGCCCATCGGCCGCCAAGGGCGCCCATGCGCTCCCCGTCTTCGGTGCAGATGAATACCGGAAGTACCTCTACACCGTCGAGTCGGATGGACATGTCGCGTTCTACCGTTACGACACGGGCGTCTCCGCCCGCCAACTTCCGATTCCGGGCCTCGGCGACGCGACCATCACCGCCTCGTCGAAAAGCCTGCTTGGCAATTACGTCGCGGCCGGCACCAGCGACGGCCGGGTTTTGCTTGTGCAACTGCGCTTCACGCCCCAGTACGAGGGGCAAACGATGTCGGATGTGGACATCGAGTTGCGCGACCGAGGCCGCGTGGACGTCGATGCCCAGAAGCGTCCGATTCGTGACGTGTCGTACCTGGAGCAGGACGGACAGCAGTTCGTGGCGGCGCTGGTGACCGAGCGTGAGATCGCGTGCTGGTGGACCGATGCGGAAGCCAAGCCCTGGCGTGCGAGCGTGTCGGTTCCAGCTCCCGAGCGGGTGACCGCCGTCCGCCTTGGCCGTAACGGCGCGCTGGTGGCAGGGACCGACCGTGGCAACGTCTATCACTGGATTCCACAACCCGAGATGCAGTTGACGGACGTCTCTCCGGTCGGAGGCGGGGCCGTCACGGCCATCGAGTGGGTGCTCGGCGGCAAGTCGTGGGTCGCCGGCACCGAGGACGGCAGTCTGACAGGCTGGTTCCGAGTGCCGGTCGGTGCGGGCAACGCACAGGCGATGGTGCACGCCCACACCTATCGACGGCAATCCAGCGCGGTGGTCGCCATCGCGATGTCGGGGCGCGAACGGAGTTTTGCGACCGCCGGAAGGGACGGTGCCATTGTCCTTCGGCACTTCACCTCCGAGCGTGTGCTGGCTGAAGTCTCGGTGGGCGAGGCGCCCCACGCGCTTCTGATCACCCCGAAGGCCGACAGTCTGCTCGCCGCCCGCGGCAACCTCGTCGATCGTTTCGCGATCGTCAACCCGCACCCGGAAACCAGCTGGAAGGTGTTGTTTGGCAAGGTGTGGTACGAGAACTATCCGAAGTCGGAATACGTCTGGCAGTCCACCGGCGGCACCGACGACGTCGAGGCCAAGTTCAGCGTCGTGCCGCTCGTGTTCGGCACCATCAAGGGCACGATCTACGCGATGCTCTTCGCCATCCCGCTGTCGGTGCTCGGCGCGCTTTACACGTCGCAGTTCGTGCATCCCGCGATCCGATCGAAAATCAAGCCCACCGTCGAGATCATGGCCGCCCTGCCCAGCGTCGTGATCGGTTTTCTGGCGGGCCTGTACCTGGCGTCGGTCGTCGAACAACACCTGGTCGCGCTGGGCGTGCTGATCGTCATTGCGCCGCTGTTCGGCACGGCCGGCGTGCTGGCGTGGCGTCTGCTTCCGCGCCGCATCCTGGCGCGACTGCGTCCGGGCAGCGAATTGGCTGTCATCATCCCCATGCTGCTGACGTCGGTCTGGGTGGCGTACCTGGTGGGTCCGCTGTTCGAGAAGTGGGTGTTCGCGGGGGATGCGCGCTTCTGGTTGAAGGCCGCGCTTGGCGTGACCTACGATCAGCGCAACTGCCTGGTGGTCGGACTGGCCATGGGCTTCGCGGTGATTCCGATCATCTTTACGATTTCCGAGGATGCGTTTTCGACCGTGCCGTCGAACCTGACGGCGGCGTCGCTGGCGCTCGGCGCGAGCCGGTGGCAGACGGCGGTTCGCGTCGTGCTGCCGACGGCGAGTCCCGGCATCTTCTCCGCCGTGATGGTGGGATTCGGCCGGGCGGTCGGAGAGACGATGATCGTCCTGATGGCCACGGGCAACACCCCGTTGATGGACTGGTCGTTGTTCAATGGCATGCGCACGCTGGCGGCCAACATCGCCGTCGAGATCCCCGAATCGCCGCAGGGCGGCACGCTCTATCGGACGCTGTTTCTGACCGCTTCGCTGTTGTTCGTGCTGACATTCATGGTCAACACCGTTGCCGAAGTGATTCGGCAGCGGCTGCGCGATCGCTATAAGGCGGTGTGATGAGCGGGCTGCGCGATCTCGTCCGGCGCGGGGACCCCGCGATTTGGCTGGCCGGCACAGGCCTTGCGGTCTGCCTGCTGATGATCGGAGGCATGATCGCGCTCATTCTGACGAGCGGCCTCGGATTCTTCTGGCCGGCCACACTGGTCGAAGTCACGCTCAAGAACGGCACGGTGTTGCTGGGTGAGGTGGCTTCTCGCGAAGCGATTCCCGCCCCCGGCTCGCCGGATCGGCCGGTGCGCTTTCGAACGCAGCTGAAACTGGGCAATCGCGATTTGTTCGGCGCGGACTACCGGTGGGTGGATGAAGACGACATCGTCTCGCGCGCCTGGCCGGCCGACGCGGTCTACGTCGAGCGACGGGAGTACGGGCCCCTGATCGGGCGGATTGTCAAAGTGACCGACGGCACGCGGGACGTGGCCACCGGGAGCGGCCCAGGGTGGGATGCCCTCGAACCGCTGCTGGACCAGGCGTCCCGTGATCGCGCCGCGATCCGGCGGTTAGAGCGTGACGAGATCGGGGCCATCAACGCCCGACTCGAACAGACGCGACTGGCCCTCAAGACCCAGCCCGCCGCGCGGGCAGGTCTCGAGCGGGATGCTGCGGCCCTCACGGCCCAGTACTCGCTGCTCGAACAGCGCCTCGGTCAGCAGACCGATGAGGCCGGGCGGACGCGCGTCACCGTGAAGGTCGCCGACGGTCGGGAGAAGGACCTCGCCACTCTGGACGTGTTTCGGGCATATCGGGCCAACCAGCTGACGACGACGGGACGAGCGGCGGTATACGCGAGCCGCCTGTGGGAATTTCTGAGCGGCGATCCCCGGGAATCGAACACCGAAGGCGGCATCTTCCCGGCGATCTTTGGCACGCTGATGATGGTAATCCTGATGAGCGTTGTCGCCGTTCCGTTCGGGGTGGTGGCCGCGCTCTACCTGCGCGAGTACGCGAAGCAGGGCGTGCTGGTCCGGTTCGTGCGCATCGCCGTCAACAATCTGGCCGGAGTTCCGTCGATCGTCTTCGGTGTCTTCGGACTCGGCTTCTTCGTCTACCTGCTGGGCGGCACCATCGACCGGTTGTTCTACGCCGACCGGCTGCCGACGCCGACGTTCGGCACCGGCGGAATCCTGTGGGCCTCGCTGACACTCGGGTTGTTGACCGTGCCGGTGGTGATCGTCGCCGCCGAGGAGGCGCTGGCGGCCGTGCCGCGCTCGATGCGCGAGGCGTCGCTGGCGACCGGCGCCACGAAGTTCCAGACGATCCTGCGGGTCGTGCTGCCGGCGGCGGCGCCCGGCATTCTGACCGGTCTGATTCTCGCGATGGCGCGTGGAGCGGGCGAGGTGGCCCCGCTGATGATCACGGGCGTCGTCAAACTGGCGCCCGATCTGCCGCTCGACTGGACGTACCCGTTTCTGCATCTGGAACGCAAGTTCATGCACCTGGGCTTCCACATCTACGACGTGGGATTCCAGAGCCCGAATGTCGAGGCGGCCAAGCCCATGGTGTATGCCACAGCGGTGCTCCTGCTGGTCATCGTGGTCTTGCTGAATCTGACGGCGATTGTGGTTCGGACGCGACTCAGGCGGAAGTACCAGACATCGGCCTTTTAGGGCTGTCGAGTAATGATGATGGCCGTGACTTCTTTTACTCAGGACTCGGAACACGCCATGACCGACGTGCACCCGCCGACCGACGATCCAGGCCTCAGGATCCGCGTGATGATGAGCGCCGAAGCTGCGGTGCGCGACGACGCCGATGCCGCACATCCGATCGCCAAGACGGCCGCCGCTCCCGCGATTGTGGTGGACCACGCCAACCTGTGGTACGGCTCCAATCAGGCGCTGTTCGACATCACCATGAATTTGCCCGACAAGCGGGTGACGGCGCTGATTGGGCCGTCCGGGTGCGGCAAATCGACGCTGCTGCGCTGCTTCAATCGGATGAACGATCTGATTGACCACGTGCGCGTCACCGGGAGCATCCTGGTGCGAGGTCAGGACATCAATGCGCCGACCACCGACGTCATCGAGGTCCGGCGCCGCGTCGGCATGGTCTTTCAGAAGTCGAACCCGCTTCCCAAATCCATCTACGAAAATGTCGTCTACGGACTGCGGATTGCGGGGATCAAGGATCGGTCCACGCTCGACGACGCCTGCGAGCGGTCGCTCAGGGGCGCGGCGCTCTGGGACGAAGTCAAGGATCGGCTCCAGACCAGCGGCCTCTCGTTATCGGGGGGCCAGCAGCAGCGGCTGTGTATCGCCCGCGCGATTGCCATCGAGCCGGAAATCATCCTGATGGACGAACCCTGCTCGGCCTTGGACCCGATCGCCACACTCAAGATCGAGGAGTTGATTTTCGAGTTGAAGCGGGACTATACCATTGTCATCGTGACCCACAACCTGCAGCAGGCGGCGCGCGTGTCCGATTCGACGGCCTTTTTCTGGCTCGGCAAACTGATCGAGTACAGCAGGACCGCGGAATTGTTCACCAACCCGCGCGAGAAGCACACGGAAGATTACATTACCGGGAGGTTCGGCTGATGCAACGCCTTCAACGCGACGCGGACCTTGCCGCCTTGCGCAGCACCGTTTCGTGGATGGGCGACCTCGTGCTGGAGCGGCTGACACTGGCGGTGCGGTCGGTCGTGGACCGCGACGCCGACGCCGCGCGTCTGGTGATCGAGCGGGATCACGAAGTCGACGCCCTGCAGGTCCAAACCGACGAGCGCGCCTTGTTGCTGCTTGCGCTCCAGACCCCCGAAGCCGGCGATCTGCGCTTCGTCGTCTCCTCGATCAAGGCCAATGGCGACCTCGAACGACTCGGCGATCAGGCCGTCAACATCGCCGAGGCCGCGTTGAAATTGCTCGAGAAGCCGGCGCTGCCCCAATTGATTCCCATTGGGACGATGGCGCAGCGGGCGCTGGGCATGGTCCGCGACGGCCTTACGGCGTATCTCGAGCGCGACGCGACGCTGGCCCGCGACGTGCTGCGTCGAGACGACGAAGTGGACGCGATGAAGAACCGAATGCTGACCGTCGTGATCGATCAGATGATGAGGGATTCGTCGACGATCGAACGGGGCATGGAGTTGATCGTCGTGAGCCGGTGCCTCGAACGGGTTGCCGACCACGCCACCAACATGGCCGAGGACGCGATCTTTCTCGTCGAGGCGCTCGACGTCCGGCACCATCGGGCCGATGCGATTCTTCACCCCACTGCAGAGCCGCCAAAGCCTTCGTAGGGCCTCGCGAGGGCTGGCGGGGGCCTTGACGCGTCCTGAGTACTTCGACTCGCCATGACGGCCACGAGCGACTTTAGGCGTGCGTGTCCTGTGGTGCTCGCTCAGCACTAAGTCCTGAGGGCACAAAGACGCCGCCGTATTTGTGCGTCGAAGGACTTAGGGAAGGGTGATCGTGAAGATCGCGCCGCCCTCGGGGCGGTTCGCCGCCTGCACGTCTCCGGCAAGCACGCCCACCAGGTGCTTGACGATCGACAGGCCGAGGCCGGTCCCTCCCGACTCGCGCGACCGCGCTCTGTCTACCCGGTAGAACCGCTCGAAGATGCGGCTCACATCGGATTCGGGAATCCCGGGCCCCTGGTCCGCGACGGTGATGATCGTGGGACGGGGCGTGAGGGTCCCGCGCAGATCGGGAGCCGCGGCCAGCTCGATGGTGGTGTTCGGGGGCGCGTACGCCACCGCGTTCTCGACCAGATTGCGGAGGGCGTCGTGGAGTTTCGCGGCGTCGGTCACAACCGTGGTGCTCGCCTCGTCGACCAGGGTGACGACCTGCTGCTGCTTGGCGGCGATCGTGGGCGCCAGATCCGTAACCACTTCGTTGAAGAGCGCCGCAATCGACGTGGTCGCCAACTCGACGGGCTCCTGCCCGGCTTCGAGTCGCGCCAACCGGAGCAGGTCGTGCACCAGCCGCTCCATTCTCCTGGCGTGGCGCGCGATGATTTCCAGAAAACGCCTGGCGTCGTCGGCCCCCGGAGGCTCCTCCTCCTGCAAGGCCTCGACGTATCCCTGGATGGCGGTCAGCGGAGTCCGGAGTTCGTGCGAGACATTGGCGACGAAGTCGCGCCGAATACGATCGGCCTGGCGCAGATCCGTGATGTCGTGGAGCACGAGCACCGCCCCAATTGTGCCCGATGCGCCGATGGGAGCCACCCGGGCGACGACCGTCCGGTTGGCATCTCGGGGTGGAGAGAACTCGAGACCGTCTGGCGCACGCCCTTCGAGGGCGCTGGCGATCAACGTTCCGAGTTCGGGCTGATGGATGACGTCACGGTAGTGGCGATCGGAGGGCTGGTCCTCGATTCGCAATAATCGCTTGGCGGCGCTGTTCACCAGGTGCACCCGGCCCAGTTCGTTGACGACCACCACGCCTTCGAGCATGCCGGCCAGCATGGCATCCATCCGTGCGCGGTCCTGGGCCAGTTCGCCGATGCGGCCGCCCAGTTGTCGTGCGGTGGCATCCAGCGTACGCGCGACGGTCCCGAGTTCGTCGTTGCCGAAATCGCCGGCTGGATGAGAGAAATCGCCACCGGCATAGCGGCGGGCCACCGCCGCGATCGCCCCGACCCGCCGGGCGAGCAAATACGCCGATAACCACGCCATGGCGAGCGCGCAGGCGAAGGCCACGCCAAGGGCGAGCGCGAGCCCGCGGCCAATCGCGCCGACCTGATCGTCAACATCGGTCAACGGCAGCGCCAGCCGGACCACCGCCACCGACGGATGTGTGACCACGACCGCCACGTACAGCAGATCGATGCCGAGCGTGGCGCTGTGACGCCGTTCAATTCCCAGGCCCATTCGCCGCGCGGCGACGACTTCGGGCCGACCGTTGTGATTGTCGAGAGCCGCCAGGCCGCCGAGGTCTTCCGTCGAATCGCCGAGGACCCGGCCGTCCGGGCCGATCAACGTGATTCGGGCCGAGGTCATCGCGCCGACCCGATGCGCCTCGACGTTGAGGGCCTCCACCGATGTGTCGCCAGGATGTTCGGCGATCAGCGCGGCCGCGATGCGGGTTTCGGCCAGCAGATGACGCTCGATGGCGTGCAGCAGCTGTGTGCGCAGCGACGACACCACGAACGGGGCTGCCGCGACCAGCGCGACCGTGGTGGCGCCGAACACCGCAAGGAACGTGCGGCCGCGCAGTCCTGTGAATGTCATCGTCCGGGACCTCCCGCTCCGATCCTGCTGTCGGGGCCTCCCTCGCCGCCAGGCTCGACCATGCGATAGCCAAACTGCTTGACGGTTTCGATCGCGTCGGCCAGCATCGGCAGTTTTTCGCGGAGGCGTCTCACGTGGACGTCAACCGTGCGGGTGCCGCCCGTGTAGCGGTACCCCCAGACGTCGGTCAGCAGCAGGTCGCGCGACAACACGCGCCCCCGGTGCTGTAAGACGTATTCGAGCAGCAGGAATTCCTTGGCCGTCAGCCGGACGTCCTGACCGTCGTCGGTGACGCGATGTCGCTCCCGATCGAGGACGATGGGGCCAAAGCTGAGTGTCGTGTCGTTTGTGTCGGCCCATCGCTGCGCACGCCGGAGCAGCGCGCCGACCCGCGCCACCAGTTCGCTGGGGCTGAACGGCTTGGTGACGTAGTCGTCGGCGCCGAGTTCGAGGCCCACGACGCGATCCGACTCTTCGGTGCGGGCCGTGAGCATGATGATGGAAACGGACCTGGTTGCTGGCGTTGCGCGGAGCGTCCGGCAGATCTCGAGCCCGTTGACCCCTGGCAGCATCAAATCGAGGATGATCAAATCTGGCGTCCGCTCGCGGACTCGAGCGAGCGCCTCGTCGCCGGTGAGCACCACATCGGCGATGTGGCCGGCCCTGGTCAGATAGCGATGCACCAACTGCGCGATGTCGTCGTCGTCTTCGACGATCAGAATGCGGCTCATGCGCCAAGTATACAAGGCGGCAACGTCGGCCGGCGGCGTATCGGCAGCGATCAGAGACCCTCCGTGTTTCGCCCGCGTAAAATCCGCGTTCGATAGACGCCAGACGCGTGATGCACAGCGTCCACAGGCCATCACCAGGGGACATTTCTCCTTCGTGAAGCACGGGGACCTCTCTCTTTCGCCTCGACACTCACCCCTCCCGGGATTTGACACCGGCCGACAGGTCCGCTAACGTGAAAGCCGTACCGAACATGCGTTGCGAAACCTTCGCTCATCGGCGCCACCATCACAGCACCACGTGCAGGCTGGCGGCGCGGCGCGCATGAGTTAGGGACTTCGACACGAATCCGATCTCAGGCGACCTCGCCGGCAGGGATGCTGGCGGGGTCGTTGTGTTTCAGGGAGGGCGCGCGATGACATTGGACTATTCGAAACTCGACGGGTTGGTACCAGCCGTTGTGCAGGACGCCGCGTCGAGAGAAGTGCTGATGGTGGCGTTTATGAACCAGGCCGCGTTCGACCTCACCACGCGCACCGGGTTCGCGACCTTCTTCAGCCGGTCACGCAATACGCTGTGGACCAAAGGCGAGACGTCGGGCAACCGGCTGGCGGTCGAGCAGATGTTGATCGACTGCGACCGCGACACGGTGCTGCTGCTGGTGCGGCGTCTGGGCGACGGCAACGTCTGCCATACCGGCGAACGCACGTGCTTCTTCCAGTCCGAAGCGGTCGCGTCACCTGGAGCGAAGGAGGCGAGCGCATCATGAAATTGAAGCTGGGCATTCCGAAGGGGTCGCTGCAAGATGCGACCGTGCAGTTGTTCGCGCGGGCGGGCTTCAACATCTACGTCAACACCCGGTCGTATTTTCCGGCGATTGACGATCCCGAGATCGAGTGCATGCTCATCCGGGCGCAGGAAATGGCGCGCTACGTCGGCGACGGCGTGCTCGACGCGGGACTGACCGGGCGCGACTGGGTGCTGGAGCAGTCGCTGGCCGGCGGGACGCAGGGGCGGCAGTTGGAAACGGTGTCCGAACTGGTTTACGCCAAGCAGAGTTTCGGCAAAGTGAAGTGGGTGCTGGCCGTGCCCGACGAATCCCGCTTCAAGACGCCGGCCGATCTCGAAGGCGCCACCATCGCCACCGAACTGGTTCGCGTCACCGAAGACTACTTCCGCCGACTGGGCGTGCGCGTCAACGTGGAGTTTTCCTGGGGCGCCACCGAGGTCAAACCGCCCGTGCTGGCCGATGCGATTGTCGAGGCCACCGAAACCGGATCGACGCTGCGGGCCAACCGGCTGAGCATCATTGACACGGTGATGGAGTCGGCGACCCAGTTCGTGGCCAACGAGACGGCGTGGAGCGACCCGGCGAAACGGACGAAGCTCGAAAATATCGCCATGCTGCTGCGCGCGGCGATTGCCGCGCAGGGGCGCGTCGGCCTGATGCTCAACACGCGGCAGGCCGATCTGCCGAACGTGCTCGCCCTGCTGCCCGCGCTGCGCCGGCCCACGATCTCGCCGCTGGCCGACGCCGACTGGGTTGCGCTCAACACCATCGTGGAAGAAGCCACCGTGCGCGACCTGATTCCCCGGCTCAAGGCTGCTCGTGCCGAGGGCATCGTCGAGTACCCGCTGAACAAGATCGTGGAGTGAGGGCGCGATGACGGCTGTCAAGATGTTCGACGGGGCTGATCGCAGGGCCATCGATCGCCTGGTCGCGAGGCCATTGAGCGGCGAGGCGTCGATGAGCGATCGTGTCGGGCGGATTGTCGCCGACGTCCGCCGGCGAGGCGATCGCGCCGTCAAGGCCTACGCGCGACAGTTGGACGGGATGACGGGCAGCCTCGAGATCGGGCGGGAGGAGATAGCCGCCGGCGCTCACGCGACGCCGGCCCCGGTGCGCAGGGCGCTGCGCGAGGCCGGGGCCCACATCCGCAAGGTGGCCCGCGCCCAGTTGCCGCGGTCGTGGTCCACGCAGGTGGCGCCCGGCGTGGTCGTCGAGCAGCGAGTGACGCCGCTCGACCGCGTCGGCTGCTACGTGCCGGGTGGACGTTTTCCGCTCCCGTCATCCCTGCTGATGACGGCGGTACCTGCCAGAATCGCCGGCGTACGGGAGGTGATCGCGTGCTGCCCGAAACCGGCGCCGGTCGTGCTGGCGGCGGCGGCCGAGGCGGGCATCGATCGCCTGTTTCGGGTCGGCGGCGCCCACGCGATCGCGGCGCTTGCGTACGGTACGGCGACGATTCCACAGGTCGACAAGATCGTCGGACCGGGCAGCCGTTATGTGGCCGAGGCCAAGGCGCTGGTCGTGCGCGACTGCGCGATCGATTTCTACGCCGGCCCAAGCGAGATCGTCATCGTGTCGAGCGCTGCGCCGGCTACGTGGATCGCGGCCGACATGCTGGCTCAGGCCGAGCACGATCCGGACGCCCGGGCCGTTTTCATCACGACCAGGCCCACGCTGGCGCGAGCCGTTCTGAACGCGATCGAACAGCGGATGCCTGCAACCGGGCCGGCGCGCGCGTCGCTGGCCACCAGGGGCGCCATCATCGTGGTCAAGACTCGCGACGAGGCGATCGCACTGGCCGACCGGTTCGTGCCCGAGCATCTGGTCTGCGACGACGACGAGGTGGCGTCGCGGGTGAGGGCCGGCACGGTCTTTGTCGGCCCGTGGAGCGCCCAGGCCGCCGGCGACTACGGCACCGGATCGAATCACGTGTTGCCGACCTCCGGCGCCGCGCGCTTCCGCGGCGGCTTGTCGGCGGCCGATTTCGTGCGCGTGTCCAGCGTGCAACGGCTCACGCGGACCGGCCTCAAGCGCATTGGCCAGACGATCATCACACTCGCCGAAGCCGAAGGCCTGACGGCGCACGCCGAGTCGATCAGGGAGCGGCTGCGATGAGCGACCTGTACGAACGGGCCCCGGAACGCGGGCCCGGCCTGCGTCTGCATCTCAACGAGAACACCGCAGGGTGCTCGCCGAGGGTGCTCGCGGCGATGCGATCCGTCACGGCCAGCCAGGCCGCGTTCTACCCGGACTACGGCGCGACGCTGCGGTCGTGCGCGCACTGGCTCGGTGTGAGCGACGACGAGTTGTTCCTCACCAACGGTCTGGACGAAGGGATCTATTCGACCGCAGTGGCGTGGTTGCAGCGGTTCGACGACGGGCATCCCGCCGAGGCGGTCGTTGTCGAACCCGCCTACGCACTGTTTGCGGCGAGCGCCGGCGTGGTGGGGGCTCGTCTGGTCCACGTGGGACCACGGCCGGACTTTTCGTTTCCGACCGCCGAAACGCTGAACGCGATCGGTCCGGCGACGCGAGTGGTCTTCGTGGCGAGTCCGGCGAATCCTTCGGGTGTGCTTGTCGGCCCTGAGCAGATCCGCGCGGTGGCTTCCCGGTTGCCGCCCGGCGCCATCGTGTTTCTCGACGAGGCGTACGGCGAGTTCGCGGGCACGAGCTTTTTGAGCGAGTTGAGATCCTGCCCGAATGTGTTGCTCGGCCGGACGTTCGCCAAAGCGTACGGCCTGGCCGCTGTCCGGGCCGGGTATCTGGTGGGTGCCGCGCCCCTGATCGACCGCATCCGGACCATCACCCTGCCGTTCAGCGTCAATGTCTTTGCGCTCGCGGCTGTCCGGGCAGCCATCGACGATGGCGACTACGTCGATTGGTACGTTGCGCAAGTCGAGGCGTCGCGGCAGTTGATCTACCGGGCGTGCGAACGGATGGGCATCGAGTACTGGAAGAGCCACGCGAACTTCGTGCTGGTTCGCCTGGGCCCGCGCGCCGGAAACGTGGTGGAAGGGCTGGCGGCAAGGGGCGTCTATGTCCGCGACCGATCGGCGGTCGCCGGGTGTGCCGGCTGCATCCGGATCACGGCTGGCGTGGTCGAGCACACTGAGGCCTGCCTCGTCGAACTGGAGGCGCTGTGCGCAAGGGGATAGTGGATCGACGTACGGCCGAGACCCGCATCAGGATTGCGATCGGAATCGAGGGGCGGGGCCGCTACCGTGTGTCCACCGGCATCCGGTTTTTCGATCACATGCTGGAACTGGTGGCGCGCCACGGCGCGTTCAATCTGGATGTCGAGGCAACGGGCGATCTCGACGTCGATCAGCACCACACGGTCGAAGACGTCGGCATCGTGCTTGGAGAAGCGATCTCGGCGGCCCTCGGCACGCGTCGCGGCATCAACCGGGCCGGCTACTTCGTGATGCCGATGGACGAAACGCTGGCGGTGGCCGCCATCGACCTGTCGGGACGGCCGCATGCGGTGATCAAGCTTGGCGTGCGGGCCCGGATGGTGGGAGACCTGCAGACCGAACTGGTGCACGACTTCTTCGAGGGCGTAGCGATTGGCGCGCGCGCCAACATTCATCTCGCCGTGCTCTACGGTCGATCGAGTCATCATCGCGTCGAAGCGGTGTTCAAGGCGTTCGCCCGGGCCTTGCGGGTGGCGTGCAGCCGCGACCGCCAACTGGGGCGCGCCTTGCCCAGCACGAAAGGACTCCTGTAGCCGTGCGCATTGCGCTGATCGACTACGGAGCCGGCAACCTCACGTCGGTGCGCAAGGCCCTTCGAGCCGTCGGCGGCGACGTCTTCGTACCGGGAACGCCCGCCGACATTGCGGAAGCCGACGCGGTCGTGATTCCCGGTGTCGGCCATTTCGCCGCGACGGCCGTTCTCGACGAACCGTGGCGGAAGGCGGTGCTGGCGTCAGTAGCGTCGGGGTGCGCGCTGCTCGGAATCTGCCTGGGCCAGCAATGGCTGTTCGACGGCAGCCTCGAGGCGCCAGAGGTGCCCGGCCTCGGCCTGCTTTCTGGCCGCAGCGTGCGGCTCGATGGCTTCGGTTCCCGGGCCGATTGCAGCGGCGGGTGGACCGTCAAGATTCCCCACGTCGGCTGGAACGACCTCGTGATGGCGAGACCGTCGGCGTTGCTCGCGGGGCTGCCGGATGGCGCGCAAGCGTACTTCACGCACTCCTACGCGCTGCCTGTCGGTCCCGACACGATCGCCACGACAGCTCACGGCGGGACGTTTTCGAGCGCGGTCGAGCACGGCCGCGTGTTCGGCGTCCAGTTCCACCCGGAAAAATCGGGCGAGGTCGGCCTGACCGTGCTTGCCAATTTTCTCCGCACCGCCGGGAGCCGCTAGCCATGCTGTCCAGGCGCATCATCGCGTGCCTCGACGTGCGTGACGGCGCGGTGGTGAAGGGCGTGCAGTTCGAGTCGCTGGCCCGAGCCGGCGATCCGGTTGAGCTGGCAAGGCGATACAACGCAGAGGGCATCGACGAACTGGTCGTGCTCGACGTGACGGCGACCCTCGAGAGCCGGCGGGCGCTGGTCGAGACCATCCGCGCGGTGGCGGCCGAGCTGTTTATCCCGCTCGCGGTTGGCGGCGGCATCCGGACCGAGGCCGACGCGGCGGCGGTGATTGAGGCCGGCGCCGACAAGGTGAGCCTCAACAGCGCCGCCCTCGCCGATCCGCCGCTACTCGCCAGGCTGGCCAGGCGCTACGGCAGCCAGGCCGTGGTGGTGGCCATCGACGCCAAGCGCGAGGGCTCACGCGCGCGCGTGTTCGCCCGCAGCGGTTCGACGGCGGCGAACCGCGACGCGGTCGAATGGGCCCGCGAGGCGGCGGATCGAGGCGCCGGCGAGATCCTGTTGACCTCGATCGATCGCGATGGCACACGCTCCGGCTTCGACTGCGCCCTCACCGCCGACGTCGCCAACGCGGTCTCGATTCCCGTGATCGCATCGGGCGGGGCCGGAACCTTCGATCACTTCTTCGACGTGTTTACCCAGGGCCGCGCCGACGCGGCGCTGGCGGCCTCGGTGTTTCACTACAGCGAACAGTCTGTCGGCGATCTCAAGGACTGGCTGGCCCGTCAGGGCGTGCCGGTCCGGCAGGTCTCCCCTCCAGTCAAGGAGTAACAGCCGCCATGCTCATCCCGTCGATCGATCTTCGCGGCGGACAAGTCGTCCAACTGGTGCAGGGCCAACGCCTCGCGCTGGCGTTCGACGATGTGTTCGCCTGGGTTGAGCGGTTCGCGGGATTCCGACGCGTGCAACTGATCGACCTCGACGGCGCGCTGGCGTCCGGGTCGAACCAGGCACTGGCCATGCAGATCTGCGCGCGGCTTGCGTGCCGCGTGGGCGGCGGGGTGCGCGACGTGGCACGGGCCCGGCAGTGGCTCGACGCCGGCGCGCGCGAAGTGATCGTCGGATCGGCGCTGTTCGGCCCGATGGGCGTCAACGTGGAATTCGCCGAGGCGCTGGCCTCCGCCGTCGGGCGCGATCGCGTGATGGCCGCCATCGACAGCGCTGGCGGCAAGGTCGTCGTCCGCGGCTGGCGAGAGCAGACCACGGTGACACCCGAAGACGCGGCGCGCCAGTTGGAGCCGTATTGCGGGGAATTTCTCTACACCCACGTCGAGACCGAAGGCATGATGGCCGGGATCGACATGGCCGCGGTCCGCCGCGTGCGTGCGGCGACCAGCAACAGACTGAGCGCGGCCGGCGGCATTACGACGACTCGCGAGGTGGACGATCTGGACGCGCTCGGGATCGATGCGGTCGTCGGCATGGCGATCTATACGGGCCGCATGCTGCTGCCGTCCACGCCAGCGAAATAAGGAATCCTGCATGAAGCGCCTCGCACTGTTCGATCTCGACGAAACCCTGCTGAGCGGGGACAGCGACTACGAGTGGGGCCAGACGCTGATTGAGGCAGGCATTCTTGATCGCGCCAGTTACGAGGCGCGCAATCTCGAATTCTACGAGCGGTACAAGGCCGGCGTGCTGAATCTTTCGGAGTTTCTCGCCTTCCAGCTGACGCCGCTGGCGGCCTATCCCCGGCCGCAGCTCGAGGCGTGGCACCGGCAGTTCATGACATCGAAGGTGCTGCCGATGATCCGGCCCGGCGCACGCGCGCTGGTCGAGCGTTATCGCGATGCGGTGACGGTGATCATCACGGCGACCAACCGGTTCATCACCGCGCCGATCGCGGCGGCGCTCGGTGTGCCGTATCTCATCGCGACAGACCTCGAGGAAATCGATGGCCGCTTCACGGGCCGCGAGAGCGGCACGCCGTGCTTCCGCGAAGGGAAAGTGACGAGGCTCGACGAATGGCTCGCCTCGCGAGGCGAGCGTTTGTCGGACTACACGGAGAGCTGGTTCTACACCGACTCGATCAACGATCTTCCACTCCTGGAACGGGTGACCCACCCGGTCGCCGCGCATCCCGACGCCAGGCTGCGCGCGCTTGCCGAGGCGCGGGGGTGGCCCGTGGTGTCGCTCGACTGACGGGTCTGGCGTCGAAGTCCGGTTCGGCATTTCTGTCATAATGAAGATCATCGCCGGACACATTGCATGACTTCTTTGACCTGCCCCTCCTGCGGCGGAGCGTTGTCCGGACCGGGGGGGCGGTGTCTGATCTGCGGGACTGGCGCGGACGCACCCACCGGCTTTGCCTCCCCGATTCACACGCACGACGCCGCGACGCTCGCTGGCCCTCTGAGTCGACCGCGCGAGGAGGACGCGACGATCGGGGGCGGTCCTGCGCCAGCAACGCCGGCACCATCGGCGGGTCGGGCGAAATCCGGTCCCCTTTCCTCCGGCCAGGACTTCGGGGCGCGGTATCACATCATCAAGACGCTCGGTGTCGGCGGGATGGGCGCAGTCTACCAGGCGTGGGACGCCGAGTTGGGCGTCGCGGTCGCGTTGAAGGTGATTCGTCCCGAGGCCCTCAACGATCCGCAGGAAGCGCTGGAAATCGAACGGCGTTTCAAGCGTGAGTTGCTTCTGGCGCGGCAGGTCACCAACAAGAACGTCGTCCGCATTCACGACCTCGGCGAGATCGACGGCATCAAATACATCACGATGTCGTACGTCGAGGGCGAAGACCTCGCGACCACGCTCCAGCGAGAAGGCACGTTGCCGGCCGCTCGCGTGCTGACGATTGCCAGGCAGGTGGTGTCCGGCATGCAGGCGGCGCACGAGGCGGGCGTCGTCCATCGAGACCTGAAACCGGCCAACATCATGCTGGACGGCGAGGATCAGGCCTTCATCATGGATTTCGGGATCGCCCAGTCGTCGGCTCGGCCGGGGGGGGCGTCGGCCACCAAGGGTGGGCCTGGCGCCGCCCCGACGTCGAAGCCGGCAGCGGGCGCGTCGTCTGCCGCCGCTCTTGCCGCCGACTCAGCCGGGTCGGAAACGATGATGGGCCCTGCGTCAACCGGCGCCAGTCCGGATGCGCGCGCGGCCGCCGTGCTGCACACCCGAGTGGGCGGCGTCGTGGGGACCCTCGAGTACATGGCGCCGGAGCAGTCGCGCGGCGAACCCGTCGACCAGCGGACCGACATCTACGCATTCGGGCTGATCCTGTCGGACCTGTTGACTGGCCGCCGCGCCATCCCCGAAGGATCGTCGCCGTGGCAGGAACTGACGACGCGCGTCTCGCAGACGCCGGTATCGCTTCGGGCCAAAGCGCCTGGCCTGCCGGAAGCGATCGACACGATCGTCACCAGATGCGTCCAACTCGATCCCGCTGAGCGCTTCCAGACGACTGCCGAACTGGCAGCCGCGCTGGGGAGGTTGGATGCGGACGGCAATCTGATTCCCGAGCCTGTCGTCCGGCGATTTACGCCCGCAGTGATGGCTGTGACGGGCGCTGTCGTTGTGGCGCTGGTCGGCGGCACGTACTGGATGGCGCGAGGCCCAGCACCGGCGCCCGCCGCGCACAAGCCCGTCTCGGTGCTCATCGCCGACTTCGACAACAGGACGCACGAACCGGTGTTCGACGGCCTGATCGAACAGGCGCTCGCCGTCGGCGTCGAAGGCGCGTCGTTCGTCACGGCGTATCCACGCAAGGACGCCATCAAACTGGCCGGCCAGATCACCCCCGGCGGACATCTCGATGACGCGACGGCCGTGCTGGTGGCCACGCGCGAGGGCGTTCAGCGCGTCGTCACCGGCGCGATTGCCGCCAACGGCGCGAGTTACGACCTCACCGTTCGCATGGTCGATCCGTCGGTCAACAAGACGCTGCTCACCTGGGACACCAAGGCCGCCAATCGCGATGCCGTTCTCGGAGCCGTCGGACAGATGGCGGCCAAGGTGAGGCAGGGCCTCGGCGATTCGAAGGCCAATGCCGACAAGATCGTGGAGCAGGAGTCGTTTACGGCTGGATCGATCGACGCGGCGCGCGCCTACACGAGTGGACAGGAGCTGCAGTGGGCGGGGAAATACGAGCAGGCGTTTGTGGAATACAAGAAAGCGGTCACGCTGGATCCCGAGCTCGGACGGGCTTTTGCGGGTCTTGGCGCCGTGACGAGCAGCCTCGGCCGCCGACAGGAGGCAGAGGAATTCTATAAACAGGCGCTCGCGCACAGCAGTCGCATGACCGAGCGCGAGAAGTTCCGCACTCGAAGCGGGTACTATTTGCTGCAACGCAACTCCGAGAAGGCCCTCGAGGAATCCAAAGCGCTCGTCGAGAAGTTCCCGGCCGACACCGCGGGCCTGGCGAATCTTGCGGTGGCGTATTTCTATCGCCGCGACATGACGCGGGCCGTTGTCGAGGGACGCCGCGCGGTGGAGATCTATCCGAGCAACGTGATTCGCCGCAACAACCTCGCGTTGTTCGAGATGTACGCAGGCGATTTCGCCGCGGCCGACCGCGAGGCTGGAGAAGTCCTCAAGCTCAACCCGACATTCGTCAAGGCGTTCGTCGCGAAGGCGCTGTCGCAACTGGCGGCGGGACGCGCCGATGACGCACGGGCGACGTACGCGAAACTGCAGACCACGTCGGAGGCGGGGCGGGCGGCGGCGGCGACCGGCCTGGCCGACCTGTTGATGTATCAGGGCAAGCTGACGGAGGCGGCGGGCGTCCTCGAACCAGCGATGGCCGCCGAGAAAGACGCATCCCGGCAAGCCCGGCTCGTCGTGACGCTCGCGGAAGTGCGCCTGTTGCAGGCGCGGGCGAGCGACGCGGTGGTTCTGGCCAAAAAGGCCATGGCCGAGAACCAGAGCGGAGAGATTACGTTTCTGGCCGGCCGCGTGCTCGCCGAGGGCGGACAGACCGGCCAGGCGCTCGAGATCGTCACGAAGCTGCTGCAGCGCTTCGACGCCGAGTCGCTGATGTGGGCCCGCGTGCTCGAAGGGGATGTTGCGCTTCAGAAGAACGACCCGCGCAAGGCCATCGAGCGGTTCAATACGGCGCGGCAGTTCGCCGACTCGTGGCTGGTGCGCGACGGCCTGGGCCGGGCCTACCTGCAGGCTGGCGCCGCCGCCGAAGCCGACTCGGAATTCGATCTCTGCGTGAAGCGGCGGGGCGAGGCCACCGCCGTGCTGCTCGACGATGTGCCGAGTTATCGCTACTACGCGCCGATTGAGTACTACCAGGGGCGCGTGCACGAGGCGCTGGGCGGCGCGGGCGCGAAGGATTCCTACAAGGCGTTTCTCGCCATCAAAGAAAAAGGCGACGAGCAGGGCCTGGTGGCCGATGCCCGTCGCCGTGTCGGAAGTCCGAAGTAACCGGTCCGGAGCCGCGGCCGCGGGCCTCTCGGGGAACCCGCAACCGCGCGCTACAGGCCGGTCTCAGGTTTACTGGCCGCTGAACAACCGCGCGACTTCGGCTGCCGTCAGCGCCCGGTTGAACATCGCGACTTCGTCGATCGATCCGCTGAAGTTCTGGCGGAATCCGGGTTGATCGGCGGTTTGATGGCGGCCACCAATCTCGAAGTAGCTTGGCGTGCCCGCCAACGGCCCGCTGGCCGGAACCGTGTTGACGAGTACACCGTTGAGATACGTTTTGACCGCACCCGAATCGTACGTGACGGCCACGTGCGACCACGTGTTGACCGGCGTCATCGCGCCGGAATTGATCCAGGCCCAGCCCGGAGACGTGTTGTTGAACGCAAACCGGATGCTGCCGTCGGCATAGCGCGCCACTTCGTACTGATACTCCTGATTGATGAGGATTCCACCCTCGACCACGCCATCACCCATCGTGGCAAAGGTGCCATTGCCCGGCCCGGTCGGGTAGATCCATGCCGCAAAGGACAGGGCGTTCGTCATTTGCAGACTCGGGACGACTCCGACATCGACGAATTGATTAGCAGTGGAATCGGCGTTCACCAGACTGAAGGCCTGTCCGACTGCGCCCGTCGCGTACGTCCCGCCACCCTGCACCGTCGCCGTAGCGCCGCTGGCGCTATTCAGGCCGTTGCCCTGGGCGCTCCACAACCCGACTATTCCGGACGGTCCCAACGCGACATGGGCCACGAACGAACCGGCGTTGTCGCCGTAGTAGCTGTCGTTGACGGCGAACTGCAGCGTTCCAGTTGTGCTCGCCGTAATCGTCGTCGGGCCCACGCCGACGTACTGCCACGGCCCGTTGCCGACTCTCGCAATCAGGCAGATTGCCGGTGTCGGAGGCGACGCCATCAGGAAGTCCCCGTGCCCGCCGAGATCAAGGCCGGCCGGGCCCACGACGACGTCCGTAGTGTACCAAGAGACGCTGCCCGTCGCGGTGACGACGACGGTGCTGCCAGGACTCATCACCAGGCCCGCGTCGACTGGCGCCGTGCCCTGCGCTGCCGCCGGCCCTCCGCCAACGTTGTAATTCACCGTCCCGCCAGCCGTGCCAGGCACGGTCACGGCAAACGACGACGAGGTGACGTCAATGGTGACGTTCTTCGATGCGGGCGCGTAGTTCGTCGCGTCGGTCGGTGCGAAGGCCACCGACAGCGTCTGACCCACTCCGGCGGACAAGACCGTACCCGAGACTGGGGTGTAAGCGAATGTGCCCGGCACGTTGGCCGTGGCGTTCAACTGGACCGCGCCAAGCGGCGTCCCGAGGGAGATAGCAGCAGGGGCCGGCCACGTGATGACCGGCGTCGCCTTCGCGATGGCCAGAATGCCGTTCTGGGGTGGCGTGCCAGCCCAGTTCGGATCGGTCACCGTGACCACAAACGGATAGTTGCCCGCATAGACGGGTACGGCGCTGTTGCCTGTATAGGCGACCGAGAACGCAACGCCCGGAGGCGCGGTGGTGACTGTGACCGTCTTGGGCATGCCGTCGTAGACCTGGCCGGCCAATCCGCCCACCGTGAGCACGGCGCTCGCCGGAGTGATCGTCAGCGTTCCGCTAGCGCTGCCAACGTAGTTCGGATCGTTCACCGTGGCGACCACGGCGTACGGCCCCGCCGCAATCGGAGCGGTCGGCAACCCGCCGTACGTGACGCTGACGCCGGCCGCCAGACTGGTCGGCGTGGTGGTGACCGTCACACTCTTCGGCGTGCCGTCGTACAACTGGCTGGTGTTCCCCAGCACCACTGATGCGGTCGCCGGGCTGATGTTCAGCGTGCCCGTCGCCGTTCCCTGGTACGTCGGGTTATTCGGAGCGATGTTGACGATGACACCGTACTGGCCGGCCGCGGTCGGCGGAATGGTGCTCGTCAAGACTTCGCTGAGGCCATAGGTGATGACCGTCGCCAGGTTCGCCGGGCTGGTCGACACCGACACCGCCTTCTGCGTGCCGTCGTACGTGGCCGCCAGGCTGGCAGGGGTGATCGTGATCGTCGCCGTCAGCTTGGCGATGCTGAAGGTGTTCGAGTACGTCGGGATCGCGTTGGCCGAACTGGACGAAGCCACCAGTGCCAGACTCGCAATCGCGCGGTCAATCACGATGTCACTGAACGTTGCGACGCCACCCACCGTCATCTTTGTCATCGTGCCGCCAAGCAGGCCGCCCGCGGAAATCGCGATGGTGACTGGAATCTCTTTGCCGGTAGGCAGGTTGCCCGCCTGCACAGTGAACGGCGCAAGCACCACCCCGATGGTGGAAGTGGCCGGTTGCGTCGCAAACGTCAGCACCGGCACGTTCGACGTGGACGGCTTGGTGTTTGGCGGCGGCGTGGTGGAGGGCGGCGTCGTCGGCGGCACGGTCGCCGTCTTCAAGTTATCCACGTTGTACGCCACCGAGGTCACTGCCGGCGTCACTTGCGCAGCGGGATTGAACGAGACCACCGCCGGATTCGTGTTGACCACGCGGAGCGTGATCCTGGCCGACGCGCCCGGCTCAAGCCACATGGTCGCGTTGCTGATGTCCGGGCTGCCCGGATCCGGCCTGGTCACCGGATCGGTCGCTGCCTTGAAGACGGGATCGACGATGTTGGCGACCAGCACGCTCTGCGTCTGCACTTTGAGCGTGCAGCCATCCGAGGTCGGCGTCTTGTACTGCTTGTGCAGGAGCAGTTGCGTCTTGATGCCGGCAGGCAGCGTCGCGTTCTGCATGAACAACCCGACGTTGAACGTGGACGTCGTGTTGCCTTCGTTGGTCATCGTCCAGGTGACATCGGCAATGGCCCCGTTCGAAATGTCGGGATTGCTGATGTCCGGGTTCGAGATATCGGGATTGCTGATGTCCGGGTTCGAGATATCGGGATTGCTGATATCGGGGTTCGAGATATCCGGGTTCAGAATCACCGCGTTCGAAATGTCGGGATTCGAGATATCGGGATTGCTGATGTCCGGGTTCGAGATGTCCGGGTTCGAGATGTCCGGGTTGCTGATGTCCGGGTTGTAGACCTCAGCGTTCGAGATGTCGGGATTGCTGATGTCCGGGTTCGAGATGTCGGGGTTCGAGATGTCCGGATTACTGATGTCCGGGTTCAGCACAACCGCGCCGGTCAATCCGCCGGCGATGACGGTGCCGGCCACGCCTGGCGCCGTGATTTCGTTGACGTTGACCGTCACCATGGCGCGGGGGTCGGTCGACGTCACGTACACCGTTCGGGAGACCGACGAACGCGGCGCCACATTGACATCCACCGACGTCAGCAGCCCGTCGATCTCGAACTGCGTGAACGAGGCACGCCCGCCGACCGGCTGGTTCGCGATTGAAAGGCGAAACGACTTCAGGGCCGCTGTCGTGTTCTGCGCGAATACCACGAATCCACGCGGCACCTTGGCGCTCAGCTGTTTGCTGTTGCCAGGCGAACCGGCGAGCAGGCCTCGCGTGAGGCGAGCCGTGTAGATGTTCTGATTGCGCGAGGCGGTAAAGTTCGGGTCGCACGCCACCAGCGAGAAGGGATTGGCCGGGGGCGTGTACTTGGTCCAATCGGGCTTGCCCAGCGCGTTGACCGCGTGAGGCGGACGCACGTCGCGGTTGTCGGTCCACACCAGATGGAACACAGGCGCCGAAACCGGTGCGACGTTGAAACTCCACTGACCGGCGGCGTTCCGCACGAAGACCGGCGACGGGGTGATGTCGATGTAGTCGCCCATGAACGGCGCCGTGCCCAGCTTGAACATCGGCAGGTTCGGCGGGTTGTACTGAAGCTGCTGTGTCACGCCCGACAACGGTCGGACCGTCTGCATGTATTGCGACACCCGCACCGAGGGTTCGAATGCAGGCATGTCGCCCGGATCCGCCATGGCTGCCCGGATGTCGATGGTGTGCCGCTTGCCCGAATTGACGCTCGCCGTGCCATCGTCAACCCACGTGGCGAACGTGCCAGAGATGTCTTCGCGCAGGTCGTAAAACGCGAGGACCAGCTTGCCCCCTGCGAAACTGAGCGATGGCATCAACTGGTGGCCGGGGAGCGGAAGACTTCCGGTGGTTGGCGCCACCGGATCCTCCACGACTTTCGGCGCGGTCCACGTCAGGCCGTCGAGCGATGTCGATATGACGATGCGAGACTGGTCAACGTTGAAGCCGGCCAGACCGCGTTCGGTCCACGCCAGATAGGCGCGTCCCTGCCCGTCGATGGCGATGGTCGGATAGGCGTTCGTGCGGAACTGATCGCTGGCGGTCGGCTGATCGAAGGTGCCCGTGAAGCCCGACGCGGTGACCAGGCTCGCGCCGCCCTGGCCATTGACGCCTCCCGGCCCGTGTTCCGCGACGACTTTCTCATGGCCCGTCTTCTTTTCGCGTTCGTCGCGCTCGTCTTCATCACGCTCTCGCTTGAGCCAGCCCTCTACCTCGTGCGCCGTGTGATTGGCGGCGAGTTCGCGAATCTTCCTGAGCGCGCTGAACGACCGGCCGCCCGACGTGGCGTGCGCCACGACGACCGCATCGGTCTGTCCGCCGATGCCGAACTGCCGCCACGTGATGTAGAGTCCGCCGCTCGACGGATCGATGGCCATCGCCGAGCCCTGGTTCACGTGCGCCGCCGGGTCTGAAATCTGGATCGGCTTCGTCCATGTGGCTCCGCAATCACTCGATGCGGAGAACATGATCGCAGATTGGATATTGACGCCAGAGCCGGTGATCAACGAGTACGTCAGGTAGACCATCCCAGCCTGAATCGTCTGCGTGAGGGTCGTGGTGCCGGGCCCCGGCGTGGTGATGACGCACGACTTCGATCCCGGTCGCGGCACGTCCACCACGAGCCAGGGCTTGTCGATGAAGGCTCCGCCTCGGCCCGAGTGTGAGGCGACGGCACTGGTGCCCAGGTAGGCAATCGGGTCGCCGTTTTCCTTGTTGTTGTTGTCGATGAACCGCGACACGAACACGCGGCTCCTCGCATTGGCGCCGCGATCGAAAACGATGCCGCTGTAATAGAAGAGACCGTTGGTGCCGGCGCGGACCACCGGGTCGGCGGCTGCCTGATAACCATGGAGCGGAGATGCGATTCCGATCGGCGACTGATCCTGCGGGTATCCCGGGATCAGCGTGCTCCGCCAGCGCTGGCCACCATCGAACGACTTGAAGACGCCCAGCCACGCGTCGCCAGTTTCTCCGCCATTGGGCAGGCCAGGCAGATCGACCGTGCGGTAATCGTTGGAGCCGCCGAGCAGATGCAGCGGATTGCGCGAAGACGCCGCCACCGAGGGCTCATTTTGGCGCTGGAGGAACGGGTCGCCATCCGGCCAGCCCGTGCCCGACACCATGTTGACGTTGCGTCCGGCCACGATGCCGGTTTGCGGGGCCTGAGCCGACAGCCAGCCCACTCCTGGGCCGACCACCAGAGCGAGGGTGAGGATCGCGAACGTCAACGAGGCAAACTGCCAGCGGCGCGAGCCGGGCAGACAGGACCACTTGTTCATTTGGGACTCCCGGCGCGCGGCGTTGCGCAGCCAACGGCGGACACGGCATTTGTCATCGGGACATGAGAGCCATGAGACCCTTCCGGCCGTATTCGCGCGGTGGCCGATCGGGAACGCAGGAAGAAACTCATCGTTAAGGAGCTTTAATTCTGATGGAATTGGTCGGAGTTTGTCAAGCACTCGCGGCGATCCGCTCGCCGCTATGCTAAGTTGCCGCTATGTTGATGCATTTTGCGGTCGTTGGCGCCGGCGCGGTCGGGGGGTATTACGGCGCCAAACTCGCCGTCTCTGGGCAGCGCGTCAGTCTTGTGGCCCGCGGCCCGCACCTGGAGGCGATCCGTGAACGGGGTCTGATCGTCCGAAGCCCGCTGGGCGATCTGACGGCGCAGGTACAGGCCGAGGACGACCCGACCAAGATCGGCCCCGTCGACGTCGTGATTCTGGCCGTCAAGGCCTACGACAACGAGACGGCGCTGCCGCGTTTGGCGCCGCTGCTGGGTCCGCATACCGTCGTGCTGTCGCTGCAGAACGGCGTGGATTCGGTCGACGAAGTGGCCGCCGTCGTCGGCCAGGAGCGCGTACTTGGCGGGCCGACCTATATTGCGACCGCGTTGTCGTCGCCGGGCGTGATCGAGCAGACGGGCGCGCATCGCCGCATCGTGTTCGGCGAGGTCTTTGGTGCCGCCTCCGTCGTCACCCAACGGGTACGCCGAATCGCTGACGTGATGATCGAGGCCGACATCCAGGCCGAGCCTGTCGTGGATGCGCGCGTGGCGGCGTGGGAAAAGTTCATCTACCTGGCGCCCTTTGCGGCCTTCACCGGCGCCGCCCGGTTGCCGATCGGTCCACTCAGGGACGATCCCTTCATCTACCAGCAGATGGTGGCGGCGGTGTGCGAGGTGGAATGCGTCGCGCGGGCCGAGGGGATTGCCGTTCGCGACCATGCCAGCCTGATGGATTACGTCAACGGCTACATGACGACACTGCCTCCGACGACGAGGTCGTCGCTGCTGATCGACTTGCTGAAGGGCAAGCGCATCGAGCTGGAAGCGTTGCCCGGATCGGTGGTCCGCCGCGGTCGCGCCGCCGGCGTGCCGACGCCCATCATGAGTGCGCTCTACTCGGTGCTCAAGCCGTGGGTGGGAGGGACGCGACCCGCGCTCTAATGCGAGTGCCAAAGGCAAGACGGCACTGAAAGGTCACCTGGCTGTGTCCCCTCTGTTTCTCGGCGTGATGATCGTCATGGGTGCCGTTGCCGGCACGATGGGCGCGCTGCTCGGCCTTGGAGGGGGCGTGTTCCTGGTGCCGTTCCTCGTTCTGGCCGCAGGCGTGCCGATCAAGACGGCGGTGGGCATCAGCCTGATCACCGTGATTGCGACCTCAAGCACGGTGTCGGCCCACGCGGCCGGCCGGCAACTCATCAACCTTCGCCTCGGCATGCTGCTCGAAGTGGCGACGGCGATCGGCGGCGTGATGGGCGGCCTGACGGCCTACTACCTGTCTGAGAAGACGCTGGAAATTCTGTTCGCCGCGGTGGCCACCGGCGTGGCCATCGTCATGCTGACGCGGCTCAACCGCCGCAACGTGATCTCCGAGCCCGACGCCGACCCTGGGATGCTGGGCGGCCGTTTCTTCGACGCGGAGGCGGGCCGAACCGTCATCTACCGCGTCAAACGGATCCGACTTGCGCTTCTGGTGTCGCTCGTTGCGGGCAATGTGTCGACGCTGCTCGGTCTGGGAGGAGGCATCCTCAAGGTGCCGGTGCTCAATGCCTGGTGCGGCGTGCCGCTTCGGGCCGCCGCCGCCACCAGCGCGTTCATGATTGGCGTCACCGCCTCCACTGGTGCCTTGATCTACTACGGCCAGGGGCACATTCTGCCGACGCTGGCGTCTGCCACGGTGCTCGGCGTGCTGGCGGGGTCGCGGGTGGGCCTGCGACTGGCGGAGCGCATCCGTGCGCGGCGCCTCAAGCTCATCATGAGCGGCATCCTGGCCATCGTGGCGGCGTTGATGCTGGTGAGGGCGGTGAGATGACCGACGCGAAATCCGCTCATGAGCGGCATCCTGGCCATCGTGGCGGCGTTGATGCTGGCGAGGGCGGTGAGATGGCCGACGCGAAATCCGCTGCGACGCGGGACCTGGAGCGAGTGCTGGGCCGCGTGCTCCAGATCGGCACGCTCCTGAGCACCATCGTGCTGGCGGCAGGATTGATGCTGGCGCTGGCCTGGCCGGCCCATCAATCCGGCGACGGGCTGATGCGCGCCGGTCTCGTAATCCTGATGGCCACGCCGGCAACCCGCGTGCTGGTCTCCGTGTTTAAGTACGTCGGGCAGCGCGACTGGCTCTTTGCCGGTCTGACGGCCACCGTTCTGCTGGTGATCGCCAGCAGTCTCCTGCTCGCATTGATCTAAGCCGTCGGGCACCGCGGCGACAGGGTGGCCGCCCCCCCGCCCCCTGCACACGGCCGGACGCAACTACGGCGCGTCCGGCGCCCCGCCCAACTCCTCGAACGCCGCCATCACGCCTTGCCTGATGTCGCTTTCGATCAACGGAAACGAATCGAGCACATGGCGCAGGTCGTCCGACGACAGACCGTAGAGTCGCGCACTCACGGCCTGAATCCTGGCGTACGCCACGTCCGACCAGTGTCCCGGCCGAGCCAGCCGGTGCGCGAGAGTCGCGACCTGCTGGTAGTCGGCCGACCGCACATCTGGTCGAGGCACGGGCAAACGCTCGACCGTGGTGGTGCCCAGATGCGTGGTGACCCAGAGGCGCACCAGATAGTTGGCGACGAAACTGTTGAGCAAGCCGCACAACACGGTCTGATCCCGAAACGGCAGACGGGTCCTGAGGCAGAAGACAGTATGGACGGCCAGTGTCCGCCGCGGCAGAATCGCCGCAATGAGGGTGAGGCGATTCGACGCGGCCGCGACGTCCCGATAACAGAGCCGCGGTCGCCGGGCCGCCTGCCACGCCGGTTTCGAGATGACCGCCTCCGGCCCAACCAGCCATCGGTCGCACGCCGACACGCGGACCACGAACGGGTCCACGTGTTTGCCCTCCACGATGGGAACGGCCCCAGGCACAGACGTGAAGGCGTGCCGATCGTCTGTGGCATTCAGCTCCCGCCCGAACGTCGCTCCCCAGCCCCGCACGTCAGACAAGGGCGCAACGCGCTCCACCAGCCCTTCGACCAGACGTTTGTCGGTCCGGCTCCGCAGGTACGGGATAGCAAGCCCCGGCCCGGACACCCGCCTCACAAAGGCGGGCGTGATCGTGACGGCCCTGTCGTGAGACCTGCGACCGACCCGTTCGGCGTCGATTGATTCGAGATCGGACGCATCACGTCCGCCGAAGCGGCAGCGTGTGCGCCGGGTGGACCCGCCGGCGGTGGCCGACAACAACAAAAAACGCACGCCGCGATGGATCGGGAAGACGCCGCTGGCGTTGTCCAGGCCGACGAGGCGATCGGTCTCGCAGTGTTCGAACAGCACGCGCCGCAATTCCGCGCACCCGTGGTCGGACGCCAGCCCCCACGGCACGACAAGTCCGACACGCCCGCCGCGTCTCACCAGATGAAGGCTGCGTTCGACGAACAACTGGTACCGATTCGCGTGGCCCTGCCGGCACGACTGGTACACGCCGGACGCGCGAACAAAGCGCGTCACCTGCGAGGCGAACGTTCGCCGACTTTCGCGCTCCTGATCGGGACCGCTGTCGCCCCTGATCATGTCCCACGGGGGATTGCCCAGAATGGCATCGAAGCCGCCGTTGTCGGCGGGCCGGCCGTCGCGATCAAAGAACACCTCCGGAAACTCCAGGGTCCAGTGAAAGAACCGGAGCGACCGGCTGACCTGACGTGCGTAAGCCAGCCGCGGCTCGATCACGCGCTGCGGCAGAACGGACAATCGTCCCAGCGTGGCGGCCAGCAGTTCGGCGTATTGCCGCGCGTCGGGTTGGGCAGGATCGCGCGTTCCCCAGAACCAGCACGCGCACCACAAATCGGCGGCCCGCCTGAGCGCAACCAGCGGGCTTGCCGCCGACCAGAGCCCGGCCAGCAACCGCTCCTTCTGATGGACCGCATCGGCCGTGTCGTCCTCGGCGAGTTCGAGTTGCCCCCTCACCGGGAGGACGCGCTCGAGGGTCGAACCGACATCCCCCGCATCGAACAGCGGCAGCGTTTCGCCACGCGCCCGCGACCGCGCCGTTCCCGGCGGCTGCCGCGCGAGGTCGTCGAGCGACGCGCCCAGCAAACTGTCTCCGACCGCCAAATGGTGATCGAGAAACGTAAGCGGCCGGTCGGCCGCCAGCGTCGCCAGCCAGATCGACAGGCGAGCCACCTGCACGGCCATCGGGTTGATGTCGATGCCGTAGAGACAACGCCGGGCCACGATCCGCCGAAAACCCGCGCGGTCGGCATCGGTGATGTCGGAGGGGAGCCACCCACGCTGGTTGACGACGGCCGCTTCGTAGGCCGCGGCAAGATACCGACACGCCGCCACCAGGAACGCGCCGCTGCCCATGGCTGGATCGAGCACGCGCAACGACAGGATCTGTTCCGCCGACGCCCCCGACACCAGCGGCCGGAGTGTCTGGCGGACCAGGTAGTCGGTCATGCTTTGCGGCGTGTAGAACGTGCCGCTCGCCTTTCGCTTGTCCCGCTGCGCCACCAGCGTGACGGCCACCTCGGGGTGCCTGCCGTTGCCTCCAGTGGTTGCGCCGCGCGGACGGGGCGTGATCACCGGTTCGTAGTCGAGCACGTGCTCGTAGACGGCGCCGAGTTGCTCGACGCCGAGGTCGCGAAACCAGATCGGTTCGCGGCCTCTCTCGCCCGGCGTGCTCGTCAACGCCACCAGCGCCTTTCCAACCAGCCGATCGTCGAGTCGGCCGGTTTCCGCCAACGGCGTCTTCGACGGTGCGAAGAGTCGGCCGTTGAATGGTGTGACGCGCAGCGTTCCAGCCCGGCAGCCGGCGTGCGCCAGGCGCGACAGCGCTTGAAAGGCCTCCCACAAACCGCGCCGCGATCCGGGACGTTCGGCCTGCCTGCACAGCGCGTCCATGGTGTAGCTGGCGCGGTAGACCGGGTGCCAGACCGGGACCAGGCCGCGCGACTCGGCAAACAGCAGGAACAGCATCCGATAGATGATGGTGAGCGCCTGTTCGAACACGTCGTCTCGATCGACGGTGCCCCTGTTGCCGGCGCCTTTGCGACGACTCGCCATGAGGAGCGCTTCCAGAAGAAGCGTAAGCGCCTCCCGCACGCCGTCCCGCAACGACGCACAGACCGCGACACCGTGGCGCGCCGACGCCGCGGCGACGCGGCCCGTGAGGCCGGCGATGGCTTCCGGTCGCAACAGCCCCCAGAACAGCGCGAACGAAACGGGGTGAGCCGCCACGCTGTCCAGTTCGAAGTCCAGAAACGAGCGGGCGTACGTCCGCCGCGCATCACAGAGTCGAAGGCTGCGGCCGTTGAAGCACGCCGCCCAGTTGGCGTCGGTCTGCGCGGCCAACGCGGCGATGTCGGTCCAGTTGCGATCCATCGGTTCGCCCCACCCGACGATGGCCACTGGCAGCGTCGCGCCGGGCCCGCGAGCGACGGCGTGCAGCGCGCGGCCCCGACCCTGGTCGTACCGGTCGCACGCCTGATAGCCGAGCACCTCGAACAGGGGAGCGGCCCCCGCGCGGAACAGCGCATCCAGGCTTGAGGCCGGCCCGAATCGGCTGCCGTGGCGCCTGAACCACGACCCGACGGCCTGACAGGCCCGCTGCCGGGTTGATTCTCCCAGGTGGCCGGCGAACAGGCCGGCGAGCTGGTGCTGCGCAAAACCGCCCGACACCAGTGTGCCGCCGACGCCGGGCAACACGACCAGACCTGGTGTCTTCACGGCATCACCATGAGCACCAGCCGAAGATGGGGAGGCTCGGCGAGGGCGATGTCGCGTGCGTCGACGTGCTCCTCCAAGCCGACGTCGGTCGCGGCGTCTCTCGCCGAGGCCTCGGTCCGGCGTTGGTCGACCTCGCGTTCGGCGCGACGGTCGAACAGACCCGCCTGGATCATCAGGCTGTCCCCGACAGAAACCAGTCGCTGTGCCCGCGCCCGCATAACCTCGGCAGCCCGCTGGTCGGCACAGACCTGCCGTGCGGTTTCGCACCGCGCGCGGGCCACCTGCAACGCCACGGCGTCGGCCTCCGGCCCCTGGGCCGCCAGCCACTGTTTGGCCATCGCCACCACGTCGGCGCGGTCCCGCAGATGCGGCAGCATGAATGGCGAGAAAAGGGGCAACAACACGCCGTCTACTCGCCGGCCGGTGTCGTCTACACAGGTCGAGTCGTACACCGCGACCGCGCCAGGTTGAGCGGCCACACCTTTGAGGCGCCGAAGCGGCACGGCTGCCACCTCCGGCAAGCTGCGCCGCGCAATGACGGGAGCGCGACGACGAACCCGGCGTGTTCGCCTGGCGATGGCCTCGCGCACCCGGCGGCTCTCGGCGAGATCGTCGCGTTGACGCCGCGCGTCCTGGTCGAGGGCGACGCGTGCCAGCCGCGGACCCGGTTGCTTCGATTCCGGCGTGGGGCGCCGGGCCCACGGCGGCTCCGCCATCGGCATCCCCGCCATCTCGGCGGCGATCGCCAGGTCGCCCTCCGACCCAAGCACCTCGTCGATTGGGCCCACGGCGTCTCGGGCACAGTCGATCCGCGCGACCAGTCGGGCGAGCAGAGCCGATTCGTAGGTGCCCGAGGCCACCAGGTTGATCGCGTGTACTGTGCGGCGCTGACCGATTCGATCGACCCGGCCGATGCGCTGTTCGAGGCGTATGGGATTCCAGGGCAATTCGAGATTGACGACGAGCCGGCACGTCGCCTGAAGATTGAGGCCTTCTCCGCCCGCGTCGGTCGCGAGCAGCACGCGCGCGCCCCCGCTGGTGAACTGGCGAACCGCGTCGGCGCGGGCCCAGCGCTCGAGGCCCCCATGCAGGGACGCGCACGTCACGTCCTCCGGCAGCGATCGGGCGAGCGCCGCCAGCGTGTCGCGGTATTCAGTAAACACGATGCACGGCTCCCGCAGCCGGCCGATCAAACGCCCGATTGTCCGCACCTTGCTGTCGGTCCGCGCCGCCGCGTACGCCAGGTCGGCCAGCGATCCGAGCGTCTGCTTCTCGTCTTTCTCATCGTCGAACCCGGGCGTGGCAAGCGCCACCAGCGGCGTCTCGTCGGACGAACTCGCCTCTGGATCAAATGGAAACTCCAACTGCTCGACCAGCGCCGCGGCCGGGTTGGCCAGATGATCCCGTCTGAATGCGATCGATTCGGCCAGCGCCTGCGCGCTCGAAAACGCGCGCTTGAGCAGGACGATGGCGGCCAGTCTGGCGTCGCCCCCGGTATCCCCCCGGCGTTCGCGCCACAGTCTGCCGACGTATGCCAGCAAGCGGTGGTGCAGCTCCCGCTCGATGTCGGTCTGGCGCACTGGCAGCAGACGCACGCGCCGCACGCTTCGGAATCCGGCATCGCTTCGAGACCGCCTGAACAGCGCTATGGGTTCGTCGTCTGCCATGGAGCCAATCCGGCAGAGCGCGTCGAACGCCGACTGATCTCCCGAATGCGGCGTGGCCGTCAACAACATGACCCGTCTGGCCCGGCGCGCCAGGGCATCGGCGGCGACTCGGCGCTGGCTGTCGGCCGACGCGGTGTGGGCCTCGTCGACCACGACGAGGTCCCAGGCGAGCGGCTCAAGGCCGCGCAGCACGTCTGCGCGTTTGACGAAATCGGTGGAGGCAATCATCACTTGTTCGATCGACCAGGGATTGACGGACGCCGGCAGGCCGACTTGCATGGCCTCCAGCCAGGCGGCGTCCGCGACAATGGCCTCGAGGCCGAACCGGCAGCGCAGTTCGTCGGCCCACTGATCGCGCAGGCCCGAAGGCGTGAGGATGAGCGCGCGGCGGCACGCCCGGCGGGCGAAGAGTTCGGCGAGCACCAGCCCCGCCTGTATCGTCTTGCCGAGGCCGACGGCGTCGGCCAGCAGCACACGCGGCGTGCCTCGAATCGTCATCGCGATGGCGGGTTCGAGCTGGAAGGGATGAAGGTCGATGGCCGCCGTCGCCGGCGCAGACAGCCGGTCGCATCGTTGTTGAGCCTCGATTGCATCGAGTAGCGACGTCATCCAGCCACGCCGCGACACAACGCGTGGACAAGGATCGCGTCGCAGCGGCTCAGGCCGGTCGAATGGCGCGAGCAGCACCCGAACCGACGGGTCGGTGCCCGCGTGCGGCCGTTCGGGGGGGAGGCCGCCGAGATCGGGAGGGTCCTCCCATACGCGCCGGGACGCGGGCTCCAATTCCAACTCCGTGCAGTCGGCATGAGGGGTCTGGCCGCGCAGGCGCCAGAGGGCACCGCGCACCGCGAACAGGTCGCCTGAAATATGTGATGGCATTTTTTGCCACTATCGCGAGCCAACCGCGTTGCAGAAATTGCAACGGTCGTGGCCAGACAGGCCCGATTTACGGGCATTCGCGGCGTGGCGTCATTTAGCTACGCAATCTCCGTGCTATCCTCGGCCGTTGGAGGATGACGCCTGAGTGCCGGGTCTTCAGGCCCGGCATTCGGTGTATCCGTTCGCTGCAGGAGGCACTTATGAATCGCCGCGCGTGGCTCTCGTTGCTTGTCGCCGGAACAGTGTGGCTGTCGGCGCCGGTCGCCTGGGCGCAGGGTCCGCCGCCGTTTACCGTCGAAGACATGCTCAAGCTCAGGCGCGTGTCCGACCCGCAACTCTCGCCCGACGACTCGAGCATCGCCTACGTCGTCACCGACGTCACGCTGGACAGCAACTCGCGCCGCAGCCAGATTTTCTTCACCCCGCCGATCTCGGCCCAGGCTCGACCGCTGCAGGGCACCCGGCCACGCTGGTCGCCCGACAGCAAGCAGCTGATTTACGACACCGCCGACTCGACTGTGGTCGTTTACACGCCGGGCAGCGATTCGTCGCGTCCGGTGGCCAAGGTCTCGACCGGTGTGTCCGGCGTCACCTGGTCGCCCGATGGCAAGTGGATCGCCTTCGTGTCGGACGTGTATCCGGAATGCAATGGCAACATCGTCGGCGAGGCGCCGTGCAACGATTCGCTGCTGAAGAAACAGCAGGCCGCCAAATCCAAGGCCCGGGTGATTGACGGACTGCTCTTCCGTCACTGGACCAGCTGGAAGGAGGGCCGCTACAGCCACCTGTTCGTCGTGCCGACCGACGGATCGGCGCCGCCCCGCGATTTGACTCCGGGCCGTGCCGACGTCCCGCCTTTCTCGCTGGGCGGGCCGGACGATTACGCGTTCTCGCCCGACTCGCGCGAGATTGCGTATGCCACCAAGACCGATCCGCTCGAGGCGATCAGCACCAACTCCGACGTGTTCACGCTCGACTTCCAGAATCCGGCCGCACAGCCCAAACAGATCACTACCGGTAAGGGCGCCGATTCGGGGCCGCAGTATTCGCCCGACGGCAAGTACCTCTCGTGGCGGTCGCAGCCCCGCGCCGGGTTCGAGGCCGACAAATGGACCGTGATGTTGCTGAACCGCGCGACCGGCGAGCAGAAGGCCGTGGCCGGGGATTTCGACCGGCCGGTTGACGGCTGGACGTGGACGCCGGATGCCAAGGCCATCTACCTAACGGTGGAAGACGATGGCGGGGTGCACGTGTATCGGGTCGATCTGGCCGGGGGCGGGCCCCGGATGATTCTCAAGGACGGATCGAACGGCGATCTCCAGGTATCGGCCGATGGCAAGTCGCTGGTGTTTACGCGACAGACGCTCGCCGCACCTGCCGAAATCTACCGGGCCAACGCCGACGGCACGGGCGTGGCCGCCGTCACCACGATCAACCAGGAGGCGCTGGCCAGATTCAGCCTCAAGGCCGCGGAAAGCCTGACGTTCGCCGGCGCCGGCGGCGCCAAGGTGCAGGCGTGGATCGTCAAGCCGAACACGTTCAAGGACGGGCAGAAGTACCCGCTGCTTTATCTGGTGCACGGCGGTCCGCAAAGCGCATGGAACGATGGGTGGAGCTACCGCTGGAACGCGCAGGTATTTGCCTCGGCGGGGTACGTGGTGTTGATGCCCAACCCGCGAGGGTCGACCGGGTTCGGGCAGACATTCACCGACGAGATCAGCAACGACTGGGGCGGCCGGGCCTTCGACGATTTGATGAAGGGCGTTGACGCGGCCGAGAAGCTCCCGTACGTCGATGCCACGAAGAAAGTCGCCGCCGGGGCGTCGTACGGCGGCTACATGATGAACTGGTTCCTGGGCCACACCGATCGCTTCAAGGCGATTGTGTCGCACGCCGGCGTCTTCAACCTGACGAGCATGTACGGCGTCACCGAAGAGCTGTGGTTTCCCGAGTGGGATTTGGGCGGGATGCCGTGGACCAATCCGGAGAGCTACGCGAAGTGGTCGCCCCACACGTACGCGAAGAACTTCAAGACCCCGACGCTGGTCTCGCACGGCGAACTCGACTTCCGGGTGCCGATTGGCGAAGGGTTCCAGTTGTTCACCACCCTGCAGCGGCAAGGCGTGCCCTCGCGGCTGCTGTACTTCCCCGACGAGGGGCATTGGATCAACAAGCCGCAGAACAGCGTCTTGTGGTACCGCACGTGTCTGGACTGGCTGGGGCGTTGGATCAAGTAGAGGAGCCGATCATGAAGGTTCGACCGTCTGCCGCGTTCGTGTTTGTGATGTCGGGACTGGTGATGGCGGCGGGGGGCGCGTGCGCGCAGCCGCCGGCGGGTGGCGGGCTCAAGACCCCGGCCGCGCTCAGCGAGACGGCCCCCGGCGTGTTCAACGCGACATTCGAGACCAGTGCTGGATCGTTTGTCGTGGAGGTACACCGCGACTGGGCGCCGCTTGGCGCGGACCGTTTCTATAACCTCGTCAAGAACGGGTTTTACGACGACTGCCGTTTCTTCCGGGTGATTACCGGCTTCATGGTGCAGTTCGGCATCAACGGCGATCCGGCCGTGTCGGCGGTGTGGCGGAGCGCGCAGATCGGCGTCGATCCGGTGACGCAGAGCAACATGCGTGGCTTCATCAGCTATGCGATGGGCGGCGCGCCCACCACGCGCACGACGCAGGTCTTCATCAACTTCGGCGACAACGCCAATCTGGACGCGATGGGGTTTGCGCCGTTTGGCAAGATCGCGTCTGGGATGGAGGTGGTCGAAAAAATCTACGCCGAGTACGGCGAAGGCGCGCCGAACGGCCGGGGGCCTGACCAGGGGCGAGTCCAAATGGAAGGCAACACCTACCTGACGGCGGAATTTCCGAAGCTCGATTACATCAAGAAGGCGACGATCGCGAAGTAGCCGCCCGCGCCTGTGGGGGACCGGTGCTTGGCGATTGAGGGCGCGGGATTGGGGATCAGCGATCAGGGAGACGTGCGAGGGATGGCGGATCGGGAGTCCGTGGCGAGGGATTGGGACTGACGAGTCAGGCCGTGGCGGGGTAGGCCGTTTCGAGTTGCTCGACCAGTTTGAGCGAGCGTTCGTGGACGTCGGAGTCGGTAGCCTGTGCTTCGTGCACGCCGTAGGCGCGCACCAGATCGTCATCCTGGGTGGGCCCGATCATGCGGTCGGCCATCCTGAACAGAATGGTATTTTCCTTGTCGATGTGGCTCGTGAGCAGCGACGCGTAGGCGCCAGCCGCCCTGGCAAACACCCCTTGCGAATCGGGAGACATCTCGAACAGGTTGACGGCGTCGGCCATGGTCTTGACGGCCGCGCGCCCCTGATCGTGCTCCGCCAGCATCACACCGATGGGGCCGCCCTGGCGGGGCATGCCGGCCGCCTCCATCGCCGGGAACAACACGCCTTCTTCCTTGGCGTGATGACAGCCGTCCGCGAAATTCCTGATGAAATAGATGATGGCGTTGGCATCGCCGGCGGGCACGGCTCGTCCGGCCGTCGCCCGTGTGGCCATCCGCTCGAGCACGGCCACGCCGCGAAGGATGAGCTCATGCTCACGCATCAGGATTGTCGTCGCTTGCATAATATTTCTCTCAGTATCCCATAAAAACCGCCCGCCGACGAGGGCCTTTTCCGGGCCCGGTGCAGGACCACCAGGCTCTCCACCATCGCCGGCTCGTCCTACCCGCGCGATCGCTTCTTCACGTGCACGTGCCGCGCCAATCCCGGAAACGTTCGAGGCGAAACAGACCTGTGCACGCCGCCGTTGAGCCGAATCCCAAAAGTGGTCCGACACTGGTCCGACACGGGTTTGGACTACCATACACGGAGAATGGTCGAGATATTCGTCATCGAAGACGACCCGGTGATGGGTCGGTTGCTGGAGGCGGCGCTGCGCCAGGCCGGCCTTGAGCCCGTCCTGTTCACCAGCGGTGCCGCCGCGCTCGAAGCGCTCGGGGCCAGGGATGTCGGGGCGGTGTGCCTGGACGTGGTGCTGCCCGATGCCAGCGGCGAGGCGATTCTGATCCAGTTGCGGGCGTCGAATCCAGATCTCCCGGTGATCATGCTGTCGGCCCAGGCCAGCATCGAGCGGGCTGTCGAGATCATGAAGCTTCGGCCTTTCGACTATTTCGTCAAGCCGTTCAGTCCGGAGCGCTTAATCCGAAGCGTGGAGGCTGCTCTGCGCCAGCACGAGCTCACGCGCCGGCTTCTCCGGCTCGAGCGCGAGGTGCAGGAAGGATCCCGCTTCGACGAGATCGTCGGCCGCTCGCCCAGGATGCAGCATGTCTACGCGCAGATCGAAAAAGTGCTCGACAATCGCGTCGGCGTCTTCATCCAGGGCGAGAGCGGGACCGGGAAGGAACTGGTCGCCAAGGCCGTCCATTACAACGGCCAGCGCCGCCAGGGCCCGCTGGTGACGCTCAATTGCGGGGCCATTGCCGAGAGCCTGCAGGAGAGCGAACTGTTCGGCCACGAGAGAGGCTCGTTTACCGGCGCGGTCGGGTTGTATCGCGGAAAATTCGAGCAGGCCCACCGCGGCACGATTTTCCTGGACGAAGTGGGCGAGCTGAGCCAGGCCGCCCAGACGCGCCTGCTTCGCGTGCTGCAGGAAGGCACGATTCAGCGACTCGGGGGCACGCAGACCATTCCCGTGGACGTGCGGGTGATCTCGGCCACACACCGGGACCTCGATGCCTGGGTCGCCGATGGCCGGTTCCGCCAGGATCTGTACTATCGCCTGATGGTCTTCCCCATCGAGATGCCGCCGCTCCACGAGCGGCTCGAGGACATCCCGCTGCTGGTGTCGCACTTCGTGCGCAAGCACCAGAAACAGATCGGCGGCGAACCGGCCACCTTCGACCGGGACGCCCTCGACGTGATGTGCCGGTACGACTGGCCGGGCAATGTGCGCGAACTCGAAAATGTCGTCGTCCGGATGCTGGTGTCGAGCGGGGGCGGAGAAATCGGCGTAAACGCACTTCCGCCGCCGCTGGTGCTGCGATCGATGGGTCTCGATACAAAAATGCCGGTGGCCGGCGCGGCGGTTGGGGCGCCGGACGACATCGTGCCGCTCAAGGAACTGGAGCGGCAGGCAATCAGCCAGGCCCTTGTGGCGCTCGAAGGCAACGTCTCGCTGGTGGCGAAGCGCCTCGGGCTTGGCAGGGCCACACTGTACCGGAAGCTGGCGCAGTACGGTTTAGGATCGCTGAATTGATCGGGGCCCGACAAGGCAGGAGTCGAGCGGGCACGTCGCTCCCAGGTTCTCGCGGAGAAACCGTATGACCGTGTTCGTCGTGGGACCCGTGCAGGAGGTGCGGGCGGCCATCTGCCGCACGCTGCAGCAGATCGGGGGCTTCGTGGTTGTCGAGGCGTCGTCAGCCGCGGAAGCGGCAGACGCGGCGACCCGTCTGAGCCCGGACGCCCTCGTGCTGGACATGCGGATCCCGCACGACCATCGTCTCAGCGCGCTAGGCGTGCTGCGCGGGTGCGCCGTCACCGCGGGCCTGCCGTTGGTCCTTCTGGCAGACGAGCTGACTCCCGGCCAACTCGACGATCTTCGCGGGCTCGGAGTGGAGCGGGTGATCTCAGGCCCCCTCGATGGGGCGACGCTGTCGGGCGCGTTGTTCCGGACGCTGCCCACGCCCGATCCCACGATTCCCGACACGCCTGCCCGGGCCGCCGGCGTTGATGGCCCGTCCGACCACACATCCGAGGTTGAGATCGACGCCGACGCGATTCGTCAACTGCAGGGACTGGCGGGCGAGGCCGGCGACGACCTGGTCGAGGAACTCCTCGCGTTGTTCGCCACCAACACGTTGGACACGCTCTCGCGCCTCAAAGACCTGGCCGCCCATGGGCACGCGGTCGAGGCGGCCCGATTCGCGCATTCCCTGGCCGGCTCGGCTTCGACGGTCGGGGCCATCGGCATCGCGGCCGTTGCCAGGCACATCGAAGATCGCGCCCGACGGGATCGGCTGGCGGAGATCCCGTCGGCTGTTGACCGCATCGACCGGCTGCTCGAACCAACACTGGCGCTGCTGCGAGCCACCCGCGGCCGCTAGCTGCCGCGTCAGGCTGCCGTCTGCGGCACGCGCAGGCCGGTTCGTGCGTGGGCCGTGCGCCGCGACGTCACGACGGCCTCCGCCTGCACGACCAGACTGCCGGGCGCCACACTTCGCATCAATACCACACCCGCGCCCACTTTGGAGGCATCGCCCAGCGCGATCGGCCCGAGCAGCGTTGCCCCCGGTCCCACGTGGACGTTCCGGCCCAGCCGCGGCGCCCCAACCTGTCCGGTGATCGGGTCGATGCTCTCTCCGAGCGTCACGTGATGAAACAGGATGCAGCCCGAATCCACCACCGCCGACCCGCTCAACACCAGCCCCACGCCGTGCACAATCTGGATCCCGGGTGCGATGCGCGTCTTCCAGTTGATGTCGGCGCCGTACAGGTGCCGGATCAGGCGCGAGACCACCATCGGCAACAGCGGAACGTGGCACTCGTCGAACAATCGCATCAGCCGGTACCAGGCGAGCATCTGGAAGCCCACCTTCGTGATCAGGTCGACGGCGAGGCGAGAGCTGGGAATGTCTTCCCCGCTGTACTTCTGGCGGTAGTGCCGGACGCACTGGTGATCGGCGCGAACCGCGGCGCCGAACGCTTTGACGTGCCCGAACACGCCAACGTTCTTCGGCCGCAGCGCACCGATGTCGCGCCGCAGGGCCGAAAACGATCCGCACTCGTCCCGCAGCCCCGCGAAATACTCGAGGGCATAGCAGAACGCTGTGAGGATGAGCGCCAGTGTCGACAGGCGAAGCGTGTCCGCCACGATCGCCGCCCCGAAGAAGGCTCGGCTCAACGCGCGGCCGGCTGCCGGGACCAGCAGAGACACGGCCACCACCGGTCTGGAAAGCGGATGAATCAACGCCCAGAACTTCCACGGATGCGCGCTCTGGACCTCGGGGTGCAGATCCGCGATGCGCTTGTCGAACCGGCCATAGAGGTACGCGCGCCGACGCCACACCGCGAAGCTGGCGTGATCCGACGAGTGCACCGACGCCACTTCGTCGGCATAGACGACCCGGCACCCGCTTTGTTCGAGCCTGAGCCCGAGTTCGCGGTCTTCCGACCGCTTGAGCGACTGGTCGAACCCGCCGACCGCGAAATAGTCGTCGCGCCGCATCGACACGTTTCCCGTGCAGAGGTGGAGCCCCTGTGCGTGAACCTGCCCGCCGAGCACCTCGCCGCGCCACCGTTCGAGCTGCCTGGCGTGATACCGCTCGAACAACGGCATGCGCGCCAGCGACGGGTCGGGCTTGATGTGGCCCAGCACCACGGCGCGCGCAATGTCGGCATGACGCGCGCGTTGGGCTGACAGGTATTCGGGGCTCACCTGCATATCGTCGTCGAGAAACACCAAAATCTGGCCGCGCGCCATCAACGCGCCGTGATGGCGGGCCGCCGCCTGGCCGCTCCATTCGATGCGGCTCGCCGAGACCGACATCCGGGTTTGCAGGGCGATCACCGTCGGCGCGACCGGCTCGGCCGAACCGTCGTCGACCACGATGACCTCGAAATCCGCCGGGTCAAGACTCTGGGCGTCGAGTTGTCCGATCAGGCGCGCCACCGACGAGGCGCGATCCCGGGTCGCGACGACCACGCTGATTTCTGGATTCATCGTTCACCTTCTCCGTTCACCACCAACTGCAGCGCCGGTGTCTGTTTTGGGGTTGACGACCTGATGATTCTGGCTGGCACGCCGACCGCAACCGAGTCGGCTGGCACATCGGCGAGCACGACGGCATTCGCGCCGATCACCGACCGTGCGCCGATGCGGATAGGGCCCAGGATTCGGGCGCCGCACCCGACTTCGACGTCGTCCTCGATGGTGGGATAGCCGTTGTCGCGCGCCGTGCCGACCGTGTTGTTGCCCAGGAAGCGAACGCGATGGCCGACGCGGGCAGTCCCGCCGATCACCGTCCCGAGCGAGTGGATAAAGTAGACGCCCGACCCGAGCGTGATGTCATTGCCCAGTTCGATGCCCCCGAAGATCATCTGGCACATCCGCAGCACCCGGTTGACCACCGGAATGTGCATCCGGATGAGCAGGCGGCGGACCCTGAACAGGAAGAGCAGGGCGTAGGCGTCGGTCTGCAGCATGCGGAACGCTCCCCGGCGTGTTCCGGGCAGGCGTTCGGCTCGCGCGAGCTCGACGGCATCGATCCAAGGCTGAAACGTCACGGGCTTCTCCATTACGAAGGGCGGGAATCACAGTTCCGCTTGCTAACTGGTTCCGCACTGCTGCACGTTCGATGCCAGCAGTTCGGGCCGGCGGCGACGACGGGAAGGCCCGAGAATCGCTGTTCGAGTCGCGACGCGGTCTCGCCTGTCTCACTTTGAAACGGTCTCGACGCTCATCGCGAGACAGGTGGGGCCTGGGCACGCGCCCGCCTGGCTGCCGGCTTGGCGGGCCTGGATGCATCAGGGTGGCGCGGTCTTTGCTCTGCTACTGGCGTGCTCTTCCTCCGGCGCGCCGACGTCCATCCGCAACCCTGGTCCGCGCGACCGCGGGAAGTCCGAGGTTCAAACACCAGCCATGATTGATTTCGACAAACACGCGGCCACGCGCGTCGCCCTTTTTGAAGAGGACTGTGCCAGGCTCAAAGGCAGCCGACGCGGCAAAGCGGACGTGGTGCTGCTTGGCGACTCGCTTGCCGAGCGCTACAAAGGACCGTTGTCGTGGGTGAACAGAGGGATCTGCTCGGACCACCTTCAGTGGCCCTCGTTCAATATCTTCCAGCGCCTCGGCACCGACCGACTCCACCCGAATCCCCAGGCCATTGTCATCCTGGTGGGCATCAACGACCTCAACGACGCGCCACATGATCTCGATCGGCACGCCGACGCGTACCGGCGCCTGCTTGGCGACCTCTCGCAGCACTATCCGGCAGCGCGGCTCGTCGTCTGCAGCCTGCTGCCCACCAGCGGCCCAGCCGCTCACCTCAACCAACCGGTGGCGCAGTTCAATCTGCGGCTTTCGGAGATTGCCGGGCTGGCCGGCGCGGGCTTTCTCGACCTGCACGCGTGCTTGTTCGACGCCTCCACCGGGATGGCGCGTCGCGCAATGCTGGTTCCCGATGGAGTGCACGTGAGCCGCCGCGGCTACGCGGAACTGACCGCCTGCGTGGTGCAGCACGCACCCGCGCTCGGGCTGGCGCCAGGCCTGGTTGGCGGCGCCGCGGGACCGTTGAGCCGGTTCTTGAGAGCGGGGCTGATCGCCAGCGCCTGGCAGTCGATCCGCGGCTGGCGCTGATCGGTGCCGTCCCCCCCACCATCTCGTCCTGATCGACTCGTTCTCGGCTCGTGCCGAGTGACGAGTCGACTGTCCCATCAGAATAGGTAGTGGCTTCCCGAGCACGGTGCCCGAGTCGCGAGGCGTGAAACGCGACGCGACATGGATCGTGCGAGGCGGTGCACGCCTTCAACGCCGTTGCCCCACAGGCGGCGGCGGCGGTTTATTTGGCGGGCAGCAAATCCGTGGTGGGCGACCCGGCCAACGCGCGCCGGGTCGGTGTGATCGGCGTCACAGGTTCTCTTCCTTGCGCGGAGTCCGAACCCAGGTCTCGTCCGAATGGCGCAGCATCCGCAGCGCGATCGCCGTTTTGTCCAGAGCGTAACCCGGGATGGCGGTGGCGGCGGCCAACAGCGCTCGGCCCTGCCCGGAGATCCGGGCGGCGTGCGCGACATGAATGGCAAGCCCCGCAAAGGCGATCGACCACACAGCCAATGACGTCGTAAAGACGCCCACCGCCGCACTCAACGCGAGGCTGGCGGTAAGACCCACCGCGGCGACGACGGTGACCACCGACAGGGCCGGGACCATCAGGTCGACGGCAAGGTCGGCCAGCATCAGGCTGCGCTGCCCGATGGCGCCTCGAAGCAGGGTGCCCACAAATCGCCTGGCGATGCCGCTGCGGCCGCCGATCCACCGTTCCCGCTGGCTCGCCACCGCCGCCGGCCGGTCTGGCATCTCGCCATAGACGCGGGTTTCTCCGGCGAAGGCCACCCGCACGCCTTGCAGGCCGAGCATCACGCCAAACTCCAAATCTTCGGTCCTGGAGAACGCCGCGTGCGGCACATCTCTCAGTACGTCTCGCCGAAACGCCATGCCATTGCCACGCAGTCCGCACGACAGCCCCAACCGTTCGCGGGCCGCCGACCGCACCAGGTGAATGGCCACGAAGGCGACGTAGGTGATGACCCCGATTGGGCCCCTGGTGCCGCGCCGTGGCAGATAGGCTGCCTGCACCACGCTCGCGCCGGCCTCGAAGTGGGCCGCCAGCACGTGCAGCAGGTTCGGTTCCACCACCGTATCGGCGTCCACCACGACCATCGCGTCCCATGCCGGCTGGCTGGCATCCTCGACCAGCAGGGTGTCGATGGCGTCCCGCAAGGCGAATCCTTTGCCGCGCCTCGCGTCGTCGAACCGTTCGATCACCTCTGCTCCAGCCGTCCTGGCCACCGACGCGGTCGCGTCGGTGCAGTTGTCGGCGATGACCACGATCCGGCGGAGACCGACGGGACAATCGATCGCCTGCAGGCTGTGGACCGTGCTGGCGATGCCGGCCTCTTCGTTGTGGGCCGGCACGAGCAGACAGAACCGCAGCCTCGACTGGCGCCCCCGAACATCTGTCGGGCGGCGCCAGAGCAGCGTCATGGTCAGCAGGTAAAGCCCGGCGCCGAGGCTTGGAAGACCGAGAAGTACAAGAGCCCAGTCGATCACGGTCGTCATGTCCCGATCTCCATTCGTCGTTGCGCCATCAGCATGGACCCCGAGGCGCCAGTCAAACTCGACACCGTCAGCGTCCCCAACCAACTCTGGAGGCCCATATCCCCCCAGGCCTGCAGCACGAAGCACAGCACCGCCGAGGCGGCGGCGAAAGCCGTGACTCGATCCACGGCCGTGGTGCTCTGCTGGTGGGCTTTGAATGCAATCAAGATGCCGACGGGGAATACCATCCAGACCAGGGTGAACCCCACCCATCCAGAGAGCGACAGCAGCCACAACACGCTGTTGTGGGCGATGAAGCGGTACTGCGAGAAGAACTGTTCCACGCTGTTGGCCCGTACCACCTCGTGATACTCGTGGCCGAAGCCCGATCCGAACACCGGATGTTCCTTGAGCGTCTGGATGAGGTTGTAGTTCTCGATGTCCCGGGTTTTGCTCGACGCGTCCTTTTGCGACGAGACCGAGCTGATCATCTGCAGCGGCTTGAAGATGCCCGACGTGGAGTTCCAGCCGACCGCGGCGTACACCATCAGCAGCGGCACCATCACGACCAGGCTGCGCTTGAGAAACCGCTTCAACGCCGGCGGGCCGAGCACGATGAGTGCCGCGATGCCCGCCGCCAGGCTGACAAATGCCAGCCGGCGGTTGTTGACCACCAGGCCGACCAGCAGCATCGGCTGCAGCAGCACATTCATCAGGATGTGGTGGCGCGACGCCCGCTCGGCCAGCGCGGCCAACCCGATCAGCATGGCGACGACGGTGAGGATGGAGTCGGAATGTGTCATCACATAGTCGGGCTTGATGCCGGCGGGTCTGCAGATCGCGAAGTAGAAGTACGCGCCCATTGCGCATCGCACCCATGCGGCTCCCATCAGCACCCTCAACACCGCCACCCTGGCGCCGCCCGATTTGAAGGCGTTGCCGAAGACGACGCCAAGGATCGGCATCCAGAAGAGCTGCCGGAGCTGCCACAGGGAATTACGGAAGTCGCCGCCCCGGGCGAGGCCGTAGATTTCGAGAAACATTATGGCCGCGAACAGCCACCCGAAGGCCAGCTTCATGGGATTTGGCATCGATCCGAGGCCCAGCGGGTCGTCGATCGGATCCCGAATCAATTTGCGAAACAAAATGATGGCGACCAGCAGCGTGACGAGCAGTTCGAGGGCGCTGAAACGAAGCGCCTCGATGCCGGTAAAGGTGTGGAGGTTCTGGTAGAAGAATTTCCCCGCGGTGCCCAGGGGCGATTCCCACTTGCCCCCCATCGGCACCTCGCCCGGGTTGTCCGCCGTGACGGCGACGGCCAGAAGGATCACCGCGACAGCCTGCATCGGCGCGGCCAGCACCACGGCGAGGCCGATGAGGCCGACCAACGGCACCACCGCCACCACGCCGGTTCCGGCGGCCACCAGCGCGAGCGCGACCAGGGCGGCGGGCCAGAAGAAGATGCGTGCCGGTGCGGTGCGTATCGCGAGAGTGCTCATGATGCCGACCCGCGGGCATCCGGCGATGTGAGGTGCTGGACCAGCGTCGCTGGCGACAGCAGCGACAGGTCCTGCAGTTGCTTGAACACCGCGCGCGTCAGGCCTGCCAGCAGGCCCGCCAGCACCGAGCCGATTACAATCAGCGGCACATTGGGCGAATCGGCCCGCTTGGGGAGTCTGGCCGGCGATTCGATCGTGTAGCGGTACCCGAACGCGGCCTCGGCGGTGTGCAGTTCGATTTCGACGTTGTGCAGGCGGTCGAGCAGTTCCTGGTAGCTTTCGAGCGCTCCCTTGAATTGCGACCTGGCGTACAACGTCGCATCGTCTTCGCCGGCCTTTTCGTTCGTGGCAGGGCCAGGCTGCCCGTCGCCCGACGCGAGCCGGAGCCCAGGGGCCGCGGCCAGGCGGGTCTCCGATTCGCCGATCCGCGAGGTCAGGTCGTCGACGCTGCCGCCGCCAGCCTGGTAGTCGGCGAGCAGGCGGCGTTCTTCGGCCCGTGCCTCGACCACGCCGGGCGGGTCCGGCCGCAACCGGGCCAGCGTCATCTGCAGCGCGACGACGTCCGGGTGGCGATCGGTCGCGACGGCGCGGCGTTCGGCGAGGCGCGTCTCGACGTCGGCGACTTTGTTCTGGTGCTGTCTCTCTGCCGCCAGGCGTGCGACGCGCGCCGCCGAGGTCTTGGTGCGAAGCTCCGTCATGGCCTCGTCGGGCCGCGGAGCCGCGTCGGGATCCGTCTTGCGGACGGTGGCCACAGGGGTTCTGGGCGGGGTGGCCGCGCGCCGAACCTCCCCGACGCTGGCCAGGCGATTCTCGACCCGGTCGCGTTCGAGATCGGCCTGAGTCTTGAGAATCGTGTAGGTGTCGGCGATCGTCTGCACTTCGATGGACCGCTTCGAGTCGAGAAACGCGGCCATCCCGCTGTTGACCAGGTCGCGTGCCATCTCGGGCGTCGACCACGAGACCTTCACGGTGATCATGTCGTCCTGCAGGGTGACCGTCATCCGCTTGGCGAGCAGGTCGATCAAGGCTTCGATCTTCTCGCTCTCCGGGATTGGACCTCGAAGCCGCTCTGACAGACGGTCTTTGAAGCGAAGCACCGCCGACCGGTCGCGGTCCCAGGCTTCGATCATGCCCTTCTCGTGCACCATGTGTTCGAGCGAGCGGTGGCTGAGCACTTCGACCGATGCGTTCAGTCCCGGGGACTCGTAGGGGATCGGCACCGCACGCTTGGGGTTGGCCAGCGCCGGCATGGTGTAGTTCTTCTTGATGAGGAGGCTACCCTGCGCCGAGTACATCTTCGGAAGCAGGAGGGCGGCAGCCGACCCGACGGCGACGAACACGGCCGCCAGGAGCGCGACCGACAGCCATCGCCGCGTGACCGCGCCCGCGAGCAGGCCGCCGGCGCGTTTCCACGGAGCAAGGCCGCCGAAGCTCACGATCGAGTCGCCGTCGCTCATCGATCAGGCTCCCACTGCTGCCTGGCGCCGCCACAGCAGCGACCGGACCGTCACGAGGAAGTCCGAGCGATTGATGGGCTTGGTGAGGTAGGCGCTCGCGCCCGCGCGGTGCGCCTCGGCCCGGTCCTGCGGGAACGTGCGAGCCGAGACCATCAGCACGGGGATATCGGCGGTGTCTTTTGCCTGAGTCAGCGACCGGCAGACCTCGAGGCCCGACACGGTCGGCAGCATCAAGTCGAGGCACACGATATCGGGGTGTTGTTCGCGCACCAGTGCGAGGCCGGACTCGCCGTCTCGCGCGGCGACGGCCGTCACGCCAAGACTCTTGAACAGCGACGTGATCACCAGACGCAACTCGGGCGAATCGTCGACGACAACGGCAGTAGGCGGCTTGTACAAGAACTCCTCCATCACCACTAAAACAAACGCGGATAGACCACCAGAACCAGCACGACGTAGATCCCGACGAACGCCCCGAAATACTTGAGCACCGTGGCGTACTCGTGAGCCTTGGGTTTGTTGAGCAACACGCCCGGGATCGCGAAGGTCGCCAGGATGACCGACAACAACACCAACTTCTGCATATTCTGGTGCCGGACCGACACGATCCGGTTGAACTCCGCTCTGCCCTTCTGCACGTCCGATGCCAACCAACCGGTTGCCAGATCGGCGGTAGGAACCGAGCCAATTCGCCGGAAGCGCAACGCGCGGGGTCTCGCTCGTCTCACTTTGAGACCGTCTTCCGCCCCAGGTCGAGACACGGCGCGGACGGCGGCAACTGGAAGGGCGCTTGGTCGAACGGCAGCCGGCCATTTCGGTCGAGCCTTTTGCGTCGCCACGGGCTTTTCGCCGGGCGAATCGCCGCAATGGCGGGCGCGACAACAACTGGCCTGGTCCTTGCTCTCTGGGATGGCATGACTACCAATCGTCTTGCGTTAGGGGGCCTGTTTGTTGACCGCGTCACCAAAGACGAAGCCATTGGTCGCGTGGACGACCTGATCGCGGCCGGCGGCGGCGGCTACGTGGTAACGCCCAACATCGATCACGTCGTGCTGGTCGGCCAGGACGCCAGACTGCGAGCGGCCTATCGCCGAGCCAGCCTGTCGCTTGCCGACGGCCAGCCCTTGCTGTGGATGGCGCGGGCGCTGGGATCGCCGCTGCCCGAGAAGATTTCGGGATCGGACATCCTCGCCCCGCTGATGGCCAGCGCGGCTGCCAAACAGCGGCGAGTCTTTTTCTTTGGTGCGACTCCGGAGGTTTCCGCTGAAGCGGCCCGGCGTCTGGTCGCCCGTTATCCGGCGCTGCGCGTGGTGGGCCGAGACAGTTCGTATTGGTCGCCCGACCTCGCCGATGGGGCGGCCGACGCAGCCATTATTCGCGCCATTCGCGAATCCGGGGCCGACCTGGTCGTGGTGGCGCTGGGAACGCCCAAGCAGGAGATCTGGATGGAGCGATTCCAGCGCGAGCTGGCGCCTGCTGTCTCGATTGGCCTCGGGGCGTCGCTCGATTTCGTGGCGGGCACGGTTTCGCGGGCACCCGCATGGATGTCGCGCGCCGGCCTGGAATGGGTGTTCCGCCTGTGGCAGGAGCCGCGGCGCCTGGCCTATCGATACCTGGTACGTGACTTGCAAATTATCCCCATATTCGCCGGCGACGTGTACCGAGCCTTGACGAAGAGAGGGCGAGCGGCTTGGGGAACAGCCGAACCTTCCGGCGGACCCCAGCGATGAGCGGCCCGACCCGATTGGCGAAACGGCCCGGCAGTATAGGGCGTCACGATGGCGCCGCGGAGAAACGATGATGCTCAGAAAGAAACGCGATGTCGTGCTGGTGGGTTGCGGTCCTCTCGCCTTCGAGACCGCCCGCGACCTGTCCCGCCGTGCGCAGGTGGTTGGCGCCTTCTCGCTCAAAGGCGAGGCGGCCCGCCCCGACCTGCCGGTTCCGCAACTGGGCCGCGCCGAGGGGCTCGCCGCCTTTCTCGCGCAGAACCCGGTCGACGAGGTCTACATCGCCACCGACGTCAGGCGCCACTATTCAACACTGCAGTCGGTGGTCGAGACCTGCGAACGTCTGGGCATCCCGTTCGCGGTGCCGGCACACGTGTTCAGCCTGGGGCGGGCGCTGCCGCGCGACGCACGATTTGTGGCCGACGGATACGTTCACTACGTGCTGACGATTTCGAAGCCGGTGCAGGATGCCACCAAGCGGATGGTCGACGTGGCGCTCTCATCGGTGGCGCTGGCAGCGCTCGCTCCACTGTTCCTGCTGGTGGCGGCCGCCATCAAGTTGACGTCGAAAGGTCCCGTCTTCTTCACACAACTGCGCGTCGGGTTGCGGGGCCGCATGTTCGGCATGTACAAGTTCCGCTCGATGGTGGTCGATGCGGAACGGCGGCTCGAAGAGCTGCAGGCGAAAAACGAACAGACGGGCCCCGTGTTCAAGATGCGCCACGATCCACGCATCACGCCGGTCGGCCGCATTCTGCGGAAGTTCAGCATCGACGAATTGCCCCAGCTGATCAACATCCTGCGGGGCGAGATGGCGATTGTCGGCCCCCGGCCGCCGGTGCCGAGCGAGGTTGCCCAGTACCAGCCCTGGCAGCGGCGCCGGCTCTCGGTGCGCCCCGGCCTCACCTGTCTCTGGCAGGTGCAGGGACGCAACAACATCGGCTTCGACGAATGGATGATGCTCGACCTCCAGTACGTGGATCAGTGGTCGTTTGCCAAGGACGTGGCTCTGATTGGACGCACCGTGCCGGTCGTGGTCAGCGGAAAAGGATCGAGCTGACATGAACATCCTCAGACCGCAGCAGTCGGAAGGGATCCTGGCTGCGCGCAACGCGGTGACGCTCGGATCGTCGCTGGCACTGACGGCCGGGATGTCACTGGTGATCCGCCTGCTCATCCCGCGCTACCTGGGTCCGGGCCCGTTTGGCGAACTCCGGCTCGCCGAAAGCTTCGCCGAGATGCTGTGCGTGGTCCTGACGCTCGGCGTCGACATGCAGTTGCGTCTCGAGGCCGCGGTCGACCCCACGATGGCCAGACGCTACCTGAGCGGCCTGACCGCGCTGCGCCTCGGACTCGGCGCGGTGGCCATCGTCGGGACGGTCTTCCTGTTGAAAGGGATGGGAACCAGCGACCGCGCGCAGTTACTGTTTGTCGTGCTGGCGCTCTCGCAGGTGCTGCTGGTGTTGAACAATTCGTACGCCGCGCTCGAACACGCCTCCGGGCACGTCACCTGGCTGGCGCGCACCAATTTCGGCGCAAAGGTGATCTGGGCGGTTGCCACCATCGCCGTGCTCGTCCAACTGACCAGCGGTCTGGCCATCGCGGCCACGGCGTTGTCGGTCGAGGCGCTGCGCTTCGTGTGGTTCACCGCCCGAGCCGTCCGCCACCATCGCCTCGCCACGCGCCCGGATTTGAGGCTGGCTCTTGGCGCCGTCGTGGTGAGCCTGCCGTTCTTCGTCAACGGTGTTGCCCACACCCTGTACGCCCGCATCGGCACCGGCTGGATTGCCGCGGCGTGCGGGGACGTCGAAGTGGGGTTGTACAGCGCCGCATCGGGTCTGGCGTCGCTGGCGATGTTCGGCATGCCGTTGCTGGCGTGGGTGCTTGTTCCGTCCACCGCGCGGGCCGCCATGCAATCCAATCAGGAGCGGGACGAACTGGTGACCGGCGCGCTGCGCCTGTCGTTGCTGGCTGGCGTCCCGGTGGCCGCCGCGTTTTACTTTGGCGCGCCGTTGTTTCTCCAGTGGCTGGTCGGACCGGCCTATCTGCCCGCCGCGCCTGTGCTCCGCATTCTGGCCCCCACCGTGGGGTTGGCCTACGTCTCCAGCGTGTGCGCCATTGCGCTGATTCAGCGCGGACGGACGTGGACGGTCGCGGGGATTTCTTTGACGGGCATCGCGGTTACCGCGCTGCTCGATCTCGTGTTGATTTCCTGGGGATCGCGCACCTTCGGCCTGTCTGGAGGCGCGCAAGGCGCGGCCTGGGCCACGCTCGTGACCGAGGTCCTGGTCACCGCGGTGATGGCCACGCTCAACCGATCCTGCCTGAGTGACGGACGGCTCTGGCGCACCGTGATCGCACTGACCGGGGGCGTGGCCGCCAGCGCGGTGACGGTCCGCTTCGCACCGCTCGTCGGACTCGGTCCGGTGGTGGCGGCCGGCGCGGCCTTCGCGGCAGCCTTTGTCCTGACCGGCGGCGTCACGCGCGACGACGTCGCCTTCTGCCGCCGCGTGTTTTCTCGTTCCCTCCAAACGCCGACCGGCGTGCTGGTTCCAGAGGCTTCATGACTTCGTCCATTTTCCGCGCGATCGCTGTCGCGCTGACCGTTGTCACCGCGTTGCCGGCGGCGGCGCAGGAGAAGACCTCCGTTGCGGCACCGCCACTCGCTTCTTCGGTCACCGTGTCGGGGCCCACGACCGCCGCTGCGGCCGTGCAGCCCCAGAGCTACGTGATTGGACCAGACGACGTCCTGGTTGTCTCGTACTGGCGAGATCAGGACCTGTCGGCCGAAGTTGTGGTCCGTCCAGACGGCCACATCTCGCTTCCCCTGCTCCGGGATATCCTGGCGCTCGGTCTGACACCCGACGAACTGGCCGACCGCATCCAGACGCGCGCAGCCACGTATCTGGAACACCCGAACGTCACGGTCGTGGTCAAACAGATCAACAGCCGGAAGGTGTTCATCACCGGCGAGGTCGCCAAGCCTGGTCAGTATCCACTGGCCGGGCCCACAACGGTGCTTCAGTTGATCGCGATGGCGGGCGGCGTGACGCCGTTCGCCAAACAGGACCGCATTGTCATCATGCGCGCCGGCGGAGGCCCGACCGCGACGTTCCGGTTCAACTACAAGAACGTTGCGCAGATGAAAGACCTGGACCAGAACATCCTGCTGCATCCCGGCGACACCGTCCTCGTGCCATAGGCGCACATCGCGTGTTCAAGGCGTCCACCTCGCTCGAACTGCTCACCCCCGGACCCACGGGTCGCTGGTGGCGTGGCGTGCTGGTCGCCTGTTTCTGGGCCACGGCCGCAACCGCGCACGCTCAGGAACCGGCTGTCGGGGGCCCGTATCGGGGCTTGTTCGGTCCAACCGCCACGTCGGCAGCCACACCGCTGCGCTCCTCCCCAATCGACTCGCTCGATCTGTCTATACAGACCTTCTGGTTGTCGGAGCAGGCCCGAACCGGGGCCGGGTCAAGCGATTCGGCTCCTTCGCCCACGACCTCACACGCCTACGCAGGGCTGGTCGCCGCATTCTCGAAGGCCCACGAAGGTAGAAGGTTGACCTACCACCTGCGAGGAAGTTCTCAGTTCAGAGAGCAACCGGGAGCGGGCCTCTCGTTCGATACCCAGTGGCTGGCCGTGAGCGTCGAGGCCAGAGCGTCCGAGCGGACGTCGGTCACCTTCGGGCAGCGCGTCGGGTACGCGCCCCTGTTTTCGCCGACCCCGACGGGCGCGGATCCGAGCCTGGCGGGACTGGTCAGTGTGGCGGCTCCGGTTCAGGGGGTCTCGTCGCTCAAGAACGTGACGACCGAGTCGGCGGCCGGGGTGTCGACGCAGTTGTCCCGCCTGACGTCTGCCGGAATCTCCTACGCCTTCAGCCGGGTTGGCTTTTCGAGTACTGGGGTGGCCGTCTCCACGCAGGCCCTGCTGGTGACGGTCAACCACACCATCGGGCGCGACCTCGCCTATCGGGTGACGTACTCATCGCTGTCGACCACCAACTCGGGAGCCGCCGCTCCCGGCCCCGCCCGATCGCATGATGTGGGCATCACGCTCAATTATTCGCCGGCGATGTCCCACCGGACCACGTTCGTCTTCGGCGTTACGCCAGACCTGGCGAGCCGACAGTCGTCGTCGTCCGCATCCAGCGTGTCGACTGCGCCCTCGCGCCGCCTGTCGATCACGATTGGCGGCGTTGCCAGAATCGAGCGCCAGTTCACGCGGACGTGGCGAGCCGACGCCGGGTATCAGCGCATGCTCTACTACTTGCCCGGGTACAGCCAGCCGATCCTGGCCGATGCGGCGACCAGTTCGGCACACGGCACGTTCTTCGATCGATTCACGGCAAGCGTTTCGGCCGCCTACTCGCGCGGCGTGCCGGACGTACAGCAGTCGCAAGACCGTGTCACGAGCCTGTCCGCGGCGGCGCGACTCGAGTTCAGGCCCACGCGGGAGGCCATCATCCATGCGGAATACCGCCACGACGCCTACTCGATGTCCGGCGGAATCACGCAACTGCCGGGACTCAGCAGCAACAGCAGCCGAGGCTCGTTCAACGTCGGGTTTACCATCAATATCGGGCCGTCCGGCAGGCGAGAGCGGATTCGGTAAACTGCGGACGCAGGCTGGCCGGATGAAGCCGGGACGACGGCGCTGCCGGCGGATGCCGATTGGAATTGTCTGGGAACAGGGGGATGGTCGTGCCTGTGGAATTGTCAGTGGTGGTTCCGACGTTTCGGCGACCCGACGAACTGAAGATCGCGCTCGCCAGTGTGCTGCGTCAGTCCGGGACCAGTCTCGAAGTGATCGTGGTTGACGATTCCCCCGAAGGGTCGGCCGAAGCCGCCGTCAAGGAGGTGGCCGATTCGCGTGTGAGCTACATCAAGAACCCCAAGCCGACCGGAGGCCGTCCCTCGGTCGTACGCAATCTGGGCTTCTCGAAAGCGTCGGGCGCGCTGATTCACTTCCTCGACGACGACGACATCGTGCCCGATGGACACTACGAAGCGGTGAAGGCTGCCTTTGCCGAATCGCCCGACGTGGGTGTCGTGTTCGGTCGCATCGAACCCTTCGGCGACGACCCGGCGCTGGTTGGCCACGAGTCGGCCTACTTCTCGCGCGCCGCCAGGCGGGCACGCCGATGCCGGTGGTTCGGCCCGAAACTGGGGTTCTCGGCGCACATGCTCTTTCACCAATCCATCATCACGTGCAGCGCCGCGGTCATCAGGCGCGACTGTGTCGAGGCGGTTGGCGGCTTCGATCCCGACGTGCCGATCAACGAGGATCTCGACTTCTACGCCAGGGCCATTCGCCGGTTCGGCGCCCGTTTCCTGGACCGTGTCGTGCTGCATTACCGCATCGGCAGGAATTCGTTGGCGCGCAATCCCCACGTCGATGCCCAACTCCAGCAGAGCTACGTGCGCATCCAGGAAAAGTACCGCCGCGAGTGGGGATGGGCCGACTTCCTGGTGACCAAAACCCTGGCCCGGATCGTGTTCAGGATGCTCTGACGCGACGATGTGCCGTGCCGGGGAGGCACGTGATCTCGCAGAGGGACCGGTGGCGGGGTGAAGTCCCCGGCGCCTGCCGGGGCGGCCCTACGCCGCTCGGCGTCGGAAGATGCAGTCGACTTCCAGCAGCGACACCTGGTCGGCCGGGTCGAAGTTGACCGGCAGGATGTTGCTGATCTCAAACCCTCGCTCGACCATGTACGCGACCGCTTCGTGGAACCGCCACGTGCCTTCGTACAGGTGGACGACCGACAATTCCATCTGGATGCCGAGGAAGTTGGAGAGGCAGGCGGCCCCGCCTTTCAGCACCTGCTCTTCGAACCCTTGCGTGTCGATCTTGAGATACGCGCGGCCCGCGGGAAACTCGGCGAACGCGTCATCGAGCCGGGCCACCGTGATGGACTCCTGCCTGAGCACTCTGGCTTCGGGAACGAAGGCCTGAGCCGCGGGCAGTTGCGTGAGACACGAGCTGAACTCGGACATCTGGCTCACGTTGATCTGGGCGATGCCAGCCTGTTCGCCAAACGCAAGGTTCATTGTCCTCCACCGGGAATCGGCGGCGGCGCGCGACGCCAGGGCGTCGTACGTGGCGCGCACCGGTTCGGCCGACACGATCCAGCCCGTGTACCCGTCGTGCCTCAACTGCTCGGCGTATTGGCCGACGTTGGCCCCGACATCGACGACCACGTCGATATTGCGCGACCGGATAAAATCGGCCGGTCGCAGATTCACGTACGAATCGACCTGGCGGATGTCATAACCGAGGCTTCGCACGGCGGATTTGACGCCGTGACGGATCTTGTCGATTGAGATGGTCGATGTCATCTTCACTTCCCCTTGGACACTCGCGCACCAACCCGAATCTCTGGCGCGCTGTGATTCTCGTCGCGAACTACCCGAGTGCGCCTTCCAGTTCGCGCACCACCGAACCGACATCCCGCATACGCTCGACGCATTCGGGCGCCAGCGCGACACCAAATTCCTGCTCCAGTTCCAGCACGAGCGAGAGGTGACCCATCGAGTCCCACTTTTCGAGGTCGGCCGGGGACGTGGCGTCGGTCACCGATTCCTGGCGAGCAGAAAAGAGCGTCGCGACAATCGCATGCACTCTCAGGGCTCGTTCAGACGCACTCATGTCGTGTCTCCTCGTTGCCAGCGGGCCGAGAGCCATGGCGGCACTTCCCGCGCCGCCGCCAGGTCCAGCTCCCATTCCGCCCCTTCGGCGTGTTGATCGACGAGGCGGAACCCGTTGGCCTCGAAGAACCCGCCAGCCAGCCCGTTCTTCGCCGTGGGCACGTAGACCCCTCGCAGTGTTCGCCCGCCCTGTTCGCGGGTGGCATCGGCCACCAGGGCGAGCATGCCGGCCTCGACTGTACGCCCAATCACCCGGCAGCTCATCAGGAAATTGTCGAGGTGCCACGCGCCGGCCTCGCCGGCCCGGAGCATGGCCACGCCAACAATGCCGTTGTCTCCGAACCGGTCCTTCACGCCGAAGGTAAACGCGCGCCAGGACGGGTCGGCGACGCGCGAGGCGAGTTCGGCCTCGGTGTAGCGGCGCGTCGTGAGGTTGAACTGGTTCGTCTTCTGGGTCAGCTGTGCCGCGCGCGGAAGCGTCGCGGGCCCGACGGGCGCCGCAACCAGTTCCATATCCAGTGACCGGTAGAAATCTTCCAGAGACCCCGCGCCGCGTCCAAGTTCCGCGCGCTGCGACTGCGCGGCGTACTGACGGCCGCGCTCCCGGTCCTCGGCCGTCAGGGTGCGGCGCTCGAACACCGGACACGCCCGCACCGTGTCGGCAAACGCCATCGGCTCAGCGGGCACCTCGATCACGTAGACCTCTGGCGCATCGGTCCGGACCTGCTCACGTTCGACGGGGTTGTCGTCGAGAAACGCCAGCGAGTCGAGCCCGATGTTCAATTCGGCGGCGATCTCCCGCAGGCTTTGACTCTTGGGGTTCCAGTTGATGCGGATTGCGGAGAAATCCGAAGGGCGCAGCAGCATCCCCGGGTGTTTGTCGAGCACGTCCATCGCGTCTGGAAGGTTGTTCTTGCTGGAGATCGCCAGCAGCACGCCTCGCCGCGACAGATCCAGAAGTGCCCGCTGCAGCGCCACGTGGGCCGCGCCAGGATACTCCCCGCCGAGCCGCACCCCGGTCGGGCCGTCCTCTCCGACGACGCCGCCCCAGAGGGTGTTGTCGAGGTCCACGACGAGGCACTTCCGCCCCTGGCCGGTAATCGCCAACAGTGTGCGGAGGCAGTCGTTGGCGAGATGGATCAGGCAATCGGCGGCGATGGGGAGGCGTGTGGTCAGAAAGCGCCGCTCGTCGTGGAAGCGCGCGCGGCCGTGCCGCGCGACCAGCGCGTCGTAGTCGAGCACGGTCACGCCCGGCTGGTCGGCCAGCGCCCGTACCGCCGCGTTGAGGCGCGCGATGGCCGCCATCTGTCCGTGGCCCTGGGCGTCCGCCAGTCCGAGCGACGCGACCGGCGGCGCCTCGAAGTTGAAGACCACGACGTTGGCGCCGGTCGAGGCGCGCAACTGACCGACCCAGGCACGCAGGTCGTCTGCGACCTCGTCGACGGCGCAGTCGGCCGCGCCCTCTGGCAGATCGGCGTAGTTGGTCCACACCGCCGGCAACAGGTCTCGCGTCTGGATGGCCAGCATCACCACGTCGGGTGCGAAGCCCGGGAGCCAGCTTGCCGGATCGACGATTTCCTGAACGTAGGCGTTAAACGCGCCCACTTTCACGTCGAGGGCGAGGCCATGACACAGGGCCGCCGCGCGCAGCAGCGGAACCATCGGCTCGAGCGTGTAGGAGCGCAGCACGGCCACCTTCAGCCGCGTCGTCGGTGCGGCCGAGCCAAGCCGCGAGAAGCGATCCTCGACGACGGCCGCGTTGCCCAGCGTCGGTTTCTCTTCGAACAACTGCCGAAGCAGCGCCGCGGCGAGGCGCGTTTCCCCGCGGACCACCGCGGCGTCGATCCGTTCAAGCAGCGTGGTCATGGTGCCTCCGGCAGCGCCTTGACGATGCGCGCGGGGACGCCGCCGACCAGTTTATTGGGCGCGACATCGGCGGCGACCAGCGACCCCGGCATCACCACGCTTCCACGGCCGATGGTCACACCCGGCAGCAGCGTCGCGCCAGCCCCTATCCAGCACCCGCTCTCCACCGTGATGGATTGCGGGGCCAGCGCTCCGGCGCGCTGCCAGGACGGGCCAATGTCGTGACCGCTTGTGATGAAGACGCAGTGGTGTCCGATCGACGTGCCGTCGCCAATCGAGATGGGGGCGTTGAGGTCGACAAAGAGCGGTGCATTCAGAATGCAGCCAGACCCGATCGTCAATCTGGCGAGGGCGTCGCCCCCGCCCGAAATCTCGAGCGGGCCGAGCAGCATGGTTCGCCGGCCGATCCGAGCGCCAAACGCGCCGTAGAGCCGGGCGCGAAGACGCGGGAAGGCGTGACGGGGGAGCGGAAGCAGCGCCAGCCACAGAAGCCCGCGTTTTGGGCGCAGCGCCCCCACTTCGCTCTTCAGCAGCGTCTGGGCGCGCGCCGCAAAATCACGCGGAGCAGGGTCGAGGGCGCCGCGCCCGGCGACGGCATCCGAAAAGCGACGCAGCAGTCCTGGCGACCCGAACCGCGCATACCGCGTCGGTGTGCCCTGCGTCTGAGTCAACTCGATATCCATGGACCTACGATAAACCCGGGGGCGTCGTACGAGAATGGCAGAGAGGTGGAGGGGGCATCCCACAAAGGTGGTACGCGCGGGTGATGCCCGGCGACACTCAGTTGGAGAAAAGCAGCCGGTGGTGCACGGCGAACATCGCCAATTCGAGCCGGTTCGACACGCCCGTCTTGTCGAAGATGTTGGTCAGGTGGCGCTTGACCGTTTCCTCCGAGATCTCGAACTGCCTGGCGATGTCCCTGTTGCTGCACCCCTCGACAATCGCGCCAACCACCTGGAATTCGCGCGGCGTGAGATTGAACGACCTGGACGGGGCCGACGCGTCGGCCATCAGGTTCTTGATGGCCTGCACGAGGTTGGTGACCGGCTGACCGCCGAGCCAGTAGCGGCCGTCGACCACCACGCGCAGCGCCTCGACCAGATGATCGGCCACCGCGTCCTTCAGCACAATCCCCCGCGCACCCGACTGCAGCGCTTCCAGGATCTGGCGCTGATCGATCGTGCCAGTCAGGATGACGGTCTTCAGCGTGGCGACCTCTTCGGCCAGGGCCTTCAGCGCCTCGAGGCCAGGCAGCGTCGGCATGGCGAGATCGAGCAGCAGCAGGTCCGGTTCGAGGGCACGGACCATCCGGACCGCATCGCTGCCATCACCGGCCTCGCCGACAATCCGGAATTCGGAACCCTGCCCGAGGATGTTCCGTACTCCAATGCGAACCACCGGATGGTCGTCGGCGACGACGATGGACCACGTGGCGCTGGCGTTGGTTTTCATGGCTGTTGGGCCGGGTCGAGCAGGCTGCGCACCTCGGCGGCGAGTCGACCGAGCGCCGCCTCCACCGCGTCGAGGGCGGCCACAGCCGCGTCCTGTTGGTCGGGCTGGCGTTCGATCGCGGCGAAACACGCGGCGATGGCGAGGACGCCCACCATGCCGCTCGCGCCCTTTTGCTCGTGAGCCACCGCGCGCACACCGATCGCGTCGGCCGCTTCGACGCGCTGCCGCAGGCGAGGCAACGCCGTCCGCGTCTGTTCCAGATAGGCCGCGAACAACTCGCCAATCATCGCCCGCCCGTCGGCGGTCGCGGGGTCTCCGAACTGTCGCAGCCGATCGGGATCTATTTCCACCGCAACGTACTATAGCCGAACTCCCGGGGCGCCTCTCGGCTGGCCGGGTCCAGGCAGGGCACCGCGTGGATCAGCAATCCGGAATCGTTTCGTCCCCATCGGCCACAGCGAGGCCTCTGACGCCCGGCACCCGATGAGGCGAGGTCGGCACATCGAGACGCGAATAGAAGAAGGAGTGCTCAGCCGATCCCTGGTGAGGGCGGAAGAAACCGCGCCAACACGGCGTGCAGCTCAGCTTTACGAATCGGTTTTGCCACATAACCGTCCATGCCGGCAGCCAGACAGAGTTGGTCGTCGCCTTTCATCGCATTGGCCGTCATCGCCACGATCGGAATCCTGGACACCGAGGTGTATTGAGCGGCCGTCCTGATCAACCGTGTCGCTTCGAAGCCGTCAAGCTCGGGCATCTGGCAATCCATCAGAACCAGATCGTACGGACTCTCCAGGAGCGCGCCGAGCGCTTCCTTGCCATTCGCCGCGACATCGACATAAAGCGCCATGGTCTTGAGGACACCCCGCGCCACCTTCTGATTGGTACTATTGTCCTCGGCCACAAGAATCCGGTATCTCTCGCCGTTCGCTTTTTCGGCAAAGCCCTGCAGTTGCCCGCCTTTGTCCGCGCGCGGATACGCCCGCTGCGTTGAGTCGTCGAATATCCTCCGGACCGTATCGCGCAGGTGGTACGACCCAACCGGTTTGGTCAGATGCGAGAAAAACCCCGCGGCAAGGGCGGATTCGCGGATGCGATGCCGCGAGATGGACGACAACAGCACTTTGGGAATCTTTGACAGCGCCACAACTTGATTGATCTCGTGTGCGAATTGCATTCCGTCGAGGCCGGGCATCTGGTCGTCCACCAGCAACAGGTCCGGAAGCGTCTCGGCCGTCTGAAGCAGATCGATTGCCTGTCGACCGCTGGCGACTGCCTGGGGCTCGAGGCCCCAAGACTCCAACTGCCGCGCGACCGCAGCCCGGTTGGTTGCGTTATCGTCGACGATCATGACGCGCCTGGTTCGACCGGAGTCGTATCGATCGGCTGCCTCGAGGGTGCGCGGAGAACGAACCACGATATCGAACCAGAACGTCGATCCGGCGCCCGCGTCGCTGATCAGCCCGATCTCCCCACCCATCAACTCGGCAAGTTTGCGGGAGATTGACAACCCAAGCCCGGTTCCGCCGTACGTGCGACTTGTCGAGGCGTCAGCCTGCGTGAATGCGTCGAACAGCGACGCGTGTTTCTCGAGCGGGATGCCGATTCCGGTATCTCTGACCGAGAAGCTGATCACGAGCCGATCATCCGCCCGCTGCTTTTGCGAACAGCGGACTTCTATCTCTCCGTGGTCGGTAAACTTGAAGGCGTTGCCAACCAGATTCGTGAGAATCTGACGCAGTCGCCCGGGGTCGCCGTGCACGCTGTCGGGCACCTCCGGGTCGACGGACGAAACATACTCGACGTTCTTTTGGGCGCTCCGCAGCGCCATGGCCCCGCCAAACGCATCGAGCAATGCGCGGAGATCGAACTCGACATCTTCGAGTTCGATGACGCCGGCCTCGATCTTTGAATAGTCGAGGATGTCGTCGAGCAAGCTCAAGAGCGCTTCGGCACTCGAGTTGACCGTCTCGGCAAATAACCGCTGTTCCCCATCGAGCGTGGTCTCGAGAAGCAGGCCGTTCATGCCCAGCACGCCGTTCATGGGCGTGCGGATCTCGTGGCTCATGTTCGCCAAGAACTCGCTCTTGGCCCGGCCCGCCGCCAAGGCTTGCGCCTCGGCTTCCCGAAGCGCGCGATACCCGGCCTCGAACTGGTTGACGAATATCGTCATGATCAGCGCAATGATCCCGGCCGAAAAAAGATAGTTGTAAATCGTGTAGACCATGAACCAGATCGACGATTGTTCGAAGGGCAATTCGTAGAACAGAGGAAGACCGAGCCACGAGTAGAGACCGCAACTCCCGAACAGCACCGAGATATACCCGAGCAGCCAGAAGCCGGATGTTCGGCCCAATTGCAAGAACGACCCCACCAGGACGGCGGCAAGCCACGGCAAGATCGGCGAAAGTCCTCCACCGGTTGTGAGCGTGAGCAGAAAGAGCGCAGTGGCGGAGGCGGCATTCGACCAGAGTCCCGCGGCGACATGATCGCGTTTCGTGCGGAGCAGCCACACACCAAACAAGCAGGGGCACACACCGACAATCAGGGCGATGGCGGCGCTGATGGGGCTCGAGAGGACCGAGTACAGCACCACATAGGTCGCCCACGTCGTCGCGTACGCGAGCTGGAAGGCAAAAACGATCCCGGCCTGGACCCGTTTCCGCTCGTCGGGATACTGCGTGACGTCGAGATGGATGCCGAAGAACTGCTGACAGCGCGTGTAAATGTCGAGAGGACGGATGGACGGGGTGGTTCCGCCGGGTTGGGGAACGTCACGCCTGGGTGGCGCTTCCTTCAAGCCGTCCGGCGCCGGGGCGCGGGGCAAGTCGAGCAGGCTCTGCACCTCGACGGCGAGCCGACCGAGTGCCGCCTCCACCGCGTCGAGGGCGGCCACAGTTGCGTCTTGTTGGTCGGGTTGGCGTTCGATCGAAGCGAAACACGCGGCGATGGCGAGGACGCCCACCATGCCGCTCGCGCCCTTTTGCTCGTGAGCCAGCGCGCGAACGCCGATCGTGTCGGCTGCTTCGATGCGCTGCCGCAGGCGAGGCACGGCCGCCCGCGTCTCTTCCAGATAGGTCGCGAACAGTTCGCCAATCATCGCCCGCCCGTCGGCGGTCGCGGGATCTCCGAACTGTCGCAGCCGATCCGAATCGATCTCCACCGCATGCTACTATAGCCGAACTTCCGGGGCGCCTCTCCGCGTACAGAGCCCGACAGGGCATCGCATGGATCAGCAATCTCGAATCGATTCGTCCTCATCCCCAAGCCCGAGAGTCTTTGACGCCGGGCATCGGATGCTCGATGGCATCCGCCGCGCGCAATCGAAGTTCATCGCCGCCGGTTCGTCGCGCGAGACGTTCGAGATTCTGCTCGACACCCTGCTCGCCGCCACCAACAGCGACTACGGATTCATCGGTCAGGTGCTGCTCGACCCTGACGGAGCGCCCTATCTGAAGGCGTTTCAGTTGACCAACATCGCCTGGAGCGAACAGACCCGCGACTTCTATCAGCGGAACGAGGCGACCGGGTTCGAGTTCCGCAATCTCAAGACGCTGTTCGGCGCCGTGATGGTGACCAACTCGGCCGTCATTTCCAACGATCCGAGCACCGACCCGCGATCCGGCGGGCTGCCGCCGGGACACCCGCCACTGCGCGCGTTCATGGGACTTCCGTTTTTTATCGGCGACCGTCTTGTCGGCATGATGGGGGTGGCCAACCGTCCTGGCGGATACGACGAGGCGATGGCGACCGATCTCGAACCGTTCCTGCTCAGTTGCGGCACGTTGGTGGAGGCTCAGCAACTGGCAGCGGGCAGACGGCACGACGAGGCCGAAATCCGCAAACTGGCGATGATCGCCGCGCGCACCGACAACGGGGTCATCCTCACCGACGCTCTCGGGCGGATCGAGTGGATCAACGAAGGGTTCACTCGCATCACCGAGTTTGCGCCCGCCGACGTGATCGGGTGGACCCCGGGGGCGCTGCTGCAAGGCCCCGACACCGACGCCGAAACGGCTGCGTACATGCGCCGGAAGATCTCCGCCGGGGAGGGTTTCAGCGCCGAAGTCGTCAACTACAGCAAATCCGGCCGCAAATACTGGATCGAAATCGAGGGACAGCCGATCCACGATTCGGCCGGTCACCTCACCAACTACATGGCGGTCGAGTCGGATATTACGGTGCGCAAACGGGCCGAGCAGCGCCTCGCCGTTCAGTACGCCGTGGCCCAGGCACTGGCCGAGTCGGACGCTGTCGGCGAGTCCGGGCGCAGCGTGCTCGGGTCGATGTGTGACGCGTTCGGCTGGCAGTTCGGCGCGATCTGGGGCGTCGACTCGACGTCGCAGACGCTGGTCTGCAACGCGACGTGGGCCAGATCAGGCCAGCCGTTGGAGGTGTTTGACGCCGCGATCCGGGCCGGGGTCATCGGTCCTGGCGTCGGGTTGTCGGGCGGCGTCTGGTCGCTGGGCGTCAGCAAGTGGATGCGGGACGTGGCGCTTGATTCCGGATTCATTCTTCGTTCGGAAGCAGCCGAGGCCGGCCTGCACGGGGCGGTCGCCTTTCCGCTCATCGCGGGAGCGGAAGTGGTCGGGGTGATGGCGTTCTTCAGTCAACAGATCGAAGAACCCGATCAGGACCAGGTCAGGATGGGCGAAGCGGCCGCCAAGCAAGTCGGCCAGGCTCTGTCGCGCCGACGCGCGCAGCAGGAGTTGATTGAGGCGGAGACCCGGTTCCGCGAGCGCCGCGACAGCCTGCTCGGGGCCGTCAGTTCGGTGGCCGGCCGGTTACTGCGCTCGACCAGATGGCGCGAAATCGTGCCAGCGTGCCTGGACGACCTTGCGCGTGCGGCGGCAGCCGACCTCGCGTACGTCGTCGAGGACGCCGGCCACCACGCCCGCGACTCTTCCGGGCGATCGCTCTTCGTCTGGCAGGCCGGCGAAACTTCCGGGGACGCGACCCAGTCGACCCGTCCGAATCTGGATGCATTCGAGTTCGGGTCGTTGGCCGAATCGCTCTCGACCGGCCAGGTCGTCCGGGTCCACGTCGGCGATCTGGCTCCCGCAATCCGGCCCAGATTCGAGCAACGCCAGGTGACCGCCGTCCTGCTGGTGCCGATTTTCACCGGAAAGATCTGGTGGGGCGTGCTGGGTTTTGATTCCTGCCACGTTGCCCGCGACTGGTCGGTTGTCGACGCCGACATTCTGACGACGGCCGCGAGTCTGATGGGCAGCGCCATTCAGCGATCGGAAGACCTGGAAAATCTTGAAGCCGCCAGGAACAACGCCGAAATCGCGAACCAGGCGAAATCGTCGTTCCTCGCCAACATGAGTCACGAGATCCGGACGCCGATGAACGCCGTGGTCGGCATGACGAGTCTTCTGGTCGATACGCCGCTGTCGGTCGACCAGCAGGAATACGTTTCGACGATCCGCCAGGGCGCGGAGGCATTGCTCGCGGTCACCAACGACATTCTGGATCTTTCGAAGATCGAGTCGGGCCATGTCGACCTCGAGCGCAGCCGATTTTCGCTTCGGGAGTGCGTCGAAGCGGTGTACGAACTTCACGCCCACGACGCCAGGAAAAAGGGGCTGTCGCTGTCCGTCTCATTCGATGCCGACGTGCCGACGGTGCTGGTCGGGGATGTGACGCGATTGCGGCAGATTGTCGCCAACCTCGTCGCCAACGCGGTCAAGTTCACCAAGAAGGGATCGGTCACCGTGTCGGTGTCCGCCCGCTTGCTGGAGCCAGGCGCCTACGAACTGGCCTTCGCCGTCCGCGACACCGGCATCGGTATTCCTGCCAACCTGATCGACCGGCTCTTCAGGCCGTTCAGTCAGGTGGACGCCTCGACCACGAGGCACTACGGCGGCACGGGGCTTGGCCTGGCGATCAGCCGCCGGCTCTGCGAATTGATGGGCGGCCGCATGTGGGTCGAGAGCGAGGAAGGCCGAGGGTCGGCGTTCCATTTCACGATTCGCGCCGACGCGGCCTCTGGACCAGCCGGCGAACTCGACGCCACAACCTCGCTCGCGGCCTCCGCGGTGGACCCGGGCCTTGCCGCCCGCGTTCCGCTTCGCGTGTTGTTGGTCGAAGACAACGCGATTAATCAACGCGTGGTGCAGTTGATGCTCTCGCGCATGGGCTACCGGGCCGACGTGGCCAACAACGGTGTGGAGGGCGTCGTGGCGACGGCGCGGCAGGATTACGACCTGGTGCTGATGGACGTCCAGATGCCCGAGATGGACGGACTGGAGGCGACGCGTGCGATTCGGCGCGCCGGATCCGCGGCGCGCCGCCCCTGGATTGTCGGCGTCACCGCGAGCGCCACCGTCGAGGACCGCGAAAAGTGCCTGTCGGCCGGGATGAACGGCTACCTGAGCAAGCCCATCCAGATCATCGATCTGCAGCAGGCGATCGCGCGCTGCGGCGCCGAACGGATGCTGCCGTGACAAGTGCGGGCGGGTCGCCGACACGTCGGCAGCGGTTCGGTGCCTGGCTGGAACCGACGGCGCTGGCCGTCCTGGCGGGCGTGGCCGGACTCGTCGTCAACAGCGTCGGCCTCTCGGTGCTCGGCGAGACCGAGGTGGTCTTCGGCGGGCTGTTCTCGCTGGCGGTCGCGCTCCGATTCGGCGCGATCCTGGGCGGGGTGGCCGCCGCGATTGCGTTTGCGGGAGGCTGGCTCACGTGGGGACATCCCATGGGCCTGATCTGCTACACCGGCGAAGCGGTCGTAGTCGGCTGGCTCGTGCAGCGTCGGCAGATGCGGCCGCTGTGGGCGCTCTGCGCGTATTGGGCCCTGGCCGGCGTGCCGGCCATCGCGTGTTACGTCTGGTGGAACCCGTCGTATCCGTTCCCCAACGACGTCGCCGTCATCATCAAGCACCCGTTGAATTCGCTGCTCGTCCTGGTGCCCGCTCAGGCGCTGCGCGACGCCCGCTTGTTCGGGCCGTCGTCACGAGGCGGACAGGTGTTGGGATCCGCCAAGCCTCTGCGAACCGTGCTGTCGGACCGGTTCAGCGTCCTGGCCATCGTTCCGGTGCTTGTGCTGACGCTGGTCTTCGGCCACCTGTTCGACCGGACCCTCAGCCAGCGGGCCACGCAGGGATTGGAAACCGGTGCGCAGAACATTGCGGCGGCGCTCTCGACGTTCTTGCAAGAGAACCAGCGAGTCATCGAATTACTGGGCCACGAGTGGTCGGCCAGGGGGATGCCCGATCACGCCGGCGTCCAGGCCACCCTCGACACGCTGCGCCGGGAGTACCCGAGCTTTCTCACGATGCTTGTTGCCGACCGGCAGGGGCGGGTGGTCGCCGCCAGTGGAGGCGCGTCCGCCCCGAAAGAGGGCCGCACCGACTCGGTCGCCGATCGGGACTATTTTCGAAGAGCGCTCGACGGTCGCCGGAGTTACGCCAGCGGAGTGTTCCAGGGCCGCGGCCTGGGACGCGACCTGATTGTCGCGTTGAGTGCGCCCGTGTTCGACGAGGCCGGGCAGGTGGTGTGGGTGGTGGAGGGGTCGCTCAACTTGACGGAGTTACAGAAGGCCGCCGGGAACGTCCGCGGAAGCAATCAGCGCGACCTCGTCGTGGTGGACCTGAGCGGCCGCGTCGTCGTCGCAAGCGCCGGCCTAGGCTTGTCGACGTTCGACGACTTCTCGCGTCATCGGCTGGCCGCGGTGCGTCCGGATTCGCATTCGGCATTTCTGTTCGATCATCCACACTCGCCGGGGAGCCGTCCCGAACGGCACGAGGGCGCGACCTACACGCTGCCCGGGTTCGGCTGGCGCGTCTATCTGTTCGAACCGGTGTGGGACGTGCAAAGGGTCGTGGCGGTGTACTACGTCGCCAGCCTGATCTGCGTCGGACTCGCCATGTGGGTTGTTCTGCTGTCTGCCCGCAGGACCGCGACGCAGATCACCAGGCCCCTCGAACAACTGGCCCGGGCGACCGACGCGGTCGCGCGGGGAGAGGCCGTCGAAACCGGTGACGAACCGCTGACCCTGGGCGCCGAACTCAACGCGGCCAGGCAGTCGCTCCGCGCCGCGGCATCGACGCTGAGCCGTTCGAACGCCGATCTCAAACACGCCGTGGCGGAACGCGACCGGACACACCAGGAATTGCGACAGGTGATGAAAGAACTCGACGAGCGGGTCGTCGAGCGTACCGCGCAGATGACCGAAGCCCGACAGGCGGCCGAGACGGCGAACCAGGCCAAGTCGTTGTTTCTGGCCAACATGAGCCACGAGATTCGGACGCCCATGAATGCCATCATCGGGATGACCAGCCTGCTGCTCGACACGCCGCTCTCGGCCGACCAGCAGGAGTTTGTGTCCACGATCCGTCATGGCGGAGAGACGCTGCTCGCGATCACCAACGAGATTCTCGACCTGTCCAAGATTGAGTCTGGCCGGCTCGACCTTGAGTTCAGCCAGTTTTCGGTGCGCGAGTGTGTCGAAACGGTGCGCGATCTCAGCGCCCACGAGGCGAGGCACAAAGGCCTCGATCTGAGCGTGTCGGTGGCGCCCGACGTGCCCGCGCTGCTGGTCGGGGATGTGACGCGCCTGCGCCAGATCATTGCGAATCTGGTGACCAACGCCGTCAAGTTCACCATGCAGGGTTCGGTCGTGGTGGCCGTATCGACCCGGAGCCTCGAGGACCACGCCTACGAAGTGAGGTGTGAGGTTCGCGACACCGGCATTGGCATTCCGGCCGACCGGCTGGATCGGCTCTTCAAGACATTCAGCCAGGTCGACGCATCGACCACGCGCCAGTACGGCGGCACCGGGCTGGGTCTGGCGATCAGCCGACGCCTCTGCGAGTTGATGGGCGGCCGCATGTGGGTGGAGAGCGAATTGGGTCGCGGATCGACGTTCTCGTTTACGGTTCGCGCCGAGGGCGCGCCTGAGTCGGGGACGGGGCCTGGGCTTGCGCCGGCCGCTGGCGCGGTGGTCGCGGATCCGACGCTGGCCGGCCGTCTGCCGCTTCGGGTGCTGCTGGTCGAGGACAACCCGATCAATCAGCGGGTGGCGCAGTTGATGCTCTCGCGCATGGGCTACCGGGCCGACGTGGCGAACGACGGCGCAGAGGCCGTCGAGTCGATGACTCGCCAGGACTACGACCTCGTGCTGATGGACGTCCAGATGCCGGAGATGGACGGGCTCGAGGCCACCCGTGCGATCCGCGCGGTCCGCCAGGATTCCCGCCGGCCGTGGATTATCGGCGTCACCGCGAGTGCCCGCGTCGAGGACCGCGACAAGTGTCTCGCGTCGGGGATGAACGACTATCTGAGCAAGCCCATCCAGGTGGGGCTGCTCCAGCACGCCATCGAGCGGTGCGGGGCGGCCCTTCCCGATCCGCGCACGCGAATCTGATCTCGAGTCATTCCTGTCTTGCGCGGTCGCGGGCAGCAACCCGCCCTCCCACATTCGGGGGATAGATCCGGATCGGGACCATGCCTAGAATCTGTTTCACCGTCAGCCAAAGCCAGGCTGTGGCACCCGCCCGAGTTCGGGCGCGAAACGGAGAGCGACATGGATCCCAGGACGACGGCACTGATTCTGGTCGGTTATCAGCACGACGAGTTCGTCCCGGCGGGCATCCTCCGGAGCGCCCACAACCGAGCCAACAGCGTCGGCACCGCGATGGCGAATGCGGTTGAGTTGATTCGCGCGATGGCTCCGATCGGCGTGTCTATCCTCGCGACCACGGTTCGGCTGACGCCAGACTTTCGAACGCCGGCCCCCCAGGCCGGCATCCCCGACACCGTCACCTCATCGGGAGCGTCGACGACGGGCGACGCTGGCCCGGAGACGATTTCCCAATGGCGGGCGTTCGGGGCGTGCATCACGCGTGTCGCCGGCGACGCGGGACTCGACGGTTTTTCGACCAACACGCTCGACGCCGTACTGAAGCAGCACGGCATCAGGGACGTGCTGGTGGCTGGGACGGCGAACTCGCTGTGCATCGATTCGACGTGCCGCGCGGCCTCCGACCGCGGGTACCGTGTCACCGTTGTCTCCGACTGCACCGCCGGTCGCACGCCCGCCGAGCACGACTTCTACTGCCAGCACATCTTCCCGCTGTTCGGCGGCGTGATGGACAGCCGAAAGGCGATCGAACAACTCTCGTCGGTGACGGCCTGAAGGTCACGGCCGCGCGCCGTACCACTCTGGTGGGATGGTTGTGGACACGGCCACTGTCTAGGATCGATCTCACGATCCGGCAGATCGGATTGAGGCAGCCGCCCGAGGTCGGGCACGAAATGGAGAGAGGCATGGACCCCAGCACGACAGCGCTCATTCTCGTGGGCTATCAGAACGACTATTTCGCCGCCGACGGCATTCTCCGGGGCGTGGTCGAAGAACCCAATCGCGTGGACACGGTGTTGAGGAATTCGCTCACACTGGTGGGTGCGATGGCGCCGACAGGGGTGCCCATTATCGCGACGCCCATTGTGCTGACTCCCGATTACCGGGCGCTCGCCAACTCGGTCGGCATCCTCGACACCATCAAGGCATCTGGCGCGTTCAAGGCGGGCACCGTCGGCGCCGAGACGATTCCCGAACTGCTGGCGTTCGGCGACCGCATCACCTACGTGACCGGCAAAGTGGGGTTCAACGCGTTTTCGAACACCAGTCTCGACGCCGTGCTGAAGACACACGGCATCAAGGACGTGCTGGTGGCAGGCATGGTGACCTCGCTCTGCATCGATTCGACGGGCCGCGCGGCCTACGAGCGCGGGTACCGCGTCACGATTCTTTCCGACTGCGCGTCGGGCCGCACGCGCGCCGAGCACGACTTCTACTGCCAGCACATCTTTCCGCTGTACGGCGGCGTGATGGACAGCCGGCAGGTGATCGAACAACTTGCGCCGGTCGCGGCCTGATCCGAGGACGGTGATGCGCGAGCCCATGACGACCAACGCAACGGTGCTGGCTACCGACCTGCACGTCGAGGCGACCTACCGGCTGACCGAGGCCCTGGTCGAGGCCGAGAACCAGATGCGCCGCCGGGTGAACCTGCTGTCGGAGGTCGTCTTCGAGACCGACCGGACCGGCGCGCTGGTCTTCCTCAACGACGCCTGGACCGACGCGGTTGGCTATCCTCCGGCCCAATGTCTGGGGCAGACGCTCTGTGCCTTCGTGATCGAGGAGGACCGCCACGTCTGCCGTGAGGTCCTGGCTGGCGGATCCGCCTTGCGCGCCGGAGGCCGACCGCGCATTCGGCTGCTCCGGGCGGACGGCCGCATCGGCTGGACCGAAATGTCGGTCTCGCAGTTGACGGGCGGCGGCGTGGTGGGCGCCCTGCACGATGTCACGGCCGAGAAACAGGCGCAGGACGAGATCGCGAAGTTGTCGCTGGTCGCCAGCTTCACCGATAACCTCGTCATCATTACCGACCGCGAGGGCCGGACAGAGTGGGTCAACCAGGCCTTCATCAAGCGAACAGGGTACACGCTCGACGAGATGATCGGCCGCAAGCCTGGCGACGTGCTTCAAGGGCCAGACACCGATCGGGCGATGGTGGCGGAGATCTCCGAATGGCTTCGCGAGGGGCGGTCCTTCAAGGCCGAACTGCTCAACTACACCCGGTCTGGCGAACCCTACTGGGGATTGTTCCAGATCACGCCGATCAGAAACAGTGCCGGCGAGGTCGAGCGGTTCGTCTCGATCCAGACCGATTCGACCGAGTTGCGCCGGACGCGGCAGGAACTCGAGATGGCGAAGGAACGCGCCGAGTCCGCCAGCGAGGCCAAGACGCAGTTTCTCGCGACCATCAGTCACGAGATGCGGACCCCGCTCAACGTCATTCTCGGGTCGACCGAACTCGCACTCGAAAGCGACGTGGGCCCGGTAGACGCCTATGCGCACCTGACGCGCATCAACGCCAACGCCGAGATCCTGCTGCGCCTGATCACCGACATGCTTGACGTGTCGAAGATCGAGGCGGGGCAGTTTGATTTCGAACGCATTCCCGTCAGGATTCGGCCGTGCCTGCAGGCGGCGGTGGCGCCGGTGGGGGACCGGGCAAGGGCCAAGGGCCTCGACTTCAAGCTGATGTGCGACGAGGCGCTGCCCACGCAGATGCTGGGCGATCCCGACCGGCTGCGCCAGATCGTGGCGAACCTCGCCGAGAACGCCGTCAAGTTCACCGAACGTGGCCACGTGCGCGTCGAGGTGTCCCGGATCGAGGGGGGCGCGGCGGGCGGCGATCGCCTTGAGATTCGCGTGGCCGACACCGGATCGGGCATCGCCCCCGACGCCCACGCCCGCATCTTCGAGCGCTTCGAGCAGGCCGACAGTTCGACGACCCGTCGCAAGGGCGGGGCCGGCCTCGGCCTCAATATCGTCAAATCGCTCGTCGATGCGCTTGGCGGCCACATCAGCGTGCGGAGCAACATCGGCGAGGGCGCGGAATTCTGCGTCGTGCTCCCGATGGAACCGGTTCCCGCCACCGAACCGAGCTTCGGTTCCGAGCACGGGCGTCGGGAACCGACTGGTGATCGCGGCGCGGTGCGGCCCGCCACGATTCTGGTGGCCGAGGATACGGACGCCAATTTCGCGGTGATCGAAATTTTTCTGGGCAAGGCCGGCTATAAGGTTCTGCGAGCGGTCAACGGCCGCGAGGCGATCGACGGGGCGCGCCAGGCCGACCTGATCCTCATGGACATCGAAATGCCGGATGTGGACGGACTCGAGGCCACCCGCCGCATTCGAGACGCAGAACGACGCGGTGCGCAACGCGCCATTCCGATCCTCGCGCTCACCGCGCACGCCGTGCAGGGCTATCGCGAACGCTGCCTGTCGGCGGGATGTTCGGGGTACCTCTCCAAACCCATCCGCAAGCAGGCGCTGCTCGAAGCGGTCGGCGCGGCGCTTGCCGATGCCCGCACGTCCTTGCCGATCTACCAAACGAACCCGGACCCGCGCGTCGACGAGTCCATCGTGAAGGTCGATCCGGAGCTGGCGCAACTGGTTCCTGAGTTCTTCGAATACTGCAAAGCCGAACAGGCGAGAATCCAGGCCGCCGTCGAGGCCGGCAACTGGGCGTTGGCCGCGCGGCTCGGGCACGGCATGAAGGGCGCGGGCCCGTCGTTAGGCTTCGACGAAGTCGGCAGGCGCGGACAGGAGATCGAAGCCGCGGCCAAGGCCCAGAGCGCCGAAGGCGTCCGTCGCGAATTGACGCGCCTGGCCGAGCACCTGGCGACCGTTCGCGTGCTTACGGCCTGACGAAGGTCGCCGTGACAGACGTCGTGATGCCGCCACGCGCCGTGAACTCGCCCACCACCGTCATCCGCCTCGGTGCGCACGCGGCGACCAGATCGTCGAGGATCTGGTTGGTGGCCGCTTCGTAGAAAATGCCGCGGTTGCGATATTCCAGCAGGTAGTACTTCAACGCCTTCAGCTCCAGGCACAGCCCATCCGGCACATACGTGATCTGAATTTCGCCGAAATCCGGCAGACCCGTCATCGGGCACACCGAGGTGAACTCGGGCGCGCGGACCACGATCTGATAGTCGCGTTCGGGTCGGGGGTTGGGGAACGTCTCAATCGTGACACTTGACATTGGAGCGGATTTTATCACTTGAAGCCCGAAATCCGGCCCCCATTTGCGACCTGGGCGATTGACACTGGCCGATCCAGCGCGTTAGGATGCAACAACATTTCGGGGCGACACCCGAGGTCGCCGGCCGCGCGCCCGGCGCACCACCCCAGACGAGTATGCGCGCCTGCACTGATGAGGAGAGAAGCCATGGTTGAGGCCCGAAGAATGGGCAAGTCGGAATTGTTTGCGCACTTCGCCGAGCGCTTCGACGTGAAGCGGGTGATGGCGCGCGAGTTCTTCGAAGAGCTGACCATGCTCTCGGAGAAGGAACTGAAGCGGTCGGGCGAATTCGTGCTTCCCGACATGGTGAAGTTGGTCGTCCAGAAGCGGAAAGCCCGCCAGGGGCGCAACCCGGCCACCGGCGAGCCCATCAAGATCCCGGCGAAGACCGTGGTCAAGGCGCGCATTGCCAAGAAGCTGAAGGACGCCGTTCTTCCGCGCAAGTAACCCGGGACGGCTTCACCAGCCGCGTCTGCATTCGATCGCCGTGCGCCCACGGTCCGGCCCACCGCCGGATCGTGGCCGCACGACCAGTTTTCCCGCCCGCCTCATCGCGTTGCTCCTGCCGCGGGGACCCTCGCAAACTCCAGCACGAACGTCGTTCCCCGCCCGACCACGCTCGTCGCCGTGATTGTGCCGTCGAGTTGATCGACAATCTTTTTCACAATGGCCAGGCCCAGGCCCAGGCCCTGCCGCTTGGTCGTCTCGAAATCCTCGAACAGCGTCGCCAGGCGTTCCGGCGCAATGCCGCATCCGGTGTCGGCGATGCGAATCTGCACCGTCATATCGAGCCCGGTCGTCGTCAGTGTGATCGTGCCGGTCGGCGGCGTGGCTTCGATCGCGTTGAGCACCAGATTGCGGCACGCTCGGCCCAGCGCGAACACGTCGCCCAGCATCACCAGCCGGTCGCCAGCCAACCCGGTCTCGATCGTCAATCCCGCGACCTGTGCGTTGGCGCGCATCGACTCGCCGATGCCGGCGACCAACGTGTTGATGTCGAGCGGAAAGCGCTCGAGCGGCATGGGCCGCGCGATATTCCGAAGGTCGTCGAAGACACGCCGCACGGTGCCGAACTCCCGTTCGACCGTCCGCCCGAACAGGTCGCGGTATTCGGGATCGCCGTACATCTTGAGCATCAGGCGGCAGTTGTTCTGCACGTTCTTGAACGGGTGGGACAAATCGTGCACCAATCCGGCCGCAATGCGTCCGAACATGGCATGGCGTTCCTGACGCCGGACGCTGTCCTGCAACTCGACCAGCCGATCGGCCATTCGGTTGAACGCCGCCCCGAGCGTTCCAAGCTCCGACGTCGATGCGATGGCCACGCGGCTGTCGAGACGGCCGGCCGCGATGGCCTGTGTGCCTGAGATGAGCGCCGTGATCGGTCTGATGAGCGACTGGCCCCAGGCGGCGCCGGCCAGAACCATGACGAGCAGCGCCACGCCGATCGCCGCCATCAATTCGGCCCGCTGGCGCCCGGCCGCCGCATACGCCTCGCGCGTCGGCTGCCAGACCACCGCGGTCCACCCGAGATCGGGAATGCCGACGCCGATCGCCAGCACGCGGCCACCCTCGGGACGTTCGTCCTCGCGCACCACCGCCTCGCCCTCGCCCGCCCGGCGCAGCGCGTCGACAATCGCGGTGGTGGTCGGGTCTCTGACCCCGGTTGCGCCGGTTCGCGTCCCGGCCTGCGCGTCGATGACGATTCGCGACCGTTGGTCGGGATCGCCGTGCGCCAGCAACTCGCCGTCAGGGCCGAGCACCAGCGCGTAGCCCTGCGTGCCGATCCTGATGCGGCCCACCATCCGCCAGAGTTCTTCGATGCTGACCTCGCCGACGATCCATCCATGGGTCGGCACCGCTCCCCCCACGCGTGCCGCCACCAGCATGGTCGGCAGCATGTCGCCGTCGACGAACACGGGCGACATCCGCACCTGGTCGGCGCGCGTGCCGGCGGGCGCTGCGCCCAATGCCAGGCCGCCGGAGGCCAGGGCTGTGAACTCCGGTGTGCGCGTCACCGTCGCGGCGCCGAGGCGGCTGCTCGCCACGGCGTGCGCTGCGCCGTCGACCAGCGTCAGTTCCCTGAACTCGGGAAAGCGCAGCACGTAACTCTTCAAGATGCGATCGGCCTGTCCCGGCGTCGCGTGCGACTCATCCAGTTCGGCTGCCAGCACCTGCAGCACCTGGAGGTTGGTGGCGATGTAGCGCCGGACCTGTTCGGCGACTTGCCGTGCGACATTGAGGTTGCCGTCCACCACGGTGAGGCGCGTGCCCGCGGCCAACCAATAGAGCGAAACCGCGCCGTATGTCAGCAGCGGCACAACGGCCGCCGTCGCCAGCATGACGGCGAATCGAACCCGCAGCCCCTTCACCGCGCCCCGCCTTCGCGGGAGCGCAGCGTCCAGCGGCTCAGGCTGTGCAGACCGTCTCGGCCCGCGCCGTCGGCGGGCAGGTCGAAGCGGCGGGTGACGGCTTGCACCACCTCGCTCCACGCCAGCACGATGGCCGGAGGGTTTTCGCGTAATGCCTCCTGCAGCGCCCGGGTGGCTCCACGCATCGCCTCGTCGTCGGCCGCCTCGCGCATCCGATCGAGCGCCAGGTCCACCGCCCGATCGGCGTAGCCCCAGAAGTTCCAGCGCTTCGATACGCCCGGCGAATGCCAGAGCCGGTGGAGAACCACCCCGTGCGGTCCGCCGAGCAGATGGGTCAGCACCGCGTCGAATTCGCCCCGTTCGATGCGCCGGTTGTAGACGTCGGCGGGCAGCGCGTCGATGCGCATGTCCACCCCGATCGCCCGCCACTGGCGCTGGACCAGCAACGCCAGGCGTTCGTAGATCGCAAAGTTCTGCGGCAGCAGGCAGGTGAAGGTCAGCGCCGGCGGTTGGTTCGATGGCCACTTGGAAGGTCGGGCGCCCGAACCTCCAGCCTTCTCGATCAGCGAGGCCGCCTTTGCCGGGTCGTACCGCCACGCGGGCCTGCTGTTGTCCCGCGCCCAGAACGACGGCCAGATGCTGTCGTCGCCAGCAAGGCCCCGACCCGCCAGCGCCTGGTGCACAAGCTCCGCCCGGTCGACGCCGATGTTGAGCGCCTGCCGCACGACGGGGTTGCGCAGGGCCGGCCGCGCCGAATTGACGATGACCGTGTAGGCGTAATAGCCGGGATACGACTGGAGATGGATGCCCGACTGGTCGCGCAACAGTTCGGCGGCATCGGGCCCAACCTCCCACAGGAAGTCGACGCTGCCCCTCATCATGTCGACCCAGGCCGTCCTGAGCGTGTCGTACGCCTTGACCACGACCCTGCCGACCACCGACGGTCCAGGCTGGAAGTGGGGATTGGCGTCGAGCGTGATCTCGCCGCCGGTCGACGAGGCGATCGCAAAGGGACCCGTTCCCACGTCCGGCCCGCCGCGTGCCGATGGCCGGCTGATGCGCTGGTCCAAATCCTCGAGCAGGAAGGCGCAGCGCCGGCTCAGCCGGACGACCAGCTCTCGGTCGTTGACCAGCGTGACGTCCGAAATGTCCCGCGCGCACACGGAGAGCGATTCCCGGTCGGCGCCACGACGCGCCTCGTCAATCTGCCGCTTGATGTCGGCGGCTGCCAGCGGCGAGGCGTCTTGAAACTTCAATTGCGGCTTGAGCACGAGGCGCCACGAGAGCCCATCGGCCGCTTCGGTCCATCGCTCGAGGATGCGCGGCGCCACTCTGCCGCCGGCGTCGTCGCTGGTGAGCCGTTCGAAGGCGAGCGTGGCAGCCAGCGTCTCGATATTGTGCGTCGGATCGATCTGGCGGCTCTGCGGCACGCCGATGACGATTGTGACAGGCGCGGCGGGCGTGGCGGGCGTGGCGGGCGTGTTGGGCCCCGCTGGCGTGGCCGACCAGTGGGGCGCGGCGGGCGAGTTCGACCCGACAGGCGCGGCCGACGAGTGGGGCGCGGCTGGCGTGGCGGGTGTGTTGAACGCGTTGGGCGGACGCCCCGGCTGCCCGGGGGCCCCGCAAGAAAGGGCAGACACGACCCACACCAAGCCCGAGACGAACCAATACGCGCGGGCGGAGTGGCGGTCTGCCCTCTCCCTGGGAGCGTGTAAACGCCGTGCTACTTGCTGTCCTCTGGCGGGACGCAGATCATCCACGGGCAGATGTCCACCGGGGGCCTTCCGCCCCGCTTTACAACGATGATCCTCATTTTACCTCTCCCTTCGTCTGGCCGGCGGCTTGTTCCGCCAGCGACATTAACGCCGATTCAAACGCGCGCTTGTGACACGACGGCGCTTGCGTGTCGCCAAGTTCTTCGTGAGATGCGACTGCGCAGCCGCCCCCACACACCGGTACCAGCGAGCAGTCGCCGCACCGGCGCCACGGTGCCAACCGCTCGAAATGCGAACCCACACAGGAGGCCGCGCCGTCGGGGGGCGCAAAGATGTTCCCGATCGACAGGCCATCGGTGCCGGCGAATCCAGGGCACGGATAGAGCGTCCCGTCCGGACCAACGGTATGCGAGTGTCGCCGGTACAACTCGCACGGCCCCATGTGCAGGCCGTCGGAGGTCGCAAAGCCGCGCCGGCTGATCTCTTCTCGCAGGCGCGACATGTGGCGGTCGATGACGTCGGGCCCCTCGCTCGACGCATCGACGGCGCCCCCTCCCGCACCGGCCGCGCTCGTGCACGACGTCCCGAACCGACCGGGCCGGACCGTCGTGCTGCCAGGCGCGTCGTGTGAGGCCGGGGCCCGCGCCGCTCGCGAATGAATGACCGGTTTGAAGGTGACTCTCGAAATGCGTTTCGCAAACGGCTGTCGTGCGAGCAGGTCGAGCAGCGCAGGAAACGCCCCGGCGGTGGCGGTGTCGAAATTGCCTCCCACCGCCACCCTGGTCTGGTCGGCGACGCGCCCGATGTTGGCGATGATGCGATCGAAAGAGCCCTGTCCCCCGCGAGTCGGACGCATCCGATCGTGGGTGGCCCGATCGCCGTCGAGCGTCACCTTGACGCCGTTGAGCCCGAAGGGTTTCATCCGCTCGACGATGGCGGGAGTGAGGAGGAGGCCGTTGGTGATGATGTTGATCAATTGCTGCACGCCCCGGGTGCGCGACGCCTGCCAGCAGGCATCGGCCAGACTGAGCATGGCCGGCACGTTGAGCAGCGGCTCCCCGCCAAAAAACGTGAGCACCAGCCTGCGCGGCTTCACCTGGTCGAGTTGCGCCTCGATCCACCGGGCGACCGCGGCGGCCGTGGTCGCCGACATCGCGGCCGCTGCACGTGGCGGGTCGTTCTGGCTGCCCTGGTAGCAATAGCGGCAGGCAAAGTTGCATTGCAGCGTCGTGAGGATGGTGACACGCAACTGCGACGTGTCTTCGCGAAACGCCCGGAAGTGGCTTGCCAGGGCCTGTTGTTCGGCCTCGCGGCTGTCGACCAGCAATCCGTACTGCGCGAAGGTGGCCAGCGCGTCGAGTTCCTCCTCGGAGCGGGTCGCCGGATCCGGGCATGCCCGCGCATGTTGGTCGAGAAGGTCCGCCGCTTCGCTCGACACGACGAGTTGAGCGCCGCTGAGCGCGTTCATCAGGAACACGTCGCCGGTGTCGAGTGGCACGCGAAGGTTGAAAGTGGACGGCATCATGGTCGGTCGGGCTCCGCACTGTATTAGTGCAACCCGCACGCCAAGATTCAGCCTGCCGAAGCCATGACGAAATCGAACCGGTCCCGCGCGACAGACAAGTGAGCAGGCCGGCAGAAATGCACGAGATTTCAAGCAATTCGGCGTTGTTGCCGTTCCGCGTGATGGCGCCCGAATCGGAGGCTGGAGCGCGGCCCGATCAGGCGGCCGGATCGGTGATTGCAGAAACTGCAATTATTCGCTTCCGAATCCATTGCAAATTCTGCGATCCTCCCCGTCGCACGAGGCGTTCGGCGCCGGCGAGTTCAGGTTCTAGGCGCGGCGGGTCTTTCGGGCGATCTCGCGGATGCCCAGGCGGCTCATCTTGTGCTTGAGCGTGCTCAGCGGCACGCCCAGCGTCCGGGCCGTGGCCGTGACGTTCCACCCCTCCCGATCGAGCGAGCGCATGATGAAATTGCGCTCGAAACTGTCGCACGCCTTGTCGAGCAGCGCCTCGGTCGCCGCCTCGGGCCGTGCCAGCGACGCGAGGTGATATTCGTAGGGCAGTGTTTCGCTTTCGATCACGTCCTGGTCCGACACCGCGACGAGCCGCTCCATCAGGTTTTCCAGCTCGCGGACATTGCCGGGCCAGCCATACGCCTGCAGCACCGCCATCGCCGACTCGCCGATTCCACGGACCGACTTGTGGAACTTCGCGTTGTAACGGCCCAGGAAAAACAGCGCCAGCTCCGGGATGTCTTCGACCCGATCCCGCAGCGCGGGAACCTTCACGGGAATGACATTGATCCGGTAGTACAGGTCTTCGCGGAACCGGCGCTCGCGCACCGCCTTCTCGAGATCGACGTGGGTGGCGGCCACAATCCGCAGATCGACCTTGATGGGCTTCGAGCCGCCGACCCGCTCGACTTCCGATTCCTGCAGGGCGCGCAGCAGCTTGGCCTGCAGGTCGAGCTTGAGCTCGCCGATCTCGTCGAGAAAGAGCGTGCCGCCGGAAGCGACTTCGAACTTGCCCAACTGCTGCCGCAGGGCCCCGGTAAACGCCCCCTGCTCGTGGCCGAAGAGCGTCGATTCGACCAGGTCGCTGGGAATCGCGGCGAGATTGACCGGCAAAAACGGCGCGTCGGCCCGGTCCGATTCGGCGTGGATCATGCGGGCGATCAGTTCCTTGCCCGTGCCGCTCTCTCCGAGAATCAAGACGGTGGCGGGTAGTCTGGCGATCTTGCGCACAAGCTCGGCGACCTCCCGCATCCGGGTGCTCTGGCCCAGGACGAACCGGCGATCGCGCTGGTCGGCCACCTGCGCCGAGAGGGCGAGGACCTTCCGGCTCAGGTCGATCCGCTCGCACGCATTCCGGACAAGCGACAGCACCGCGTCGTACTCGAAGTCCTTGGTGATGTAGTGATACGCGCCCGACTTGATCGACTGCACGGCGGTTTCGACGTCGTTGACGGCCGAGATCATGATGACTTCGATCAGCGGGTGGCTCTGCTTGACCTGCCTCAGCACGTCGAGCCCGCCAATGCCTGGCATCCGGACGTCGAGCAACATGACGTCGACCACGTCCCGGGTGACCACGCCCAGCGCGTGATCCCCGGACGAGGCCCTCAGCACGCGGTAGTCGCGCCGCAGAATCGCCGTCAGCGTGTCGCGCATCCCTTCGTCGTCGTCGACGACCAGGACCGTCTTCAGGGTGGCAGCCATGCGCGTGTCCTTTCGCCGAACCCCTCGACACCCGACAACATCTTCGGTGGTCTGGCTCGGCGTTGTTGCGATTGGGGTGTCGCGCGGCTGATTGTAGGCGCGCCCTCCCGCCAGTTCAAGGCAGACCTGTCACCGGCGTCAACGCCCAGTTGAAATGTTCCCGGTCCCCGCCCAGGAGAAGGGTCCCCTGTTCACCGACGTGTGAGTACGGCCGCCGGGCAGGCCGCCCGAGACGGGCGGTGCGGCTTGACACTGATCCGAGCCTCCCGGTAACGTGAGGTTTCGACGCCCCCGGAAACAGGCTCGAATTCCAGGCGCGCGCGACGTCCTGTCGTTGGCGCGGCTCGCGATCCCACGCAGGAGTAGCCATCCGTGGCCAACCAGTACGACGTCATCATCATCGGCGCCGGCACCGGCGGGTATCCCACCGCCATCCGTGCCGCGCAACTCGGCCTCAAAGTCGCGGTCGTCGAGCGGCAGAAAACGCTCGGCGGCACGTGTCTGAACTGGGGTTGCATCCCCACCAAGGCGCTGCTCGAGCACGCGCATGCGTTGAAGATTGCTCAGGGCGCGAAGGAATGGGGACTGATCCTCGGGCCGGAGCCTCCGCGCATCGACATGAACCAGGTGCAGGCGCGCAAGGACAAGATCGTCACCGTCCTCACGCGGGGCATCGAGTACCTGTTCAAGAAAAACGGGATTGACTGGATCAAGGGCAGTGGTCGAATCGCGGGAGCGGGCCAAGTCGAGGTGACGGGCGGCGAGTCGCAGGTGATCACCGCCCGGGACATCGTCGTGGCCACCGGGTCGAGCGCCCGGGGCGTGCCGGGCATCGAGATCGACCGGAAGCGCATCATCACCAGCGACGAGGCGATCTTTCTTCGCGAGGTGCCCAAGTCGATCGTGGTGATGGGCAGCGGGCCGATTGGGGTCGAGTTCGCCACCGTCTTCAAGCGATTTGGCAGCGATGTCACCGTCGTCGAATTGCTTCCGCACCTGGTGCCGTTCGAAGACGAGACGATTTCGATCGAGCTGGAGAAATCGTTCAAGCGCCAGGCCATCAAGTTCCACACCTCAACGATGGTGACCGCCGCGCGGCCCAACGCCGATGGCGTCGATCTCGACATCAAGATGCCGGACGGGACGCTGCAGAAGCTGTCGGCCGAGTACCTGCTGGTGGCGACCGGCCGCGGGCCGGTGACGGCCGGCCTGGGTGCCGAGGAAGCCGGCATCAGGATGGAGAAGGGCTACGTGTGGGTTGACGACCAGTTCCGCACGAGCGTCGCCGGCGTGTCGGCGATTGGCGACGTCATCACGTTTGGCACGCCCGGACATCTGCAACTGGCGCATCTGTCGACGGCCGAAGGCATCGCGCTCGCCGAACGGCTGGCGGGCAAACCGTTTCAGGCGATCAACTACGACCAGGTGCCCAAGTGCACGTATTGCGATCCCGAAATTAGCAGCGTCGGCCTTACCGAGAAGCAGGCGATCGAACGCGGGTACGAAGTGCGCATCGGGACATTCCCGTTCGGCGTGCTGGGGCGCGCGCGGATTGCCGGCGACACCGACGGCCTGGTCAAGATCGTGGCCGACAAGAAATACGACGAAGTGCTCGGGATCCACATGATTGGGCCGCGGGCGACCGAACTGATCGCCGAAGCCGCGGTGGCGCTCAGGCTCGAAAGCACTGTCGAGGATCTGATTCGTACGATTCACGCCCACCCGACCATGTCCGAGGCGGTGGGCGAGGCCGCGCACGCCACGCACGGCGCGGCGATTCACGCGTAGGGCGCGAGTGATCGCGCCGGCAGGCACGTTTTTCAACGAGGGCTCCATGTCCGATGTCGTCATGCCGCAGATGGGCGAATCGATCGCCGAAGGCACCATCGTCCGGTGGATCAAGAAGGTTGGCGACCGCGTCGATCGCGACGAGCCGCTGTTCGAGATTTCCACCGACAAGGTTGATGCCGAAATCCCTTCGCCTGCCGCCGGCGTGCTGATCGAGATCCGGGCGAAAGAAGGCGACACGGTGCCGGTCAATACCGTGGTTGCCGTGATTGGCGAGGCGAGCGCCGCGGTGGCGGCTACACGGGCGGCTACACCGGCCGTTACACCGGCCGCACCCGCACCCGCCGCTGCGCCGCGCGCATCGGCACCGCCGGCGGTTGCGCCGCCCGCCGAGGTCCGCCCGTCGGCCCCGGCTCAGGCGGCTGCCGCTCCAGCGCCCGCCGCCGCGTATGCCCCAGCGGTGAGCGCACCCGCCGCCGCGCCTGCCGCGGCTGCGCCCACGCCGGCCGGCCTCTCGGGCGACCAACTGCGCCGTCGGAAATCGTCGCCGCTGGTGCGCAAGATTGCGGGCGACCACCAGGTCGATATCTCGGGCATCGCCGGCAGCGGACTTGGCGGCCGTGTCACCAAGCACGACATTCTCGCGCACCTCGACGGCGCGCCTCGCGACGCCGCGCCCACCGTGCCGGCAGCCCCGGCTGGCGCTCGACCGTCGGGCGGCGCCTACGCGCCGGCCTTCAAGCCGGGCGACCACGTGCACGTGGTGCCCATGTCGGTGATGCGAAAGAAAATCGCCGAACACATGGTGTTCAGCAAGAAGACGTCGGCCCACGTCCATTCGGTGTTCGAGGTCGACTACACGCGCGTGGCCTCGATTCGCGATGCGAAGAAGGCCGACTACGCGCGGCAGGACGTCAAACTCACATTCATGTCGTTTCTGATGAAGGCCGCCGTCGACGCGCTCAAGGCGGTGCCCATCATCAACAGTTCGTTGGATGGAGACTCGGTGGTCTACAAGAAGGAGATCAATCTCGGGATTGCCGTCGCGCTCGACTGGGGCCTGATCGTGCCCGTCATCAAGAAGGCCGAAGAAAAAAACATGCTCGGCCTGACCCGCGCGATCCGGGATCTCGCAGCCCGCGCGCGGGCGAAGCAACTCAAGCCCGACGAAGTCCAGGGCGGGACGTTTACCATCACCAATCCCGGCGTGTTCGGCGCGCAGTTCGGGATGCCCATCATCAGCCAGCCCCAGGTGGCGATTATGGGTGTAGGACACATCGAAAAACGCGTGGCGGTGGTCGACGACATGATCGCGATTCGGACGAAAGGGTATCTGTCGCTTGGGTACGACCACCGCATTATCGACGGGGCGGTGGCCGACGAGTTCATGTCGCACGTCAAGCGGACGCTCGAAACTTTCGACGCGAGCGCCGTGTGACACAGGGCCCCCATGTCATCCCCTCGGCCGCTCACCATCAGACGCCTGGGCGTCGTGTCGTATACCGAGGGCCTCGAACTGCAGCGAGCGCTGGTCGCCGAACGCATCGCCGGCGACATTAGCGACCAGCTGCTGCTGCTGCAGCATCCGCACGTCCTCACGCTGGGCGTCAAGGCCGGAGAAAGCCGCCAGCACGTGCTGGCGACGCCCGAGCGGCTGGCCCAACTCGGCGTCGAGCTGCAGGAGACCGGCCGGGGCGGCGATGTGACGTATCACGGCCCAGGGCAGATCGTCGGCTATCCCATCATCAGCCTCAAACCGGACCGTTGCGACGTGCACCGGTATGTCCGGGATCTGGAAGAGGTGATGATTCGAGTGGCTGCGACGTACCAGATCGAGGCCGCGCGCATTCCGGGGCTGACCGGGACCTGGGTCGGGGCCGAAAAGCTTGGGGCGATCGGCGTTCGCATCCAGCGGTGGGTCACCAGCCACGGCTTTGCGTTCAATGTGAACACCGATCTCGACTTCTTCAGGCTCATCGTGCCCTGCGGCATCTCCGACCGGGGCGTCACGTCGCTGCGGCGCCTCACCGGGCGCGATCTCCCACTTCCCGACGTTGAAGACAGGCTGATTGCCGCTTTTGCCGACGTCTTTCAGCGAACACTCGCAACATAAATTTCTTTAAATAGCTGTATTTGCAGCACTTAATAGCTGTTTAATAAAACACTATTGAATTGATAGGAATTAATGGACATAATAGGTCCAAATTGGTCGGCTATTATCAAGAGGAAGACAGCCATGGCACCCGATGTTGTTGAACGAAGCAAGGACGCGCTGCTGGTCAAGCGGATGCGTGCGCGTGATGAATCTGCGGTGGTCGAACTGGATGCGCTCTACCGGTCGAGGATCCAGCAACTGGCGATGCGGTACGTGAAGACACCCGAAGACGCCGAAGAAATCGCGCAAGACGTCTTGATGAAGGTGTATCGGCGCATTGATGCGTTCCGCGGCGAGGCGGCGCTCTCGTCGTGGATCTACCGCATTACGTTCAATACCGCGATGTCGAGACTGCGGTCTCGACGCAGTGTGTCGCGCTACGAAATCTCCGAGCACGATCTGGTGGCGGATGTCGAAGAAAACGGCGGTCGTGTCCGTCGGGAGACTCCCGATTGGCAGTACATGGCCGACGAGGCCCTGCTGCGAGGGCAGGTGCGCAGAAAACTGGCGCGGGCGCTGCCGGAACTGCCGACCATCTATCGGGTGCCAGTGATTCTTCGCGACATCCAGGGATTGTCGACCGAGGAGGCCAGCGCCAGGCTCGGCATCAAGGAACAGACGCTCAAGTCGCGACTGCATCGGGGCCGGGCGTTTCTCAGGACACGTCTGACCGAGTTCCAGGGTGGACTGGCGCTGCATCGGCACGGCCGGGCTCCCGTGTTTGCCGCCTGATCGCTTTGCCGCATTCGGTGACCAGGGCTATCGCGCCGGCCTGAACCGCCCGATACGTCTCCACAGACGCGCACAGGTGCGCGTCGGTGGAGGCGGCGTTCTGGTGGGTCATCCATGAGCCAGGCGATCGGCCACTACGACCTTCTCGCGATGGTCGGAACCGGCGGGCTCGGCACGGTCTATCGCGCGCGTGACACGCGCGCCGGCCGGACGGTGGCGGTACGCGTGCTTGCCGATGTCGAGCCGGATCCCCTGCATCGCACCCGCTTCGTCGATACGATCCGCCCGTACGCGGCGCTGTCCCACCCCAACATTGCGACGTTGTTCGACGTTGGCGACCAGGACGGCCGCGTCTATCTCGTCTACGAATTCGTCTCAGGCGAGAAGCTGTCTTCCGTGGTGGCTGGGCAGCCGCTCAGCATCCGGCGGGCGCTCGACCTGGCGATGCAGCTGGCCGACGCGCTGGCCGAAGCGTATGCCTGTCAACTGGTCCATGGAGCGCTGACGCCGTCGGCCGTCTACATCACGTCGAAGGGTCACGCCAAGCTTCTCGACTTCGGGTTGACCGCCTGGGATTCGGGCGGCGACGCCCGCAAAACGGCGGCACGCCTGGCCGACAGGGGCGTGGCTCTCGGCCCGGGTGCGGTCGGCTACATGTCCCCGGAACAGATTCTCGGCCAGCCGATCGACTTCCGAACCGACATCTTCGCCTTCGGCGCAGTCGTGTACCAGATGTTGACGGGCCGCGAGCCGTTTGCCGGTTCGAACCCCGGCGACATCGGCCTCAGCGTCGTTCAATCGACGCCGGTTCCACCGAGCGCGATCAACGCCGAGGTTCCGCACGCACTCGACGCGCTGGTGGCCAGGGCCATGGCGAAGAACCCAGCCGAGCGTTACCAGAGCATCGCGCTGCTGGCTGCCGACCTTCGGGCCGTGTCGGAGGGTGTGCGCACCCGCGAGTCGGCAGCCGACCGCCGCCGGCCTGCGGGGCGGGGCAGTCGCCCGACGCGCTGGGGCAGACTGACCGTATCTCTACTCGTGCTCGTCTCGGCAGGCGCCCTCTGGCAATGGCAGGAGCCCCTGCGGAAAGTCTGGACCAGTTCCTTCGGTCCGCAACCGATGGCGCGGGTGGTTGTGCTGCCGTTCACCATTGGCGGCGGCGAAGCCAGTCGGCCCCACTTCGGGCCGGGGCTGGCCGAAGACCTGGCGATGCGGCTTGGCCAGACCGGCGTCACCACGATCGGGCGCCTGTCGATACGGGCGCTGGCGGACCGGACGCCCCGGGCTGCGGCGCAGGAGGTCGGGGCCACGGTCGCACTGACCGGGGTTATCACACCGCAAGACCAGGACTGGACGCAACTGGGACTCCAAATCGGCCTGGTCGACCGATCCGATGGAAAGACGATCTGGCATCAGGATTACGCCAGTTCCGCCGCCGACATCATCGCCCTCGAAGGGCGCATCGCCCGAGACGTCGCCCGGCGGCTCGGGGTGGGCCTCAACCAGTCGGGATCACTCAATCGCGCGGCACTTCGAATCGTCGACCCGGCCGCCTTCGACACCTACCTTCAGGCGCGCGACGCGATGGCCGCACAGGATGCCAGTCGCGCGGTTCAGTTGTTCGAAGGCGCGATCGCCGCCGACCCTTCCATCTACGAAGCGCGGACCGGGCTGGTCGAAGCTCTGTTCATGGGCGCTGCCTTCGAGGGTCGGCTCGCCATGTCTGGCGTTGCGGTTCGCATGCGAGAGGCTGCCGATCAGGCGGCAACCACCGAACCCGAGGCCGCCCCGGTCCTGTTGGCGCTGGGCCTGGCGGCGCCGACGCTGCGCGATGCGCTCCCTCGGCTCCGCAAAGCGATCGAGATCGACCGCTCTTACGCCTCGGCGTACTGGGCGGTTGCCGAGTTGCTGCGGGACGCCGACCCGGCCGCCTCCGTCCGGTACGCCACGCGCGTGGTGGATCTGGACCCGGTCGCGCCGATGGCGCACTATCAACTCGGCGTCAGTGACATCGCGCTCGGCGATTTCGACCGGGCGATTGCCGAGGCGGCGCGCGGGCAGACGCTGGCGCCCTCGCTGCCGTGGTGGGTCACGATTCGGACTCGCGTCCTGATCGCGCACCCGGAGATGGGTCGTGCTGCCCCCCAATCGCCGGCGACGCGCGACGCCGACCTGCCTCCGGCGGCGCTGATGCTGGCCTGCTCGCTTCTGCTCGACCGCCACGTGGCAGACGCCAGCGACATGCTCATCGCGCTCACCCGTTTGTATCCGTCGGCGTGTGATGCGAGGGCGATGCTGGCGGGCATTCTCACGCTGGGCGCCGACCGGGCCGCAGGCATCAGGCTCGGGCGCGAACTGCTCGCCGAGGCCGACGCGGCCGACGATCGGGCGCCGTGGGCTCGGTGTGCCGCCATCGCAGCCGCCGGCATCGGCGATGGGCCGCAATCGGCCCGCTGGATCGCGCGGGCCGCCGCCTCCGATCGTGTGTTGCGGATGTGGGGAGCCACCAATGGCGCGATGAGCCCGCGGGCCGCCTTTGCGCAGGGGCTCTTTCCGTGGCGCAACATCTCGGGTCATTCCGCGGTAGCCGCCTCTGCAGCCGCACTCGAGGTCAGTTACGCACGCGCCGGCGCAGAAGCGGCCAGACTGCTCCACGGGCTACTCGATCAGCCGCCGCCGCGCTCGACCGCCGAACCACGCTAGACAGCCCGCGCCACGCCCGCCTGCCGCTGCCCCGGTGACCGACCCGCGACGTCTGTCCCTGCAGCCCGAGTCTCTACAGGCAGGCCGGACCCTACGACCCGGCGCTCAGCAACGCCCCGAGCCGTGACGCGTCGATATTGGACCCCGACAGCACCACCGCCACGTGCCGGCCTTCCAGGCCCAGCCCCTCGGTCAGCCCGGCCACTCCTGTCGCTCCGGCGCCCTCCGCCACGAGGTGCTCGTGCGCGACGAGCCCGCAGATCGCCGCCGCGATTGCACGCTCCGACGCAACCACCACCCGATCAACGTGGCTGCGGACCAGGTCGAAGGTGATGGAATCGGAATCCATATTGCCAGCCAGCCCATCGGCGATCGTCGGTCCGACCCTCACCTCGGTGATGCAGCCGGCCGCCAGCGACGAGGAAAATGCCGGCGAGGCGTCGGCCTCGACCGCGATCACCTGCACCTGCGCCGAGGCGGCCTTGATCGCAATCCCGATGCCGCTGGCCAGACCGCCGCCGCCGATCGGCACGACGATCGTATCGACCTCCGGCCAGTCTTCGAGAATCTCCAGCCCGATCGTCGCCGCGCCGGCAATCACGTTCGGGTGGCTGTACGGCGAGATGTAGGCGACGCGTTCGGAGGCGGCAAACTGTTTCGCCAGCCCTTCGGCTTCTTCGTAGCTCGACGCCTCGGCACGCAGGTCGGCGCCGTGCCACACGATCGGGTCCAGCTTGGCGCGCGGTGCGTTGCGGGGTGTGAACACCACGAGCCGCAGGCCCAGGCGCTGGCAGGCATACGCCATGGCCAATCCGTGATTGCCGGCCGACGCGGTCACCAGCAGGCGTGAATGGTTGGCTTCACGTGCGCCCCACTCGAGGCTGGCCGCGGCTGCGTTGACGGCGCCGCGGGCCTTGAACGAATGCGTCACCTGGAGGGATTCGAGCTTGAGCTTGACTGTCGCGCCTGCCACATCCGAGAGCCACGGCGAATGGACCAGCGGCGTCTGTCTGATGTGGGCGGCGATACGCTGCCGGGCCGCGAAGATGTGCGTCAGCCTCATCGGACGATATTGTACCCGGCCTGCGCCCCGCCTTGCTGGCGACCAAGCCGCTTCTCCGGTATTCTTTTCAAATGCTGCTCGACACACGCGCCGTTGCCCCGTTTTTCAAGAATGGATTCCTGCTGGCCTGTCCGGCCAGTCGCGAAGCCGTCGTGATCGATCCGGGCGACGAGGTCCCCGATCTTCTCCAGTTGATCGACGCCGGGAAGTTGCAGGTGCGTTACATCCTCCTCACCCACGCGCACATGGATCACGTGAGCGGGGTGGCACGCCTCAAAGCGGCGACCGGGGCGCCGATCGGCCTCCATCGCGACGATTTGTTCCTGTACGAGGTTGCCGCCCAGCAAGGCCTGGCCTTTGGCTATACGCTCGAGCAGCCGCCCCCGCCCGACTTCTTCTATCAGGTGGGCCAACCGCTCGTGTTTGGCGGGTATCAGGTGCACGTGCATCACACGCCGGGCCACACCCCTGGCGGCGTGGCCCTGCAGGTCGGCGCCACCGGCACGGTCGGCAGTCAGATCTTTGTCGGCGACTCGCTGTTTGCCGGCTCGATCGGCCGCACCGATCTTCCGGGCGGCGACGCCCAGACGCTGCTCAACTCGATTCGCACGGTGCTGTGCGGGTTTGGAGATGCCGCGACGATCTACCCGGGCCACGGGCCCGAGACCACCATCGGTAAGGAGCGGCGGACCAACCCGTTCCTTCAGGACTGACGGGGCGCCGCGTCGCGCTCGAGGATCAATTCGGCGCGGCCAATTCCGACCACGGCGCCTTCGGCGATCGCCGCCTGGTGGACGCGCTCACCGTTGACCCAGGTGCCGTTGGTGCTGTCGAGATCCACGACGTCGACCTCGCCGCCGGCCGACACGGTGAAGCGGCAGTGCAGCCTCGACACCAGCGGCGCTTCAATGACGAAGTCCGACCGCGTCGATCGGCCCGCTGTCCTGACGTGGCCGGGCAGCAGCCGGAACGTCAGGGCGTTGTCGGGCTCAACGCCCCGCGCGCGCAGAATCCACATGCAGCGTGTCCTTGAGCCAGCCGACCAACGTGCGGACCAGGTCGGGGCTGACGATTCGATCCTGCAACGAGGCGTACTCGTCCACCTCCCCGGTCACCGCCGGCACCAGCAAATGATTGACGCCCGCCACCATCGACAGCACGGCCCCCGGGTCGTTCTTGCGCGCCTTCGCCAGGTCCAGCAGCAACTGAGCGTGCGCGGCCGTCACCTGCCGATCGCGCTCGCCCTGCAGGATTAAAATCGGCTGCGCCACCTTGCGTACGATCTTCGCCGGGTCGAACGTGAGGAAACTCCGGAACCACGCCGTGTCGGCTTGCCGCTTGTACGCCGACGGGATCGCGTCCCACCCGGATCCACTGATGACGGCCGCCTGGATCTGCTTCTGCAGATCCATCCGCTTCCGCTTCTCTTCGTCGGGCAGATCCATCCCGTTGAGTTGATGACGCTGCTGTTCGAGCACCAGTTCGGCGCCCGTCGTGCCGGGCGTGGCGATGAGCACCAAGGCGGCGATCTTCTTCTTTTCCTCGGACGCCGAGAGCAAGCCGACGAACCCGCCTTCGCTGTGCCCGACCAACCCGACACGCTTCGGGTCCACGTCGGCCCGCTTCTCCAGATATTTCGCCACCGTGCGCACATCGTCGGAAAAATCCAGGATGGTCGCCGACTCGTCGCGCCCCCCGCTCTGGCCGATGCCCCGCTTGTCGTAGCGCACCACGAGGAACCCGGCATCGGCGAGCGCGTTGGCCAGTTGCGCGAAGACGGCCACGCCGGCCACGGTTTCGTCGCGATCGACCTGGCCCGACCCCGGCACCAGAATCACCGCCGGATAACGGCCCGCCGCCGTGCCTGGCGACGCGGGCGGCTTCGAGACCGTCGCGGCCAGCGTGAAGCCGCTGGCCTGGACCCGCACCTGCTCGTCGGTTGGACGTGCCATCCGCTCCACGCGCGACGACACCGCCGCGACATCGTCTCGGGCCACGTCGAGCCCCTGAGCCGGGACGCGGAAGCGAACCAGCCGGCTGAGTTCGTCCACCCACACTTCGGCCGCGACCGTCGATCCCGGGTTGGCCATCTCGATGTTGTAGCGTTTCGCGCTGATCCGGCGGGCCGCGGTCTGGATCCGTTCGTCGGTGACGCTGGTCAGTGTGATGGCAATTTCGACCTGCGGGGCGATGTAGGCCCTGATCTGGCTTCCCGCCGCCACGCCAGGCAGGCGAAGCGCCAGGGCTTCGACGGCCCCGAAGAACATGTTCGGCAACACCACGGTGTCGGCCGCGACCGCGTCGGTCTTTTGCCGCTCCTGGCCCGCCTGGATGATGCTGTTGGACGCCTGCCCGTTCGCGAACGCTGTTCTGACGACCAGTGCCTGGCCACGCAGCGTGGCGTCAATTTCCAGGGAGATGGGCTTCCAGTCGCGGTCGTAGCGGAGTTCGAACCGGGCGGTCGAGAGATTGACCGGCACGCCGAGGCGCCCCGTGCTTCGGATCGTCCAGCCGTCGGCGGAGGCCCCAATGGTGACTTGCTCGGAGCCAATGACCGTCCCCGAAACGAACACGGTGAACACCGCCGGAGCAAGTTCGCCCTGCGCGGTGGGTGTCTTGGCTGGTGCCTGTGGTGCCGCGCCTGCCGAAAGCGCAAGGCTCAGCAGGAAAAACGCGCCAAGGATAGAATGGAATCGCGGCGTCACCAGACAGAGCATATCAGCAAATTGTGGGACCCAACCCGTCGCGGCGAGCCATGCTTTCATCCATTCAGACTGCCCAGTACCAAGACGTTCGACGAGGCGCGGCGCTGGTCGATCGGCACCTCCGCGGACGCCTTCTGGTTCGTGGCCGCGATCGGCAGACGTTTCTGCACGCCCTGCTCACCAACGACATTCTCGCCCTTGGTCCCGGCTCGGGGTGCTACGCCGCGCTGCTCACTCCCCAGGGGCGGATGATTACCGACATGTGGGTGTTCGAGCTGGGGGAAGCCACGCTGCTGGACGTGCCGGGAGCCGTCAAGGATTCGCTGATGGGTCGGCTGGACGGCTTGATCTTCGGCGAAGACGTGCAGGTGGGAGACGCCAGCGGCGCCCTCGGGTGCGTGGGCGTGCACGGGCCGACCGCCTTCGCCGTCGTCGAACGCGCGCTGGACGCGGCGCTGGGCAGCGCTCCGGCAGCGCTGGTCCGGGGCCTCGCCTCCGGTGCGGTGTTCGGCAGCCAGCGCATCGATCTCGACAACGACGTGGGCATTGTGGCCCGCCTCGATCAGTGGGGCGCGCCCGGCCTTCTGATCTACGCTCCTCCCAATCGGCTTCCAGGCATCGCGGCCTCGATCGCCGCCGCCGGAGCCGTCGTGCCGGATGCCGAGGTCGTCGGGACGCTTCGCATCGAGAGCGGGACGCCGCTGTTTCTCGTCGACATGACCGACGACACGATTCCCCTTGAAGCGGGCATCGAGGCGCAGGCCATCAGTTCGACCAAGGGCTGTTACCCCGGGCAGGAAGTGATCGTCCGCATCCGCGACCGCGGCCACGGCCGGATCGTTCGCAAACTGGTGGGGCTCACCATTGACGGCGACGTGGAGCCGACGCCCGGAGATGCGATTCAGGTTGAAGAGAAAGCGGTCGGCCACGTGACCAGTACGGCGTTCTCGCCCGCGCTGGCTCGGCCCATCGCGCTGGGCTACGTCCACCGGGATCACATGGCGGCAGGCAGCGCCGTCTCGATTGCCCGTGGCGACACGAATCTCGCAGCGACCGTGACGGCGTTGCCGTTTGTCGCCGGATCTTGAGTCGGTACGAATATCTCACAGCGGGGCCCGCGAACAGCGCCGACAGAGGGAACCCGGGTCTGCGCAGCGTAACGCCGTCTTCCGCTGGAGGCCGGGTCTTCAGACCCGGCGCGCGGGAGATCGGCGGGACTGAAGTCCCGCCCTCCATGAGGCGCTGATGGAACCGGCGCGGGAGACGTTTTCTGGTGGAGGCCGGGGCTACCGTCTGGCCAGGATTTTCCGCTGGAGGCGGGGTCTTCAGACCCGGCGATCGCTTTAGATCGCGTCTTCCATCAATCGCCGCACCAGATCGTTATCGGCTGGCGGCAGCGGCAGGTTGCCGAGTTCCGCTCGCGGCACCCACCGGATCGCCTGTCCGAGCACCGGCCGCGGGTCGCTCAGCAACTGGCAGCGGAAGAACCGCAACTCGACGGTGCGTTCGGGGTACTGGTGCGTGGTGGCGAGAATCTCGCTGCCCACTTCGATTCTGGCGTCGAGCTCCTCCTGGATCTCGCGCACCAGGCTCGCTTCCAGCGTCTCGTCCGGCTTGCATTTGCCGCCGGGAAACTCCCAATGCCCGGCCAGATGCGTGCCTTCGATCCGGCGCGTCATGAGAAACGCCCCGTCACGCTCGATCACCGCCGCCGTCACCACCACATGCCGTCGATGTCCAGTGCTCATCGTCTTCTCACCCGGAAAATCGAGGGGGAACCGTCTTGGTTGCACGCGACCCGGCCGCACGCGGCCGCCGCGCCGGCCGCGCCACTGGCGCCGGCTCAAACGGGTAAGAGCGGCATAGCGTCGCCATCCGACATCCGCCGCACTTCGGTTTGCGCGCCAGGCACGCGATGGCGCCAAAATCCATCAGGGCCTGGTTGAAGTCGAACACCCGCTTGTGGGGCATCGTGATGTCGGCGAGCCGCCACAGATGCTTCTTCATCTGATGGCCCTTGGCGTCGCCGCGGCCCACGAAGATCCGGAACAGAACCCGCGCCACGTTCGTGTCGAGAATGGCCGCCCGCTGCTGGAACGCGAAGCTCAGCACGGCCCCGGCGGTGTAGGGACCGATGCCTTTGAACGCCTCCAGCGACGCGCGGTCGGACGGCAACTCGCCGCCGTACTTCTCCACCGCATCGCAGGCAATCGCGTGCAGGCGGCGCGGCCGGATGTTGTAGCCCAGCGGGTACCATGTCTCGACCGCTTCGTCGACCGGTGTCGAGGCGAGGGTTTCGAACGACGGGTACTTCCCCAGCCATTCCGCATACTTGGGAAGGACCCGATCCACCTGCGTCTGCTGGAGCATCACCTCCGACACGAGGATGTGGTACGGATCGGTGGTCTCGCGCCAGGGAAGACGACGGCCGTGGCGGTCGTACCAGCCGAGGAGCCTCCTCCTGAAGGTCTGGCGCAGGGCCGGCGCCGGCATCGGGCTGGCCTGCTTGCGTGATGCGCGCCTGGTCTTTCTGGGCATATCTTCACGTGGACGGTTCAGGAACCGGCGCGGCCGGGTTGCGATGGAACCGGGCGAACAGGTTCGGAAACCGCCGTCATCACACTTATAATCCAATCGGATGAAGATCTACACTCGAACCGGCGACGCCGGCACCACGAGTCTGGTTGACGGCACCCGGATCGCGAAGTCCGACCTGCGCGTCGATGCCTTCGGCGAGGTCGACGAAGCGAGCGCCGCCCTCGGCATCGCTCGCGCGTCTGGCCTGGCTCCGGACCTCGACGACATGCTGCTCCAGATCCAGCGTGACCTGTTTGCGCTCGGGTCGCAACTGGCGGATCCGGCCGATCGCATCGCGGGCCGTGTCGAAAAGACAGCGCTCGGCGATCACGACGTGGCCCGCCTCGAAGGCTGGATCGATACGCTCGAATCCGAACTGACCCCGTTGAGCCGCTTCATCCTGCCCGGCGGCGAGAGAGCCGGCGCGGTGCTCCATCTGGCTCGCACCATTCTTCGACGTGCCGAACGGCGGATGGTCGCCCTCGGCGTGGTCGAGCCGGCGTTGCTGGCCTACGCCAACAGGCTGTCGGACCTGCTCTTTGTGATGGCCCGCGTCGCCAACGCCAGAGCCGGCGTACCCGAGGTCGAGTGGTAAATCTCGACCAGGCCTACGCGGCGTGCCAGAGACTGGTCGCCTCGCACTACGAGAATTTTCCGGTCGCCTCCCATGTGCTCCCGCGGCGGATGCGGCCGCACATTGCGGCGATCTACGCTTTTGCCAGAACGGCCGACGATTTTGCGGACGAAGGCGACGTGCCGCCCCACCAGCGCCTGTCGCGTCTCGACGACTGGCTCCTGAGGCTGCGGGCTTGTCTCGCCCCCGGCCAGCTTGCCGCCGCCTCAGACGACGACGCCGTGTTCCTGGCGTTGTCGAACACGATTCGCGAGTGCGCGCTGCCGGTCGGGTTGTTCGAGGATCTGCTGAGTGCCTTCCGTCAGGACGTCACCACGAACCGGTACGAGTCGTGGCCCGACCTGCTCGATTATTGCCGCCGGTCGGCCAATCCGGTGGGGCGCCTGGTGCTGCGCGTGGCGGGCCATCGATCGGATGCGCTCGACGCGGCCTCCGACGCGGTGTGCACGGCGCTGCAGCTCACCAATTTCCTCCAGGACCTCGAGCGCGACTGGCAGAAGGGGCGGCTGTACCTGCCGGCCTCCGACCTGCGGGCGTGTGGTGCGCAGATCGACGCGCTCGACGGCGGGCGCCTCACCAGCCAGTGGCGCGACGCGCTCCTGCTGATGGCCGGCCGCACGCGCATCCTCTTCGACCAGGGCCGTCCCGTCTGCGACGGGGTCGCCGGCCGGCTCCGGTTCGAGCTGCGGGTGACGTGGCTCGGAGGACGCCGCATTCTCGACGCTCTCGAGCGCGACGGATTCGACGTGTTCGCCAGGCGGCCTGCGCTCGGCGTGGGCGATATTCCAGCCCTGCTGCGTGACGCGCTGCGTTGGCGCGCGCCGGATGCCGTAGACTGAGCCGATCATATGGCCCGCCGCGACACCAGCTTCTACTATTCGTTCGTGGTTCTGCCGGCCGACCAGCGCCGGGCGATCATCGCGGTATGGGATTTCTGCCGCGCCGTTGACGACGCGGTCGATGAGACGGCGGGGTTTGAGGATCCGGCCGCGGCGAAGCGCGCTGCCGCAGCCGAACTGGCCGCCTGGCGCAGCGATCTTGCGGCGGCCTTCGACGGCGGCCCGTGCCGGTCCACGGTGGCGAGAAACCTGGTGCCGCAGATCGCGGCGTTCCATCTGCCGCGCGCCGCGTTCGAGGATGTGATTGCCGGGGTCGAGATGGATCTCGAAGACCGGCGCTACGCCACGTTCGAACAACTTCACCAGTACTGTCTCCGCGTCGCGTCGGCGGTGGGCCTGATCTGTATCGAGATCTTCGGCTACCGCGATCCGGCCGCCCGGCAGTACGCGATCCATCTTGGCGTCGCGCTTCAGTTGACCAACATTCTCAGAGATCTCGGCAAGGACTTGCGTCTGGGGCGGCTCTACCTGCCGCTGGAAGATCTGGTACGGTGCGGCGTCACCGAAGACATGCTGCGCGACGGCATCGTGTCGGAGCCTGTGCGGCGCCTGCTGACGCTCGAGGCGGAACGGGCGCGCCAGTACTACCAGCGCGCCTCTGCCGCGCTTCCCGAAACGGATGCGCGACGCCTGGTCGCGGCCCGCATCATGAGTGCCATTTACTTCGACCTGTTGCGGCGCGTCGAGCGCAGCGGGTACGCCGTGTTCGACACACCCATCCGCGCCCCGCGGTGGCGCAAGGCCCAGATTGCGGCCATTGCGTGGCTGCGGTGCATGCTGGGCTTGCGGGTGGAACCCTCGATCGTGGGTTCCCCGCCCCGATGAGCAGGCAGCGGTTCGACGCGATCGTGGTCGGCGGCGGCGTCGCGGGGCTCAGCGCGGCGTCCGCGCTGGCAGGGCAGGGCGCGCGAACGCTGGTGCTCGAAGCGCGGCCCGTGCTCGGCGGGCGGGCCTGCTCGCACCGGGATCCGGCAACCGGCGAGATCGTCGACAACGGCCAGCACATCGTGCTCGGCTGCTACCGCGAGTGGTTCATGTTTCTCGATCGGATCGGCGCCCGCGCGGCCGTCCGGCTGCAACCGTCGCTCGACGTGCGGTACGTCGACCTGGCCGGAGTGGCGACCACGCTGAGTTGTCCGATGCTGCCGGCACCGCTGCATCTGCTGGCGGGCCTGATGGAATGGGACGCGTTGGCGTGGGCCGACCGCTGGTCTGCGTTGCGGATGGGGCCGGTGATCCGGCTGGCCCAGCATCAACTGCGTGGCCGCACCGATCGGATTGCCGCGTCGCCGGAAGAGACGGTCGAAGACTGGCTCGTGCGCAACGGGCAGTCTCGCCGCCTCCGCGAGATGCTGTGGGACCCGCTCGCACTGGCCGCGCTCAATCAGCCGGCCGACGAGGCGGCGGCGCCGATATTCGCTCGGGTGCTCGCCGAGATGTTCGGCGGCCAGCAACAGGCCTCAGCGCTCGGATTTCCTGTCTCATCGCTCGCCGCCACGTATGTCGAGCCCGCCCGGCGGTGTATCGAAGCCCGAGGCGGAGAGGTGCGGGCCAACGCTCTGGCGCGTGTCGTCATCGACGGTGGGCGTGTGGCGGGCGTGCGGATTCGCGGCGGCGAGGAGATTCACGCCGACGTGGTCGTGTCGTCGGTCCCGTGGTTTGCGCTGGCGGACCTGTTCGAATCGGTGCCGCCGGAATTGGCCGCCATCATCGACGGGGCCGGCCGGATGGGCTCGTATCCGATTGTCTCGGTCAATCTCTGGTTCGATCGTTGCGTGCTCGCGACGCCGTTTGTGGGATTGCCGGGTCGCGCCATGCAATGGGTGTTCGAGAAGCGCCTGATTGTGGGCGACGCCGCCTCGCACCTGACGCTGGTGTCGAGTGGCGCGGCCCACATCGTGTCGCGCGGCAACGAGGAACTCGTCGCGCTGGCCGTGCGCGAATTGGGCGACGCGCTGCCGGCCGCCCGCGCGGCCTCGCTCAGGCACGCCACCGTGGTGCGCGAGCGTCGCGCCACGTTCTCGCTGGCGCCGGGCCAGCCGCCTCGGCCTGGTGCGAGGACCCCGCTCGACGGGTTCGTCCTGGCCGGCGATTGGACCGACACGGGATTGCCGGGTACCATTGAGAGCGCGGCCGTGAGCGGACATGTGGCGGCGGCACTGATCGGGCGCCATTGATCGCGCCTGCATTTTGCGGTACCCCGAAACATGAATTCCGTCATCGTCCATTACCAGGAAATCGCGCTCAAGGGCCGCAACAGGCCGTACTTCATCGCGAAACTGGTCCGCAACCTGCGACGGCAGACCTCCGATCTCGGCGTGCAGGACGTGCGGGCGCTGATGGGCCGGATCGAAATCATCCTTGGGCCGTCCGCCTCGTTCGACCGCGTTCACGAGCGGTTACTCCACGTCTTCGGCATCGCGAACTTCTCGAAAGCCGGGCGTGTCCCGCTCGATTTCGAAGGCCTGTGCGGCGCCATCCTCGCCGACCTGGCTGGCCACCCACCCGTCACGTTCCGGGTGAACGCCAAACGCGGCGACAAGCGGTTTCCGATGACCTCGCCCGAAGTCGAGCGCGAGATCGGCGCGCGCATCGTCGACGCGCTGGGATGGAAGGTGAAGCTCGACCATCCGGAACTGGCCGTCAACGTCGAACTGCTCGCCAAGCAGGCGTTCTATTCGTGGGGCAAGCAGAAAGCGGCCGGAGGCATGCCGACCGGCGTGAGCGGGCGCGTGGTGTGCCTGCTGTCGGGCGGGATCGATTCGCCGGTTGCCGCGTTGCGCATCATGAAGCGCGGCTGCACGGTCGTGCCGGTTCACTTTCACAGCTATCCCTTTGTCACCCGGGCGTCGCAGGAGAAGGTGCGCGAAATCGTGGGGCTCCTGACGCGCTACCAGATGAAGACCACGCTCAAGCTCGTTCCGTTTGGCGAGTTGCAGCGGCAGATCGTGCTCAGCGTGCCGCCGCCGCTGCGAGTGGTGATCTACCGGCGCATGATGCTGCGCATCGCCGAGAAGATCGCCTGGGACACACGCGCAAGGGCGCTGGTCACCGGAGAGGTGATTGGGCAGGTCGCGTCTCAGACGCTGGAGAACATGGCCGTCATTGCCGCCGCCACGCGGTTGCCCATCCTGAGGCCGCTGGTGGGCATGGACAAGGAAGAAATCGTCGCCGAGGCGCAGCGCATCGGGACCTTCGAGATCTCGATCATTCCCGACCAGGATTGCTGCCAGTTGTTCACGCCGCGAAGTCCGGAGACGCACGCCCGCGCGTGGATCGTCGAAGCGGCCGAATCGAAGCTGCCGATTGACGAGATGGTGGCGTCGGCGGTTGCGGCCACCGTCACCGAGAGCTTCGAATTCCCGGCCGGCCCGCCGGAAGATGTCACCGCAGATCGCCCGGTCTGAAGCCCCGGCCTCCAGCCGTGCGGCTTTGGACTTGCCGGTAGCCGGGCGCCTGCCGAGAGATAGAATGGAATGTACGCCCGATAGATGTCGGGCCCGAGCAGGAACTGGTCTCGTCGATTCTTAAGCAGGTGAAGCCATGGTGTTCGAAACTGTTGCGCAGATGACTGACGCGTTGAAACCCGCTGTCGTGGTGACCCCAGACAGCGTCACGGTAATCAGCGAGGTGCCCTCGTCGGCGATCGACCGGCTGGCGTGGACCGCGGCGTTCGGCGCGTCGGCCGAGATCAAGGGAACCGCGCGGTGGATCATCCGCAGCATCGGCGGGCACAAGGGTGTGGCGGCCGCGTCGATACAGGACCTCTATGCGGCCATCGGCCGAGGCGAGGCGAAGGGCTTTACCGTTCCCGCGATGAATCTGCGGGCGATAACCTACGATACGGCGCGGGCGGTGTTTCGCGCGGCCATCGCGATCGACGCCGGGGCGTTCATCATCGAGATCGCCCGTTCCGAGATCGGCTACACCGAGCAGCGGCCCCACGAGTACTCGGCCATCCTGATCGCGGCGGCGTTGCGAGAAGGATTCAGCGGCCCCGTCTTCATCCAGGGCGACCACGTCCAGGTGAACGCGAAGAAGTTCGCCGGACCCGATCGCGAGAAGGAACTCGCGACGTTGCGCGATTTGATTCAAGAGGAGATCGCCGCCGGTTTCTACAACATCGACATCGACACCTCCACGCTGGTGGATTTGGACAAGCCGACGCTCGACGAGCAGCAGCGAGTGAACTGCGAGCAGGCGGCGGCGTTCGCGCGCCACGTCAGGGGGCTCGAGCCCAAGGGGGTGACGATCTCGATCGGCGGGGAGATCGGCGAAGTGGGCGCGAAGAACTCGGATGCCCACGAACTGCGGGCGTACATGAAAGGCTTCAACGCGTTGCGCGGCAACATGGTCGGCCTCAGCAAGATCAGCATCCAGACCGGCACCGCGCACGGCGGCTTCGTGGCGCCCGACGGCAGCGTGCGGATGGATGTGAAGATCGACCTCGACGCGCTGCGCGAACTGTCGGATCTGGCGCGCAAGGAATTCGGCATGGCCGGCGCCGTTCAGCACGGGGCATCGACGCTTCCCCCCGACGCCTTCCACGCGTTCCCCGACGCCGGCGCGTGCGAAGTGCACCTGGCCACCGACTTCCAGAACATGGTGTACGAGCACCCGAAATTGCCGGCTTCGCTCAAGGCCGAGATGTACGCGTGGCTGCGCGAGAACGCGAAGGAAGAACGCAAGCCCAAGGACACCGAAGAGCAGTTCATCTACAAGGCGCGGAAGAAGGCCATCGGGCCGTTCAAGAAGCAGATGTGGGGACTGCCCGAGGACATCCGCGCCGCCATCGGTGCGTCGCTTCAGGAGCGCTTCGCGTTCCTGATGAAGCAGTTGCGCATCAACGGCACCGCCTCTGTGGTCAAGCGATTCGTGAAGCCCGCGCCGGTCGCGTTCGACCGCGCCGCAGAGATCAAGGCGGCTGGCGGCGTGATTACCGCCGCGGAACGCAAGGCCGAAGGATTGGCAGATTAGGGCGTCGGGCGGCGCGAGGGCGCCGCCCCACCCGGGCTAGTGCTTCTTGAGCAGTTCCGAACCGGTAATCAGCGCGTTGCACACCGTCGCGTTGTAGGTGACCCGCACGCCGCCGGCCTCGAGGGCTGCGGTTCCGGTGACCACGAACTTGCACGCGGCTCCTGGGCCGGTGACATCCCCGGCCGCGCCCCAGGTGGCAACCGTGCCAGCCAGTGATGCCGTCGCGTTACCCGCGAGCGCGAGGCCTCCGCCGCAGTCGGCCGAGAACGTGCCCGTCGCATTGACGAGGGTGAGCGAGGTGACGGCCCACTTGAAGTTGCCGCACGAACCGGGATTCAACACCACGCTGCCGGTGCCCGACAGCGGGTCGAACGACGCCCACGTGCCGGCCGACAGCGAACCAATCGTCTGCGCGCCGACGTTGGTTCCGGTTGGCGAAGTTGGCGTCAACGAATTCGATGCGGCGGCGCATCCGGAAGCCGCCACCCCAACCGTCAGCGTCAGCACCAGTGCCGCCCTAGCCATTGTCTTCATACGTCCCCCTGGCGCGGGATTCTATCCCAAGCCGACTCGCCGTTCACACGCACCCGCGCGTGGAAGCGGCGGAAATCCCGCGCTTCTTACCCTATCGGCCGATGGGCAACAGACCTTTACCTTTCCGCACACCGAGTCAGGCGAGTCTGGTACATACCTCAACGCCCGGCGAGATCGACCAGCGCATCGCGCACGGCCTGCCCGCGCGCCTCGCTCAACTCGAGGGGGTCAACGTCTACCCAAACGGCAGCATCCAGCCTTTGTTCTTGCGAATCGGCCGGACGACGACGATCACCGGCTGTGCTGAGGCCCCGATGGTGCCGGCGGCCTTCAGTTCGGCGATGGCGGCGCTGACCTCGTCGAGCAACGCGCCCTCACCATCCAGCAGTTGCTTCACCAACTTCTTGCGCTTCTTTCCCAAATCGACGATCACTGGCGATGCCGACGCTGCCGCCGACGGCTTGGTTTCTTGACCGGTGGTTGCCATAGCGCCTCCTGGCGGTACGTTCCCGAAACTGACGAGCATGGATGAGGCTCATGATAGCGCATCGGGAGCGACGTTCACCATGCGAACTGGCGAGGCCGTCAAGCCAACCCCCAAGTGACGTCCCTTGTTCATCTCGACGGGGATGTGCTATACAGCCTTATCGATTGAACAACCAGCGTTCCCGGACACTGTGCAGGGAGGATATATGGAACAGTCCCGACCGATCAGTTCGATTCGCAAGGTGATTCTGCTGAAGACCGACGAGGCGGGCGCGGTGACGCCCGTGGTCTTGTTCGAAGCGGCCGAGAAGAAGAAGAAGTCGACACGCATTCTCCGGCCGCTGGAGAAGTTGGCCCGTCACGCCGCCACTGCCGAGTCCACATTTGCCAGCGACTATCTGTCTCGTCACGAACGGTCGAATGCCAAGAAGAAGGACGGCTGGATTCGCGACATCGTCCCGAATCTGGCGAAAGCGGCGAAACACGGAGCCAAGGAATCCCCACTGGGACGCCTCATTCTCGACTAGTCCGCACGATCGTCGCCGGACTCAGGGGCGTCCCACGCGCTGATTCCCTGAGTCCGGTTGATCGGCCGGTTTCGTGACGTCTGTGCGGTCGCGCCGCGCCCGCCGGTTTCCCCGCGCGTCCTCGTATCCACATCGTCTCAACCGATAGCGTCTCCAGCCTCGTCTGCCGCGGCGACGCCGTGACGCGTTTTGACGGTCTCGCCACTAAATTTATGCGGCGAGGTGGTGTTGACAATCGGTCAGTCGCGAAGATAATCGAATTAGGGACAAATTCAGCATTAGGTCGGATGCGGGCGAGAGGGTCGTTGACCACTCTCGCGATGCTGATCCGGCACGTGAGACTCATCGCCCGGGCGCCCGGGTCAGGGAGTTGTGAAGTGGGCGACTGCGCCATCTTCCGGCAGGCACACGGCGTGAGCTTTGTGTTGACGGACGGCGACGGGTGCACCGCGCCGGTCACGATATCCCCGCCGGCGGACGCCGTGGGCGACCTTGAGGTGATCGTGTGGGCCGGCGGCCGTTGGCTGGCCTGCGCAAGGCATGTTGACCGCGCGCGTCGGTCATCGACACGGCACAGGAGCGGAACGTCATGGACCCCATCCGTCAAGAGACGCCCCACGTGGGCCCCGAACCCATCGCGATCATCGGCATCGGTTGCTGGCTTCCCGGAAACATCACCAGTGTAGAGAGCCTGCTCGACGCCCTGCGAACCGGCCGGGACTTGGTCAGCGAGATTCCGGCCGACCGCTGGAACGTCGACAGCTACTACGATGCCGATCCGCTCGCGCCGGGAAAGACCTACGTGCGCCGTGGAGGATTCGTCAAGGACATCGATTGCTTCGACGCCGGGTTCTTCGGGATTTCCGACACCGAGGCGGCGCGAATGGATCCGCAGCAGCGCATGGTGCTGCAGACGGTCTGGCACGCGCTCGAACACGCCGGGCAGTCGGCTGACGAGTTGGCGCACAGCAACTCGGCCGTGTTTCTGGCGATGATGAATACCAACAACTATTCTCATCTCAAGGCCGTGTTCGAAGGGGCGCGGGGGATCGTGGCCTACGATGCGATGGCCGACGCCATGAGCATTACGTCGGGCCGCATCGCCCACCTGCTCGATTTGGAAGGCCCCGCCATTTCGCTCGACACGGCCTGCTCGAGTTCGCTTGTCGCGTTGCACCTTGCGCGCCAGAGCATCCTGGTTGGGGATTGCGACCTGGCCATCGTCGTCGGCGTCAACGCGATCTTGCATCCGGGGCTGCACGTCGCGTTTTCGAAAGTGGGGTTGATGTCGGCCATTGGCCGATGCGCCGCCTTCGACGCGAGTGCCGATGGCTACATCCGCGGCGAGGGCTGCGTGGCCGTGGTGCTGCGCCGGCAGTCGCGCGCCATCGCGCACGGCGACACGATCATTGCCAGTATCGTCGGCACGGCCGTCAACCAGGACGGTCACACGCCCGCAGTGACGGCACCCAACGGCCGGGCGCAGGAACGGGTGATGCGCAGCGCCATGGCGCGTCTCGGTGTCAGCCCAGGCGAGATCAGCTACGTGGAAGCCCACGGCACGGGGACTCCCGTTGGCGATCCGATTGAAATGGGATCGATCGCGAATGTGTTCGGTCCGGGCCGGCCCGCCGATTCCACGCTGTACGTCGGTTCGGTCAAGAGCAATTTCGGTCACATCGAATCGGCGGCGGGGATGCTGGGACTGGTCAAGGCCGCGTTGTCGCTGCAGCACGGTGAGATCTACCCGAGCCTCCACTTCAAGCAGTGGAACCCGAGCATCGAGCTGGGACACGCGCCGATCACCGTGCCGACCACTCTGGTGCCCTGGCCCCGCACGTCCACGCCGAGACTCGCCGGCGTCAATTCGTTCGGGTACAGCGGAACCAACGCGCACGCGATTTTGCACGAAGCGCCGCTCGCGCGCCACGCCGACGCCGAGACGTCGGCGGGCCAGGCGCCGCTGTCCAGACCCAGCGAAATCGTCGTCTTGTCGGCCAAGTCGAAAGCGTCCCTCGAGGAATTGGTCGACCAGTGGGTGGGGTATCTGGATCGCCCAGATTCCGCTTCGCTGCCCAACATCGCGTTTACCGCCGACACCGGGCGCAGTCATTTGAAGCTGAGGCTGGCGGCGGTCGGCAGCGACAAGGCGGAAATCGCCGGCAAGTTGAAGGCCTGGCGCGAGGGCCGCGTCGCCAAAGGCCTGGCCTCGGGCCAGACCCGCTTCCGGCTGCGGCCGAAGGTGGCCTTCATGTTCACCGGCCAGGGCGCGCAGTACGCGGGCATGGGCCAGGAGCTGTACCGGACCGAGGCCCGGTTTGCCGCAGTCATCGACCGCGTCGCGGCCACCATGGACGCAGAACTCGGCGTCCCGCTCAAGTCCGTCCTCTTCGGGCCGGAGGCGCGCACCTGCCTGACCAATACACGCTATGTTCAGCCCGCGCTCTTTGCGATTGAGTACGCGCTGGCCGAATTGCTGCGCCACTGGGGCGTGGAGCCCGACTTCGTCATTGGGCACAGTGTCGGCGAGATTACCGCCGCGTGCATTGCGGGCGTACTGGATCTGGACGACGCGATTCGCTTCGTAGCGGCCCGGGGCCGGCTGATGGGCGACCTGCCCGAGGGCGGAAAGATGCTGGCGATCGGGACCGACCTGGAGCAGGCCCGGCGATGGGTCAAGGGGAGAGAGGCCGACGTGTCGATTGCGACGGTCAACGGGCCGCAGGCCATCGTCGTGTCGGGCACGGCCAGCGCCGTTGATGCCATTGCGGAACTGGCGGCAGAGGCCGGCCTCCGCACCACGCCTCTGGATGTGTCGCACGCGTTTCATTCGCCATTGATGGATCCGATTCTGTCGGAGTTGGCCGGCGTGGCGGCGTCGATGCGCATTTCTCCTCCGCGCATTCCTGTCGTGTCGAACGTCACGGGCGATTTCCACGGCGAGCGGATCGACGCAGGATACTGGAGCGACCATGTTCGACAGGCCGTGTTGTTCCACGCCGGGATGGAAAAGATCGTCGAGGCGGGCGCCGCGCTCGTCGTGGAGATTGGGCCCCACCCCGCGCTGACGCCGGCGGTTGCCACCTCGTTCGAGGCCACCAAGACGCTGCCGGTGCCGACGCTCAAACGCGACGGGAAGGATTTCACCAATCTGCTTGGGGCGTTGGCCACGCTGTTCGTGAATGGCGCGACAATGAACCTCGACCGGCTGTTCTGGAACCCGCAGTACGAGCGGATCTCGCTGCCACTCTACCCGTTCCGGAAAGATCGCCACTGGCTGATGCCAACCACCGGGCTCGATGTGCTGCCCGAGTCGCCGCTGATCACGTTGCCCGAACTTCCGCCACTCCATCCGCTGCTGGGCCAGGTGACGACACGAACCTGGCAGCGGACGGTGTTCCAGGTCGGTCTGACGACCACGAGCCCATGGACCGACCACCGGATTTTGGGGACGACGGTGTTCCCGGCAACGGCCTATCTGGATTTGGCCGCCCGCGGATTCGCCGCGTTGGCGGGACACGAGTGGTGCGCCGTCACGCTCACCGACGTGTCGTTCGAGCGCCCGCTGCTGCTCACGTATCGGAAACCCCAGACCGTGTCGCTGACGCTGGAGCGCACAGGCCGGGCAGGCGAGACGCGCTTCGTGATTGCCGCCGCCGACAACGAGGCCGACGTGTATTGCCAGGGGCGCATGACATCCGCCAGCGATGCGCCGCGCGAGCCCCTGCGGCTGGCCGGGGTCAAAAAGGACCGCGTCGCCGACATGCAAATCGGGGCGTTTTACAGCGAGCTGCGCAAGGCGGGCCTCGAGTACGGCGCAGCATTCTCCACGGTGCGCGAATTGTGGATGGGAGAGTCCGGCACTGGTGAAGCCCTCGGCCGGGTGTCGGGAACGCAGCCGGGTTCGACCGACGGTCAGGGGCTGTTCGCCAATGCCGTGCTGCTCGACGGCTGTGCCCACGTGATTGGGGGCGCGGCCAAGATGCTGACCTCGAACGGCCACGGCGGCGCGTTCGTGCCGGTCAGCCTCGAGTCGATCACGCTGTGGCGCGAGTTGCCAGCCCAGTCGTGGAGTCACGTGCAGGTGACGGTGGCGCCCAACGGACGGTCCGCCCTCGCCAGTATGCGGATCTCGAACGACAGTGGAGACGTGCTGGCCGAGTTCAGGAATTTCGAACTCAAGCAGACGTCGAGTCTGTCTGCCGCCCAGCCTGGCCGCACACCGGTTGCTGCGCCAAAGGCCGCCTCGACGGTCGCGGCCACCAAGTCTGGCGCCGAACTGGTCGAGTGCCTCCGTCCGTTGAACAGGCCGCAGCGCGTCAGGGAGGTCGCCAACTGGTTGATGGCCGAAATCAAGGAGACGATGGGGCAGGCCGCAGACGGACTGGACATCGACTCGCTCCCCTCGTCGACGGCGTTCCTGGAGATTGGTCTCGATTCCTTGCTGGTGACCGAATTGCAGCGCCGCATCCAGGAAAAATTGAAGTTCCGTTTCAAGCCCACTCAGGGGATGGACTACCAGACGATCGATTCGATGGCGGAATTCCTCCTCGATGGCGCGCTCGCCGCCGAACTGACACGCGAAGCGGCGCGCGCGAGCTGACCGCGGCACGGTGCGGTCGATGTCGGTTGACCTGTTTCCGCCTGGCGACGCCGTGTTCGCCGGCGTTGAACGTTTCGGAGAATTGTCATGAGCAGTCGTTTTGCCGTCGACGTCGATTCCGCGCTCTCGTACATCGAGCGCCATCTGGACAAGCATCAGGTGAACAAGATCCAGCACGCGTTTCCGTCCCCGCGCTACTGGACCGAGACCGACGTGCCCGTCGCCGACATCTCCGCCGATCGCCGGAAGCTCGACGCGGCGGGCCGCGGGATGCCGGTGAATCTATATCTCGGTGTGCCGTACTGCATCAAGACCGACCCGGGTCGCTGCGGATACTGCCTGTTCCCCGTCGAAGATTTCGTCGGGAACGGCGCGCTCGAGGAGTACTTCGGGTACCTGAAGCGCGAAGCGGCGATGTACCGGGAGGCGATCAGGGGGCTGCCGCTGGGCCAGGTCTACTTCGGCGGCGGCACGGCCAATCTGTACAAAGAGCCCATGTATCACGCGTTGATGGACATCGTGCGCGACCTGTTCCCCGAGATTCCGCCCTACGTGCACATCACACTCGAGGGGCTGCCCCAGCTGTTCAGCCGCGAGAAACTCAAGGCGATCAAAGACGCGGGGATGAACCGGATCAGCATGGGTGTGCAGCAAATCAACGAACGGCTCAATAGCTTGAGCGGACGCAAACAGACCACCCGCCACGTGACGCACACGCTGGAGTGGGCGCGGGAATTCGGGATGCCCGTGAATCTGGACCTCATCTTCGGCTGGCCGCAGCAGACCGTTCACACGATGCTGGAGGACTTGGAACAGGTCGTGTCGTGGGGCGTGTACGACATCACGCACTACGAACTCAACGTCGGGGGGCCGACCGACTTCGCCCTCAACCGGTACCATGAACTCCCGAGCGCGCTCAGCAACCTGGAGATGTATCGCGCATCGCGCGACCTGCTGCTCAGCCACGGCTACCACCAGATCACGGCGTACAACTTCCGCAAGCCCGGGGATCCCAGCAGTCGCCCGTACGAAGAGGGCGTGACGCACCGGCTGGATCACATGGACACGGTCGGACTGGGCTACGCGGCGTTGACGTTCTTTGGCGACGTCTCGCTCGACGAAGGCCGCTGCTGGTCGTTCATCAACGAACGGAGCCTGCCCGAGTACAAGCACCGCGTCGACGAAGGCCGGTTCCCGGTGGAGTGTGGATTCCGCCACGCGCCCGAGGACTTCATGCTCTCGATGGTCTGGCGCAATCTGTTCGGCCTCGAACTGGACCGACGTGATTTCCGTGCCGCGTTCGGCATCGATGCGTTCGAGCAGTTCGAGGGCGTCTGGACGGCGCTGCAGGAGTACGGGTTCGTCGAAGTGACGCCTGAGAAGATTCAACTCGTTGGAGACGGCCCGTTCTACACGCCGATGATCCAGACGCTGCTGGCCGAGGCGCGTTACAAGGAACTGCGGGAACAGATGGTGGAAGCGTTGCCGGCCAACGCTCCTCCGCAGCCGCAGGTGCTGCCCCTTCGGGTCGTGTCGGCGTAGCAGGGAAGGAGCGCACGGTGATCGACAAGGCGAGCGGTCCTCCAACGCCAGACCAGATCCACGTGGAACTGCTGCGGTTGGTTGGCGAAGCGTTGGGCGAGGAACTTCCGCCGATCTCCGGCGACATTCCGATTCTGGATCTGATGGTGTCGTCGCTGGCGCTGGTTGACGGGATGCGCCGCATCTACGATCACTTCGGCGTGCTGATGTCGATTCGGCGCGTGCTCGAGGGCCAGGCAACGCTGAACGGGATCGCCGAATACATCGCTCAGCAACTGAGCGCCCCGGCTCCTCAGCCATCTGGGGCAGCCGCCCGCGCGGGCCAGGAACCCGACGACGAGGTGACCCGCGTTCCCTTTGCGCCGTCTCAACGCCACGTGGGTTTCCTGACACGCTATTCGCCCGAAGCGTCGGCGGCTTTCAGCGACGCGCTGGCTGTGCGGGTGGAAGGGGCGCTGAATGGGCCGGCCCTGCAGGCGGCCCTCGATGCGGTCGCCGATCGCTACGAAGCGCTGCGCACATCGCTGAGTGCTGCGGAAGACGAACTGGAGGTCCATCCCCGACTGCCCATCGAATGGCGGCTGTCGTCGTATCAGGCCCGGGAACTCGACGCGACATTGGCCGACATCGTCCGACGGCCGTTCGTGCCGGGCGACCGGCTCTTCCGCGCGGAACTGCTGAGGGAATCCGACCACCGTCACGTGTTGGTGCTGGTGGGCCATCAGTTGGTGGTGGATACCGAGGCGCTGCAGATCGTGTTCGAAGAGTTGGCCGCGTGCTATTCGGCGTATGCCGCGGATCGCGAGCCCGATGGCGGCTTTCCCGCCTTGCAGTGGACCGACTATTTCGCGATGGGCCAGGCCGAGGCAGCCGTCGATGCTCGTGACGCGGCGCGCGCGTTCTGGCTGCCGACGCTCTCGCAGTCGTGGCCCCGCCTGGAGTTGCCTTCCGACTACCCCCGCCCGCCTGTCAAGCGATACGGCGGCGCGCGACTCGTGCGGCCGCTGGACCGAGACCTCACGGACCGCGTCGGATCATGGGCGGCGTCCCAAGGGCTGACGCTGCGTCACGTCGTGTTCGGCGCATACCGGATGTACCTCAGCCGGCTGGCCGGACAACACGACGTGGTGGTCGGCGTGCGCAGTGCCCCGCTCTATCTGGACGCAGGCGAGCGAGTCGTCGCGCAGACGCGCAACATGCTGCCTGTTCGACTGCAGGTGGACGGTCCTCAGACGTTTGCCCGTCACGCCCTCGCGGTGGCGGCGGCGATCGACGATGCGGAACGCAACCGGCACCTGTCGATGTCCGACATGGTCCCGCTGGTCAACCTGCCTCGAGACCAGAGCCGATCGGCGTTGTTCACGGCGGCGTTCCAGGAGCAACGGTGGCAGAACCCTCCTGCCTGCGGGTCCCTACAGGCGTCGTGGATCGACCTTCCGTCGCCCGGCGCGCGCTACGACATCGAACTGACAATGGTCGCAACGCCGGGGGCGGAGCGTCTCATCTGTGACTACAGCACCGAACTGTTCCGGCCTGAGACGATCACGCGCTGGATGGATGGCCTGATGACCCTGCTGCAGGCGGGCGTGGCCAACGCCGATGCGAACTGCCGGCTGCTGCCCGTGATGCCGGCCGAGCAGTTGCAGCAGTTGCTCTACGGGTGGAATGCCACCGACAGGGCCGTCCCCCTCGACAAGACTGCATTCGACGTCTTCGCGAATCAGGCGTCGGCCAGCCCCGAGGCGCCCGCTGTCCGATGCCGGGACGAGCAGTGGACCTATCGGCAGTTGTTCGGGCGGATGGATGCCATTGCAGCCCGACTGTCCGAAGAGGGCGTCGTCTCTGGCGATCGTGTCGCGATTCTGATGGAGCGGTCTCCTGATTTGCTCGCGGCCCTTCTGGCCACGTGGCGTGTTGGGGCCATCTATTTCCCGCTCGATCAGGGTTTCCCGCAAGCCCGTGTGTCGTACATGCTGACCGATGCCGGCGCCCGGGTGTGTGTCACCAGCCGCGAACTGGCGCCGCGGCTCGGCCCGACGTTTGGCGGCCGAGTGGTGTGCGTTGACGATCTCGCCCACGCACCGACACGGCCCGGTGTCGGCGTCGCAGCGGCCGCGCCCGACAGCGGCGCCTACCTGATCTACACCTCGGGATCGACCGGACAACCCAAGGGGGTCGTGGTCGGTCACCGCGGACTGCTCAACTGCGTGTTGTCCACGCAGGCCCTGATCGGATTCGCATCGGGCGACGCGCTGCTGGCGCTCACCACCGTCTCGTTCGACATCTCGCTGGTCGAGTTACTCATGCCGCTCGTGTCCGGAGGCGTGGTGGACATCGTTCCCGACGGCATGGTGGGGGATGGTGTTGCCCTGGCGGGCATGATGGCGTCGCACAGACCCAAGTACGTGCAGGCAACCCCATCGACGTGGAAATCCGTGTTGGCCGGCGGCTGGCAGGGCGACAACACGGTGTGTGTGGGTGCCGCAGGCGAGGCTCTCAGCCGCGAGTTGGCTGAACAGTTGTTGCAGCGGAGCGCCGGGCTGTGGAACCTGTACGGCCCCAGCGAAACGGCCATCTATTCGGTCGTCGCGAAGATCGTTTCGGCGCCGGGTCAGCCCGTGCCGATCGGGCGTCCTCCAGACAACACGCAACTCTACGTGCTCGACGACCAGCGCCAGCCCGTACCGTTGGGCGCTCTGGGCGAACTCTACATCGGCGGCGACGGCGTCGCGCCAGGGTATTGGAGCCGTCCGGACCTGACGGCGGAACGCTTCGTCGACAACCCGTATCGACCGGGCACACGGATGTATCGCACCGGAGACCTGGTCCGATACCTTCCCGCTGGCGATCTGCTGTGTCTGGGCCGGATCGACGACCAGGTCAAGATCCACGGGGTGCGAGTTGAACTGGGAGAAGTCGAAGCGGCGTTGCGAGACGTCGAAGGCGTGCGCGACGCGGTGGCGACGATCTGGCGCGACGCCCACGGTGATCTGCAATTGGTCGGCCACGTGATTGCCGCTTCGCCCGCGCCCTCGGCCACCGCCATCCGTTCTCGATTGCGAGAGCGTTTGCCCGCAGCCATGGTTCCGCCCCACATCCTGTTTGCCGATGCGTTTCCGTTGACCGCCAGCGGGAAGATTCACCGCTCGGACCTGCCACTGCCAGGCGGTGTGGCCGGCGGTCCCATCTCGCCCACGGAGGCCCCCGTCACACCGACAGAGAAGCTGTTGGCGGAGGCGTGGTCGCGTGTTCTCCCCGTCGATGTTGCCGCGATTGGCCGCGACTCGAACTTCATGGATCTGGGTGGGCATTCGTTGCTGATGACGCCGCTGATGGTGGAAGTGCGGCGGCTGTTCGACGTGAGCTTCAGCCTGCGCGTGTTTTTCGACGCACCAACGATTCGGTCGTTCGCCAGCGCGATCGCCGATCGTCGGCGGACCATCGCCACCCATGACAGCGGTAATCGCCTGGCCGCTCCCGCACGGACGGCAGGCTGGGGCCGCCAGCGGATGGCGATGCTGTTGCGGGAGGCCGACCTGCCGCCAGGGATTGCTCCGGCGCGCGGGATGAGCTACAGCCGATCGGCCCGCATCGACACGATTCTTCTGACCGGCGCGACCGGGTTTCTCGGCGTCTACATCATTGCCGACATCCTGCGGACGACCAGCGCCCAGGTGTATTGCCTGGTGCGTCCCAAGCGCGGGCAGGACGGCAAAGCGCGCATCGAGAAGCAGATGCGCCACTACGATGTCTGGCCAGGCGACGAAGCGTGGATGGCACAGTGGCGGTCGCGGCTGCACGTGGTGGAAGGCGACGTCACGCTGCCGCGGCTCGGGATGGCGGCGGCCACCTACGAAACCCTGGCCCGTGACGTGGACGCGATTCTGCATGGCGCGGCCCACGTCAATTTCATCTACCCGTACGAAGCCCTGCGCGCCACCAACGTGCTCGGGCTCCACGAGATCGTCCGCTTCGCGTTCGAGGCCCGCATCAAGCCGGTCCATCATCTTTCGACCGCGGCCATCTGGCCGATGGGGGCGCAGTTCACCTTCTACGAAAAGGATCCGATCGAGCACGGCCAGGCCTTGAATCTCGGTTACGACGAGGCCAAGTGGGTCGGCGAGCGCTGTCTGCTCAATGCCGCCGAGCGCGGTCTGCCCACCACGCGCTACCGGCCCGGCGAAGTCGGCGGAGACAGCATCACGGGACGGTGCGTCACCGATCACTTCCTGGTGGCGTGCGTGCGCGGATTCCTGGAGTTCGGCGCGTTTCCGGTTCTCGACATCGAGGTGGACGTGGCGCCGGTGGACTACGTCGCCAAGGCGTTGACCTACCTGGTCTTTCACCGCGAACCCACAGGCGGCGCGTACCACCTCACCAATCCGAACCGGCAGCACATGCGCCAGGCGCTGACCTATTTGCGTGGCCTGGGTTACCAGTTCGAGGAATTACGGTTCGAACAGCTGCGCGACCGGCTCGTCGGCAGCCCGGCGTTTGGTTCGAATCCGTTGTTCGCCTATCAGGCGGCCCTCGAGGACATGGACGACGTCAGCCTTCAGCTTCCGACCTACGACACGCGAGAAGCCGACCGGGCGTTGAAGGGGTCCGGCATTACGTGTCCGCCAGCCGACGACAAGCTGTTCGGCGTCTACCTGACGTACCTCCAGCACATCGGCATGATCCCGGAGCCGGCCCTCGTGGCTTCGGCCGCGCAGGGATCGTCGCGCACCGTGGCGTCGCGCCAATGATCGCGGAGATTCCCCTGAGCGGCACAATGGCCGACCCGTTCGCCGCTCCAACTCCCAAGGTGGAACGTGGCGAAGTCTTGTGCGTCGAGGTCGATCTCGGCCAGGACGAGGAGCGATGGTGGGAACTGGCCGCACCTCGCATCACCGCAGGCGAGGCGGCCAGGACACGCCGCTTCTACCGCCGCCGGGACGCAATTCGGCATGCCGTCGGACGTGCGCTGATTCGCACGATGCTGGCGCGCCAACTGGGCCGTCCTGCTGTCGACAACGAACTGGCGACCAACGCCTTCGGCAAACCCGCGTTGCCGGCCTCCGATCTGGAGTTCAGCATTTCACATTCCGGCGACCAGATCTGGGTAGCCCTCAGCTGCGCGGGGGCTGTCGGGATCGATGTCGAACGGATCAACGACGCAGCCGATCACTGCGGCCTGGCCGATGTGTTTCATCCAGAGGAATGTCTCGAGATTCGAGCCTCGACGCCTCGGGACGCGCGGGACGCGTTCTACCGCGGCTGGACGCGCAACGAAGCGGTCGTCAAAGCGCTTGGCCTCGGGCTGTCGCTGCCCCTGTCGGACTTTCGGGTGCTGACGGGCACGGCCGTGTCCGGTTGGCTCGTCGAACCGCCGAGCACTGCGCCTGATGGATGGTCCTGTTTCGACTTGCCTCACACGGCGGGGTACCATGCCAGCGTGGCCGTGACGAGTCCGGATGTCGCCATCACGGCCCATCGCCTCGCGTTGCGTGGCACGAGGACCGTATTCGGATGGAACCAGCAGCACGGCACATGGCATTCGAACAAGTAATACTACCCTTCGACCGAGCGCATCGCCGCTGCCGATCCTGCGGGAACGCCACGAGGGTGCGGCGCAATCAGGGCCGTGGCGGCCCGCGGGCCATCTGACCCCATCGTACGAGGACTGAACCGATCATGCTGACCGACAAAGCCATTCTGGTGACCGGCGGATCCAAGGGCATTGGCGCCCAGATCGTTCGCACCGCGATCGAGTCCGGCGCGCAGGTCGCCTTCACGTACTGGACCAGCGAGGGCGCAGCCCTGGCGCTTTCCCGGGAGTTGACCGCCCTGTATCCGGGGCAGCAGTGCATTCCGTTAAAGTGCGACGTGGCGGACCGCGAGGCGATGGAAGCGCTGGCCGACAAAGTGTTGGCGCAGTTGGGCCGCATCGACGCGCTCATCAACAACGCGGGGATCACGCAGGACGCCGTGCTGGCGCGGATGAGTCGAGACCAGTGGGACACGGTCATCACCACGAATCTGGGCAGCATGTTCAACGCGACCAAGCCGCTGCTGCTTCCGATGGTCAAGCAGGGGTCGGGTTCGATCGTCAACATGACGTCGCTGGTTGCCATCTACGGCATGGGTGGCCAGACCAACTACGCGGCGGCCAAGGGCGGGATTATCGGGTTCACCAAATCGCTGTCGGCCGAGGTCGGGCCGCGTGGCGTGCGGGTGAACGCGGTGGCACCCGGCTACATCCGGACCGATATGTCGGCCGCGATGATGCGGGACACCCTCGACCACGTCACCTCACGTATTTCACTGCAGCGGTTGGGCACGGTGCAGGACGTCGCGCCGCTGGTCTGTTTCCTGGCCTCGGATCTGGCGAGCTACATCACCGGACAGATCATCCAGGTGGACGGCGGCATCACGCTGTAGCGCCGGCTCAGGCGCGTCGGCCGCGTCCTAGAAGTTTCTGCCCATGAGCCGTCTCGCCCACATCGCGGGCTTGTCGACGAACATGTGCCGCCGAATGAACGGGACAATCCGGTAGTAGATGAACCCCTTGCCCCAACGCATCATGCGGTACGGGAATTCGAACAGGACCTTTTCGCGCGCGGTCTGCGGTGCGAAGATGCCCGTGAAGTTGTCGGCCATCATGGCGAGACCCCGCGACGGGGTCGTCGGGCGCAGCGTGCCTTCCTCGTCCCATTTGGCGGGATCGAGCGTGATCTTCCAGGCGTTGATCCACGGCCGCGTCTTCAGCAGCGGGTGGTCCGGATGACATTCCGACACCGCCTGCCAGAACAGCACCTGCGCCAGTTCCTCGAACCGATCAAGATTCCTCGTCGCCACGTCGATCATCTGCGCGGGGCTGCGTCTGGCGGCCAGATCAAGTCCCAGAAACTGCAGGAATCGCATGCGCCGCAAGTCGCCAACCACGTGCATCGAGCGGGGCGGCGCCGCCGCCGACCAATCCGCAAACAACTGTTCGACGCGCTGGGTCAGATCGCGATACCGCCGGCCCAGCCCCAGAACGGCTGGCGTCGGCCGTCTCACGAATCCCTGAACGTACACCTGATACATGTACGACCAGTAGATCGCCGTGTCCCAGGCCAGTTTTGAGGTGAAGACCTGGGCATGCCCAAACGCGCGATAGACGCCTCGGGAGTACGCGAGGCATAACGCGCCGAGCACGTCCAGCACGAGTTCGTTGTGCGGTGCGACGACGGATTCGGTCAACTCGCCGGCCCGGTCACATTTGATGAGCTCCACCGTCGTCGTGTTGGCGATGCCAATGAAATCGTTGCCGAGACTGTAGAGCGGATCGAGAAAGAACCCGGCCTCGCCCACGCAACTCCAGCGGCGGTGCGAGAAAATCTGCGCGGAACCGTAGCTGTAATCCTTGAAGCTCATGAAGTCGAGCGGTTCCTCGTGGCTGACGAACGCATGCAGCGCGGGTTCGTTCACGCGCAGCCATTCCAGCGACTGCGCGTACGACTTGCCGTAGGTGTGCTGCGGATGAATGTTCTCGTCGGCCACGATCCCGATGCTGGTCGTGCCCGAGGCCAGCGGAATCAGCCATACCCAGTATCCCTTGCCCATCAGGTGGTTGGTGGCGAAGTAGCGCTCTTCGACGCAGCGCGATCGCCAGGACTCTCCGCCGCCCTTGGTTCCGAGGACGTCGATGTCGATGCGGCCGTTATAGCGCCACCAGGCGGAACTGGCCTTGTGGCCATTGGGGCGCCGAAGGCCGAGACGCGACTGCAGCAGCCGTCGCCGTCCTGACGCGTCGGACAGCCAGCGGGCCGTCAGCGTAAATGTCTCGCCGTCGGGAACCGTTCGGCACGAAATCGTGTGGGCCGCGTCTCCCTCGCCCAAGGCCACGTCGTCGACCGTCGTGCTCTCCAGCAATGTCGCGCCCATATCGACGACGATCTGGCGCAAGTCGTTTTCCAGCCGGCCACGATCGATCTGGTACGACGGCACGGGCGGGTACATATCAGCGCCGGTTTCCGGACGGCCCTCCAGTGGGCCCTGCGCATCACCGAAGTAGAATCGCAGCCCCAACTTCGACAGGTGCCGACTGCGGAAATACGCATCCAGCCCGAGCACCTGCCCGAGGTAGTAGGTGCCCAATTCGATGGCAGATTCGCCGACCTTGAAGGCGGCCTCGGGCAGAGGCCGCACCAGCCGATCGATGACGGCCACCGACCGGTCTGGCACTTCCAGCCTGATCTGCCGCGCCAGTGTCAGGCCGGCAAGGCCGCCGCCGACGATCACCACGTCGAAGTGGCTCGATTTGTCCATGCCCGTCCCTCGTCAGGACTTGACGTCCCGCTCCGTCAATCTGAAGACGATGTCGCGGGTATTGAGGATCAGTACGGCGAGCGCCACGACCTGGTACACCCGGTTGTTCAGCACGAGCCGAATCGACTCCACCATCGGCGTGGGCTCCGCCCTGAGCAGTTTCGCCACAACAACCGCAGCCACCGAGATCCCGGTGATGACGATCAGGCGTCCGACGGCGCGGTTGAGCACGGAGAAGGTGAACACCCACTTCTCGATGACCGACCGGAAGTTGAGGATGGGCGAGGCCATCGTCTGCTGGGCGCGCTCCAGCAGGTCCTCGCCCGCCTCGAGCCATTCCTCGACGCGCAGATACCGGTCCCGGCGCATGCGGCGCACGCGTTTCCGCCAGCGCTCACGCGCCCACCTGGCGCCGTAAGTGCGCCGGAACTCCGCGTACTCCTCGTAGCGATTGATCGTGCGGTCGAGCCTGAGCACCATCGTGTCGTACAAGAGCGTGGCTCTGACCATGCGGAGCGTGTGCAGGTTCATCGGGAGGCCGTACTGACGGGCCTGTTTCACCATGCCCATCCATTGGCGGGCGGAGGTGCGTTCCCACCACTCGGTGTACTTCGCCTTCGTGCGGAACGTGGACAGCACGCGCGTGTACTCCATCTCCATGTCCTTGAGCATCGCGGAGATGTCGATCGGCGGGAGCGGCTCGAGCAGCGTCAGCGTTGCGCGCGCCATGCCTTCGGCGTCTCCCCGCCGCATCTTGATGACGATCTGCAGCAGTGCGCGGCGCTGATCCTCGTCGAACGACCCGCAGGATCCGAAGTCGACGAACGTCACCACGTTGCCAGGACCGACGACGATGTTGGCCGGGTGCGGGTCGGCATGGAAGAACACGTGCTCGTCCATGCTCCAGAACGCCGCCCAGAGAATGCGCCGCGCGACGACAGCCGGGTCGATGTCCATCTGCCGCATCATGGCGAGGCCGTCCGCGTCCTGCTGCTCGAGGGCTGCGATGATTTCCCACAGCCACATGCCCGACACGAACTCCTGGACCAGGACATCGTCGCCCGACAGATCGAAGTAGACCGCCGGGGCCGTAAAGAAGTCCTGGCCGGCCTTTTCCCTGGCGTTTCTCCGAAAAATGTCCTGGTACTGCGCCTCCTTCCGGAAATCGAGTTCTTCGAGCAGCGTGTCCTTGAACTCCCGCCGGAGATTGCGCGTGAAGCCGGGCCTCACAAACGCCAGGAATTCGACCAGTTCGAACAGCCAGTCTGCCACGCGGAAATCCGCCATGAAGACTTCGCCAATGCCCGGCCGCCGGATCTTGACGGCCACCTTTTCGCCGTTCTTCAGCGTGGCCTGGTAGACGCACGCAATTGACGCGGAGCCCACCGGTTCGGGATCGAAGATTGCGAACACCTCGTGCCACGGTTTGCCGGTGACCCGCTCGACGGCCGCCAGCGCCTGATCGAGCGGAAACGCGGGTACCCGGTCGAGCATCTTCGACAACTCGACGCAGAACTCCCACGGCAACACGTCGATCCGCATGGCCAGTTGCTGGCCGAACTTGACGAACGTGCCGCCGGCGTTCTGCAGGACCACCCGCAGTCGGATCGCCCGCCGCTCGAGGGAATCGCGGCGGCGGATCCGGTCCCACAGGGTTCCGGTCATCAGCCGGAGGATGACCCAGAGCCACCTGAAGAGCCGTGCGAGTGACCGCAAAAAGCCAGCCTTGAAGGCGAGGTCGTGCACCCGCGGCAGGGGCGTCGAGTCGCCGACCGGATTGATGATTTGCTCCCGGCGCGGGATGGCCCCCAACACGTCGTCGTACGACTGCGGCGCCGTGGCGGTTGGATCGAGGGATGTGAGCGGGGAGTGGTCCACCTACGCGCCCTTGTCGTCCATGCGGAAGAGCAGCTTCCGCGTGTTGAGAAACACGATCGCCGTCGCCGCCAGGCGAAACAGTCCCGCCGAGGTGACCTGCGCCAGCGCTTCACGCCCGCTGATCACCTCGCCGACCGACACCCAGTGGCCGGCAACCAGCGCTCCGGTCGCCAGAGCCGCGAGGCCGAGAACCTGTGCGCCGAGTCTGATCCCCATGTACACCGCGAACGAGCCTTTGCTCATCAATGCGCTGAAGTTGACGCGCGGGATTGCCAACGCATGGCGCATCCGGTAGAAGAGGCTGTCGGCCGTGTTGGCCAGCCGCTCGAACTCCAGGTAGATGCTTTTGTCGTCGGGAAACCGGGAGGCGTGCGTGACGAGCGCACCCTTGACACGCTGACGCGCCCGGGCCGCTCGGTACTTCGCGAACCGCCGGTATTGCTGGATCACGTTGATCGTGGGATCGAGCCGGACCGCCAGCGTGTCGTACATGACGCTGCCGCGCAGGAGCCGAAGGATGTGGAAATCGATGACGATGCTGAAGCGGCGCGCCAGCCGGATCAGTCCCATCCACTGCCATGCCGAGGTCCGGCTGAACGGCCCCTGTCCCCCGCGCCGGGATTCGAACGCGAACAGCATCTGCCAGTTGTAGGTTTCCAGCTCCTTGGTGAGTTCGTTCGGATCGACGGCAGGCAGCGGTTCCAGCAGGACGAGCGAGGCCCGCGCCATGTTGAGCGGATCCTGTTTCCAGGCGTAATACATGTTCTGCTGAAGCGCGCGTCGCTTCGTGCTGCCGACGGCGCCGACCGAGCCGAAGTCGATGAACGTCAGCTTGCCGCCCTCGCTGAGGATGATGCGGTCGGGGTGCGGATCGGCCCGGAAGAAGAAGTGCTCGTGCCAGGTCCAGTAGTTAATCCAGGCGAGGCGCCGGGCAATCTGTCCAGGCTCGATTCCCAACTGCCTGGCCAGAGCCAGGACGGGCTCATTGTGCTGTTCCACCGCCGCCAGCAGTTCCCACAGCCACATGCCGGCGACGAACTCCTGCACGATCACGTTCTCACCCGACAATTCGAAATGCACTTTCGGCGCCGAGAAGAACCGCTTGCCCGACTGTCGGGCCGCCCGCCGGAACAGGCCCATGTAGCGCGCTTCCCGGACGAAGTCGAGCTCCTCAGCCAGGGTCTCGCGCAACTCGCGGCGCATGCTGTAGGTAGAGCCAGGCCGCAGGACCGTGAGGAATTCGAGCGCGGTCAGCAACCAGTCGAACACCTTGAGGTCGTCCATGAACAATTCGCCAACGCCCGGGCGCCGGACCTTGACGACGACCTTCTCCCCGTTCCTCAAGACGCCTTGATACGTGCAGGCCAGCGACGTCGATCCGACTGGTTCGGGATCGAATCGGGAAAAACTCTCCCAGAGCGGGCGGCCCGTCGTCTTTTCGATGATCGCGATAGCGTCCCGAGCGGGAAAGGCCGGCACGCGGTCGAGCATTTTCGACAGCTCGTTGCCGTATTCCCACGGCAACAGATCGAGACGCATGGCGAGATGCTGGCCGACCTTGATGGCAGTCCCGCCGGTTCGCTCGAACAGCCGTCGCAGCAGCGCGGCACGCCGCTCTGGCGTCCCGGTGCGCCGCAGCCTGTCCCAGAGGTTGGCCACCCAGAAGGTCAGCAGGACGTTCACCCAGACCGCCAGACGCGCCAGCGCCCTGATCCGGCTGGCCTTGAACGTCACTTCTTTGAACTGCGGCGGTGCGGTTTCGCCGACGCGGAGGGTCAGCGGCGTCCTGCGTGGAATCGACGCGATCACGCCAGGCCGATCATCAGGAGCCGACGCCAGGGAAGGCTGAGACGCCACCAGGCCCGTGTCGCTTTCTCGGGCCGTGTCGGGCATCATGCTGGCTGCTCCTGCGCCAGTTGCCGCTCTCCACCCGTCTTCGTCGCACGGCCCACGGGGATGACAGCCATCACGCGGCCGCGAGATCGACTCGGTTGCACGTCTCGAGAATGATGCCCAGTGATCCGGCGAACTCCTGCAGCAGATGTTCGTCGTCGGCGGTGAAGGCCTGGCCGTTGCGCTTGTTGAGCAATTGCGCGACCCCGATCACGGCCTTCTTGCGATCGAAGATCGGCATGCAGAGAATCGACCGCGTGACGAACGCGGGGCCGCTGTTCTCTCGCTGGGCGCGATCCGCACCCGCCCGGTCGACCTCGGGGTTGAAGTCGGGGTGGGAATACGGGTCGGCCACGTTCATCGTCGCGCCGCTAGCCGCGACCCGCCCGGCGATGCCCCTGCCAATCGGCATCTCGATCTCGAAGTGGTCCTTGCCCTCATGATGCGCGATTCTGGATCGGAGCACCGCGTGCTCCTGGTCCACCAGGTAGACCGTCGCCCGTTCCGCCCCGGCCAGATTGCGCATCCGGACAGCCGTGACCTCCAGAACCTGTTCGAGCAGGGCTCGTGTTGCATCGCCGTTGGCCACGTCCAAGGTCTCGAGGAAACCGCCGAACTCGGTGGTGACTTCTTCGAGGACCTTCACGAACTTCTCGTCCGGCAGTTCTTCGAGGTGTCGTTCGAGCTGTCCCTTGCGCTGCATGCCGGCGAAGGCGGTCAGCAGGTGCTCGGTATTGGCTGCGATGCCGGCGGTGAACGACGACACTTTGCCGTCTTCGAGCGTCAGGATGCGGTCGGCGACATCGAGTATGCGGTTGTCGTGCGTCACCATCAGGATGGCGCAGCCCTGATCCTTCGCAAGCGTCTGAAGCAGGTCCACCACTTCGCGGCCGCTGGCTTTGTCGAGGGCCGCCGTGGGTTCGTCGGCCAGAATGATCTTCGGCTGGCGTACCAACGCTCTGGCGATGGCCACGCGCTGTTTCTGCCCGCCGGACAACTGGCGCGGATAGTGATCGACCCGGTGCCCGAGCCCGACGGCGGTGAGCATCGCGACGCACCGCTCGCGCGTCTCTTTCGGCCCCATCGTCCCGTCGAGTTCCATGCCCATCTGCACGTTCTGGCAGGCGGTCAGCGCGTCGAGCAGGTTGTGGGCCTGGAAGATGAAGCCGATGTTCCGGCGCACGCGCACCAACTGGTCCTGACTCGCCCCGTGCAGTTCCATGCCGAGTGTCTGCACGCTGCCTTCCTGAACCGATCGCAACCCGCAGACCAGGGTGAGCATCGTCGTCTTTCCCGACCCTGACGGCCCGGTGTTGATCACGATCTCGCCCGGGTACACGTCGGCGGTGATGTCGAACAGAATCTGCCGGCGCAGGCTGCCCGCGCCGAAGTAGTGATTGAGGTTCCGGATGGCGATGGCCGATGTCATGGTGACACTCTCAGGCTCTGAACGTCGGCTAGAACGCGTCTGCCGGATCCGCGGATTTCAGTTTCCGTATGGCCAGCAAGCCAGAACCCCCGCACATCGCCACGGTGAGCCCGAAGACGAGGACCACCCGCGACAACGTCATGATAATCGGCAGGCCTGTTGCCTGGCGCGCCAGGGCGTAGAGGCCCTCGGCGAGCACGTACCCGATGGGAAACCCGACGACAGACAGAATCAACGACTGCTGCAAGACCACGAGCGACAGCGCCCGGTCGCGGTATCCCATCGCCTTGAGGGTCGCGTATTCGGGGAGGTGATCGCTCACGTCGGTGTAGAGGATCTGATAGACGATGACCGCTCCCACCATCAATCCGACGACCACGCCGAGGTTGAAGACGAACCCGATCGGCGAGTTCTTGTTCCAGTAGCTCAATTCAAGGTCAGCGAACTGCTGCGGGGTCATGATCTTGACGTCGGGTGGCAGGGTGGCGGTCAGCGCCGCCTGGACGGCATCCACCGAGCTTCCCGGCTTGAGGCGCAGCAAGCCGATTTCTGCGGGCCCTTCGGGCCGGTGGATGAACTTCCTGAACGTGGCGTCGTTGGTGACCATGTTCGCGTTGCCGGTGAACGACACGCCGAACTCGACCAGGCCAGCCACGTCAACACGCCGGCCTGCCACGTCGGCGCGGATGCTGCCTTCCCTCTGGACGTATTCGATGACCGGACGAACGTCTGCGCGGGAGCGCGCATCGACGAAGACCGCATCCGCCACTCTGAGTTTGCTGGCGTCCGTGTTCATCAACGTCAGGTCGAACACCGGCTCGTCCGGATTGAAGGCCAGCATCAGGACCTGGCGGTCTTTGCGGCTCAGCGGATCCCTGAACGGGACGATGCCCATTTCGAGGCTCGAGACCGACTCGACCTCCTTGAACTGCATCGCTTCGCGCAGGCGTTGTTTCGGGAAGGATCCCGGAGAAATAATGAACTCGTACTGCGGGCTGGTCATCACCAGATCCGCCAGCAGGCGAGAGTGCACCAGCGTGGCGCTGGTGTAGAGTGCGTCGCGAAAGCCGAACTGCATCAACTGCAGCAGGACGGCGAACGTGATGCCAGCGCCCGCCGCGAGCAGGCGAAGCTTCTCGCTGGTGAGCTGCCGCCAGGCGAGTCGGTTGATAATCATTGGCCGTCGCGCCGCCCGCTGCTGGACGGTCCCGATTCGATCAGCACGTTCACGCGCAGATGGATCAGCTGGGCCACGCGCTCGCCGCCGTCCAGCCGGATCTTGGCTTCAACCACGCGCGCATCGGAGAACTCGGCGGGATCGACCTTCAGCACACTGTTCTGTGTGACCTGCATGCCCACCGATTCCACGGTCCCGGTGAGCGACCCGGGCAGGCCGTGGCCCGTGACGGTCGCACGCTGGCCGGCCTTCACGCGGGCCATGTCGCCTTCGGCGATTTCTGCCAGAACGTACATCCGGTCGGTCTTGGCGATTTCTATCACTCCGGCCGGACCCACCTGCTCGCCGGGCCACGCATGAACCTTGACGACTCTCCCGTCCAGCGGCGCGCGAATCAACGCGGCGTCGTACTGGGTGCGCGCCAGCGCCACTTCGCGAATACTGGCTTCCAATTCCGCCTTCGCCACGTCGACGTCGACGGGCCGCACCTCGGAGAGGCTGGTCAGCCGCTGCGCGGCCTGCTGACGCACTTTGGCCAGCGTGTCGACTTTCAGGCGCACCGCGTCGAGGGCCGAGTCGGAGACCGACTTGGTCTCGCGCAATCCCTGGTAGCGACGGAGATCCTTCTGCGCGTTCTCGAGTTCGGTATCCACCCGCTCGATCTCGGCCCGCTGAGCGGCGATGTCCGATCCCTTGGCGCCTGCCTTCACCTGTTCCAGGCGCTTGCGGGCCGCTTCGACGTGCGCCTCGAACAGCAGTGTCGTCGCACGCAGTTGCGGGACGCTGTCGAGCTCGACCAGCACCTGCCCGGCCTTCACCTGGTCCCGCTCGGCGACCAGCAGTGTGCCGACGATGGCGGGCTGGCCGCTCAAGCTGCGCGCCGCGAGCCGCACAACTCCGTCGCCCGGCTCGATGCGGCCGAGGCACGCGATGGATGTCGCCGCCACGGGCGTGGCAGGCGCGGCGGCTGCGACCGGCCTGGTGGCGCCGCTGAACGGCAGGAGATAGAGGGCCAAACCGCCGCCTACAACAAGCGCGACTATGGACCAGCCCGACGCTTTTGCCAATTGCATGGCTCCGTCCTCGCTGATTCGGCCGCCGGCCGGCCTACTGAATGGGATGCGGCTATTCTATACCACGCCGAAAGGCCCGATTTGCCTTCCGGTACACTTGTCGATACCAGATCGCCGTCACCGCCCGAGCACCCGGTCCAGCCGAGCCGCTGCGAGGCGCGCGTTGGCTATCGTTCTGGTGCGGTCGAGCTCCGCCTGCATGAGCCCGAGCTGGGCGTCGAGCGCATCGATGTTGGTCGCCACTCCGGCGGCATAGCGTTCGGCGACCACCCGGCGCGCCTCGCCGGCACTTCGCACGGCACCGTCGGCGGCGGTGATCGCCGCCAGCGCCGATTCGAGCGTCAGTCGCTGCTGCCGGACGTCGGATTCGAGCACCGCGTCGAACTCCAGCAGGCCCTCTTCGATTTCGCGGCGATTGGCGACCGCTTGGGCCATCTCCGCTTTCGCCCGCCCGCTGTCCCACAGCGACCAGTTCACATTGAAACCGAGATCCCACGACGTTTTCCATTCCGCCGTCCGCGGATACACTCTCGGATTGGGACGGGCGTAGTCGTATCCGGCCCCGATCGCCACCCAGGGCAGCCGGCCCGCGCGCGCCGCGTTCTTCATGTAATCGGCCCCCTGCAGACGAGTCTCGAGGGCCCGGCGCTCGGGGCGGGCCGCTCGCGCCTGTCCGACAAGAGCGGTAGGCGCCAGGTCTGGCGCAGGCGGTGGTTCGAGCATGGCGTCCACCTCGATGGCGGCGTCGGCCGGCAAACCGACGAGACGACGAAGATCGGCCCGCGCTATTTCCTCCAGATTACGCGCTTCGATGAGCAGCATCTGCTGCCGCGACTGCTGTGCCTCGGAGGACAGCACGTCGGTGGGAGGCACCAGACCAGCCTGCAGCCGTTGGCGGGCATCCGCGAGATGAGCGTTGATGCGGGTCAGCGCCTGGTCCAGCACACGGACCGCTGCGCCCGCCGTCACCACCGACCAGCAGGCCCGCCTGATCTCAAGCGTCAAGTCCGCCTGTGCGGCCTGTCGATCGTGTCCGAGTGCGTCAGCGTGGGTGCGTGCCGCCCGCTCGAGCGCATTCGTCTTGCCGCCCGTGTAAATCGGCCATTGCAGATCGATTCGCGTTCGAAGGTTATCCGGCACGTCCGAGTAGAGCACGACCGGCCGGCCCCCCGCGCTCGGGTCTGGCAGGGCGAAGCTATCCACGTGATTGGTGCGTGTATAGCCCGCCTGCAGCGACACCGCGGGCCGTTCGGAAGCCCGGCGCTCATCAACGGCAGCTACGGCCGAGGTTCGCCTCGCTTCGAGCTGGGCAAGACGGTGACTCGCCTGAATCCCGCGGCTGACGGCCTCGTCTATCGAGAGATGGGTCGCTGTTTGGGCCTGCGCCTCGACCGCGCCCAACAGCGCGCAGAGGCCGAGTGCAATGACAACGGAATGCTTCATCGAGGGCCGCCTTTCGTTGTGGCGCCTGATCGCGTTGCGCCGGCATCCCCTGTTTCCCGGCAGGGGTGCCCGCGAGCTGTCGACTATTCGGTCTGTACCCGTTTGCAAGGATACACCGAGGCGCCAGTTCGTCACCTGCTACGTGTGAGCCTGTCCCACTATTATTCAAAGAAACCGGTCTTTGGTCGACAGCCACGCCACACCAAGGGTGTTACTGCGCATGTGGCGCGGCCGCTGGCCGGCCGGACGCCTTTACGCGTCACATCTGGCGTGGAGTCTCGCCCGCCTCGTATAATCAGGAGTCATGTCTATCCTGAAAGTTGCCCGAATGGGACACCCGGTCCTTCGCGCCAAAGCGAAGGCGGTGCCTCCGGCCGAGATCGGCGGCCCCGCCGTCCAGGCTCTGATCGACAGCATGATCGAGACGATGCTCGAGTACAACGGCGTCGGGCTGGCCGCCCCGCAGGTGCACGAAGGCGTCCGTCTCTTCGTCGCCCAGTTGGTCGCCGACCCGGACGACGATCTGGAGGACGACCAGGCGTCGGGCCGCGCCGCCGCCAAGGCCGCCGATCCGGTGCCGATCGCCATCATCAACCCCGAGATCGCGCCCATCGGCCGTCACACCACAGAGGACTGGGAAGGATGCCTCAGTATCCCCGACCTTCGGGGCCTGGTGCCGAGGCACCGCGATATCAGGGTCCGCGCCTACGACCGCGCAGGGCAGCGCCTCGAACTCGAAGCCCATGGCTACATGGCCCGCGTGATTCAGCACGAAACCGATCACCTCGACGGCGTGCTGTTCGTCGATCGGATGAAGTCGCTCCAGAGCCTGGCGTTTCTCGAGGAATATGCGCGGTATCATACGGACCGAGACTGACGCGGCGCCGCACAGGCGCGTGGCCGCCCTCCGGCTTCCCGCAACGGCGACGGGCGGCCTGCCGTCGGCCGGTTGTGGTCCGCCGGCTCCCGTCTACCCACGACCGTCTTCCGAGTGAACTGTGTCCCCGATTGCAACAGCGCCGCCCCTCGTCACACTGAGAAACGCGCCGGCTGCGGCGTTCGACGGGGCGATTGCGGCTGCGCGCACCTGCTACGCGCCGCGGGTTGTCGGCGTCGAGGAAATCACCGACACGCAGCGCGCCACCATTGGCCCGCTCACCTTCGACGCCGGCCACCACACGGTCTATCAGCACGCGCACTTCGAATTCGGCCTCGAGAACATCTCGCGCCAGTTTGTGTGGAGCTTCCTCCACGCGTATCCCTTCTACAACTCCGAACAGTCGAGCCAGCGCTACGTCAAGCTGGACGAACCCCGCGCCTTTGTGCCGCCGCTCGAAGGCGAGACGCGCGCGGTCTACGAGCAGGCCGTGCTCCGCGCGTGGGACGACTACGCGAAACTCTCGGCTCTGCTGCGCGCCGACACGTTCGCGATCCTCAAGCAACTGCGGCACGTGACGCCCAGGGCGTCGGTCCGGCGGCTGGCCGCCATCGAGCGCGAGGCCGAGAAGAAGGCGATCGAAACGGCGCGGTACGTGATTCCGATTGCCGCGTTCACCTCGATGGTCCACACCGTGTCGGGCCTCACCCTGCACCGGCTGCGCCGGATGATGCAGGTGGGCGACACCCCATTCGAGGCGCGGCAGGTGATTGGCGCGATGCTCGAGGCGGCGCGCCGGCACGACCCGCAGTTTTTCGACCGGGTCGGGCCCGAACCGCTTGACCGCGATGCCGCACCCGAGGCGGCGATGCCGCATCCGCAGGAGGGCCGCGACCGCTACGTGCGGGAGTTCGACGCGAGGCTCGACGGACGGGTGTCGCGGTTGATAGACGCGTCCGATCGGGCTGAGACCATCGTCGCCGATGCGGTGCGGGCGACGTTTGGCCTGGCGTCGGATCAACTTCCGGACGGCGAGGCGATCGACCGGGTGATGAATCCCGCGCGCAACCGCTACAGGCTGGACACGCTGAACGTGGCGTACCATTCGCCGCTGATGCGGGCGCTTAACCACGTGACCTACACGTTTGCCAAACGCATCAGCCACACGGCCGATTCGCAGGACCAGCGCCACCGCATGGTGCCGGCCTCGCGGCCGCTGCTGACCTGCGCGGTCGGGCGGGTGCCTGATTTCGTCACGCCCAGACTGATCGCCGCCAATCCCGAGGCCACCGCGATCTTCGGCGAGTCGATGGGCGCCGCCTGGTCGGCCCGTAACCGCCTCCTCGATCTGGGAGCGCCGGCGGAGTTCGCGGCCTACGTGTTGCCCAACGCCCTGGCGGTCCGCCTGGTCGAGACCGGGCCGCTGATCGCGCTGCTGCAGAAGTGGACCCAGCGCACCTGCTTCAACGCTCAGGAAGAGATCTACGACGCGTCGATGGACGAACTCGATCAGGTGGCGGCGATCCACCCGAGGCTTTCCCGCCACATCGGCCCCCCGTGCGTCGTCCGCAACGGCCTCGTGGCTCCACGCTGTACCGAGGGCGCGCACTTTTGCGGCGTTCCGGTGTGGCTCAACTTTCCGAATGTCGAGCGACGCCTGTGAAATCTTCTCCGCTGATCATCGTCTTCGTCACCGTCTTCATCGATCTGCTGGGCTTCGGCATCATCATCCCGTTGCTGCCGTTCTACGCAGAAACGTTCGGGGCCAACGCGTTCACCATCGCGATGCTCGCCACGTCGTTCTCGCTGATGCAGTTCATCTTTGCGCCGCTCTGGGGGCGATGGTCGGACCGGATCGGCCGGCGCCCGATCATCCTGATGGGGCTGTTCGGGTCGTTTGTCTCCTATCTGGTCTTCGGACTCGCCAGTTCGCTGGTGCTCCTGTTCGCCGCGCGCATCTTCGCCGGCATCGCCGGGGCGAACATTCCGACGGCGCAAGCCGTGGTGGCCGACGTGACGACGCCGGCGAACCGGGCGAAGGGCATGGGCATGATCGGCGCGGCGTTCGGTCTGGGCTTCATCTTCGGCCCCGCGATCGGCGGATTCCTCAGCCGGTGGGGGTACGCGACCCCGGCGTTCTTCGCCTCGGCCCTGTCGCTTGCCAACTTCACCGCGGCGTGGTTTCTGCTGCCCGAAACCTTGAAGGCCGAACATCGCGCCAAGGTCCGCGTGGGGCGGATCGAGGCGCTGCGCATGGCGGTGACCAGGCCGCACCTGCCCCGGTTGCTGCTGATCAGCTTTCTGGTGGTGGCGGCGTTTTCTGGATTCGAGACCACCTTCGCGTTGTTCGCCGAGCGCACGTTTGCGTTTCACGCCTCGACGATTGGCTATCTGTTCGCCTTCGTCGGCGTCATTCTCGTGATCGTTCAGGGTCTGCTCGTCGGGCGCACGGTCAAGATCGTGGGAGAGCACCACATCGTCCCCATGTCGCTCGGTCTTGTGGCGATGGGCCTGCTGATGATTCCGGCGGCGTCGACCGTCACCGTGCTGATGGTGTCGCAGGCGGTGCTCGCCGTCGGCATGGGATTCAACAATCCCGCGCTGATGTCGCTCATTTCCCAGTGCTCGGCGGCCGAGGATCAGGGCGGCATTCTCGGCCTGACGCAGTCGCTCAGCAGCCTCGGCAGGATCGTCGGGCCGCTCTGGGGCGGATTCGCCTTCGACCACATCGGCATCGCCGCGCCGTACATCAGTTCGGCTGGCGTGATTGCCGTTGCCTGCCTGATCAGCATCGTGGCGCTGTGGCGCACGCAGACCGACCGGAATCCGGAACGATTTCCCCGTGGTCCGGCGGCGGGGGGGCATTGATGGCGCTCAAGTACCACTGCGACGTGGAAGTCAGCTTTCGCGATTGCGACCCGATGGGGCACGTCAACAACGCGGTCTACCTGACGTATCTCGAAATTGCGAGGTTCGCGTACTGGCGAGAGGTCGGAGGAGGCACCGCCTGGGGCGACGTCAAGTTCATCATGGCGCGCGTCGAGATCGACTACAAGGCGCCGGCCGAGCCGGGCGACGTGATCGACCTCGCCCTCGGCATCACCAGTTTCGGCCGAACCAGTTTCGTGTTCGAGTACGAACTCCGGAACCAGCGCGGCCTCGTCGTGGCGATCGCGAGGACCGTGCAGGTGATGTACGATTATTCCATCGGCAAGCCCGTGCTCGTCGTGCCGGAGTTCCGGGAGCGAGTCGCGGCGTACGAGGGGTTGACGCGATGAATCCTGTGCGTATTTTCGGCAAGGACACGTGACCGTACACCGAAGCCGCCCGTGAGGATTATGCAAGGCGGCATGTGGTGTTCGAGTACGTCAACGTCAAGAAGAACGGCGGCGACCTCCAGCGGATGCTGGCCTACAGCAAGGGACGTCGCGACGTACCGGTGATCGTCGAAGACGAGAAAGTGACGATCGGGTTCGGCGGCACGTGAGGCGTGTAGGGGAGGGCCGCCGTGCGCGGCCCGCGTTCTATGAGGACCTCGGTTGGCGATCGAGGAACTCCTCGCACAACCGCAGGAACACGGCAGGCTGCTCCACCACCAGCGCGTGACCGCTTCCGGGCACCACGACGTGCTCGGCGCCACCCACGCCAGCAGCGATTGCCTGCGAGCGCTCAAGCGGCATCGTGCGATCGAGTTCGGCGCTGATGACGAGCGTCGGACACACAATGTCGCGAAGCCGGGGCCGCAGATCCATATCGAGCAGCGCATTGACGATGGCGGCCGTGCCCTGGAACCAGGAATCGGGAAGACTGGCCACCATGGTCCGTCGCGCGGCGAACACCGCCGCATGGGTTTCGAGGTAGGCTGGCGAGTACGCGCCTGGCAACAGCAGATCGAACACCGCGAAACGGCTTCCGCCGCTAAGCGCCTCCCGACAGGCGTCGGCCAAGGCACGGGCGCCGGCGGCTAATTCGGGAAAACTCCAGTCGGTGGCGGTGGCCGCGACCAGCGAGGCCACGCGACCGGGGTGGTCGGCGGCCATCAGCAGCCCAACTTCCGCGCCGAACGACGTGCCGATGACATGCGCCGAGTGTATGGACAGCTCGTCGAGCAGCGCGACCACGTCAGCCACGTGGCCCGCGAGATCGGCATGAAGCGGCGGCCCGGGACTGAGCAGCTGTCCCCGAAAATCGCACCGAACGACACGCCCTCTCGCCTGCAGCTTTGCCGCCGCGTCGTTCCAGTTGCCGATCGTCATCATCCCGCCGTTCAACAGCAGGATGGGATCGCCCGACCCGTCGGATCGACGCGCGATCAACCCACTCATGACGCCGCTCCGCTGCCGCCGGGATCAGCCAACACGAGGTCGCGCAGCGGGCCCTTCACCAGTTTCCCGTACGCCGTCCTCGGCAACGCCTCGGCGAACACCCATCGGCGCGGAATCTTGTATTTGGCCAGCCGCTCTCCCAAAAACGCCGCGAGCTCGTCGCCCGTCGCCCCATCCGACTCGCGGAGCACAACGACGGCCGCACCGATCTCGCCCCACTGCTGATCGGGAATGCCCACCACGGCTGCATCCTTTACGGCCGGATGGAGCAGCAGCGCCGCTTCGATTTCGGCGGGATAGATGTTGACGCCGCCCGAGATCAGCATGTCCTTCTGGCGGCCGGCGATGTAGAAAAATCCGTCTGCGTCGCGCCGAGCCAGATCGCCGGTATGGAACCACCCATCCGCATCGATCGCCGCCGCTGTTGCTTCCGCGTTGCGCCAATAGCCCGCGCAGACGTGTGGCCCGCGCAACCAGAGCTCGCCGACCTGGTCGGCCGGCATCTCGATTGAATCCGGGCTCATCAATCTCGCCTCGGTGAACATCAGCGGCTTTCCGATGGACCCTTTCTTGCGCACGGATTCTTCAATCGTCATCGCGAAACAGTTCACGCCCACTTCCGTCAAACCATAGCCCTGCTTGAACACGATCCCCCGGCGCTGGTAGGCCTCGATGATGTAGAGCGGCAGCGGCGCCCCTCCGCTCATCAACGCCCGAACGCTCGACAGGTCGGCCCCCGCGAACTCGGGCGATTCCATCAGCAGTTTGTAAATCGTCGGGACGCCGAGAATGATCGTGCACCGCTCGCGCGCCACGGTCCGCCAGATCTCGGCCGGATCGAAACCGGCGTGCAGCACGATGGTGCCGCCGATGGTGACAATCGGCACGAGAAACGCGCCCAGGCCGCCCGCGTGGTACAGCGGCGTAAAGATCGGGCTGATGTCGTCGTCGCGCAGTTGCCATCCCACCACGGTGTTGTAACCGTTCCAGACCACCATTCGATGCGGGACCATCACCCCTTTGGGTTTTCCGGTGGTGCCGCTCGTGTAGAGCAGACAACAGAGATCGTCGGGCGCGGGGCGCGGCGATCGCGCCACCGTTGCCGGCAGCAGATCGGCGACACGCGGGTCGCCCGCCTCCGCCGGTTCGTCGAGCGCTATCCACTGTTGGATGGCCACCATGCCCCGCAGCGAGCGGACCGTGTCGGCAAACGCCTCGTCGTAGATGAGCGCTCGCAGTCCGGCGTCCGAGACGATGTGGGCGAGTTCGTGGGCCGTGAGGCGAGTGCCCAGCGGCACGAGGACGATGCCGGACTTGCCGGTCGCGAAGAAGGCGTCGAGGAACTCGATGCGGTTGTAGGCGAGCAGGCCAACGCGATCGCCTGGCCCGAAACCGCAAACCGCCGTCCACATCGACGCCATCCGGTCGGCCCGGCGATCGAGCTCCGCGTAGCTGTGGCGGGTGCCTTGCGGCACGCACACGAGCGCAGTCTTGTCCGGCGTCAACCGCGCGCGCTCGCCCAGCAGATCGGCGTGCCGCATCACTTCCCCCGTTCAACTCCTGGCGTGCTGGCATCGGCGGCGGTCGGGGTCGCCTCTCGCGAGGGCGCAGCCGACTTCAGAATGTCTGAGAGGGACGTTTCGAACCGCTGCGGGCATTCCTGGTGCGGCACGTGGCCGCACGACACCAGCGTGGTGAGCCGAGATGCGGGGAGACCGGCCGTCATCCGGCTGGCGTAGGAGAGGGGAAACAGTTTGTCCGACAGGCCCCACAGCAAGTCCACCGGCGTCGAGACCTCGCCCAGTTTTCCGTCGAGTAAATACTGCTCCATCCCCGTGGCAGTCTGCGAGAGTCGCGCGATCGGGCCCGCGTTGGCCGTCCGCACCACGTCGTCGAGCACGTAGCCGGGAATCGGCGCCGACGCGCCGTCGCGCAGTTGAGTCATCAAGGCCGCCGCTTCCTCGCGCGACTTCGGCATCAGGCTCACATCCGACCGTTCGCCACGCAGTGCGCCGCCATTGACCAGCACCAGTCGAGACACCTGATCGGGGTGCGCGTGTGCGTAGAGCATCGCGACCCACGCGCCCAGGGAGTTCCCAACGATGATGGCCGGACCTCCCTTGGTCTGGTTCATCACCGCTTCGAGACCGGCCACCACTTGACCCACCGATAACGGCCCGTCCGCCGGAGTGCTGTCGCCGTGGCCTGCGAGGTCGGGAACGACGAGGCGGTAGCGCTGCACCAGCGTTGCGGCGACCCCGGCCCATGTTCCTGCCTGGTCGCCGGCGCCGTGGAGCAACACCAGCGTCGGCCCCTGTCCTCCAACCCAGTACGTTTGCGGGCCCATGCTGCTGGCGACGGTCGCCTTCGCGAGTCCGGCACCCGCCAACTGCCGCCGGTTCGACCACACGAAGATGGTCAATGGGCGCTTGTAGACGAAGCCGGCGACCGCGCCCACGATCAACAGAACCAGCAGCAGTGTCGCCACGCCAATCCGTGCTCCAACCGTCATGCGCCCCTCCTGACTACCAGAGATCGTCCCGCCTCAATGGCAGAGACGCCACGTCTACTCCGTCATCTTCCTGGCAGGAGTGTCCCATATGACACGCCGCCTTCGCTCGGGCCGCGGCCCAAAGCCAGCATCAAGACACGTGCGGGGTGGCGTCGAGCCTCACAGGTGGATTCGCGCCCCCGCGGCAGAGATAGCTGCGCATTCGCGCCGTTGCTCCACGCTTCCCATGGGTCGTCGTCGCCGCCCCGACTCCTCGCGGAAACGCGCTTGACTCCGGCTGGCTGACCCCGCTATTGTATGCGAGGTCGTAAACATATCAACCGCCCGGTATGTTTTATTCGTCCGGGCGCCGACAAGGCTAACGACCGTCATTCAGCGGCTTACGTGCGATTTCCTCATGCCCGGCCCCGGGCGTGATCGCTGGGAAGCGCAGCGGCCAGGTAGCAGGGACACTGGGAGGGCAGTATGGTGAGACTGAGCGTTCAAGGCATTCGACGTCGTCTATTCGCGACCGCGCCGGGAGTCGTGATCTTCCTGCTGGTCCTCGCCTTGGGAGGGTCGGCTGCCGCCCAGGTGAACACGGGTACGATTGGTGTTGTCGTTGTTGACAACAGCAATCAGCCCCTGCCCGGCGTGACGGTCCGGGTGACGAGTCCGACCACAGGCCTTGATTCCAACAGTGTCACCGGCGTGGCCGGCACGGCGCGACTCGCTGCGCTGCCGCCTGGCACCTACGACGTGACGTTCGAGTTGCAGGGGTTCAACACCCTGAGCGAAAAAGGTCTCTTGCTGCGCGTCGGCCAGACCCAGGTGATCAATGCCACGATGACGGCCAAGCTCACCGAGACGGTCACGGTGACCGCCGAAGCGCCGATCGTCGACGTGCACAAGACCGACTCGTCGACCAACATCCTGCCCGAACAGATCGACACACTGCCGGTTGCCGACCGCGACTTCCAGCGGTTGTCGTTTATCGCGCCGACCGTTCAGCGTGAGCGCGGCGCCTTCCGCTTCGTCACGGGCGGACCCGTGATTGGCGCTGGTGGTAACGCCAGCAGCGCCACGATTCTGGTCGACGGGGTCGACTTTACAGATCCCGCGCTCGGCCTGGCCACCACGCGATTCAGTCAGGACGCGATTCGCGAGTTCCGCGTCATCGCCAACCGGTTCGACTCCGAAATTGGCGGGTCGGCCGGCGGTGCGCTGTCGATCGTGACGCGCTCCGGCTCGAACCAGTACAGCGGCAAGTTCTTCGGCTTCTTCCGCGACAAGGCGCTGCGCGCGCAGGGCGCACTCGAACTGACCAAGCCGGCGTTCTCGCGCCAGCAGTTCGGCGGTGCGGTGGGCGGCCCCATCAAGACCGACAAGACGCAGTTCTTCGCGTCGATCGAGCAGATCAACGAAGACAACGTCACGCTGTTCAGACCCAAGGGGGCCTACGCATCGCAGGCGGCGGACCTGGCGCTGCCCACTCGCCAGACGCTCGCGTTCTTCCGCCTCGATCACCAGATGTCGAACTCGCAGCGGCTCGCGGCCAAGCTCGTGTTCGAGCGCTTCCGCCAGGACAACTTCCGGGTGGGCGGCGTCGCCGACCAGACGCAGGGCCTGTTCCTCAACCGCGACAACTTCAACTTCAACGCCGAGGACACCTGGGTTGGCGGGGCCAACAAGCTCAACCAGTTCTACGTGCAGGTCGGACGCCGCAAGTACGACGAACCCGGCCACGTCCACAACACGCTGGCCGAATGGTTTTCCAGCGGCAATACGCTGCAGACCGGCGGCAGCATCTACGACGGACTGCTTGGCGAAGGCACCTACGTCGAATTCCGCGACACCTTCACCCTGCACAAGGAAACCAAGTCGGGCACGCACGACCTGAAGTTGGGCGCCGCCTGGCAGGCCGTCAAGGACCGCTTCCTCTTCAATTCCTACCCGGCCGGTCTGATCATCTACGTCACCGACACGCGCGCGCTGCCGCTGGCCTACGTTGGCGGAACCGGTTCGGCCGATTCCAATATCACGACCAACCGGATTGCGGGCTATGTCCAGGATGACTGGGCCGTGAAGTCGAACTTCAAGGTGAATCTGGGCCTTCGGTACGACGTCGACACCAACGGCAACAACCCGGGATTCGCGCAGCCGACCGCCGGCATCACGACGCCGCGCAAACGCGATCTGAACAACATCCAGCCGCGCGGTTCGTTTACGTGGGACGTCGACGGCACGGGCCGAAACGTTGTGCGTGGAGGCGCGGGCATCTTCACCGGGCGTTTCCTGCTGGTCCCGTCGCACACCGAGATTCAGCAGAACGGCGTCACCGGCCGGATCACGCAGCAGCGCGTCAACGGTGCGGTGCTCGGCCTGCCGGCTGCCTACTGGCTGGATCCGGCTAACCCGACCACCACCGGCGTGCCGGCCAAGATCGATATCGCGTTGCTGTCGCAGGACTACGTGGCTCCGCAGGCGACGCAGGCGACCTTCGGCTGGACCAGCCGCATGGGCAAGACCGGCCTGTATTTCGACACCGAGTTCATTTACGTGAAGGGCACCAACGAGGTGGCGCTCACCGACAAGAACTGGCGGGGCAACGCCAACGTCGCGCTCGGCCGGCCCAACACCAGCTACAACCAGATGAACGTGTACACGAACGAGGGGCACTCCGACTACAAGGCGTGGGTGGCGAGCCTCAACGGCACGCTCAAGGGCGGCCATCTGATCACCGCGTCTTACACGCTGGGCAGCAAGAAGAACATCAGCGACGACTTCTCGCCAGAATTCCCGTCTGGCTATCCCAACGATCCGGCCAACCTGGGCGCCGAATACGGCCGGAGCCGCTCCGACGAACGTCACCGCATCGTCGTGACCGGCGTGTTTCGCGTGCCCTACGGCTTCACGGTGGCGCCGATTGTCGAGTACGGGTCGGGGCAGCCCTGGACGCAGCGCCTGGGCTACGACTTCAACGGCGACGGCAAGAACTCCGATCGCCCGTCCGGGGTGTCGCGATTCGGCCAGAACGGCCCGGTCTACAAGCAGGTCAGCCTGAGGCTCACGAAGGCTTTGACCTTCGGCAACAAGCAGAGCGCGGAGTTCATTGCCGAAGTCTTCAACCTGTTCGATACGACCAACTGGAACGTGGCGGCCATCGACGGCGCGATGTATCTGAGCGGTCCGACGCTCGCCAATCCGGCCGCCGCCTACGTGACGAACTCGAACTACGGCAAGTACTCGGCGACGCTTCCGAGCCGCGAGTTTCAGCTCGGCGTCCGCTACTCGTTCTAGACGGTCTGCAGGCGGTTTCGAGGCTCGCGCCGGTGGCCGGTATTCGCACCACCCGCGCGGGTCTCGGACCTGCCGCTGCCCACCCGGTTTCAGGGCGTCCGGCCCCTGATTCCGGGCGCCGATGTCGCCCCCGCGAGCCGGGCTCACCCGGAGCCACATCATGACCCGCTACGCCTCGATCACCGGAACCGGGCGCTACCTGCCCACGGTTCAGGTTACCAACGATCACCTGCGCGCCCGCTTTGCGCACTTGCCGGAGTTCGTCGACAAGATGGAGCAGTCGAGCGGCATTGGTTGCCGCTGGAATGCGCCCGAGTCGTGGGCGACCTCAGACGTTGCGCTGCCTGCGGCCCAGCAGGCCCTCGAGCGGGCCGGCCGCAAGCCCGAGGAGGTCGACCTGATCATCCTCGGCACCGATTCGCCCGACTACATCACGCCGGCCACCTCGGTGGTGCTCCAGCACAAGCTGGGCGCCAAGAATGCGGGCACGTTCGACGTCGGTTGTGCGTGCGCGTCGTTTCCCACGGGACTGGCCGCCGGCGCCGGCCTGATCGCGACCAACCCGGCCATCAAGACCGTGCTGGTGGTGGGCGCCTACCTGATGCACAAGCTCACCGTTGCGAACGATCCGATGGTGTTCTTCTATGGAGATGGCGCGGGCGCCGCGGTGCTCGAGGCGTCGGAGACGCCGGGCTTCCTCAATGCCGCCTTCGTGGCCGATGGCGCGTACCACAAGCACTGGGGTATCTATTCGGGAGGCACTTACGAACCGGCCACCGAGGACTCGGTTCGCGCCGGCAGAACGGCGTGTCAGATCAACGAACGGTATCCGCCCGAGATCAACCACGAAGGGTGGCCGCGCCTGGTCCGCAAGCTGGCGCGCGAGGGCCACTTCGCCGTCAGCGACATCGATTTCATCATCTTTACGCAGGTCCGCAAGCCGTCCATCGATCTGGTGATGGCCGACCTCGGCTTGCCCCTCGACCGGACTCATACGATCATGGAGGAGTGGGGCTACACCGGATCGGCGTGTATTCCCATGGCCCTTGACGATGCGCTGCAGCAGGGCCGAATCAAGCCCGGCGCGTTGACGGTGTTCGTCGGGTCGGGTGTGGGCTACAACCAGGCCGCCACGGCCATTCGCATGAGGGCATAAGTATGAGTCTCGAGACAGGTCTTGCCGGCAAGGTTGTCGTGGTCACCGGCGCGGCGGCCGGCATCGGATACGCCACGGCGATGGGATTCGCGAAGGAGAAATGCCGCGTGGCGGCGTGGGACGTCTCGGACGCGAAGGCGGCCGACATCGTGTCGGCGCTTTCGGCGGTCGGCGGCGACGCGGTGTTTCATAAAGTCGATGTCACCAAGTCCGCGAGCGTGGTCGACGCGGTAGCCGCGGTGGTCGCGAAGTGGGGACGCATCGACGTACTGGTGAACAACGCCGGGATTGTGCGCGACGCGATGTTGATCAAGTGGAAGGACGGCGCCCAGACCGGCATGATGACCGACGAGGGGTTCGATCAGGTGATCGACGTCAACCTTCGCGGGCCGTTCCTCTGCACCCGCGCGATTGTGCCGCACATGATCAAGGCGGGCGGCGGCGCCATCCTCAACGCCTCGTCGGTGGTCGGGCTCTACGGCAATTTCGGCCAGACCAACTACGTGGCCACCAAGGCGGGCCTGATCGGCATGACGCGGACGTGGGCGCGGGAACTCGGGCGCCACAAGATTCGCGTCAACGCGGTCGCGCCCGGATTCATCGCGACCGAGATCCTGAATGCCATGCCCGAGAAAGTGCTCGAAGGTATGATTGCGAGGACTCCGCTCGGCCGCATGGGCCGGCCCGAAGACATTGCCAACGCGTATGTCTGGCTGGCGTCCGACGCGGCGTCGTTCGTGACGGGGACCGTCATTTCTGTCGACGGCGGCATCGTCGTCGGCACATAGCGGGCGTCGCGGGCCGTCGCGGCCCGGCGCAGACGTGATGAGGGATCTTATGAACAAGCCGGTCTACATCGCCGCGTATCACCAGTCGAAGTTCGGCAAGCTGATGGGCATGACCGCGCCCGAGATCGTCGGCCGGGCGGTCACCGAGGTCTGCCAGCAGATCAAATCCGATCCGTCGCAGATTGACGTGGGATCGATTGGCGCGGCCTGCCATTTCACCTTGAATCAGCAGGGCCTGCTCGCCGGACTGATGGCGTCGGTGCCCGGGCTCGAAGGCAAGCCGATTGAGTCGGTGGAGAACGCCTGCGCGTCGGGCGGACAAGCGGTGCTGTCGGTTATCTACAAGCTGCTGCTCGGGCTGGGAGAGGTCGGCATCGCGGTCGGCTACGAGAAGATGCGCGACAACGAGGGCAAGGCCGACGGCAAGTTGATTGGGGCGGCCCTGGGCGTGTTCTCCCACCCCGATGAGCGGCCCGGCAAGGTGTTCGTGTTTCCGCACATCTTCGCCGAGGTGATGGCCGACTACATGAAGACGCACGGGACCACGGAGGCCGACCTGGCGCAGATTGCCGTGGTCGAGTACGCCAACGGCAACAAGAATCCGTACGCCCAGATGCAGAAGGCGACCGTCACGCTCGAGCAGGCGACCAGGATCGAGGGCATCAACCGCTACATCGTCGACGGGTTGCCGCTCAAGACCTTCGACTGCTCGCAGATGACCGATGGTTACGCGGCGCTCATCATCGCGACCGACGAGGGGCTCGCGCGGCTGGGCGTGGCCAAGGCCGACTGCGTGCAGATCGCCGGCTTTGCGCAGGCAACCGATTCGCTGCTGCGCGCAGGCCGGGACGTGCTCAAGCCCAAGGGCGCGATGGGCGCGATGGCCAAGGCGTACCAGATGGCCGGCGTGTCGGCTGCGGATGTGAACGTGGCCGAGATCCACGACTGCTTCACGGTGATGGGCGCCATCGGCACCGAGGTGATTGGCAAAGCGGCGTACGGCCAGGGCGCCAAGTACTGGGTTGATGGCCGTGCCAGCGTCGACGGGGAGTGCGGCATCAACACGTCGGGCGGGCTCATCGCGAAAGGGCATCCGGTAGGAGCGACCGGCATCGCGATGCTGGGCTGGGCCGCGTGGCAGTTGCTGGGCAAGGTGCCGCCCGCGCTGCAGGTGAAGCATGCCAAGGCGGCGGCAACCTTCAACATCGGGGGCCCGATTTGCGCCTCGGTGTGCACCGTCTTGAAACCCGCCGTGTAGCAGCGGCCGGCGCCAGGCGCGCCAGCCTGCTGGGGCAGGAACGTCCATGGCAGACCTCACTCCGGATGCCGAAGGGTTCGTGCAGGCCGACGGCCATCGGATCCACTGGGAGCGATTTGGGACGGGAGACCGCGAAACGGTTTGCCTGCTCAACGGCCTCGCCATGCATACGCGGTCGTGGTACGGATTCGTGCCGCGGCTCACCGATCGTTACGACGTCCTGCTCTGGGACTACCTCGGCCAGGGTGGGTCGTCGGCCGACGACGTGCCCTACGACATCCCGCGGTTTGGCGACTACCTGACGATGATCGCCGATCATCTCGGGATCGAGCGGTTTCATCTGATGGGCATCTCGTACGGCGGATTCGTGGGGCTCGACTACGCGCGTCGCTACCAGGCGCGGTTGTTGACGCTGACCATCTCGGGCATTCTGTTGAGCCACGAGGAATTATTCGAGATGTACGAGGCCTTGTCGCTGCGCTTCTATCGCGGCACACTCGAGGTCTTCGAGGTCTACACGCACTACATGTACGAGAAGATTTTTGGCGAGACCTTTGCGCGGTCGGCGCGCGGCAGCCTCGAGTCGATGCGGCAGAAGTTCTTCGACCGTTTCAAGGATCGCCGCCATTGCCTTGTCCGTCTGACCCAGGCGCAGGATCCCTTCTTCGCGGCCCTCGACGCGCGTCTCCCGGAGTACCGCGCCATTCAGACGCCGACGCTCGTGATGGCGGGCGCCGAGGACCGGGCGATTCCGCCCTCGGTGCAGCGGAAGCTTTGCGGCATCCTGCCGAACGTGCGCTTCGAGATCGTCGAGGATTGCGGGCACGTGGTGTACCTGGAGAAGCCGGACATCTTCTTCGAGAACCTGAGACGCTTCATGGCGGCCCGGTCGACCACGCTCGTTTTTGTTCGAGAGGGACCCGCCACGGTGGCGACAGCATGAACCAGGAAGAACGGACGGAGCGGAGCCGCGCGCAGATTCTCGACGCGGCCCTCGCGCTGTTTTCGCATCAGGGATACCGCGCCACGTCAACCCGCGAGATCGCGCAGCGGGCCGGCGTGTCGACCGGCAGCGTCTATCATCACTTCAAGGAGAAGGAGACCATCTTCCGCGAGTTGCTCGACACGTACTGGCGCGCGATTGAGGATCCGGAGTTCCCGACCAACAAGGCCCTGACCACGGGGAGCTTTCCCGAGAACCTCGAAGAAATAGGGCGTGCCGCGCGTGCCAGCGTCGAGCTCTACCGCCCGTACGTGGCGTTGATCTACGTTGATGTCGTCGAGTTCGGCGGCAGCCACATTCGGAAGTTCTACTCGGAAATGGCGGGGCGGTTCGAGCGGTTCGTTGCCGCCCACAAGGACGAACTCAAGCTCGAGGGGAAACTGCGGCCGGAGATTTCTCCCGCGTCGGCTGTCATGCTCACGTTTCGGACCTTCCTCCAGTACTTCGCCGTCGACATCGTGTTTGGCGTTCCCGATCACTTCGGCAAGAGCAGCGATGAAGTGGTCGGCGAGATCGCCTACATCCTGCGCCATGGCATGCTCAAGCCTTGACGGCACGCGGCCACCAGCCCGTGTGCACGCCTGCGGCGGTCTCCGGCCGCGATCGATGACTGCCGAGCCGAGGGTGTAATATGGGTCAGAGGGCCAGGTGCGGGCCTGGCCGGGTGGCCCCGGCCCAATGCCCGGGCCATCGCTTGCGTGAACCAGTTCGGCGTGAGGCAACCGACTCGACATCATGAATCAGGAAGAACGCACCCAGCGCAGCCGTGCGAGCATCCTGGACTCGGCGCTCGCGTTGTTTTCGACGCAGGGCTACCGCGCCACCTCCATGCGGGACGTCGCCCAAAAGGCGGCCGTCTCGATCGGCAACCTCTACCATCACTTTCAGGACAAGGAATCGATTTTCAGGGAACTGCTCGACACCTTCTGGCGCGTCGTGGAGACGCCCGAATTCCCCGTCACCCGCGCGCTCACGGAGGGGACGTTCCCAGAAAATCTCGAAGCGCTGGGTCTCGCCGCACAGGAAAGCATCGCCAAGTATCGGCCCTACGTCCGGCTGATCTATGTGGACGTGGTCGAGTTCGAAGGCAGCCACATCAGGAAGTTCTACTCCGAGATGGCCGCCGTGTTCGAGCGATTCGTCGACGTCCACAAAGACGAGATCCGGATCGCGGGGAAGCTGCGCCGCGACATCCCGCCGGCCGAAGCCATCATGTTCGTGTTCAGGACGTACCTGCAGCACTTCGCCGTCGAGCTCGTGTTCGGCGTGCCCGACCTGTACGGCAAGAGCACCGGCCAAATCATCCACGAGATTTCCGACATCATGCGCAACGGCCTGCTTCAGGCCAAGGCCTGAGCGCCACCCTACCTCAACAGCATCATCACGCCTGGAATCACCGTGAGATTGCCGGCCACCAGCCACGGCCAGAACGCTCGACCGGTCGGCAGCGTCAGGTTGAACGCCAGCGTCATCGGCAGCACGACACGCGGAGTGGCGCCTGGCTCTCCGCCCCACACGTGGTCGGAGACCGTCAGCATCAGCAACGCGAACACGGCGCCGGCCCACCACCACGGGGTGCGAAGCTTCGGCCGGAACAGAAGACCTGCGGCCTGTGCCGTAAGCGAGACCAGAACCATGGCGCTCGGACTGCGCCAGATCGCGTCGGGGCCTGCCGTGAGGAATGCTCCGTGCAGGACACGGTTCCACTGGGCGGCAAACGCTACGAACGGCCAGCCGAGTTGAGGGCCGCTCGAAAGAACTGTCGAACGATAGATCGATCGCAGATAGTCGAGCCACACCAGTTCCGGCACGACAACCAGCAGCGCGCAGGCCCCCAGCGCCCACCAGCGCGGGCGCGTCGTCGGAGCCAACACCAGCGGCACGAGGGCGGCGGCTGCCAGGATGTTGGTTTCGCGACCGAGCACCGACACGCCGAGGACGGCGGCCGCGGTTTTGATATGACCCTTCTCCGCGGCGGTGACCACCAGGGCAATCAGCAGCAGGCTTGGTCCGTCGAGAACCGCGAGCCTGACCGACGCGAGCAACCCCTGGGTAAACAGGCAAGCCGCCCACACCAGCAACCCCCGCATGTCTCCGGTCGGCAATCGGCGCGCCAGCCACCAGGCCAGCAGCAACCACACCAGCACGTTCTGCAGCGCGTACGCCTGGAGAATCCACGCCGGTCGTCCCAGGCCGAGGCAGTACGCCGTCATCGAGAACAGAATGCGCCGGGCCCGGAACGGCGCCATGTCCATCAGATAGTCTGTGTCGGATTCGCGCAACAGCGGGTCCATGGCCAACTGCGCGTAGAACTGGCCGTCGTACCCGGCCGCTCCTGCGTAGTGATGGTGCGTGGTCCGCTGCAGCGTCTGGCTTTCGAATCGGTGGTCGCGCTCGGTAAAGTTAATGAGCGAGGTGAACCCGGTGAGCGGGCCGTAGTACCTCGAGACCAGCGCAAGAAACACCGCGACCAGCGCCAGCCGTGCAAACAGCATGAGGCGCGCGCGGTGCCGCGTGTATATGATCGTGAGCAATTCGATGTCGAAACGTCGCGCCATGTGCACCTGGTATGGGTCCGTTGCTGCCCGCGTGGCCCCCAGCCTGCTTCGCCCCGGCCTGGCCGGCCTTGCCGTCGCCGTGCTGCTGGGCTCGACCGGCGGATGCGGCAGGCCGTCCCAGCCCATCCGTATCGACCTGCTGTCGCTGCTCGCCGTCGCCGACAAGCGGCCGCCAACTCGGACCGACGATGCCTTCGTGGTGCGCGACCTCGCGTGTGACGGTCGCCAGTTTCCAGCCGTCGCCGTTCCTCAGCCCAGTCGCATCGGCTGGTCCATCAGGATACCCCGCAAGGCAACCCTGAGGGCCTTCGTCTTGCTCGCGCCCGACCGCACCGGCATATCTGCCGGTCGTGCGGTCTTCAGAATTGGCGTCTCCGGCGGAAAACTCTACGAACAGGTCTTCGAGAGGCAACTTCGGCCGCGAGATGTTGCCGCCGACCGTGTCTGCGCCCCCGTCGTCGTCGACTTGTCGGCGTGGGCCGGATGGCAATGGAGCCTGTTCTACCGGCCCAGCGAGACGGCCTGGACCCTCGTCTTCAGCGTGGATGGCCTGGCGTCATCCGATTCGCCTTTCTGGCTGGAGCCCGTCATCAGCGGAATCAAGTGAGCTCGGTCCGGTTCGTCCCCCAAAGGGTATGATGAAGGCTGGCGCAGCAATGGCGCCTCTGGGAGACCGAATTCATGAACGACATCGTCGACTTCATTCAGGTGAACCGAGACCGTTACGTCGAGCAGTTGAAGCCGTTTCTGGCGATTCCCAGCATCAGCGCGATGCCCGAGCACGCCGGCGACGTCCGGCGGGCGGCCGAGTGGGCGGCGGCCGAGATGACGCGCATCGGTCTCGAGCACGTCGCGGTTGTCGACACAGCCGGTCACCCGATCGTCTACGCCGACTGGTTGCACGCGGAGGGCGCGCCGACCATCCTGCTGTACGGTCACTACGACGTGCAGCCGGCCGATCCGATCGAGCTGTGGAAGTCGCCTCCCTTCGAGGCCACCGTGCGCGATGGCGAGATCTATGCGCGGGGGGCGTGCGACGACAAGGGGCAGGTGTTTATTCACCTCAAGGCGATCGAGGCGCACCTCACCAAGGCCGGCCGGCTTCCGGTCAACTTCAAGGTCGTTCTGGAAGGCGAGGAAGAAGTCGGCAGCGTCAACCTGGTGCCCTACGTGCAGGCGCATCGCGAGGCCCTCGCCTGCGACATGGTGCTCGTGTCGGACACCGAGATGTTCGACCGGGGCGTGCCGTCAATCTGCTACGGCCTGCGCGGCCTGGCCTACATGCAAATCGACATGCGCGGCACGAGCCAGGATCTCCACTCCGGATCGTACGGCGGCGCCGTCGCCAATCCGGCCAACGTGCTGGCCAGCGTGATCGCCCAACTCAAGGACAAGGGCGGCCACGTCAAGATTCCCGGGTTCTACGACGACGTGCGGGAACTGCGCGAGGAAGAGCGCGCCGAATTCAAGAAACTGCCGTTCAACGAGAAAGGTTTCAAGAAGCACATCGCCGCCCCCAGGCTCGCCGGCGAGCGCGGCTTCAGCGTACTCGAACGCATCTGGGCCAGACCGTCGCTCGACGTCAACGGGATGTTGGCCGGCTGGACCGGGGAAGGCAGCAAGACCGTGATTGCCGCCACCGCGATGGCGAAAGTGAGCATGCGCCTGGTGCCCAATCAGGATCCCGACAAGATTGCGGCGCTGTTCGAGGCCTACGTCAGGAAAATCACGCCGAAGACGGTAGACGTGAAAGTGACGAACCTGCACGGCGCAAAGCCGTGGATGACGGATTTCGACAACCTCTACGTGCAGGCGGCCGGCCGGGCCATCGAGAAGGGCTTCGGCAAGCGGCCCGTGTATACACGCGAAGGCGGATCGATTCCGGTGGTCGCGAACTTTCAGGAAGAGTTGAAGGTGCCGGTCGTGTTGTTTGGATTCGGATTACCCGACGACAACCTGCACGCGCCCAACGAGAAGTTCAACCTCGACAACTTCTTTAACGGCATCCTGGCGTCGGCGTATCTCTATCAGGAGGTCGCCGGCATCGGCCGCTGAGCGAGGCGGCCGGGGCCTTCCTGAACTTCTGTGTGCCTTCGGTGCCCCCGGGGCTCCACCAGACCGGCTCGGTCGTGGTGGTGACGATGATTGCTGGAGGCCGGGTCTCCCCGGCCCTCCCGATTCACTTCTTCCCGTAGAACGGCGTCATATCCCGCTTGCCGCGCTCGAGGTACGGCACGCCCTTCTCCATCCACTGCGGCAGCGGCGCTCCCAGCAGGTAATGGTCGAAGAACTCGGCCATATGCACGGTCCAGTACTTCTGGTTCTCCCGCTCCCGTAGGCCGTGCTTCTCGCCGTTGAAGCTGAACATGTAGGCTTCTTTGCCCAGCCTCCGCAACGCGCTGAAGAACTCGATGCCCTGCTGCCACGGCACCGCGTCGTCTTCGTCATTGGCCATCGTCAAATAGGGCGTATTGACCTTCTCCACCCAGAAGATCGGCGAGTTCTCGATAAACTGCAGCGAGCGCTGCCACGGCGGCGCCCCGATTCGGCTCTGCGTCCGCTCGTACTGAAAGGCCCGCGACATGCCGGTGCCCCAGCGAATCCCACCGTACGCGCTCACCATGTCCACCACCGACGCTCCCGCTTCGACGGCCCGGAACATGTTGGTGCGCGTGATCATGTAGCTGATTTGGTAACCGCCCCAACTGTGGCCCTGGATGCCGATGCGCGCCGGATCGATGTACCCCTGTTCGACGAGGTGCTGCACGGCCGGGATGACGCACTTGTAGGCGCTATCGCCCGGATAGCCGATCTCGTACTCGATGTCCGGCTGAAGCACGATGTAGCCGTTGCTCGCGTAGCGCGCGACGTTGATGCTGCTGCCGCCGGGCGCCGGCGCGACGTACCGGTGGAGTCCCGCGGTCAACTCCTCGTAGATGTACACGATCAGCGGATACTTCTTGGCCGGGTCGAAGTTCTCGGGCTTGGTGAGAATCGCCCGCAGCACCTTGCCGTCGGCGTTGCGATAGTCGATCAACTCGGACCGGCCCCAGAGAAACTGCGCCTGCTGCGGATTCGCCTCCGTGATCTTCGTCGGGTTGCCGAAGGTGCCGTCGCTGACCCACAGGTTCGGAAACTCCTCGAACCGCTGTTCGGTGTGCAGGTAGACGTCGGCGTTCCTGGCCTTGACGAGGCCGCCGACCGACTTGTCCAGCATCACGACCTTGACCGGATCCGCCAGCGGCGCTGCCGGGGCTGGCACCGCGGCTTTTATGTTGGTGGCTGCGGGCTTTTTCGGCGACGTGGTGCTCGTCGTTGGCGCCACGGGAGGCGCGGGCACGGTAATTCTGTAGTAGCCGCTCGCCTTGCTGACATCGTCAGTCGTCGCGAGCAGGACCGGCTTGTCGAGCTTGATGGGCTGATCGGAACCCGCCCCGCCGCGCCTGCGGCCAGGCGCCGCCGCTCCTTCGTCGCTGTCCACGCGCTGATAGCGGAAGACGAGCTTCTGTCTTCGACCCACGCCGCTGGTGAGCATGCGCGCGGGCACGCCGTCGAACCGCACTTCCCAGATGTCGTAGCGGTCGTACAGCCAGACCGATCCGTCGCCTTCGGTCCATCCCGCTACGCCATATGGCGCGGTCAGGTCTGGCGTGTCCCAGTGTTCGTTTTCGAACTTCACGCCCAGCTTGGCGGTGAGGTTGATTCGTGTGTGGTCGGCGACCCGGTAGACCATCCAGTCGTGCGAGCTGGCGTCGAAATAAATCACGTACTTGCCACCGGGCGACAGGCGAGCGTCAAACGGCGCCTTCTCGAGCATCTTCTGGCGCGCGCCGTCCTGAAGGGTGACGAGGAAATAGTCGTTGTAGCCCATGTCCCACGAAGTGAGCTGGCGATACGGCACGTCCGATGCGCCCAGCGCGATCGGGAGATCCTCGGTCAGCCTGACGGTCGGCATGTCGGGGCTCGCCAACGCGATGATGCTCTTGTCTTTCGGATAGACCGCGGCCTGGTAGTTGCGCTTCTTCTCCTCTTCGGCCCGCACTTTCTGCATCGACTGCAGCTCCGGGTCTTTCCAATGCCAGAGGTCCACCTTCACCGGATCCGGCGCGTCGTCGGGCGGCTCTGGTGTCGGCGGTTTCGCGTAGCCGAAGAACAATCGCGCGCCATCCTTCGAAAAGTCGAGCGTGCCGTTCTCGCTGACCGCCATGCCCTCTGGCATCCCCTTGCTGCTCTCGGCCACCAGTTGCGTCGCGGCGTCGGCCGTCGTCGGCCAGAAATACAGGGCGAACGTCGTCACGTCCTTCTTGTAGGCGTCGCGGTCGGAGAGAAAAGCCAACTGCGCGGCCTTGTCATCAAAGGCGAATCCCTTGTAGTGACCCAGCCCCGAAAGCAGCGCCCTGGTGGCGCCATCAGCCGTGCGCCGCGCGTACGCGCCATCCTTCTCAGGCGTCTTGGCCGCCGACGACACGCCGTAGGCCAGCCACGCGCCGTCCTTGCTCCAGGCGTATTCGGCCACTTCGGCAATGGTGGTCTGCGTTCCCGTGCCGAGCTCGCGGACGATCAGGTCGGTGCCGGGATCCTTCTTCTTGTCCTTCTTCTTTTTCGCGTCTCCGGACCCGGCCTCCGCCTTCGGATCGGGCTTCCCGGCGGCCTTGGCCTCTGCCTTCGCGCCGGCGCTGTTCTCGCCGGTCGCCTCGATCTCCTTCTTGTCGTCCTTGGCGTCGGGCTTCTTTTCCGGCGCCTCCAACAGGTACGCGACGTACTTGCCGGAGTCTTCGGGCAACTTGAAACTCTTGACGCGGGTCGTCACAAAGACGTCGCCGGTAGCGAGATTCAGCACGCCAAGGCCCGCCTTGGGCTGGTCCTCGGCTTTCTTCTTTTCCTTCTTGGCTTTGTCGACCGCGGCCTTCACCGGCGCCACCGCGAACACGACAAACTGATCGTCGGCCGTCAGCACCGCATCACGGCCGCGCGCCTGCCGTTTCTCGACATGGGTCTTGAGGTTGCGCACGACCAGTTCGCCATCGCCATCCTGCAGCGCCAGCGTGTAAATCAGCCACGTGCCGTCTCGCGACAACTTTGTGCCCTGGATGGATTTCCATCCATCGTAGATGTCGTGCGTGATGGGGCGTTTGGCGGGCTGCTGTGCCGCCACGCCGTCGAACATCAGCCAGACGCAGGTCGCCAGAACCAGACAGAACGCCAATCGTGCTTGCTGCCGCATAGGAACTCCTTGAAGAACTCAGGCGCGCGCATGGTAGCACGGGTGGGATTGAAGCTGGGTTGGGGATCGACGACCGGTAGGGAGTGGAGCCCTGGGGATCGGGCTGGACTGGTGGCGAACCGAGAGATTGGGATTCGGCTTCGGGACGCGGGTGTCGATCGGAGACCGGGCACTCCGGGCAAAGAAAGGGGGGTGGACCCACAATGGGCTCACCCCCCGAAGAACTGACGGTCAGGCGCCGCGTCGAATCGCGAACCCCTAACCGCGCATCGCTACTCCCTTTCCACTAGAACGTGACGCGCACGCCGAACCGGGCGACGCGCGGAGCCACGATGGAGCTGATGAGGTTCGCGTTGGTCGCGTTCTGCGCGCGGCGGCGCGACTGCACCGTAGCGGTGTTGAACAGGTTGAAGATGTCGATGCTCGGCGCCACCTTCACCCGTTTGCCGAGCGTGAAGGGCCGGTCAACGCGGAAGTCCATGGCCCGGTACGTCGGCAGCCGGACGCTGCCGTACTCGGCGATGTAGACGCTGGCCGTGCCGGCGCTGAATGGCCGGGTCGGTGTCGTGATCGTCTGCGGGAACGGATAGCCTCCGCGTGCGTTGAAGAAGCCCGCGAAATTCACGTCGCCCACCGGCAGCGTGTAGGATCCCGAGGCCCGCAACGTCCACATCGTGTTCAGGAACACGTTGTCGATGCCGCTGCCGCTGGTCTGCGGCGCGTACTGCCCGCCGTTGAGTTGCGCGATGTTGGTGGGGTCCTGATACGACCCGTCACCGTAGTACTGGGGAGCGTCGTTGTACGAGAAACTGGCATTGGCTGTCCAGCGATTTGCCATCCGTTTCCGGAGCGACAATTCGAAGCCGCCGTACTTTCGGTAGTAGTTCGGCTGATTCGTCAGGGTGTACGCGACCCCAGGCTGACTGGTCGGCTGGAAGTAGGTGATCTGGTTGCACTGCGCCCCAGCCACCGGGCAGTTGGCTGCCGTCGGGGTGAACTGCACTGCGACGTAGTTCGCCGCGCTCCAGTTGTCGGTGGGCGACCACGAGAAGTTCGTGTACTTCCGGTAGATGTAGCTCGCGCTCACCGCGAACTGCGTGCCGAACTGCTGGTCGAATCCCACGATGAACTCGTTGGTCTTTTCGGCCGTCAGGTTCGGATCAATCTTGCCGGTCGTGGTCAACTGGGTCGGATTCAGATAGTTGTATCCGCCCGACCACGACAACGGCGCCGCGCTCGAATCGACCTCGTTCGATTGAATGATCCCATCGCCGTTGAGATCGTGCCATGGGTACCGCACGTAGGCGCTGGCCACCGGGTTGTAGACGCCCGACAGACTTCCCGTGCCGTCCTGCCCGATGTAATGGGCGTAGCTCAGCTTGACGACGCTGCGGCCATTGCCGCGAACGTCGTAGGTGAACCCGAGGCGCGGCGACCAGGTCTTGAAGGACACGCCAGCCGCGGCTCCCGCGAAGGACGCAGAGGGCAACTGGGCGAGCGCCGCGCCGGCGCCGGCATACGATCCATCGACGTTGAAGAGCCCCGTGACTTTTCCGAAGAACGGCGACGCCGGAACGGTCGACCCGTTGGCGAAGTCGGTCTGGTAGTCGTACCGGAAGCCGACATTGATCGTCATCCTCCTCCGCGTGTAGGTGTCGGAGATATAGACGCTGCGATTGTGCAGGCCGTATTCCGTGATCGAGTCGCGGGTGATCTGGGCCTCGTACGCGACGGGCGTCAGAACCCCGTTGACCACGACGTCGTGGAACCGCGCGATGGCATTGCCGCCGGTGTGGGTCTCTGAGTGGGCAATATCGTTCCGGTACTTGAGCCCGAACTTGATGGCGTTGTCGCCGCCCATGAAGCCGGTCAAGAAGTAGTTGCCCGTGAGGTCGATGCTGTCGGTCGGCCGCACGTAGGTGCTCGCGGTCGACGAACGGCCATTCATGCTCGTCGTCGTGTCGAGGCTCGGCTGCACGGTCGACAGGCTGGGATCGTGGAAGTCGAGCACGAAGTTGTTGCCGACGTGCGCGTACTGGAGTTCCATCATGAAGCGATCCGTGAAGATCTGGCGGTCGCTCCACTTGTAGGTCTTCGGCATGCCCGTCTTCCACCATCCCGACCCGAGCGCCGTGTTGGCCACGCCCATCTGGCGGCTGGTCGTTTCAATCGGGTGCAGGTCGTCGGCGCCGCGCGCGTTGCGGATCTTGCCGGCGGTGTTCATGAAGAACGAGAACTGGTTGTTGCGGGCAACCTGGACTGCCGCCTTCATGTTGAAGGTCTTCAGTTGCGTAAGGTCCGTGTTCAGGCAGTTCCACACGTCCTTGATGGCGTAGGTGAGAGGTGCCGCCTTCACAGCCAGGCACGCCGCCGTCGGCTGATAGAAGCCGTTCACGCCAACCCCGACGTTCTGAACGCCGTAGCTGCCCCAGAGCCACGCCTTGCCCTTCTTGATGGGGCCGCCCACCTCGAACCCGTAGTCCTTGATGTTCTGGATCGGATTGCCGGAGGTCGCGCCCTGCGCCCGAAGCGCGTCGGTGATGTTGACCGATTCGAACTTCTGGTCGGTGATGTAGTAGCGACCAGAACCGCGGAAGGTGTCGGTGCCGCTCTTGGTCACCAGGTTGATGCCGACCCCGGGCGTCTGCATCGTCACGTCGGCGCCGCCGGTCGAAATCTGCATCTCTTCGAACGCGTCGAAGTCGTAGTACACAGGCGAACCGCCCGTGGCCGACATGTCCGTGATGTCGATGCCGTCCAGGTTCCACTTCGACTGCGCGAAGGCCGCGCCGCGCGCCACGAAGTTCGACTGCTGGCCCGATGCATTGCCGCCGATGTTCTGGCGGTCCATCACGATGCCGGCCGACTGCTCGAGGATGACCCACGGGTCGCGCGCCGACGGAATATTCTGCAGCGCTTCCTGCGTGAAGCGACTCGTCTTCGACGTGTCCTTGAGGTCCACCAGCGGCACTTCGCCGCTGACCGTGACCGTTTCCTGCACTGCCGAAATCTCGAGGTTCTGATTGACCTGAGCATTCAGGCCGATTTCGACGCGGACACCTTGCTTGACGATCGTCTTGAACCCGCTGAGTTCAAATTTGACCGTGTAGAGGCCGATCCCAAGCCGCGGGAACTGGAACGTGCCAGTGTCCGTGGTCACCGCCGTCCGCGGCTGCAGCAGCACCGTGCCCGTCAACGTCACCGTCACGCCAGGCATCAACGCACCGCTGGAATCCGAGACTTTGCCGTAAATGCTGCCGGTCTCCTGCGCGTTCGCCACGCCCAGGCCTCCAACCAACGTCAGCACGATCAGCATGATCAACAGTCGAACTTTCATTCTTGCATCCTCCTGAACCAGAACATCGAAGGCGACTCGCGCCCCATACGACGCGATAACACCTTGGCGGCGCGTAGCCAACTCGTCAGACCTAACGGCCGGCAACAGACGCAGCGCTAGATTGAGATAGCCCTAACCAGAACCTAGCGAGTTTTATGCCAAGACAGAGAATGATAAAAATGACCGATTTAAGCGAGTTGAATCCCGCTGACACGCGCATAGATCCAAAACGTTGGAGAATTAGGATTCAATTTGTCGTATATTTGAGGGGCCGACCGCACCCGGCTGACACTTATCCAAGGCACGTACGCGGGGGGCTTGCCCGGACCACGAAGCAAACACCAGGCGAAAATCTGACGTGAGGGGAAGGGCGCGGGTGCTGCGCCAGCGTGAGGAGACGGGGACGTTGTGACCGTGCGGTCGAGCCCGGGGGCGTCAACGAGCCGGAATCGCCGTCTGCGCCAGTTTCTCTCCCGCGTGAATCGGAATCGCGAGCCGATTCTCTTTTGGTGGGTACGGACAGTCGTACTCGTGGTTGTAGTAGCAATAGGGATTGAACGCCCGATTGAAGTCGATCGTATAGATACCGGTCCGGGTCCGATCGATCTCAAGGTAGCGCCCGGCGGAGTACGTTTCGGTGCCGCTGGTCAGATCCGTAAACGGCACGAACAGCCGATCGGGCGGCGTGTCGGCTTCGACGAACGCCGAAAGAGACATCGGCATTCCCTTGAGCGTGAACTCGAGCGTTCCCACCAACTCCATGTCGCGCACTTGTCCGGTTGAAGTGGGCATCTTGGCGGGTGTGCGGGCTGGTGCCGCGGTGAACGACGCCGGGACGATGTAGCCGGCATCCGGAGCGAAGTACTTGAGCGGGAGGTATGTCGCCCGCGCGGCGGTCGGAATCGGCGAATTCGCGGCCGATTGGAATCCGGCGTCCTTGCTGGCCCGCTCCACCTGCAACGTCCTGATGTAGGCCTGGTCCGGATCGGGAGGCGTGCCGCACGAGGCGCTCAGCGCCACCAGGATCGCCAGCACGGCCAAGGCCAGCCTCGCACGCGGCGTCGCGAACCGCGAACCCCGAATGGAGAATCTCGGCGCTCCCGTCCTTTGCGCTCTCATCTCCGACACGCACACCTCCGACACGCACTCCTCCGATTCCTCACGCCAAGGCGAGCGCGGGTCCCGGCCGCGAACCTATCTAAACAGGTACCCACCCTTCGCAACCGTCGCGTCGGCAAGCCGGCGTCTCAGCGCAATCGTATTCACCGGCCCCGGCTTCAGCAAGCGCCGCAAAGCCGCGAGGTGCGTGCGCAGCATGTCGCCATCTGCGAGCGCCGCCAGGGCCTGCCTGGCGTTGAGGTCGACCCGGGCGACCGCGTCGTGCACGAACACTTGGGCGGCGTCCTGTTGCAGACCCGCGTTGGGAAGCGATCGCGACGACGCGTCGAGCGCACGCAGCACCGCGCTCTCGGCCTGGTACGTGTCGATGAGGATGTCGGCCATCGACATCATCACTTCCTGCTCGTCGGCCAGTTTCTCGGCGTGCCGCAGCATCCCGACGCCCATCACCGCGAGCGCCACCTTCTTGAGACTCGCCACAGTCTGCTGTTCGTCGGCAAGCAATCCGCCGGAGGCTTTGGCCCCCATCTGGGGCGGCCCCATCAATTCGGCCTGGAGTTGCTTGGCCGCCTGGAAGATCGGCAGGTCGCCCTTGATCGCGCGCTTCATCAGGATGCCGGGAATCAGCAGCCGGTTGATTTCGTTGGTGCCTTCGAAGATGCGATTGACTCGCGCATCGCGGTAGTGGCGCTCGGCCGGGTAGTCGTGCACGAATCCGTTGCCGCCGTGAATCTGCACGTTCTCGTCGAGCACGAACTCGGCCACCTCGCTGCCGGCCACCTTGGCGATCGACGCTTCGATGGCGTATTCTTCGCCGGCGGCCAGAACCGCAGCCATGTCTTCCTTCACGATCTGGCGTTCGGTGATGAACGCGTCGAGCAGGCCGGCCGTCCGGTAGAGCATGCTTTCGAGCGCGTAGGTGCGCGCGCTCATTTCGCCGATCTTGTGCTTGATCGCGCCAAACGACGCGATCGGATGCCCGAACTGCTGGCGCGTGGCCGCATATCGGGCCGATTCGCCAATCACCGCCATCGCACCGCCGTTGCACATGAAACCGAGCTTGAGCCGGCCGAAGTTGAGCACGTTGAACGCGACGCGGTGGCCCTTGCCCACCTCGCCCAGGACGTTCTCGGCCGGCACGCGCACGTCCTGCAGGAGCACCGAAGTGGTCGACGACCCGAGCAACCCCATCTTGTGCTCTTCCTTGCCGCTCGACACGCCGGGAAACGCGCGCTCGACAATGAAGGCGGTAAAGTGCTCGCCATCGACTTTGGCGAACACGATATAGAGATCCGCGAAGCCGCCGTTCGAGATCCACATCTTCTCGCCGGTGACCACGAAGCTGCCGTCGGCCTGCCGCGTCGCGCGCGTCTTGGCCGCCAGCGCGTCCGATCCGGCGCCGGATTCCGACAGGCCGTAGGCGCCGATCAATTCGGCCGATACGAGCTTCGGCGCGTACTTCCGCTTTTGGGCCTCGGTGCCGAACAGCAGAATCGCCAGCAGCGCCAGATTGACCTGCGCGCCGTAGCTGGTGGCAAACGACGCGCTCAGCGCAAGCCGCTCGCTCAGGATGAGCGACGAGACTTTGTCGAGATGGACGCCGCCGTACGCTTCCGGCGTGTCGGCGCCGAGCAGGCCCAGGTCGCCGCACTGGCGCAGCAGCTGGCGGGCGAAGGCCCAGTCCTTCTGCTCGAGGCGATCGATGTTCGGCAGCACCTCGGTCGACATGAACTCGTCGGCCGTCTGGCTGATCAGCTTGTGTTCCTCGGTGAACCGATCCGCGCTGAAGACGGTCGACGGCTCGGTCGCCGCCAACAGCCATCCGCCACCCCTGGTCGCCAACACGTCAGCCTGCACGCTCATAAGAACTCCTTGCGCCGAGTCTGAAGACCCGGCCTCCATCCCATTCGGTCCGGCCTCGCGGCCCCCACCGCTGGTGGCGACCGCCTGGTTCGCTTCCGTCGCCTCTGGTGGCGACCGCCTGGCTTGCTCCCCTCACGTCTGGTGGAGCCACGGGGACGCCGACCGCACGTCTCACTTGCGCACTTGGATCGCCGAGTCTGAAGACCCGGCCTCCATCGGATTGCCCCGCGCCCGCCGCCTACCCGCTGCGCGGCGCCTACGGGCTGCCGCTCTTGGCAGCGCTCGAAGATCCCGCGCTCAGCAGCGCTCGAAGATCCCGGCCGCGCCCATCCCGCCTCCCACGCACATCGACACCATGCCGTAGCGGGCCCCGCGCCGCTGCATCTCATACAGCAGCGACGTCGTCAGTTTCGCGCCCGTGCAGCCGAGCGGATGACCGAGCGCCACAGCGCCGCCGTTGACGTTGAGCCGATCGGGATCGATCGGCAACTCTCGCAAGCACGCAAGCATCTGCGCGGCAAACGCTTCGTTGAGTTCCACCAGGTCGATCTGGTCGAGGCGCAACCCGGTCCGCGCGAGCAATTTCCTGATCGCCGGAACCGGCCCCACACCGAATCGTTCAGGCTCGACGCCCGCCGTGGCATACCCGACAAATCGCGCGAGCGGCCGCAACCCAAGGGCGTCAGCCTGTTCCCGCGACATCACGATGACCGCCGCCCCTCCATCGCTCATCTGCGACGAGTTGCCGGCCGTCACGGTGCCGGTGGCGTGAAACGCGGGCTTGAGTTTGGCCAGGGCTTCCATCGACGTGTCCCGGCGAGGTCCCTCGTCGACATCGAACACGAACTCGCGGGAGGTGGGGGCGGAGCCATCGAGCGACGGGTCGGTCAGCTTCACGCGAACCGGGACGATTTCGTCGCGGAAACGGCCGCCGTCGATGGCGGCGATCGCCCGGAGGTGACTGCGGAAAGCAAACCCGTCCTGCTCCTCGCGCGACAACCCGCACTCGCGCGCATGGTTCTCGGCGACAAGCCCGGTGCTGAGATAGACGTCGGGATAGCTGTCGACCAGGGCCGGATTGGGCGAGATCTTGTTGCCGCCCATCGGCACCAGACTCATGCTCTCGGTGCCGGCAGCCACAATCACGTCCGCGCCGCCGCCGATGATGCGCTCGGCCGCGTACGCAATGGCCTGAAGGCCCGACGCGCAGAAGCGGTTCACCGTGACCGCTGATGCCGACACGGGAATCCCTGCGCGCAGGCTGGCGATCCGCGCCACGTTGAGGCCTTGCTCCGCTTCCGGCATCGCGCACCCGACAATCACATCGTCGACCAGCGCCGGGTCAAGCCCCGACGCCCGGCGCAGGGCCTCGGTGATGGCCGTCGCCGCCAGTTCGTCCGGGCGCACCGTCCGCAGGGCGCCGTGCGGAGCCCTGCCAATCGCCGTCCGTGCCGCCGAAACAATCACAGCTTCTCGCATCACTCACGTCCTCTGCTAAGAACCGGGGTCAGATCCGAAACACAGCATTCTTCAGGTTTTCGGAGAATGCTGTGTTTCGGATCTGACCCCAAAATCGAACAGCAGGTCTTCGACGGCTTCGCCGAGTTCGAATGTCTTGCCGTCGAACAGATGGTCGGCGCCGTCAATGACGACGATCTCCTTGGGATCGGGCACCTGCGCGTAGAACTTCGTCGTCTCGCGATACGGGCACAGTTCGTCGCGGTTGCCCTGAATAAAGAATTTCGGCTTTGTGCTCGTCGTGACGGCCGAGAAATCGTAGCGGCCCACCGGCGGCGCGATGCCGATGACGGCCGACACCCGATCGTCGGTGGCACCCACTGTCATGGCGATCCACGACCCGAACGAGAATCCGGCCGCCCACAACTCGACGCCCGGGTACCGCTCGGCCATCACGTCGAGCGCCGCCCGAAAGTCGGCCATCTCGCCAGGGCCCTCGTCGAACGAGCCTGCGCTGGTCCCGACCCCGCGGAAGTTGAAGCGCAGCACCGCCGCACCGGTTCGGCAAAGCGACTTGGCCACCTGATAGACGACCTTGTTGTGCATGGTGCCGCCGCCGGTGGGCAACGGGTGCGCCAGCACCACGGCGACGCGTGGCGGATCGTCGAGTTTCGCCTGGCCGTCCGACGTGGTTGCGTCCGGCCGGCGCACCGGTCCGATGTGGCATCCCCACGCAGGCTCATCGAGCAATGCTTCGAGTCGGCCGGCGGGGCCGAGGAATTCTCGAATCACGCCACCACCTCTTGATGTTCCTGATGGCCGCAAAACTCGCCGACCACGTCGGCAAACGCGCCCGCCCGGGTCACCATGCCGATGTGGCCGGTGTGCGGCAGCGTCACCATCCGCGCGTCACCGATCAGGTCGAGGTATTCCTGCATGCCGTTGACCGGCACGACGCGATCCAGTTCGGGTTCGCCGGCCATGATCAACGTCGGCGCGGTGATGCGCGCGCACAGGCTCACGAAATCCACGTCGCTGGCCAGCAGGATGCGGTCCGCCATGCGACGCGGCGACATCGGCGCTCCGAGAATGCGGCCGAGATGGCCGGCAAGAAATGAGAATCGCTGACTCCACGCGGGCCGGGCCGCGGCCACTTCCGGATACAAACGGCCGCCCGCGCGGGCGACGAATGCGGGTACCGACGCGAGCGGCGCGTTCACGTAGCGCTGCACGCGGGCGTCGGGCTTCCACCGAGGGCCCGGAGCAGAGGCGAGCACCAGCGCACGCACACGGGCCGGCCGGCTCGCCGCGTACGCCACGCTCACCAGCCCGCCGAACGACACGCCGCAGACCACCGCCGCGCCGACTCCCGCGTTGTCGAGCACGTCGTCGATCTGGCGCAGGAACAGTTCGAACCCCAGGCTCGGGTCGTGCCCGCAGGCGGTGCCTGGTTCGCCAGGCAGTGAGACGGCGAGCACGCGGAAGCTGCGCGACAGGGCGTGCGCGGTCGGGGCAATCCATTCCCAACGTCCCTGGATTCCGGGCAGCAGGACGAGCGGCGGGCCGGTTCCGATGTCGAGCACGTGGCTAGTTCCTCAACGTCTTTCCGGTCTTGAGCGTGTGACCGATCCGTTCCAGTGTCTTCGGTTCACCACACAGGCTGATGAAGGCCTCGCGCTCGAGGTCGAGCACGTGCTGTTCCGACACGGTGGTTGCGTGCGGCACGGATCCGCCCGCCAGAATCCACGCGAGCTTCCGACCGATCAGTGCATCGTGATCGCTGATCCGATCGCCGCGCCTGGCCAGATGGACGCCCAGCGACAACGCGGCCCGCACGTTCTCGCCGCCCACCGGAATCGCCATCGGCCGCGCCGGAGGCTGATAGCCTTCGGCGGCCCGCGCCAGCGCGCGCGTCTTCGCGTCGGCGATCAGCCGATCGCGATTCATCGTGATGGCGTCGGTGGACCGCAGGTAGCCCATCCGCTTGGCATCCGGGCCGCTGGCAGCCACTTTGCCGAACGCGATGGTCTCGAACGCGCGCTGCACGAAAGGCAGTAGATCGGCCTGCGAACCCGGAGGCCGCGACTCGAGGCAGCGAATCAGCATTTCCTTGGTGCCGCCGCCAGCCGGGATCAGGCCGACGCCGACTTCGACCAGGCCGAGATAGGTCTCGGCGGCCGCCTGCACCCGGTCGCCGTGCAACACCACTTCGCAGCCGCCCCCGATGGCCAACCCGACCGGCGCGACCACCACGGGCACGTCGGCGTATTTGAGGGCGGCGGTGGCGCCCTGAAACGCCCGCACCATCATGTCGATTTCGTCCCAGTTGCCTTCCTGCGCCTCCATCAACAGCAGCATCAGGTTGGCGCCGGCCGAAAAATTGACCGACTCGTTGCCTACCACCAGCGCACGGAAATTGCGCGCGGCCTCCGCGGTGCCGGCGTGCAGCATCTCGATCGCATCACCGCCAAGCGCGTTCATCTTCGAGTGAAACTCGACCCCCAGCACGCCGTCTCCCAAATCGATCAAACTCGCCCCGGCGTTCTGTTTGACGACGCGGGATTGTTCGCGGGCGGTCCGCAAAATTTCGAGCCCCGGACCGGCCGGCGGCAGCGCGCCCTGGCGGAACCGATCGCGGCCCGCGTCGAGGACCTTCTGCGCCAGCACCGGAGCCGATGCGTGCGGGACGGCGCCGAGCACGGTGCCCACACCGATCTGGTCGAGGATCTCGAACGGCCCGATGTCCCACCCAAATCCCCACCGCATCGCCCGGTCGACGTCGTCGATGCCGTGGGCGATGTCGGGCGCAACCTGGGCCGCGTAAAGCAGCGACGATCCCAGCGTCGCGCGCGTGAAGTCGCCGACGCGGTCCTTGGCCAGAAAGAGCGTGCGCAGCCGCGGCCCCGGATCCTCGATGGCGCGAGCGGCTTCGAGCGCCGGCAGCGACACGCGCTGGGACGGCCGGTAGTCCATCGTCGCCGGATCCAGTACGAGGATCTGCGACTGGCCGCCGGGCCCCTTCACGCGTTTGTAGAAACCTTGTCCCGCTTTCTCGCCGATCCATCCGCGGGCGATCAGTTCCTGCACCAGCGGCGGAGGCTCGAACGCGCGCCGCGCGTCGGGGTCGGTCAACGTCTCGGCCAGCGTACGGGCGACATGCGCGAAGATATCGATGCCCGCGATGTCGAGCGTGCGGAACGTGGCGCTCTTGGGCCGCCCAATGGCTGGGCCGGTCATCGCGTCGATTTCCTCAATCGTGTAGCGCCCGGTCGCCAGCGCGTCGAGCACGCGGAAGACGCCGTGCACGCCGATGTGGTTGGCAATGAAATTGGGCGTGTCCTTGGCGACGACCACGCCCTTGCCCAGTCTGAGGTCGGCGTAGGCCTGCACGCGGGCCAGCACGTCGGCATCGGTGGCCGGCGTGGGAATGATTTCGATCAAGCGCAAATAACGCGGCGGGTTGAAAAAGTGTGTGCCGAGCCAGTGACGCCGGAAGTCCTCGGATCGGCCTTCAGCCAGCGCCGTCACCGACAGCCCGGACGTGTTGGTGCTCACAATCGTGCCGGGACGCCGAACCTTGTCGATGCGTTCGAGCAGCGGCCGCTTGATATCGGCGCGCTCGACCACCGCTTCGATGATCCAGTCGCATTCCGACAGGGCGTCGAAATGCTGATCGAAACCGCCGGTGCGGATACGGGCGGCCGCGTCGGGGGTGTAGAACGGATCCGGCCTCATCTTCCGCATCCGATCGACGCTTTGTTTCGACAACTGAGGCGTGAGATCGAGCAACCAGACGTCCACGCCGATGCTGGCGAACAGCGCGCCGATCTGGGCGCCCATCGTGCCCGCTCCGACGATGCCAACGGTTCGAATCATGATGACGGACTCCTTCGCGGCCGCGATCCGGCGCTTCGATCCTGACCAGACTTCGACCGCCGGCGCGGCGTCTGCCGCCCGGTCCGGTCCTCTTCGTTCGGCGCTGTCTGGCGCCTTGTCGTCGCGGTGGTATCTGGCGCGCGCAACCCGCCAACCAGCAGGTCGACGACGATGTCGGCGTCGGCTGCCAGCGCGTAGCGTCGGCGGCTCAGCATCCAGTTGGTGGCCATCTCGTCGAGCGCGCCGAACAGGACTTTGGCGACGGTGGTGGCCTTGACGTCCTGACGAAACACGCCTGCCGCCTGCCCGTCGGCAATCACCCCGCGAATGATGCCGAGGTACTCGCGCAGCAGCGTGGACGAGAAGCGCTCCATGTGTTTGGTGGACTGCCGCAGTTCAACCTGGAAGACCACCGCCAGGTCGCGGTCGCGGCCCAGGCGGTCGAGATGCAGCCGGGCGATGGCAGTGAGCCGAGGCAGTGGGTCGGTGATGCCGGCGAGGGCGGCACGGCCCTCGTCGATCGCGGTGCGCATGGTGCGCTCGAAGATCGACGCCAGCAAGTCGTCCTTGCCCTTGAAGTAGAGGTAGACCGTGCCGGCGGCCACGCCGGCCTCGCGGGCGACGTCGGCCACCTGGGCGTTGAAGAAGCCGTGGCGGGCGAACACGCGCGTGGCGGCGCGGAGGATGGCGTCGTGCCGGTCGGCGCGCGCCCCGGACGGCCGAAGCGACGGCCTGGCGTCATCGTCGGCGCGGGCCGTGGCGGAGGAGAGGGCTGCTGGCATCGTGGACCCGTTGAAACTGAATGACTGTTCATTCAGTCTTGATCCGTCCCGCCGGTCCTGTCAAGCCGCAGAGTCCAGGTTGGCTGTCGGGTACAATTGAGCACCCATGTCCGCTCGTCTTCACACGGCGCTGTTCACGCTGACCCTGTTTCTGGGATCGGTCCTGCTGTTCTGGCTCGAACCGATGTTCGGACGCCTGCTGCTGCCGCGCCTGGGCGGCGCACCGGCGGTGTGGAACACGTGCCTGGTGTTTTTCCAGGTGATGCTGCTGGCGGGCTACCTGTACGCCTGGGCCTCGTCGCGCTGGCTGTCGAGCCGCATGCAGATCGGGCTGCATCTGGCGCTGCTGGTCGCGGCCTTCGTCGTGCTGCCGGTTCGCGTGGTGCCTGGCTGGGCGCCGCCAGCCGAGGCCAATCCCATCCCGTGGCTGCTCGGCATGCTGGGCGTGTCGATCGGCTTGCCGTTTCTCGTCGTGTCCACCACCGCGCCGGTGCTGCAGCATTGGTTCGCCGCCAGCGATCATCCCGAGTCGCAGGATCCGTACTTTCTATACCAAGCCAGCAACCTCGGCAGCATGGCGGCGCTGGTTGCCTACCCGGCCCTGATAGAGCCGTGGCTGGGTCTGAAGGAGCAGAGCGGGGCGTGGACGGCCGCCTACGTGGCGTTCGGTCTGCTGTGCGGGCTGTGCGCAGCCATCGTGATTGCGCGACCAGGGACTGCGGGTGCGGCGGCCGAGACACCCGCGATCCGGAAGATCGATCGAAGGGCGGCACGGCAGCAGACATCAGTGGCGCCTGACGCCGCTCGCGGGCGTCGCCCGGCCGACGGCGGACGCATCGGACCGACGCGGTTGCTTCGCTGGACCGCGCTCGCAGCTGTGCCCTCGAGCCTCCTGCTCGGCGTGACGACGTACTTGTCGACCGACGTGGCCGTCGTCCCGCTGTTGTGGGTGATTCCGCTTTTGCTCTACCTGTTGACGTTCGTGGTGGCATTCGCGCGACGGCCGCTCGTCTCGCTGCACGCCGCGGGCCTGGCGCTTCCGATGCTCCTGCTTCCGCTGGTCGTCATCATCATCATGAGGACCGCGGAGCCGCCATGGCTGGTCGTGCCGTTGCATCTGATGACGTTTGCGGCCGCCGCCATGGTCTGCCACGCTCAGTTGGCGTCCGATCGCCCGGGCGTGACGCACCTCACGCTGTTCTATTTGTGCCTGTCACTGGGTGGCGCGCTCGGCGGCCTGTTCAACGCGTTGGTGGCGCCGTTGATCTTCAACGTGCCGCTCGAATACCAGCTCGCGCTGGTGGCGGCCTGTTTCTTCAAGCCCTATCGTGATGCGACGCCCGAAGAGGCGCGGCCCACCTGGCAGGACGTGCTGCTGCCAGTGGCGCTCGGCAGCGTGTCTCTGGTGCTGTTCTGGGCCGTGGCGCGCGGCGGGTCCGCAGTCTCGCGGTTCGAGATTCCCCTCGCGTTCGGCATTCCGCTGCTGGCAGGCTACGCGTTTTCGTTTCGGCCCGTCCGCTTCGCGCTCGGCGTGGCGGCGATTCTGCTGGCCAGCCTCGTTCGTCCCGACCCGTTCGGGAAGACGATCGATGTTGAGCGCAGTTTCTTCGGCGTGCACCGCGTGATCGAGGATTCGACCAATCACATGCGGTTGTTGTTCCACGGCCTGACGCTGCACGGCGTGCAGAGTCTGGAACCCGGGCGATCCCGAGAGCCGCTGGCCTACTACACGAGGAGCGGCCCGGTTGGCGAACTGCTCGCCACGCGCAGACGCGTGGGGCCCAGGTCGGTGGGCCTTGTCGGTCTCGGCGCCGGCGCGATCGCCGCCTTTTCGCAGCCTGGCGAGACGTGGACGTTCTACGAGATCGATCCGATCGTGGTCAGGCTGGCTCGCGATGCCGGCTATTTTTCATACTTGCGTGATGCGCCCGGTCGCGTCGATGTGGTGGTGGGCGACGCGCGTTTGTCGCTGGCCCGCCACGCCACGCCACGCTTCGACATCCTCGTGCTCGATGCGTTCAGTTCGGACGCGGTTCCCGTCCATCTGCTGACACGGGAAGCGATTCAGTTGTATCTGTCGAAGTTGAACCAGGGCGGCGTGCTCGCGTTCCACTCGTCGAGCCGGTTCCTCACGCTGCGCCGCGAACTGCTGGCGCTTGCCAACGATGCCGGCCTGTCGCACCTGCGATGGCTCGACACGCACAAGCCGGATACGAAAGAACACTGGACCGGGTGGACGCCGTCCGAGTGGGTGCTGATGGCGCGCAATCGCGAGGACTTCGCCCCGCTCACCGCCGACGATCGATGGGGTGTGATCCCCGACGAGCCCGCGCGCGTCTGGACCGACGACTACTCGAACCTGCTCGCGCTGTTCCGCTGGCGGTAACAGCGCCCGCGAGGCTGGACCGAACAGGCTGGAGGCCGGGTCGATGAGGAGCGACGTGGGGACCGGGGCAATGAGGAATGAGATGGAGGCCGGGGCGATGAGGAGCGACGTGGGGACCGGGGCAATGAGGAATGAGATGGAGGCCGGGGC
>JBAXOX010000003.1:0-125026 GCA_037133015.1 Acidobacteriota bacterium
GTGTGTCGGACCATTCCGACAAAAGTGGCAGGGGCGCGACCGATCGCCGTCCGGTCGGGACGAAGGCTGGCCCGTGTGTCGGACCATTGCGGCAAAAGTGGCAGGGGCGCGATTCATCGCGTCCGCACCGCGGGCAGTCAGCTCCCCAGTGTAATCCGGGCATCGGCGGCGACGCAGCCGTCCGGATCGGCAGACGCGAAGAAGGGATTGATGTCGAGTTCGCGAATCTCCGGGAACGCCGTCACGAGCTGGTCCAGCCGCAACAGGGTCTGTTCCAGGGCGGGCAGGTAGGCCGCATTTCCGCCCCGCGCGCCGGCGAGAATCGGAAACGCCTTGATCGATCGCACCATCTCTGCCGCGTCGACATCGGAAATCGGGTGCACGCGGAACGCCACGTCTTTCAACACCTCGACGAAAATGCCGCCGAGGCCGAACATCAGCAGCGGACCGAATTTCGGGTCCACCGAAACGCCGAAGATCGTCTCGGTGCCGCTCACCATGCGTTGCACGATCAGGGCGGCGGTCGGGTCGGCCGTTCTGGCCGCATCCAGCAGCGAGGCGGCCGCGACGCGCACGTCGTCGGGCGTGCCCAGCTTCAGCCGGACTCCGCCCACGTCCGACTTGTGGACGATGTTCGCCGAACTGATCTTGAGCGCCACCGGAAAGCCGAGTCGCGCGGCAGCCCCGGCGGCCTCGTCGGGCGTGTGGGCTTCGGCCCACGGCGCGACCGGAATGCCTGCGGCCTCAAGCACGTGCTGCGCTTCGACCAGCGTCAACTGGCGACGCTTCGACGACCGGCAGGGGGCGAGGATGCTCTCGATGCGGTCGTGGCGAAAATCGGCATACGTCACGACTCGCCCGACGGGCCGCTCCAGCCACTTGCGGTACTTGACGAGCGCGGCGAGCGCGATGGATGCGTCTTCGGGAAAGGTGAAGACGGGGAGGCCTGCGCGCTTCAACAAATCGATGGCTTCTGTGGCCCCGGCCTTGCCCATGAACACGACGAGCACGGGTTTGGTGTTGCCTTCGAGACCGTTGAGGATGCCGGTGGCGACGCCGACGTTGTCGAACATTTCGAGCGACGTGAAGATCGTGATGATCGCGTCGACATGCTCGTCGCGCACGATCGCACGCAGGCAGGCCTCGTACGACGGACCGGTGGCGCTGGCGATCATGTCGACCGGATTGGCCACGCTGGCTTCCGGCGCCAGCACCCGACGCATCGCCTCCTGCGTCTCGGGCGCGAGCGTCGTCATGCGAAGGCCGAGCTGCACGCACGCATCGGTGGCGAGAATGGCCGGCCCGCCGGAGTTGGTGAGGATGGCGACGCGATCGCCTTTGGGCACCGGCTGGGTCGCGAATGCCGATGCGTACACGAACAACTCCTTGATCGACCCGGCGCGGATCACGCCGCACTGCGCCAGCAGCGATTCGACGGCGATGTCGGCGCCGGCCAGCGACCCGGTATGCGACGCGGCGGCGCGAGCGCCGGCGGCGGTGCGGCCAGACTTGACCGCCAGAATGGGTTTGGTCGCGGTCACGCGGCGCGCGATCTCGACGAACCGGCTCGGATTTCCAAAGCTCTCGACGTACATCAGGATGACCTTGGTCCGTGGGTCGTGCTCCCAGTACTCGAGCACGTCGTTGCCCGAGACGTCCGCTTTGTTGCCGAGCGAGACGAACATCGACAGGCCGAGGCCCAGATCGCGCATCGAGGCGAGCACCGCCTCGCCCAGCGCTCCCGACTGCGACGAGAAGGCGATATTGCCCGGCAGCGGTTCGGTCGCCGAAAACGTGGCCTGCAGCCGGACCAGCGGGTCGGTGTTGATCACGCCCATGCAGTTGGGGCCGACCACGCGCATGCCGTACTTCCTGGCGATCGCGAGCAGTTGCTGTTCGAGCTGGGCGCCCGCCTCGCCGACCTCTTTGAACCCGGCCGTGATGACAATGACGCCTTTGACGCCTTTGCGGCCGCACGACTCCATCGCGTCGAGCGCGAAGCGGCTGGGCACCACCAGAATCGCCAGATCGACGGGGCCGGCGATGTGCTCGACCGATGTGTGGCATCTGAGGCTGTGCACCACGGGGGTGGCCGGGTTGACAGGCGCGACCTCGCCCTGGAACTCTCCAATGAGGAGGTTGTGCAGGATTTCCCAGCCGATGGAGTGCTTCTGGCGTGAGGCGCCGACCACGGCAATTGAGGTCGGACGAAAGATGGCGTCGACCGAGTTGGCGGCCATCCGGTCGGAGGTGGACATGGGGTGCGCCAACCTTTCGCACAGCACCGACGTGGGCTGGCGCTAGTGAATGCCCGAGCTGGTCTGAAGGGCGGCGGGGTCGACGCCGAGTCGTCTGATGGCCGCCTCCCACATCTCGGGCGGATTGGTCTCGAACACGATGGCGCGATCGACGTCGCTGATGAGCCACGAGGATTCGGTCAACTCGCGATCGAGTTGGCGCGGGCCCCATCCCGCGTAGCCCATGAGCAGACGCGCGTTGGCGACGGGCGGTCCTTCGATCAGCGCCCGGAGCAGTTCCGACGACGACGACACGAAGACCCCGGTGGCGACTTCGAAGACGTCGGCACCGGGCGGTTCTTCGGGAAGAAGCAACGCGCCGCGCTGGGGCTCGACGGGGCCGCCGAACCAGACCTCGATGCCGCTGTCGCCGGCCAGCGGCGGCGTAAAGTCCACCACGCTGGCGGCGGTCTTGCCCGACGGCCGGTTCAGCACAAGGCCCCACGCGCCGTCATCGCTGTGTTCGCACAGCAGGATGACGGTCCGCCGGAAATTCGGATCGACCAGCTGCGGCATCGACAGCAACAGTTTCGGCGCCAGCTTGGGTGAGGCGGGGCGGTCGTCGTCCATGGGAGCGCTTATACGTCGGTGGGCGAGTAGCCATCGGCCGACGGATTGGTCAGGAAGCGATCGATCGCCCGCGCCGCCTTGCGGCCCGCGCCCATCGCCGAAATCACCGTCGCGCCGCCGGTCACGATGTCGCCGCCGGCAAACACGCCGGGCTTCTGGGTTGCGCCCGTGGCGTCATCCGCCAGGACGTTGCCCCACTTGTTGACGGGCAGATCCGGCGTGGTGTTTCGGATCAGCGGATTGGCGCCCTGTCCGATGGCGAAGACCACCGTGTCGACCTCGAGGTCGAACTCGGATCCCTTCTGAGGCATCGGGCTGCGGCGTCCCGACGAATCGGGCTCGCCCAGTTCCATCCGGATGCAGCGCATGGCCCGGACGCGCGACCGATCGTCGGCGAGAATGGCGGTGGGCGCCGCCAGCATCATGATCTTGACGCCCTCTTCTTCGGCGTGCTCGATTTCTTCGTGCCGCGCCGGCATTTCCTGCCGAGTCCGCCGGTAGACCAGATAGGCGTTGTCGGCGCCGAGCCGCAGCGCCGTGCGCACCGCATCCATGGCCGTGTTGCCGCCGCCAATCACCGCCACGTTCTTGCCGCGAATGGTCGGCGTGTCGGAGATGGGGAACTGGTAGGCCTTCATCAGGTTCGAGCGGGTGAGGTACTCGTTGGCGGAATACACCCCGATCAAGTTGATACCCGGAATCTTCGGAAACGTCGGCAGCCCCGCGCCGGTCCCGATGAAGACGGCTTCGTAGCCCAGTTCGGTGAACAGTTCGTCGACGGTAAACGTCTGTCCGATCACGTAATTGGTCTTGATCTCGACGCCGATGCGCTTGAGTCCGTCGATTTCGTGTTCGACGATCGCTTTCGGCAGCCGGAATTCGGGGATGCCGTACACCAGCACGCCGCCGGCTTTATGCAGCGCCTCGAAGATCGTCACGCCGTGGCCCATCTTGGCGAGATCGGCTGCCACGGTGAGGCCCGCCGGTCCCGATCCGACCACCGCCACCTTATGTCCGGTAGGGGGCGCCGGGGGCGTGTCGTCGGTAAACTTGACCAGCGCGGCGTGGTCGGCGACGAACCGTTCAATGCGTCCGATGGCGACCGGTTCGAACTTGATGCCGAGCGTGCACTTGATCTCGCACTGTTCCTCCTGGGGACAGACGCGGCCGCAGACCGCCGGCAGCACGTTGCGCTCCATGACGGTCTTGAACGCGCCCTCGAAATCGCGGTCTGACACCTGCTGGAGGAACTTCGGGATGTCGATTTCGACGGGGCAGCCCGCGATGCAGGGCGTGTTCTTGCACTGAATGCACCGCTGCGCTTCGAGCACCGCCAGATCGATGGGGTAGCCCAGCGAGACTTCCTCGAAATTGCGGGCGCGTGCCGCCGCATCCTGCAGCGGCATCTCGTGCTTGGTCTTCTGCGTGATCTTCTTGGCCATGAATCAGCAACGCTCAGCAAAGAGGCTCGGTGAGGCCCCGGGTCAGTTCGTAACGGCCTGGCAGGCCAGGCGCTCGTTGTACAGATTGAGCGCTTCGGTTTCCTGTTCGCGATAGGCGCGCAGCCGCGCTCCGAGTTCGTCGAAGTCGACGAGGTGGCCGTCGAATTCGGGACCGTCAACGCAGACGAACTTCTGTTCGCCGTCCACCGAGACGCGGCACCCGCCGCACATTCCCGTGCCGTCAACCATCACGGGATTGAGGCTGACGGTCGTCTTGATCCCAAGCGGCTTGGTGACCCCGACCACCGCCTTCATCATCGGCAGGGGACCCACCGCGACCACCTCATCGAACACCTGGCCGTCGGCCAGCAGCGCCTTGAGCGCGTCGGTGACCAGCCCTTTGGTGCCGGCCGATCCATCGTCGGTGGTCACAATGACGCGGTCCACCACCGCGCGCAGTTCGTGCTCGAGAATGACGTAGTCCTTGGTCCGTCCGCCGACGATGGCCACCACCTGGCCGTTGAGCGCCTTGGCCCCGCACGCGATCGGATAGACCACGGCGGTCCCGATGCCGCCCCCGATGCAGCAGACGCGGGAATTCGGGTGAATTTCGGTGGCTCGGCCCAGCGGTCCAGCCATGTCGAGGATCGCGTCGCCCACATTCAACTGATTGAGGTGCCGGGTCGACTTGCCCACGCCCTGGACGATGATCGAAATCGCGCCCCGCTGTTTGTCGACGTCCGCGATGGTGAGCGGAATCCGTTCGCCCTCCTCGGAGGTCCGGATGATGACGAACTGCCCGGGCTTGCGCTTGCGGGCAATGTGAGCGCCTTCGACCCAGAACCGTACGACGTCGGGGGCCAGGATGTCCTTGTTCAAGATTCGATGCACAGGCAAAGCTCCGCGAAAAACGGGTTCGGTTTCGGGGTCCAGAACTGCGGTCCAGCGGGCGGTCCGGGCGGACCGCCCACGTGTCTGCCTATGACAATACCACGCGGCGCGGGTCGCGATCGAGTCGCCGGCGCGGGATTTCGGTTCGAGCGGGCTTTCCCACCTGAAGTAACATGCCGTCGATGCGCAGATTCGGGTGCGAAGGGAACGGCCGATGATCGTGGTGGCCTGGGTGCGGTCGCTGCTGGCCTACGCCTTTCTCTGCGTCTACATCGGCGTGGCGGGACCGCCGGCGCTGCTAGTGGCGTACCTGACGGGCCACGTGCGTCAGTTGTTCGTCCTGGGGCGGTGGGGCGCCATGACCGCGCGCCGGATCTTCGGCATTCGGGTGAGGGTCGAAGGGCTCGAGCACGTGCGCGAGGAACGGCCCACGGTGTATTGCATCAATCACCGCAGCAATGTGGACGTGCTGGTGTTCGAGTTGCTGTTTCCCCGGTGTCCCCATTTGCGAGCCCTCTACAAATCCGAACTCGGGCGGGTGCCGATTCTCGGGATGGTGCTGAGCACGGCCGGGTTCGTGCCGGTGGAGCGGGCGCATCGGGACCGCGCGATCGAAGCGGTCGACCAGGCCGCCACGCATCTGCTGGCCGGCGACTCGTTCCTGCTGGCGCCGGAAGGGACCCGCAGCCGGACCAACCAGATGCTGCCGTTCAAGAAAGGCGGATTCGTGATGGCGATCAAGGCGCAGGCGCCGGTCGTGCCGATTGCCATCATCGGATCCGATCGCGTGATGCCGCGAGGCCGGTTCTACGCCACGCCCGGCCTGGTGGTGGTGCGCATCGGGGAACCGGTGCCCACCACGGGACTCGGCTTCGACGATCGCGACGCGCTGACCGCCAGGGTGCGGGAGCGCATGGAGGCGTTGCTCACCGCCCCCATTGGCTGAGTTTCACGGGCGTCGCTGGGGCTGGCGGCTTCAGCGGTTGCCGAAATTGTCGTCATCCGGATCCAGTTCGGGCCCGGTGGGCAACTGGCCGTCGGGCAGGAACACCAGCGACTGGTGCGTGGGCACCTCGAATCGGCGCCGGCACGTGGCACACACGATCATGTCGTCGGTGCGGATCATGTAGCTGCGTAGTTTGGGGAACATCGCGCGGTCGCGCTCGTCGGCGCCCGGGGGCAGACGGTCTTTCTTGGTGCGGCGAATCCACCGGAGCTGATAGTCGCTGCGCCGCTTGCAATGCGGACAGGTATACGCCGCGGGTCTGGTTTCGGGTTTTTCGGTATAGAAATCCCGTTCGTTGAGCGCCATGCCCGTATCATAGCAGGAGCGGCGGTTCGCGGCGGGAGAGGCGACACGTGGGGCATGGGCGCGACGGAGGGCGGATGATACGGCTGGGCATCGACATGGGGGGGACCAAGATCGAAGGCGTGGCACTGGGCGCCGACGGCCGCATCATGGCGAAACGCCGGATCCCGACGCCCAGAGACGATTACGCAGAGACCCTCGACGCCCTGGCCGGTCTCGTCTGGGCGTTGGAATCCGAGGTGGGCACGACGGGCACGGTGGGCGTGGGGATTCCTGGCACCATTTCGCCGGCGACCGGACTGGTCAAGAACGCGAACTCGGTGTGGCTGATCGACCGGCCCCTCGAGCGCGACCTCGCGGCGGTGCTTCGTCGTCCGGTGCGCCTGGCCAACGACGCGAATTGTTTCGCGTTGTCGGAAGCCTCGGATGGCGCGGGCGCGGGGGCCGCGGTGGTGTTTGGTGTGATCGTGGGCACCGGGACCGGCGGTGGGATCGTGGTCAACGGGCAGATCATCACCGGACCCAACGCGGTGGCGGGCGAGTGGGGTCACAATCCGATGCCGTGGCCCACGCCCGACGAGTGGCCGGGACCCGACTGCTATTGTGGCCGCCACGGGTGCATCGAGAGTTTCCTGTCGGGCCCGGGACTGGCCCGCGACCACGAGGCGGTCACCGGCGAGCGTGCGCCGAGCGAGGCGATTGTCGAACGGGCGTCCTGCGGCGATGCGGCGGCCGAGGCGACGCTGCAGCGGTACGAGGAACGCATGGCGCGCGCCTTGTCGTCGGTGATCAACCTGCTCGATCCCGACGTGATCGTGCTCGGAGGCGGGCTCTCGAAACTCGAACGTCTCTACACGCGCGTGCCGCCGCTGCTGGGTCGATGGGTCTTCACCGACCGTGTCGACACCCGGCTGCTCCCGCCGGTCCACGGCGACGCGAGCGGCGTGCGCGGGGCCGCGTGGCTGTGGCAGCCTGGCGAGAACGCCTGAGGGGCGGCCGGGGGATGCGCAACGTCGACGTTCCCTGTTATGCTGTAGCCCAGTGCGCGTGTTGGCCAATCCGGATTGTCCACGGTACCTGCTCCAGGATTAACGTCGGGCCCATTGGACGTCGCGCGTCGCAGCGTGGCGGCACCTTCTTTTGTCTTCCAGGAATTTTATGAACACGGATCTGGTGATCGGTATGGCCGGCTCGGGCGGAGACGGCATCGTGTCGGCGGGCGAATCGCTCCTGACGGCGGCAGCCATTGAGGGGTACCACGGCGTACTCACCAAGAGCTTTGGTCCGCAGATTCGCGGAGGGGAATCGAGTTTCCGCCTGCGGCTGTCGACCAGTAAAGTGCTCAACACCGGCGGCACGCTCGATATCGCCGTGGCGCTCAACTGGGACGACTTCCTCCGGTTCGGCGGAGAATTGACGGTCAGCGGCCAGACCACGGTGGTCTACGACAGCATCACCAAGGTGCCCACCGACAAGATTCCGCTGGTGGGCGTGCAGCCGTTCGAAGTGCTGGCGGTGCCGATCGAACAGATGGCGCGGGAGACCGGCGGCAGCGACCGCGCGAAGAACACGGTGGTGTTGGGACTGATGGCCGGCTGGCTCGCGATCGCGCGCGAGCCGATGATGGCGGGCATCCGCAAGCGGCTGGCCAAGAAGGAGGCCGACGTCATCGACAAGGCGGTCAAGGCGTTCCACGCGGGATTCGAGTACGCCGAGGCGCATCCGTTGGTGTCGGATCGACGGATGGCACCGCCGGCCGCGGGGGGATCCAAGTTCGTCGTGGACGGCAACGACCTGTGCGCGGCGGCGGCGATTGTGGCCGGCTGCGACTTCTTTGCCGGCTATCCGATTACCCCGTCGACCGAGATCATGCAGTTCTTCGGCCGCGAGGTCTGGAAGTACGGCGGAACGATGCTGCAGTGCGAGGACGAAATCGCGGGCATCGGCGCGGTGGTCGGGGCGTCGTTTGCCGGCAAGAAGGCGATGACGGCCACGTCGGGGCCCGGCATGTCGCTCAAGACCGAGATGCTGGGCCTGGCGAGCATCGCGGAATTGCCGCTGGTGTGCGTCAACGTGCAGCGCGGCGGACCGAGCACCGGCATTCCCACCAAGGCCGAGCAGTCGGATTTGTTCCAGGCGGTGTTCTCCGCGCACGGCGACGTGATTCGGCCGGTGCTGGCCCCGGTCAGCGCCGAGGATGTCTACGGCATCACGATCGAGGCCTTCAACATCGCCGAGCACTATCAGACCCCGGTCATCATCCTGTCGGATCAGGAAGTGGGGCAGCGCAAGGAGACGGCCGAACCGATCGACGCGAGCCGGTATCCCGTCGTGGAACGCCGGCAGCCCGGCGCCCAGGAACTCGAAAAGTACGTGCGGTTCCGGTTCACCGAGTCGGGCATCAGCCCGATTAGCCATCCCGGCATGGCCGGCGGCAACTATCTGGCGTCGGGCATCGAGCACAACGAGTCGGGGGCGCCGACTGCCAACGGCGAGATGCATTCGAAGATGAACGAGAAGCGGCTGCGGAAGTTCCGCCCGCTGCTCGACCGCCGCGATCTGTTTATCATCGACGGTCCCTCCGACGCGCCCATCGCGCTGATCAGCTGGGGCAGCGTCGCGGGCGTGGCCATCGAGGCGCTGCAGATCGCGCAGCAGCAGGGCATGAAGGTGAAGCTGCTGGTGCCGAAGCTGATGTTCCCGGTGGCCGAAGCCATCTACGCGGACTTTTTCCTGTCGGTCAAACGCGGCCTGGTCGTCGAGCAGAACCACCAGGCGCAGCTGTTCCGGCTGATGCGGATGTTCGTCGACGTGCCGTCCGGCATCCAGACGCTTGCCAAGAGCGGCTCGAATCCGATCACGCCGCTCGAAGTGGTCGATCGGCTGCGGCAGATTGCGCTCGCGCTCCAGCAGGGCACGGACCGCGAGCCGTCAGAGGTATAACGCCGGAGGCACGACCGGTGCGGGTGGCGGCGCGGACGCCGCCCGCGGGGCCGTGACGCCGTTGCGAGCAGGGGTTGGACGTTCGAAGAGAGGATTCCGGTATGAGCACGCTGGCGCCGAGACCGATTCACGACTACACGGCCAAAGACTACAAGAGCGACCTCAAGCCCATCTGGTGCCCGGGGTGCGGCGACTTCGGTGTGGTCCAGGCCATCTATCGGGCGCTGTCGAACATTGGCCGGCCGCCGCACGAAATCGCGTTCGTGTCGGGCATCGGCTGTTCGAGCCGCATTCCGGGATACACCACCGCCTACGGGTTCAACAGCGTGCACGGCCGCGCGCTCCCGATTGCGCAGGGCATCAAGCTCGCCAACCCGGACCTGCTCGTGCTGGTGGCGGGCGGCGATGGCGACGGGTTCTCGATTGGTGGCGGGCACGTCGCGCACGCGATTCGCCGCAACATCGACCTCACCTACATCGTGATGGACAATCAGATCTACGGCCTCACCAAGGGGCAGCTCTCGCCGACCTCGCGGCGCGGCCTCTCGTCGGTGACGTCGACCCACGGATCGATGGAAGCGCCGGTCAACCCGCTGCTCTACGTCCTGGGCTACGGCGCCGAGTTCGTCGCGCAGGGCACGCCAGCCGACATGAACGGCCTGGCGAAGGTGATCGAAGAAGGCATCCGGTTCCCCGGCTTTGCGTTCATCAACGTGCAGTCCCCGTGCGTGACCTACGGCCTCGAAGACCAGCAGCTCAAGGCGCAGAAGGCGCAGATGCAGCCGCTGGAGTCGATCAACCACGATGCGTCGAACAGCCTGGCGGCCATCGATCTGGCGCAGCAGTACGGCGAGAAGCTGTACACGGGCGTGTTCTATCGCAAGCCGGTCGTCAGTCCCACGTTCGAGAGCGGGACCAAGGCGCGACACCAGGCGCTCGGTGCGGGCACCCGCCCGCGGTCGCAGGTGATGGATGTCTTCAAGCTGAAGAAGTAGGGTCGGTCATCACGCGGCCGAAGACGACCGAGTAGTGGCGGATCGTCCTCGGCGCGTGCGACCCGAACGAGGCGAGGGCGACCACCGCCAGCAGCATCGGCACGCGGTACGCCCACAGCCACGGCACCAGGCACAACAACCCCAGTTTGGCGTACAGAATCAGTGCGCAGCCTTGGTGCGCCCAGTGCGCCGTCGCGTACATCTCCAGCGCGATCAGCGCCGCGCCGCTGCCGATGGCCACCCACAACGCCGGATACAACTGGACCGCCGGCACGCCGAACACGTGGCCGCCGAGCAGCGTCCCGGTCGCGGCCAGGTGGACGGTTCTGGCGGCGATGTTCCAGGCGCGCGCGTACGGCAGCCGGCGCCGTGACGCGGCCGCCGATTGTGGCACACTGGTCATCATCTGTCCTCCGCGAACACGTCGGTTCGCCACGCCGCGTCGATCGTCTCTGACCACGCGGCAGACGAGGGCGATTATAGCCGGGAGGCGCGATGAACCCGATCTCGATTCGAGATGGCCACGACGACGACCGCGAATGGGCGGCGCGCCTGATGGCGTCTTCGGACCCCTGGCTGACGCTCGGGCGCGGCTACGCCGACTGCCTCGCGGCGTGCCGCTATCCGCTCGACGATCTGCTGGTGGCCGAGACGAATGCGGATCGGTGCGGCTTCGTGCTGGTGCGCCCCCGCGGGGTCGCCGGCTCCCCCTACATCGTCTCGATCGCGGTGGCCCCGGCGTTCCGCTCGCAGGGCGTGGGCCGCGTGATGATCGACGATGTGGTGCGCCGGTGGACGCCCCGCGCGCGGTACCTGTTCCTGTGCGTGTCGTCGTTCAACGCCAGGGCGCAGACAATGTATCTGCGCGAAGGATTTGTTCAGGTCGGCGATCTGCCGGATTTGTGCGTGGACGGAGCGTCCGAGATGCTGATGTGCCGGCGGTTGGCGCCTGGCGCGTAGAGAGGATCGCGTCGTGGAGAACACATCGATGAAGCCACCTTGTGCGGTGATTCTGGCCCGAGGGCTTGGGACGCGGATGCGAAAGGCCGCGCCGGCCGACGGGGTGGCCGACGAACAGGCGCGCGTGGCCGACACCGGGGTCAAGGCGATGATCCCGATCGGCCGACCGTTTCTCGACTTCGTCCTCAGTGCGCTGGCCGACGCCGGCGTCGGCGAGGCGTGCCTGGTGATCGGCCCCGAGCACGACGCGGTCCGGCGCTACTACACCGAGACGATCGTGCCGAGCCGCATACGAATCCGCTTCGCCGTCCAGGAGCGTCCGCTCGGCACAGCCGACGCGGTGGCGGCCGCTGCCGGAATCGTGGGCCGCGACGATTTCCTGGTACTCAATTCCGACAATTACTACCCGGTCGAGGCGTTCCGCGCCCTGGTGGCGATGCGGGGCGCCGGACTGGCGGCCTTCGAACGCGACGCAATGGTGCGCGACAGTAACGTGGAGGCCGATCGGGTCCGGCAGTTCGCCGTCGTCCGGATCGCGCCCGACGACACGCTCATCGACGTCATCGAGAAACCCGACGAGGCCACGCTCGCTTCGCTGGGCGACGAGGTGTTCCTGAGCATGAACTGTTGGCGATTCAACGCGGCAGTGCTCGATGCGTGCCGCCGTGTGGCGCCCTCGGCGAGAGGCGAGTTGGAGCTTCCCGATGCCGTGCGGCTCGCGCAGCGAGATGATGGCGTCCGATTCGCGGTCGCGCGAATGCAGGCGGGCGTGCTGGACCTGTCGAGTCGCGGCGACATCAGCCAGGTCGCTGCCCGCCTCGCCCATGTGAGGGTGACCGTGTAATGGTGCCGCTGGCATCTTCGATCGAGGCGGCGGGGCTGCGGCGCGCGACGGTTGAGGCCAAGCGCGCGGCGTTTCTCGCGGCGACGCGCGCGTTGCGCGGGCAGACCGGCGAGTCGTCGGTCGACGGGGCGTTCGTCGTGCCGGGGCGGATCGAAGTGCTGGGCAAGCACACCGACTATGCGGGCGGGCGCAGCCTGCTGTGCGCGGCTGAACAGGGCTTCTGCGTGGTGGTGCGGGCGCGGTCCGACGCGGCCGTGCACGTGATCGACGTTGCTTCCGGGGAGTCGATCGAGACGGCGCTCGATCCGGCACTCGAGCCGGTTCGCGGGCATTGGGGCCATTACCCCGCCACGGTGGCACGCCGTGTCGCGCGCAACTTTCCGGGCGCCCGTCTGGGCGCCGACATCGCGCTTTCCAGTGACCTTCCCCGGGCCTCCGGCATGTCGAGTTCGAGCGCGTTGATGATCGCGGCGTTTCTGGCGATCGCCCACGTGAACCATCTCGCGCAAGACCCGTCTTTCCAATCCGCGATCGCGTCGTCCGAGGACCTCGCGGGCTACCTGGCGACGATCGAGAACGGGAACGGGTTCGGGACTCTGGCGGGAGATGTGGGCGTGGGTACGTTTGGCGGCAGCGAGGACCACACAGCCATCCTGTGCTGTCGGCCCGACGCGCTCAGCCAGTACCGGTTCGCCCCGGTTCAGCCGGAAAGGGAGATCGAGTGGCCGGCCGGCATGTCGTTCGTGATCGCCGTCAGCGGCGTGGTGGCGGAGAAGACCGGTGCGGCCCTGGGCCGCTACAATCGCGCGTCGCGTTCGGCTGCTCGCGTCCTTGAGGCGTGGCGACACGCGACGGGGCGGTCCGACCCGACGCTCGGCCGAGCTATCCGGGACAGCCCGGACGGGTTGGCGCAGATGCGGGCGGTGCTCGCCTCGGCGGGCGATCAGGACTTCTCGGCGGCGATGCTTCGAGATCGCTTCGAGCAGTTCCGGGTCGAAAGCGAGGAGATTATTCCCGCTGCCAGCGCGGCGCTGGCGGCAGGAGACCTCCCCCGGTTCGGCGTGCTGGTGGACCAATCGCAGGATGCGGCCGAGCGATGGCTGGGCAATCAGATTGCCGAGACGATGTGGCTTGCGCGGCACGCGCGCGAATGCGGCGCGGCGGCGGCATCGGCCTTTGGCGCAGGCTTTGGCGGGAGCGTGTGGGCGATGGTGCCGGCGGAGCAGGTTGCCGCCGTGATCGAGCGATGGTCGACAGCGTATCGGGCTGCCTACCCAGAGGCCGGCGCTCGATCGGCGTTTTTCGAGACGCGCCCTGGACCATCGGCCCGGCAGATCGAGCGTGCCAATTAGTCGCTCTGCGAGGGCGCGGCGGGCGTTTTGCCCACACCACTGCTAGCCGGCAGCGTACCGCGCCTTCAGCGCCCGGTAATCGGTCTTGCCCGTTCCCAACACTGGAATCGTGTCCACCGGCACCACCTGCCGGACGTTGTGCAACGCACTCAAGCCCGCGGCTTTGATGAATCCGTTGACCTGCACGCGATCTGCCGGGTGCCGGGTGAACAACACGATGTCGGGGTGGTCGGCGTCGCCAACCGCTTCGACCGCGATGCTCGGACCGTCGTCTCCGGAATCGGGAAAGTGGGCCTGCAGCACCGATTCGATGGCCGGCAACGAAATCATCTCCCCGCCCAGTTTGATGAAGCGCTTGAGGCGCCCCTTGAAATAGATGATGCCATCAGCCCGCGCGCTCACAAGATCGCCCGTGCGATACCACGTGCGGTGCTCGAATTCCACAAACGGCGACTCGCCGGTGTAGTTCAGGTAACCGTTGAAGATGCTGGGTCCGCGCACCAGGAGCATCCCGGTTTCTTCCGGAGCCGCGCGGCGCGCGAGGTCGAGGCTGACCACGACCCCTTCCACGCTCGGCAACAGGCGTCCGATGCTGCCCGGCACCGGATCGGCCATCGGGCTGGCCGACACCACCGGCGAGCACTCCGTGATGCCGTAGCCTTCGAGCACGATGGCGCCAGGTACCCGTTCGCGGAGCGTGTCGTAAAGGTGATCGGGACATTTCTCGGCCCCGGTCACCGCGAGCCGAAGCGAGTCGAGTTGATGCCCGTCGGCAGCCCGGACGATGCCACCCAGAAACGTGGGCGTGGCAAAGATCACCGTCGCGCCGGCGGCCTCGACCTGCGCGGCGAGCAAGGTCGACTCGGTCGGGTTGGCGTGATAGACCGTGCGCATGCCAATGCACAACGGCAAGAGCAGCGCGGTGGTCAGTCCGAACGAATGGAAAGGCGGAAGCATGCCCAGCAGGACGTCGCGCTCCTCCAGTTGGCCCATGTGGAGAATGTCGCGCATGTTGGTCAGCAGGTTGGTCTGCGTCAGGGGAACCGCTTTCGGCAGGTTTTCCGATCCGCTGGTAAACAACACGAACGCCACGTCGGGTTGCGCGACGCGCGCCAGCGCGCCCAGGCTGGTATAGCTGCGCACGGCGGCGGTCAGCTTGTCGAGGGGCCGAAGCGACGCGACGATGTCCTCGATGTAGACGAGCCGGCCTTCGAGTTCGGCGAGATCGACGCCGAGCCCGCGCAACTTTGTGGTCAGGGCCCTGGCCGAGAGCACCGTGCCCACGCCCAGCGAGTCGAGCGAGTGCCGAACCGTGCGCATCCCGGTCGTCCAGTTGATCATCACGGCCGTCTTGCCGGCAGCCACTGTCGCCATCGTCAGCACGGCCGCCCCCACCGAGGCGGGCATCATGATGCCGACATACTGTCCAGTGATCGTGTCGAGACGCGGCTTCAACACGAAGAGGGCCGTCAGCACGTCGCGGTACGTGCGGACGCCGCTGGTCTGGTCGGCCAGAATGGGTTGCCGCGGGCGGGCCGCGGCCTGCGCAAGAAAGGCGTCCATCAGCGTGCGGCCGACTGGCGGAACGAACCTGGCATGATTGGTCGCGCTGGCAAACCAGGCCGCCGGCAACGGCTTCAAGTCGGAGGCCATCGCCGACATGCCGCGCCCGGCGGCGGCCAACACCACATCGCCGACGGTCAGCAGGCTCTCGGGTGTGCCGACCGAAAAACCGAACTCGCTGTGAATCCAGGCCACCAGTTCGGCGGTCGCCAGACTGTCGAGCCCGAGGTCTCTCGACAACGCTTGCTCAAGATCGAGATCGGTCTGCCCCGACATCTCGGTCAGGTGCGCGAACACCAGCCCCCGGGTTGCCGCCGCCACCGGTGACGAGTCGGTCTGCGCCACGCTCCGGGCCGGTTCGGGCTTGATCTGTGTGCCGCCGGATTCCGTAAAATGGTAGGGCACATAGGTATTGGGAGAGGTGCGGGCGTTGTAGAACGCCTCCATGTAGCGATTCATCGCCGAGCGGCCGGCGTTGCGCGGAAAGTCCGCCGGTTCGATGCACTCGATCGTCACGTGTCTGCGAGGCATCAGGAACAGCAGGTTGCCCAGCAGGCGCTTCGCGCCGTCAAGCAGCGCCACGCCGAACGCGGGCATCCGGCCAGCACTCGCCCAGCTGAAGGAACTGCCCCAGAGCCCGTCGTGTCTCACCAGGACGATGCGCACGCCGGGCAGGGCGGAGACGATGGCCTCCACGCCGCTGGCGCTGCCCAGGTCCTCGAGCATCTGCCTTTTGATGCGGCCCGACGGGTAGAGCAGGATGTTCTCGCCGGCGCGAAGACCGTCGATCAGATCGTCGACAGCCTTTTTCATCTCGCCGCGGGCCTCGGCGCCGCGCCGCTCCATGTTGGGGAGAATCCGCGCGCCGAAGATCTTGACGATGCGGCCCAATGCGGTGCGTCCCACCTGATATTCGTCGGCGAGCGGCCTGAGCCTGAACCGTGGATACAGCCAGGCCATCACGAGTATCGGATCGATCAACGCGACATGATTCGGGAGAAAGAGGATGCCGTGCGTGCCGGCGTGGGCCACCTCGTCGACGCCCGTCACACGCACCCGATAGCGGAGCGCGATGAGCGGACGCGACAGAAACGTCAGGGCGCTGCCGAGCAGCGAGAGGGCAAATCCAGCCATCAATCCTCCGTTGGGTACCGAGCAACGTACTTCGACCGCGTGTCCCGCGCAAGTCCGGGACCGGCCGCCGCCCCCCACAGCGCCGGGCAGGCGTCAGGTTCACGACAGCAAACACAGCACGCGTTCGACGGAACCGGACCATGCACGTGTCAACAACATTGCGCCTGTCGGTGCCGTTTGAGAATGTGAGGTTTCTGGTAGATTGAAGGAGCACCCCGTTTATCCGTGATTGCAAGACAGGAGATATGACCATGGTCGTCCGCCCGTTGATTCCGGTTCGCGTCGTGTTGCTGGGCGTCGTGGCGCTGACCGCGTTCGTAACTGGCGCGCTGGGGCCGGAGGTCGCGGCTGCGCAAACGACCCCGGCCAAGCCGACCGTCGCGGCCAAGCCGACGCCGGTTCCGAGCAAGCCCGCGGCGGCCCCCGTTCCCGCGGCGGTAGTGCCGAAGGCCGAGGTGGCGCCCCGCGCGGCGGCGGCCGCCACCACCGCAAAGACGAGTTTGGCGGCGTTGGCTGGCGCCTGGGACGGGATTGCAACAACGCCGGGGGGCGACATGCCGATTCACGTCGTGCTGGCTTATCAGGGCGGCACGCTCACCGGCGCAATCGAATCCCAATTGGGCACGATTGGCGTCACGGGCGCGGCGCTGAGCGGGGAGGCATTGGAACTGGGGATCGACATGCAGGGCGCCTCCGGCAGCTTGTCCGGGAAGATTGCCGGCGACAAGTACGAAGGCTTGTGGTCGGTGAACGGCGAAACGGGACCGTTTGCCGTGACCCGGGTGGCTGGCGGGAGCGCGAAGCCGGCCGGGCCGGCTGCCTCGGCCGATCCGATTTCGGGTGACTGGTCCGGCGACGTGAGCATCGGAGGCCAGATAATGGCGTTCACGCTGACGTTGACGCTGAAGGGCGAGGCCGTCGCGGGCGATATTTCGTCGGCGGCCGGAACGGTGCCGTTGACCTCGGGCAGATGGAGGGACGGCATGCTCGAGTTGGTGTTTCCCTACATGTCCGGCGAGGCGGTGAGCATGGCGGGGAAGATCGCGGACGGCAAACTGACCGGGACGGTCGATTACAACAAGGGCGAGATGCAGGGCACGTGGGCCGCCGTCAAGAAATAGGGGGCGGCAGCGGCCGGAACTGGCGATCGAGCAGGACGGTGGCGATGACGCCAAAACCGGTGGGTGTCCCGACCGAAAAGCGTGCGTCGCGAATGATCACGAGCCAGGCGCCGTTGGCGGCGGGTACCACCTGGTAGCTCGGGAACCGGAGCCATCGACGCGTCCCTTGCAGCGAAGGCAGATCGAGCGCAGCCTGGATGGCCGGATGCGGCGCGCCGCGTTCGATGACGGCAGGGTCGCTGTCGGCGCGCGGTCCTCGCACCCAGTCGACGTGAACGAGCAGGTACTGGGTGGCGGTCTCGACAATCACCACGCGCCGCGTCGGTTCGGCCGGGACCGGCATGGCTGCGATGCGTCCGGCGATCCAGCCGCGTTGGGCGGCCAGCGCGGCGACTTGACGCTCCGCGACTCGCGAACCGGCATACATCAGCCCGACATACAGCGCCGCGGCCAGCAAGGCTCCGATCGCCACCCGCGGCCGCGTTCTGGCCGGCAGCACAATCCGCGCGGCAAGCAGCACACAGAGCGAGACGAGCCAGACCACGCGCGCCCAGGAGGGCACGAGCGGATTGAACACGACCAGCAGCGTCGTGCCTGCGGCCAGCGCGATCCACAGCGCCACGCCGCGCCTGGTCGCCGTCCAGGCGAGCATCACCGCGCTGCCGAGCATGAGCCAGAGCCACGGATCGACGATAAAGAGCGTGTCGCCGTAGAACCAGCGGTCGGAAAACGGCATCAGCAGGCGGACGCCGTACGAATTCAGCCAGTCCAGCAACGGATGCGACAGAAACCCGAGCAGCGCCAGACCCAGCAGAGGCACCGCTCGAGCCGGCGCGCAGTCGGGATGGCGCCGCCGGCGGACGTGCCGATCGATGCCGAGCATGGCGGCGGCCAGCAGGGCAGGCAGCACTACCCACGCCAGCGCGCCGTGCGTAAGGCCGCGACGCAACCCGAACGCGAGGTCGGCACTGTGCAGGTAGCACGCCCCATCCAGGTCGGCCAGATTGGCGGCGATGACGAGCGTCGACGTGGCAAGCGGGGTCAGACGCTTGAGGCCGGTTTCGGCCAGGCATGCACCGGCGAGCGTGTGCGCGAGCGGTTCCATCAGCCCGCGATCATATCCCGGCGGCGATACCGACATGCCATGCCGAATGGCGCGGGTTGCCGCGTGGCTCACCTGGACGGGTCGGCCTGAACGGGTCGGTGCTTGCCCGACAGCGGGCGGAGCAGTACGATAGGGTACGGAGTGTGGGCGCGGATGCCCGCACCCGGTTGGCGTCAATCGATCGCGCACATGACGGAGGCACACATGTCCGACGGCACAGGGCCCCTCACATTGGGGCACAAGGTTCCCGACTTTTCGCTGGAGACGTACGAGCCAGTCAAAGGCGACTTCGGGACGTTCTCGCTGGCCAATCAGATCGCACAGAAACGCTGGACGATTCTGTTTTTCTATCCGGCCGATTTCACCTTCGTTTGAGCGACCGAATTCGCTGCTCTGGCAGAGCAGCAGGACCGGTTCGTCAAGATGGGGTGCGATCTGGTGACGGTGAGCACCGACACGAAGTTCACGCATCTGGCATGGCGGGAACACGAGAAGGAACTGAGCAAGGTCACCTATCCGATGGGATCGGATGTGACCGGTAAGCTCAGCCGCATGTTCGGGGTCTACGACGAGGGAAGCGGGCTGGCGTTGCGGGGCAGCTTTATCATCAACCCGGAAGGCACGCTGCTGGGCAGCGAGGTCAACTTCTACAACCTCGGCCGCAACATCGACGAGTTGATGCGGAAGTTCAAGGCGAACATCTACCTGTCGCGCAAGACCAGTGAGGCCTGTCCCTCGAAGTGGAAAGACGACGGGGACAAGACGCTCGCGCCCAACGCGAAGATGGTCGGGAAGGTTCACGAAGCGCTCAACAGTTGATGGAGTACCGTCAGTTCGGTCGTACCGGCGTTCGGGTTTCGCCAATCTGTCTTGGCACACTGAACTTTGGCGCCGGCACGACCGAACCGGATTCGATTCGGATGATCCACGCCGCGCTCGACGCGGGCATCAACCTCATCGACACGTCGAACAACTACCACGCCGGCGAGTCGGAGCGCACCGTCGGCCGCGCGATGGCCGGCAGACGGTCGCAGGTGGTGCTGGCCACCAAGGTGCACGGCCGGACGGGCCCGGGCCCCAACGATCTGGGAAACTCGCGCCTGCACGTGTTGAAGGCGTGCGACGATTCGCTGCGCAGGCTCGGCACCGATTACATCGATCTGTATCAGGTGCACCGCCCGAGCCCGGAGATTCCCATCGACGAGACGCTCGGCGCGCTCACCGATCTGGTGCGGGCGGGCAAGGTGCGCTACATCGGGTGCTCGACGCACCCGGCGTGGATGGTGATGGAAGCGCTGGCGGCGAGCGAGCGGCTCGGCCTGGCACGCTACGTCAGCGAGCAGCCTCCCTACAACCTGCTCGACCGGCGCATCGAGAACGAGTTGATTCCGCTGGCGATGCGGTACGACCTCGCCATCCTTCCGTGGGGCCCGCTGGCGCAGGGCGTGCTGGCGGGACGCTATCCTGATGCGTTGGCGATGCCGTCCGACTCGCGGGTCGTCCGGTTTCCCGGGGCCAACAATGTGTACGCGGAGCGGGTGACGGCGGCGGGCATCGAGGTCGGACGACGATTCGCCGCGGTGGCGCGGGACCACGGCAAGACGGCGGGGCAGTTCGCGCTGCTGTGGTGCAAGGATCAGCCTGGGGTGACCTCGCCGGTGGTCGGTCCACGGACCATGGAGCAGTTGACCGAACTGCTGCCGGTCGTCGAGATGAGCCTGACGGCGGAAGAGCGTTCGGCGTGCGACCGCCTCGTCGCACCGGGCGGGGTCGTCGCCAATTTCCACAATTCCGCGCCCTGGATGAAATCGCAGGTGCCGGACGCGTCGCCGGATGCGTCGCCGGATGCGGCGGGGCCTGTCGTCGGCGGCCGGTCCGTCCGTCAGCCGCAGGTGCCATGAAGGTCGCCTTCATCGGGACGCACGGCACGGGCAAGACTACCCTCTGCTACGACCTGACGGCTGCGCTCAAGCGGCAGGGGCGCAACGCCGACATGGTCAAGGAAGTGGCGCGGCTCTCGCCGCTGCCGATCAACCGAAAAACGTCGCTCGACGCGCAGACCTGGATCCTGATGACTCAGGTGGCCGAAGAAATCCGGTCCGCCAGCGTGCACGACATCGTCGTCTGCGACCGGAGCGTGCTCGACAACTATGCGTACCTGATGCTGGCGATGGGGAGACAGAAGGCCATCGAACGCTTCGTCGAGTACTGGATGGCCAGCTACGACGTGCTGATCAAGGTGCCGGTGGTGGGCGAAGCCGCGGCCGACGGCGTCCGCGACACCGACGAGTTCTTCGTGCGGGCGATCGATCAACTCGTGGACACCCTGCTGGCCGACAAGCGCGTCGCGCACGTGCGTCTCGATCCGGCCGCGCGCCAGGAATGGGGCGAGGCAGCGCTGCGAGCCGTGACCGAGCACCCTTCGGTGTCGGGCCGCCTCATCTGAACACGGCCGTTTCGCCCATCCGATCGATGCGGGCTCGCGCCTCAGGCTGCCGAGAGTTCGCCCGACCCGCGCCAGAGCCGCCGCACGATACGAATCAGGATGGCCCCGCTCACGCAGAACGTCGCCAGCAGGAACAGCGCCATCTGGTTGCGCCCGTAGAGATAGTTGCCCACCGTGAACAGGGCCGACCAGATCATCGTGCAGCCCGTCACCCAGCCGACCAGCGCGAGCGGAATGTTGTCGCGATCGTCGTGGCGATCGTCGGGCGGCAGGTTGGCCATCAATCGAACCGGCTCCCAGCCAGGTCCGAACGGCCGGACCGTCGTATAGAAACTGATGAGCGTCGCCTTGTCGGTCTCGGGCCCGAGCCAGGCCATCGCGACCCAGCCGCACGTCGTGACGGCGATCGTCATCAGCAGGGCGGCCGACGTTGAGAAATGCATGCCGTTCTTGGCCAGAATCAGGAACACGATCGACACGACAAACGAGCTGACCATGGCCGTCACCTCGCACCAGGCGTTGACGCGCCACCAGAACCAGCGCACCAGATACAGGAGCCCGGTTCCGGCGCCGATCTGGAGAATCACGTCGAACGCGTCCTTGGCCGAATCGAGCACGAACACCAGCGCCGACGAGCAAATGAACAGGCCCACGGTGACGAGGCGGCCCGCCATCACGTAATGCGTTTCGGTGGCGTCTTTCCGGATGAAGCGCCGGTAGAAATCGTGGACCAGATACGACGCGCCCCAGTTGAGGTGGGTGAGAATGGTCGACGAGTTCGCCGCAATCAGGCCGCCCACCATCAGGCCGATGAAGCCGACCGGCAGAAACTTCAGCATGGCCGGGTAGGCGATGTCGTGGCCGATCAGGCTCGGGTCCAGATGCGGGAACGCCCGCTGGATGTCCGACAGTTCCGGATAGACGAGAATCGAACAGAGGGCGACCAGAATCCAGGGCCAGGGCCTCAGCACGTAGTGGGCGACATTGAAGAAGAGCACCGCGCCCAGCGCGTCTTTCTCAGACTTCGAGGCCAGCATTCGCTGCGCGATGTAGCTGCCGCCGCCCGGTTCGGCGCCCGGGTACCACACCGACCACCACTGCACCGCGACCGGCATGACGAACACGGCCACGGCCATGTCCCAGTTGTTGGCGAAGTCGGGCAGGATGTTGAGGTAGTTGACGCCGCCGGGGCCCCGGACCGCCGACAGTTTCTCGACCAGTCCGTGCAGACCGCCCACTTGCGGCAATTGGAGCGCGAAGTACGCCGCGGCGACCACCGCGGTCATCTTGATGAAGAACTGGATCATGTCGATCACCAGCACGCCCCAGAGCCCGGCGTGGGTGGCGAAGACCACGTTGAGCACGCCGACCAGCGCCAGCGTCTGCCAGCGCTCGAGCCCGAAGAGGATGCCGGCGATCTTGCAGGCGGCGAGGTTCACCGTCGCCATGATCATGCAGTTGAACAGCAGGCCCAGGTACACCGACCGGAAGCCCCGCACCAGGCTGGCGGCCTTGCCGGAATAGCGAATCTCGTAGAACTCGAGGTCCGTCATCACGCCGGAGCGCCGCCACAGCCGGGCGTAGAAGAACACCGTGGACACGCCCGTCAGCACAAACGCCCACCAGACCCAGTTGCCCGCCACGCCGTTGCGGCGGACGATGTCGGTGACCAGGTTGGGCGTGTCGCTGCTGAAGGTGGTCGCGACCATCGAGAGCCCGGCCAGCCACCACGGCACCGCGCGGCCCGAGGCAAAGAACTCGGACGTGCTGCGGCCCGCGCGTTTGGCGAAGAAGAGAGCCGGCACGAAACAGACCAGCAGGGAAGCCGCAACAATAACCCAGTCAATCGTTTGAAGGTGCATCGCGTCGGTATCCTCGGGAAAGCGGGATGGCCTGCCATGGCAACCCGCGACACGATAGCATAGACTGCCGGGTGGGCTGCGCGTGGAGCCGGATTCCATGCGGGGCTGGCGCCTCGGGCGCGGCGGGCGGTCTGGGAAGGTCCAGGGGAGGCGGCATGTCGCGTATCGATGTCTTGAGACCGTTTGTCGAAAAGAACCTGGCCGCGCTGGTGGGGAGCGATCACGTCACGCCTGATGCCAGCGGCGAGTACACCTACCCGCATGGCAGCGCCGAAATCAGCGTGCGGCTGCTCGACGACCCGTTCCCGATGCTCCAGTTGTCGTCGGTGCTGGTGTCGAAACCGAAGAAGAAGGCCCGGCTCCTCGAGGCCATCAACAGCGCCAACGCGTCCGAGTTGGCCATTCGGATTTTCAGGTTCGAGGACCTCGTCATCGCGGCCTGGGAAGTGCCGGCCGAGACGCTCGACGATCGGCAGTTCCGCGACGTCTGCCTGCGGTTCGCGGAGGCGGCGGATCGGCTGGACACCGAGTTGGTCAAGCGGTTCGGCGGCAAGACGGCCCGCGTTGACGAAGACGAGGAAGAGGCGGTCGATGCGTAGCGGCGCGGCCTCGAGCCGGCTGCTCGAGGGGCTGAGCGACGAACTCGCCCGGCTGGCTGCGCGCGTGCTCCGGGCAACCGTCGCCATTTCTGGCCCGACCGCCGAGGGGGGCAGCTCCGGGTCGGGTTTCTTTATCGATACGCTCGGCCACATTCTCACCAATCAGCACGTGGTGGCCGGCATGGAGCCGCCCGTTTCGGTCACCTTGCAGGGCGGGATCACGGCGCTGGCGGGTGTGGTGGGCGTCGATGCGGTGGCCGACCTCGCGTTGCTCAAGCTCGATCGCGCGTGGAAGCACGCGCTGCCGCTGAGGGCGTCGGTGGCGCGCGCCGGCGAGCTGTGCCTGGCGGCTGGCAACCCGCTCGGACGGTACCCTCAGACGGTGACGATCGGCGTGGTGTCGGGACTGGCGCGGACCGCGGTGGCCGGCCCGGGTCGGCCGCATTACCACCTGCTGCAAACCGACTGCGGGATTCACGAGGGCAATTCTGGCGGGCCGTTGGTGGATGTCCGCGGGCGCGTGGTGGGCGTCACCACGCTGCTCGACTCGGAATCCGGCGACATTGGCCTGGCGATCCCGGTGGAAACCGTGCGCCTGGTGGTTCCCGAGTTGATGGCGCACGGGCGCGTGGTGAGGGCCACGCTGGGCGTGTCGATTGCCAAGCGCGTCCAGGAAATAGACGGCAAGCTGATCAGCGGCCTGGAGGTGGTGCGTCTGACGCGCGTGCGATCGCAGGCGCTCGAAGTCGGCGATTTGCTGGTGCGCGTGGCCGGCGTGCCGGTGCCCGATCCGCCCGCCCTGTTCGCTGTGCTTGGCGGCGATCGCATCGGACGGCCAACCGCGGTCGACGTGGTGCGACGGGGCCGTCGGCGCGTCGTGACGGTCAAGCCATGGAGACTCAACGCGTAGGCGCGCATGTCATCTGCCAACCCCGCCCGCGCCGACGCCCATCGCGACCTGCCGTACCTCGACGGTGGCGGGCCTCGCCAGCAACTCGATCTGTATCTGCCCGATCGACCAGCGCGTGCACCGCTGGTGGTCTGGCTCCACGGCGGCGAGTTCCGGCGCGGCGACAAGCGCGATCACGTGCCGATGTGGCTGCTCGACGCCGGGTACGCCGTCGCGTCGGTCAACTACCGACTGAGCGGCGAGGCGGTGTTTCCGACGCAGCTCGAGGATTGCCGGGCGGCGGTGCGCTGGCTGCGGGCTCGTGCGGCGGTTTACCGGATTGACCCGGCGCGGATCGCGGTCTGGGGAGAATCGGCTGGCGGACATCTGGCTGCGCTGGTGGGCACGACGGCCGCGGCTCCAGGGTTCGATGCCGGCGGCACTCCTGGCATATCAAGCGCGGTGCTGGCGGTGGTCGACTTTTTCGGGCCGACCGACTTTCTGCAGATGGATGCGCACCGTCGACCAGGCGATCTGGCGCACGACGCGCCGGACTCGCCGGAGTCGCTCGTGATCGGCGGCCCAATTCAGGCGCATCCGGAGGCGGTGGCTCGCGCGAATCCGATCACCTACGTGTCGCCCGGAGCGCCGCCGTTTCTCATCGTCCATGGCGACGCCGACCCGCTGGTGCCGCATCATCAGAGCCAATTACTGGCTGACGCACTGCGCACCTGTGGTGTGCCCGTCACGTTCCATACCGTGAAGGGCGGTGGTCACGGGCGGTTTGCCGATCCCGAGGTGCGGCGGCTGGTCGAGGGGTTTTTTGCGCAGGCATTCGCGGTCTGATCGGCCGCCCGGTGCCTCGGCCACCGACGTCGACTGTGCGGCGTGTGAGGGGGCCCGGCGTGGCAGGGCCGAGACTGACAATGGAACCAGAAAGCGTCGTGATGCAAACAAGACGTTGCCCTCGCCGCGCGCTCGCCCGGCTGACGTGCTCGGCTGTGCTGGTGGGAAGCCTGCTGCTGTCGTGGTTGCCGGCGGACGGACAGCAGATGCCCGCCGCCGGGTCCGCCGCGGATCGGATTGACGCGCTCCTGTCGGGGATCTACCCGTCCGACAGGCCTGGCGTCTCGGTGCTGGTGGTCAAAGACGGACGCGTTCTGCTGCGTAGGGCCTACGGGCTGGCGAACGTCGAACTGCAGGTGCCGATGCGGCCGGAATCGGTGCTGGCGCTAGCCTCGCTGTCAAAACAGTTCACCGCGGCCGGCATCCTGAAGCTGGCCGAGGAGGGCCGGCTGTCGGTGGGCGACGAGATCTCGAAGTTCCTGCCGGCCTATCCGACCCACGGCCACCGGATTACGATCGAGCATCTGCTGACCCACACGTCCGGCCTCAACCGGCTCAGCGAAACCTCCGACCTGCGGGCGGTCAACGAGCAGGAAGGCGCGCTGGTGGACGTGCTCGGCGATTGGGTGAAAGACCTGCCGCCGGATTCGGCACCAGGCGAACGCTGGGCCTATTCGAATTGGGGCTACAACCTGGCGGCCGCGATCATCGAACAGGTCAGCGGGAAACGCTACGGCGACTATCTGAAGCAGATCATCTTCGACCCGCTCGGGATGACGCAGACCTGCTACGCCGATCGCCGGCCCATCATTCCGCTTCGCGCGACCGGGTACGACGTGCAGGCCGATGGCGTGGTCAACGTGTTGCCGACCCGGAGCCGCATCCTCAAGCCCAGCGGGGCGGGCGGGCTGCTGTCCACCGTTGACGATCTGGCCCGCTGGGACGACGCGCTGCAGCACGACGCGATCCTGAGCGCAGCGTCAAAGGCCAGGATGTTTGCCCCGTTCCGGTTGAACGATGGCACCTCGACCGGCTACGGCTACGGGTGGGACATCGGCGAGTACAACGGCCATCGCGTCCAGGAACACGCCGGCGGGAACAACGGCTTCGCCGCCTACATGGTGCGCATGCCGGACGACCACGCCTTCGTCATCATGCTCTCGAATCGGAGCTCGACGGCGGTGCCCATTCAGGCCACCGCGCACAGACTGGCGGCGATCGCGATTGGTCAGCCGATTCCTGATCCGGTGCCGGTTGTGGTGCCGGCCGAGCAACTCGACCGGCTTGCCGGGACGTTTCGAGGCAACGACGTGGGCACGATGACGATCACGCGGGACGCGGCGGGCCTGGCGGCCAACGTCGCCGGACTCGATTCGATGAGGCTGGTGCCCGTCGGTCCGCTCGCTTTCAGGACGGGGCTGCTGACCTGGTCGCTGGTGTTCGAACTGGGACCAGACGGGCGCGCCGATCGCGTGAGCGTCAAGGATTGGAAGCTCGACGACGTGGCCATGCGCATCACGCCGCCAGAGCCGCAGCGCCCGACGGTGGTCGCCGTCGACGCCGCCAGGCTGGAGGGCTTCGAGGGCGACTACGAGTCGCTCAACGGCGTGATCGTGCGCGTCGAGCGGGTGGGCGATCATCTCGTGATGAAGCCGACGGGGCAGGCCCCGACCGAGGTGTTCGGATTGGCGCCAACCCGGTTTGTCACTGCCGACGGGGCGGTGGAGTACGCGTTTGTCTCCGATACGCGCGGCGTGGTGACGGGCTATGTTCGGACCGCTGGCGGTGGTCAGCCTGTTCCCGCCAGAAGGCTGGGCATCAAAACCGGCCGGCCGGCGGAATCTCCCGGCGAATTCTCCTTGACCGCGCGTCCCGGCGACGGTAAACAAGTACCATCACACGCTCGACAACCAACTCGTCAGCGCTTTCCGAGGGCCGTGCCATGAACGTGACGTCGTGGGTCGTGCAGCAGGCTGGTTCGCCCATGGTGCTCGCCGATCGCGTCGAGACTCCGGGAGCCGGCGAGGTCGTGGTCGAGGTGGCCGGGTGCGGCGTGTGCCATACCGATCTCGGGTTCTACTTCGACGGAGTTCCCACCAGGCACCCGTTTCCGCTGACGCTGGGCCACGAGATTAGCGGCCGGGTCGTGGAAGCGGGCCCGGGGGCTGAACACTGGATGGGACAGGCGGTGGTGGTCCCGGCGGTCATTCCGTGCGGCGGGTGTCCGGCGTGTCTGGCTGGCCGCGGCGCCATCTGCCCGAAGCAGGTGTTTCCCGGGAGCGACGTGCACGGAGGGTTCGCCTCGGCGGTTCGTGTGCCGGCTGCAGGGTTGTGCGCGGTGCCCGACCTCGGCTCGACCGTGCGCAATCCGGCCGGGGTCGATCTGGTGGCGCTTTCGGTCGTGGCCGACGCCGTGTCGACGCCGTACCAGGCGGCGATCCGCGCCGAGTTGAGCAGCGGCGACCTGGCCGTTTTCGTGGGCGTGGGCGGGATCGGCGGGTTCGGCGTGCAGATTGCCCGGGCGCTGGGCGCGACGGTGGTGGCCATCGACATCAACCAGGAACGGCTCGATCGCATGATGCTCTACGGCGCCAGCGTCACGCTCAACGCCGGATCGATGGATCAGAAGACGCTCCGCAAGCAGGTGAAGGCGTGCGCCGACGCCCATGGCATTGCGTCGTGGCGCACCAAGATCTTCGAGACGTCCGGGACGCCGACCGGGCAGATGGCCGCGTTTGGCCTGTTGAGCCACGGGGCGCGGCTGGCCGTGGTGGGCTACACCCCCAAGCCGGTCGAGGTGCGATTGTCGAACCTCATGGCGTTTGACGCCATCGCGCAAGGCAACTGGGGCTGCGTGCCGGAGTTGTATCCGGAGGTCGTCGAGTTGGTGCTGTCGGGACGCGTCGCGCTTGAGCCGTTCGTCGAACGGCGGCCCCTGTCTTCGATCAATGATGTGTTTGCGGAGATGCACGCCGGCGGCGCGCAGCGCCGCATCATCCTGGTGCCAGGGAGTTAGCGCAATGGCGTTCAAGAACCACGATCTGGTCGAAGCCGGCAGCGTGCCTGGCGTCGGGTACGAGCAGCGGCCGCTGATTGATGCGAGCGGCGCCGAGGTGCCGGGGCTGCACACCGTCTGGATTACGCTCGACAATCCGGCGCAGCTCAATTCCTACACCACCGACATGGTGAAGGGCGTCATCCTCGGCATGCGGCGGGCCTCCAACGATCGCGGCGCGGTGGCTGTTGTGTTTACCGGGAGCGGCAGCCGTGCGTTCTGCACGGGCGGCAATACGGCGGAGTACGCCGAGTATTACGCGGGCCGGCCCGACGAGTATCGCCAGTACATGCGTTTGTTCAACGACATGGTGACCGCGATTCTGCATTGCGACAAGCCGGTGGTGTGCCGCGTCAACGGCATGCGCATCGGAGGCGGGCAGGAAATCGGCATGGCGTGCGACTTTTCGGTGGCGCAGGATCTCGCCCTGTTCGGACAGGCCGGGCCGAGGCACGGGTCGGCGCCCGACGGGGGCAGCACCGATTTTCTCCCGCTCTTCATCGGGGTCGAGGCGGCGATGGAAAGCTGTACGCTCTGCGATCACTGGAGCGCGCACAAGGCGCAGCGCCTGGGACTGCTGACCAGGGTTGTGCCGGCTCTCGAGGTCGGGGGGCGGCTGATTCCCAATCCCCTGGCCATCACCGATCGATGGGTGGAAAACGGCCAGGTGGTGTTCGGCGAGTTCAACGCGGGCGCGGAACGCGACGAAGGCAAACGCCTGATGCAGCAGGGACGGGTGTCGCTCGTTCCGCTCGACGCGGCGGTGGACGCGCTCGTGCTGAAATTGGCCCACACCATGCCAGGCTGCTTGAGTAAGACCGTCGAGAGCGTTCGCAAACACAAGCTGGAACACTGGGATCGCAACAGGGAATCGAACCGGGCCTGGCTCGGCCTCAACATGATGACCGAAGGCCGCGCGGGATTCCGGGCGTTTCACGAGGGGTCGAAGGAGTGCCGCGAAGCCGACTTTCTCCTGTTACGGCGCCGGCTCGCCGAAGGCGCGGTCTGGGGCGACGAATTGACCGACGAGATTCTCGCCCGGGCCAGAGGGAAGCAGTGAGGGGGAGGGCAAGGCGGTGAGCGACCCGATCGCGGTCGAAAAACTCGACGGCGGGGCCTACTGGCGCGTCGTGCTGGGGGGCAGCAAGGGCAACATCCTGGACGCCGTATTGATGCGGGCCTTGTCGGCCGTGCTGACGGAGGCCGCCGCCAACGCCCACGTCAAGGCGTTGTGCCTCGAAGGGCAGGGCGCCCATTTCTCGTTTGGTGCGAGTGTGCCGGAGCACCTCCCGGCTACCGTCGAAGGCATGCTGGCGCAGTTTCACGGCCTGCTGCTGACGCTGGTGGACGCATCGGTGGTCGTCCTGGCGGCGGTGCGCGGGCAGTGCCTCGGGGGCGCGATGGAACTGGTGACGCTGTGTCATCGGATCTTTGCGTCGGCCGACGCGAAGTTTGGTCAGCCCGAAATCGTGCTTGGCGTCTTCGCGCCTGCGGCCAGCGTGCTGTTGGCCGACCGGGTCGGGCGCGGATCGGCCGAAGACCTCTGCTTGAGCGGACGATCCATTTCGGCCGGCGAGGCGTTTCGAATCGGCCTGGTTGACGAGATCGCGGACGGCGACCCGGCGGATGCGGCGGCGACCTACGCGCGGACGCACCTGCTCCCGCGATCGGCCTCGAGTCTGCGGATGGCGGTCCGCGCCCTTCGGGTTGGCCTGCGCGCCAAGCTGGTGCGCGAACTGCCTGAGGTGGAGCGGATCTATCTCACGCAGTTGATGGCCACCGATGACGCGGTCGAGGGGCTGCAGTCGTTTCTCGAGAAGCGCGCCCCTGTGTGGCGGGATCGATGACCGATGCGATCGCCCTCTCGGATCTGGTGGCCGAGGCCGACCGGCTCTATCGCGACTACGCGCTGTCGTCGGTGATGCAGTGGAAGGCGCGAACCGGCGGCCTGGCCGTCGGCTACCTGCCGATCTACGTGCCCCGCGAACTGCTGCACGCCATGGATGTGCTGCCCGTCGGCTTGATGGGCGCGCGCGACGATCTCGAAATCATCAAGGGCGACGCGTACTACCAGTCCTACATCTGCCACATCCCTCGCAGCACCATCGAACTGGGCCTCAACGGCAGCCTCGGGTGCCTCGACGGTATGCTGTTTCCCGCGATCTGCGATGTGATCCGCAATCTCTCCGGGATGTGGTCGATGCTGTTTCCCGGGGTGATGGTCCGGTATCTGGACGTGCCGCAGAACTTCGACGCGGCTGTGGGCGGCGCGTTCTACCGGCGGGAGTTGCAGGAGTTGGCGGCAGAGCTCGAGCGCCGGGGCGCGACGCCGCTCAGCCCCGAGCGGCTGCGCGCCTCGATCGCGGCGTTCAACGAGAACCGGCGCCTGGTGCGCGGCCTCTACCAGTTGCGAAGCCGTCAGCCGTGGACGGTGCCGACCCACGAGCTCTACCTGCTGCTGCGCGCCAGTCTGGTGATGCCGGTTGACGCCTCGACCGCCATGTTCGCGCAATACCAGGCGCTGGTGATGGCCGACGACAGCCGAACGCCGCTCGATCAGGCCCGCGTCGCCCTCACCGGTTCGTTTTGCGAGCAGCCGCCGATCGGTTTGATTCGCACCCTCGAACGTGCGGGGTGCTACATCGTCGACGACGACTTTGTGCAGGTGCATCGCTACATCCAGCACGATATTCCGATCGACGGCGATCCGCTGGCCAGCCTGGTCACCGCGTTCCTGGAGGATGGTGTGGCCAGCCCGACGCGCTACATCGGCGACGGCGTGAAAGGGGAGTCGCTGCTGCGGCGCGTGAAGGAAAGCGGCGCCGAGGGCGTGCTGTTTTGTGCGCCGAGTTTCTGCGATCCGGCGCTGCTGGATCAACCCATGCTGGTGCGGGCGGTCGAAGCGGCCGGCGTGACATGGACCGCGTTCAAGTATTCGGAGAACGGAGGGCAGTTCCAGGTGATTCGCGAGCAGGCGGGCACGTTTGCCGATTCCATCAAGCTGTGGAGTGGCGTATGAGCAGCCGCGCCAAGCCGCCTGCCGTCGCGGACGCCGTCAAGGACGCGAGCCAGATCCGGCAGAAGGAAATGATCGCGCGCCACTTCGACCGGCTGGCCGCCGCGCCGCAGACCGGCGAGCGTTGCGCCTACACGTTCGTGCCGGGCAATCTGACGGAGTTGCTGCTGAGCTTCGACCTGCTGCCGGTGCTGCCGGAGATCAATTCGTTGCAGTCGGCAATGCGCGGCAAGTCGGCTGAATACATTTCGATTGCCGAAAAACTGGGCCACTCGGAGGACGTCTGCACCTACGTCAAGAGCGACATCGGCATGCTGCGGTCCGGCAACATCGGCCCCACCGGGCAGCGGCTGCCGAATCCCGACATCCTGCTGCTGTCGTACACGGGATGCTTCACGTTCATGAAATGGTTCGAACTGCTGCGCGAAGAGTATCGCTGTCCGGTGGTGATGCTGCACGTGCCGTATCAGGCCGATGGCCACATCACCGACTCGATGCGGCGCTACGTCGTCGATCAGATCAGGACGCAGGTGATTCCGCAACTGGAGCGCGTGAGCGGCCGGGCCTACGACGAGGACCGGCTGAAGCAGTGCCTCACCTTGTCGGCGCAGGCCGAAGACGATCTGGTGTGGGTGCTTCAGTCGGCCAAGGGCGTGCCGTCGCCCATCGACGCCTACTTCGGGGCCGTGTATTACGTGGGGCCCATCTTCAGTTCCTTCCGCGGCACAACTGATGCGGTCGCGTACTACCGGGAACTGCGCGCCGAAATCGCCGAGCGGGTGCGTTTGGGAAAAGGCCCGGTCACCCCTGACGGCGACATGGACGGGGAACGGTTTCGCGTAGTGGTCGAGGGGCCACCCAATTGGACGAGCTTCCGCCAGTTCTGGAAGATGTTCTCGGATCTGGGCGCGGTGTCGGTGGCCTCGACCTACAGCAAAGTCGGCGGCATGTACGACCTGGGCTATCGCCACGATCCGTCGAATCCGCTCGAAACCATGGCCGACTATTGCCTCGGTTGCTACACGAACCTCAACCTGCCGACGCGGATCGATCTGCTCACCCGGTATCTCGACGAGTACAAGGCCGACGGGTTTCTGATTAATTCCATCAAGAGCTGCAACTCGTTCAGCGCCGGCCAACTGCACATCCTGCGCGAGGTCGAGAGCCGGTCGGGCAAGCCGGGCGGCTTTATCGAGAGCGATCTGGTGGATCCGCGGTATTTCTCGGCGGCCAACATCCGGAATCGGTTGGAGTCGTACTTCCAGATGCTCGATCAACGCCGAGCCGGGGGGGCGGCGTGAGGTACACGGTCGGCATCGACCTGGGCTCGACCACGACCAAGGCCGTCGTCCTCGGCGAACACGGGCGGGTGATGGGGCGGGGCATCACCAACTCGCGCAGCAACTACGACACCGCGTGCCAGATTGCGCTTGGCGAGGCGCTGACCAACGCGCGATTTTCCCTGATGGCCGGCGAACTGGCGGCGGCGGGCGTGGCGGCCGAGACGGTCCGCCGTCAGGTGGCCGGGCTCGAGCGGCGGTTTCGCGCCGAGCAGTACCGGTCGCAGCTGCGCGTGCTGGCGTCCGAGTTGAGACGATTCGCGGGCCGGTTGCTATCGGCGTCGCGCGGGATCGGGTCCGCCCTCGAAACCATTGTGGCCAGCATGGAGGCCGAGGTCGACAGCCTGTACTCGGAGGGCGCGAGGCGGAAGAGCGATTTTTTCAGAGACCTGGCGGGTAGTCGCTACCTGCAGTTGGCCGAACAGCAGGCGGCCGCCGAGGGCGTCGCGTTCGATACGCTCGCCAGCCTGTTCGACAAAGCCATTCTCGACGTGGAGAATTCGGCCGATGCGGCGGGCGGGTTTCAAGAGCACGCCCGCGCCGCGGTTGCCGGGTGGGACGGCGCGGCCAAGGAGTTGCCGGCCGCCGTCGAGCGTATCGTCTCGCTGGAATTGGAACAGATCGGCAGCGTTGGCACCGGCTACGGTCGGCAGCGATTGCCGTTTCCCGAAGGGCAGATCCGGTCGGAGATTCTCTGCCATGGGCTGGGCGCGCACGCCTTGTTTCCCGGCACGCGCACGGTGCTCGACATCGGCGGGCAGGACACCAAAGCCATCCAGGTGGACGGCGAGGGCATTGTCACGTCGTTCCAGATGAACGATCGTTGCGCAGCGGGATGCGGGCGGTACCTCGGCTACATCGCCGACGAGATGAGCCTGGGACTGCACGAACTTGGGCCACTGGCGTGCGCCTCGACGGCGCCTGTTCGCATCAATTCGACGTGCACGGTGTTTGCCGGCGCCGAGCTGCGCGAACGGCTGTCGCTGGGCGAGAAGCGCGAAGACATTCTCGCGGGCTTGCACCGGGCCATCATCCTGCGCGCCATGTCCCTGCTGGCGCGTTCGGGCGGCGTAAAGAGCGAGTTCACCTTCACCGGGGGCGTGGCGAAGAATCCTGCGGCGGTCGGTGCGCTTCGCACGCTGGTGACTGAGCACTACGGCGAGGTTCGGTTGAACATTTCGGACGATTCGATCTTCACCGGCGCGCTGGGCGCGGCGTTGTTTGCGCTTCGCAGCGCGACGCCGGCTGACGCCCCGATATGACGGATGCGACCGAGCGGTGAAAGGTCCGATGCCGATGGGTGAGATGGGCGCGAATCGGTTCGAAACTGGCGGGGATCGGCTCGTGACGGCCGGGGTGGACGTCGGGTCGGCCACCGTCAAGGTCGCCGTGGTCGAGACCGATGGCCTCGCCACCGAGCGACTGCTGGCTGGCCGCAGCGAGCGGATTCGCCGGCGAGATGCTCACGCGGTGGTCGAGGGACTGTATCAGGACGTGCTGCGCGAGGCGGGCGTGGGCCGCGACGATATCGCGTACGTCGCCACCACGGGCGAAGGAGAAACCGTCGCGTTCCGGACGGGCCACTTCTACGGCATGACGACCCACGCGCGCGGCGGTCTGTTTCTCGACGCGCAGGCTCGTGCCATCATCGACATCGGCGCACTGCACACGCGGGCCGTGCAGATGGACGAACACGCGCGGGTGTTGGGCTACCGAATGACCAGCCAGTGCGCGTCGGGCTCGGGCCAGTTTCTCGAGAACATCGCGCGGTATCTGGGCGTGAGCATCGAAGAGATCGGCGCCCTGTCGAGTCAGGCCGACAAGCCCGAGGCCTGTTCGTCGATTTGTGCCGTGCTCGCCGAGACCGACGTCATCAACATGGTGTCGCGCGGGATCGGCATTCCGAACATTCTGCGCGGGATTCACGAGTCGATGGCGGGACGATCGGTGCGGCTGGTTGCGTCGGCCGGCGCGACCGGCGTGCTGCTGGTTACCGGAGGGTTGGCGTCAGACGAAGGGTTGCTGGCGGCGATGCGCGATGCCGCCGTGGCTCAGAAGGCCTCGCTGGAGATCAGGAACCACCCGTTGTCGATCCTCGCCGGTGCGCTCGGCGCGGCGCTCTGGGGCGGCTTTCGCTTCCGCCGGTTGGCGAAACAACGGGGAACCGCCGCGTAGGTCCTTCGATGCGCACGTGCGGCGACCTATCTGTGCCCTCGGGACGCCGTGCTGAGGGAGCAATGGCGGTCAGGCTGGTCGCCGGCGGCGCGGGGCCGTGATGGCGACTCGACGCACTGACCATGTTTACGGCTCGTTCATCGTCTGCGTCCACTCGGCTGCCGTGCCCACGTCCAGACCCTGCTCGGGTTCTCCCAGTACGAACTTGACCACCTGAATCAGTTCGTCGTCTGTCAGGATGCGATCGCGCTCCTTGGCGGCGCGAAACACTTCCTGGACGAGTCGTTCCTCGGGTTCGAATCCGTGGTCGAGAAGCCAGTGGACCACGTTCGACACCCCCGACATGAAGCCCACATCAATCCGCTGCTTCATGCCAAGCATGCCGGCCGGCACGCCCGAGTAAATCCGATCGGCGAGCCAGTCGTCGCCTTTCTTCTTGGCCTTGATGATGGCGGCCGCGTGGACCCCGGTGGCGGTTCTAAACGCATCGCCGCCGAAGATGGGGTAGTTGGCCGGGATCGGCACGCCGGTAGACTCGCTGGCGATCGCCACGTAGCGGTGCAGCGGCAGCAGATCCGAGTCGATGTAACCCATCAGCTTGAGGTTGACCAGCAATTGATCCATCGAGCAGTTGCCGATCCGCTCGCCAAGGCCGAGCGCCGTGGCGTGCACCCGATCCGCGCCTGACGTCATTGCGGTGATCGTATTGATCACGCTTAAGCCGCGATCGTTGTGGCCGTGCCAGTCGACCTTGATGTCGGCGCCGGTTTCCTTGATGAGTTGACGGACATACGGAATCAGATTGCGCACGCCCCGGGGCGAGACGTGGCCAACCGTGTCGCACACGCAAACACGCGCGGCGCCCGCGCCAATCGCGGCCTTCAACAGGCGGCGAATCGTGTCCGGAGTCGCGCGGCAGGTGTCTTCCGTCACATACATCACCGGCAGCCCGTGCTTGACGGCGAAGCTGATGGTCTCCTCAGTCAACTGCACCATGTAGTCGAGCGACCACTCTTCGGCGTACTGGCGGATGGGCGAACTGCCGATAAACGTGCACGCCTCGATGGGCATGCCCACCTTGTCGGCGATGTCGACCAGTGCCTGGACGTCGGCCATCACCGTGCGCACCGCGCAGTTCGGCTTGATGGGAAGCCGGGCGGACTGGATTTCTCCGCAGAGGGCGATGATGTCGGCTCGGGCGCGCGGGCCGGCGCCAGGCAGACCGAGGTCGGCCGAGTGGATGCCGAGTTCGGCCATCACATGCAGCAATTCGAATTTCTTTTCGATGGTCGGGTCACGCACCGACGGCGATTGCAGGCCGTCTCTCAGCGTTTCGTCGTCGAACTCCACGGGCGATGCCCGGTGAGGATAGCCGTTGCCGGCGGTGTTCCAGTCGTAGATCAGATCGGACGACGGGGGCATGTGGCTCATACCAGGCTCCGGACGTGAGAAGCCCGCCGGCAGCACCGGCGTGGCGCGTGGCCTACAGATGATGCACAGGGCCGCCGCCGTTCGCCGCGGCTGCCAACGTTCGACCGACGTACACTCGAATCATGTCCCGCCGCCAGACCGTATCGCCCGAAATATTCTCGAGCGGATGACACTGGCGAAACGCCGCTTCGGCGGCGGCGATCACCCGCTGGTGGAATTCCGATGTGCCTGGACGTCCTCCGGCGAGCAACGCGGCGGCCGCACTCACCCGCCTGGGAGCCGCGGCCAACGTCGTCAGCACCAGATCCGACCGGCGAATCAGGCCGTCGGTGCCGACATCAAGACGCGCCGCCACTCCAAGCAGCGGAAAATCAATGGCGCCCCGGTCGCGTAGTTTACCGTAGGCGCCCCGATGTCCGGCGCCAGTGGCCGGAATTCTCACCGCGGTCAGAATCTCGCCCTCGGCCAGGTGATGGTGTCGGGCACCGTCCGACGTCCAGAACTGGTCGAGCGCGACTTCTCGACGGCCTGCGACTCCGGCGATCTGCACCGACGCGCCGAGCGTCATCAGCGCGGGCGCCGTGTCGCTCGACGCCGCCGCGACGCAGCGGCTGCCGCCGGCAACGACGTGGCACACCGCCCCGTCTTTCTTGAGACAGTATCCGATTGCCGATCGCCAGAAGTACGTCTGGTTGTACCACTGGCATCGCGTATCCAGCAGGATATTGCCGCCGATGGTGCCCACGCGCCGGATCTGGGGCGAGGCGACCAGGCTGGCCGCCTGAGCCAGAGCGGGTGCCGATTGCCTCACCTCACTGCTGGCCGCGACGGAGGCAATCGTCGTCATGGCCCCGATGACCAGTCCGCCATCAGATTCGCGCCGGATGCCCGCCAGTTCGCCGATGGCCGACAGCGACACTACGACAGCAGGCGTCAGCAGTTCGTGCTTCATGTTGGGCAGCAGATCCGTGCCGCCCGCGATGACGCGGCCGCCGGGGCCGGCTTCAGCCAGATACGCAAGCGCCTCGTCGAGGCTCGATGGACGCCGCAGTTGGAAGCGGGGAAGGCGTAACATCAGCGCGCTCCCTTGGACTGGGTCGCACCTGCGTCGCCACCTTCACCCGCGCCACCATTGAGTCCTGTCTTGGCGCCGGTCGAGGCCTTCAGCCGAAGCGCGGCCAGCACGCGCCCGGGGGTAAAGGGCAGGTGCGTCAGCCGAATGCCCACCGCGTCGAACACGGCGTTCGAGAGCGCTGGCACCGCAGGATGCAGCGGACCTTCGCCCGCTTCTTTCGCGCCGTAGGGGCCTTCGGGATCAAGGCTCTCGACAATCAGGGCGTGGAGTTCGGGCGTGTCGACCGATGTCGGGATGCGATAGTCCAGCAGCGACGGGCCCTGATGGATGCCAAACCGGTTGACGTCGTGCGCTTCGAACAACGCCTCGGCGAGGCCCATGTAGGCAGAGCCCTCCATTTGGCCAGCCACCAGCATCGGATTCAGTGCCCGGCCGCAATCGTGGGCGATCCACGCGTGGTCGCAGGTGATGCGGCCCGTCTCCACATCGACCGTCACCTCGACCACGTGCGCGGTAAACGAATACGCCGGCGCGGCCCCGATCGTGCCCCCCCGATAATCGCCCCCCAGTTCCGGCGTGTTGTACGAGCCGGTGGCGCCCAGCGTGTCGAACATCGTTTCGGCCAGCGCAAATGCCTCGACGATGGAGAGCGCCCGATCGGCATCTTCGGCGTCGAACGCCCTCCCGCCTCCCAGCACGACGCGCGATTCCGCAATACCCCACGCGTGGGCCACCGCGCCAGCAATCTGTTTGCGCAGCTTCCGGCAGGCATCAATCGTGGCGTTGCCCACCATAAAAGTAACGCGGCTGGAATAGGCGCCGAGATCCACCGGACACAAATCCGTGTCGGCCGCGACGACGCGAATCTGGTCGAGCGTCAATCCCAGTTCTTCGGCCACCAGATACTGCACGACCGAACTGGAGCCCTGGCCGATGTCGTTGCCGCCGGTAAACACCGTGACGACCCCGGACCGATCGACTTTGATGTGGATGCCAGCCTGTGGCATCGGATTGGGGTAGACCGGGTAGTTGGTGCCGGAAATGTACATCGAACCGGCCACGCCGAGGCCGCGTCCGAACGGCATCTTGCCGTGTCGCTCGGGCCAGCGGCTTTCGCGTTCGACCCGGTCCAGACAGGCCGGAAACCCGTTCGACGTAATGCGCTGCCCGTTGATGGTCGTCGCAGGTGCCCCGATCAGATTGCGTCGGCGCAGATCGATCGGATCGATTCCGAGGCGTTCGGCCAGCTGGTCGAGCTGCACTTCGAAGGCAAACCGCGGTTGCACCGCACCGTGCCCGCGCTTGGGGCCGCAGGGCGGCTTGTTGGTGAACACGCGGGTGCTGTCGAACCGGTACGCCGGGAACGCGTACGGGCCGGTCAGCAACTGGCCGGAGTAGTACGTGGTGACGAGGCCGAACGAGCTGTAGGCGCCGCCATCGATGAGGATGCGCGCATCGACACCGGTCAGGCGACCGTCGCGTGTCGCGCCGGTCCGGTAGTGCATCTGCATCGGGTGCCGGCCGCGATGCGTGTAAAAGACCTCCTCACGCGTGTAGAGCATCTTGACGGGGCGCCCGGTCGTCATCGACAGCTTCGCGACCAGGAATTCCAAGCTGAACGGATCGGACTTGCCGCCAAACGCGCCGCCCAGATGCGGCTGGATCACGCGGATGCGATGCGGCGGCAATCCAAGAACCCGGGCGAGCGCCCGGTGCACGTAGTGCGTGATCTGGGTGGACGACCAGACGGTGAGCAGGCCGTCTGGGGAGTAACGCGCCACCGCGCAGTGCGGCTCGATGGCAGCGTGCGTGGTGCCATGGAAGAAGTAATCGCCCTCGACGACGACGTCGGCCGCGGCCCAGGCGGCGTCGAGATCGCCGAACGTCAGCGACACGTGTTTGGAGACGTTGCCGTCCTTGCGGCCTTCGTGGACAGCCGGATCGTGCCTGGCGAGGCTGTCGCTCGGATCCAGATAGGCGTGCAGCGGCTCGTACACGACGCGAATCAACTTGAGTGCGGCGTTGGCCGTATCCTCGTCAATCGCGGCGACCGCAGCCACCGGGTCGCCGGCAAACCGGACCTTGTCGACGGCGAGTGCGGTCTCGTCCTGCGTCCACGGAAGGACGCCGTAGGTGACGGGCAGATCGGATCCGGTGACGATGGCGTGAACCCCGGGCAGGCGTCGCGCCGCTTGCGTGTCGATCGAGACGATGCGGGCGTGAGGATGCGGGCTGCGAAGGGTTTTGGCGTGCAGCATCCCAGGCAGCACGATGTCGTCGGTGTAGATGGCTGCACCGGTCGCCTTGTCGAGGCCATCGATCTTGCGCATCGGCCGACCGACGTGGCGGAACGTTCCCCAGGGCGGATCGACGCCGTGGAGATCGCGGGAGCTCATGCTACCTGTCCCCCGTGTCGTCGAGAACCGGCGCGTCCCCAGTGCCATCGGGAACCGGTGCGTCCCACGCGCGGCGCGCGGGGTGCGCACCGTGAGACTCGGCAACCGTCCGGCGAACCGCGTCGACAATCTGCGTGTACCCGGTGCAGCGACACAGATTGCCGGAGAGGGCGCCACGCACATCCGCATCGGTGGGCGAGGGATTGGTATCGAGCAGCGCACGCGCCGAGAGGATCATGCCGCTCTGGCAGAATCCGCATTGCAGCGCGCCGCATCGGTCGAACGCGTCCTGGACCGGATCGACGCCGGCGCCGCCGCGCGACACATGGCGGGGCGCGAGGCCTTCGATCGTCGTGATCGCGTGGCCTTCGGCCAGGCCCGCCAACATCAGGCAGGCGAGCACCGGCTCGCCGTCGAGCAGCACCGTGCACGCGCCGCAGTCGCCTTTGTCGCAGCCCTGTTTGGTGCCGGTCAGGCCCAGGCGGTACCGGAGGACCTCGAGCAGCGTCCAGTGGTCGGGCGCACCCACCTCGTAGGTATCGCCGTTCACGGTGAGGAGCATGGTGGGTATTGTGGCGCGTGCTGCGGTCGGGAACAAGACGCAATATTGGGGCACGTGGCGGTGGCGGTTCAGGCGAACTGGCCAGCCGCCCACCCCGACGACCAGGCCCATTGAAAGTTGTAGCCGCCCAGCCATCCCGTCACGTCCACCACCTCGCCGGCAAAATACAGCCCCGCGATCCGTTTCGATTCCATTGTCTTCGACGACAATTCATCGGTCGCCACGCCGCCCAGGGTTACCTCGGCCTTGTCGAAACCCAGCGTCCCGGACGGCACAATGGTCCAGGCGTTGAGGGCCTTGGCTGCCCGAAGGCGATCCTTCTTCGGCATCTGATTGAGCGGGGTGGCAAAGCCGTGGAGGTCGCACCATGTGGCTGCAAAGCGCCGGGGCAGCGTGTCCGCCATCGCCATCGCCAGCGTGATGTGCCTAGACCGTCGCTCGTCGATCCAGGCGCCGGCGTCGAGACCCGGGAGCAGATCCAGGGCGACCGCGCCCAACGAGTCGCCGGAGTACTCGCGGGCCTGCCAGTAGCTCGACACCTGGAGGATGGCTGGGCCCGACATTCCCTGATGCGTCAGCAGGACGCTGTCGAGAAATCGCGGGGCCGGGTCGGCCGCGCAGGCGGCGCCCGCCTCGAACGCCACACCGGACAGCGGCGCGAGTGCGGTCAGCATCTCCGGCTGGAGCGCCAGCGGCACAAGCGCCGGCCTCGGCGGAATCACGCGCATGCCGAACTGTTCGGCGAGGCGGTATCCGAGCGGCGTGGCCCCGAGTTTCGGCACCGCGAGCCCGCCGGTCGCCACCGCCAGCGACGACGACAGAAACGTGCCGTCGCTGGTACTCACGAGAAAACGGCTGGCCTCCGGATCGCCGGTCGTGCCGGTGCCCGAGACGTCGATGACGCGACACCCCGACGCGATGCGCACGCCGGCGTCGGCGCACTCCCGCGTGAGCATCTGGGTGATGTCGTCGGCCGAGCGGACGCAGAACAACTGGCCGCGATCGCGCTCCTGATAGGCCACGCCATGGTGGTCGAGCATCGCGACGAACTGACTGGGCGGAAACCTCGACAGGGCCGACACGCAGAAACGCGGGTTGCGGGACAGGTAGTTGGCCGCCGACACCGATCGGTTCGTAAAGTTGCAGCGCCCGCCGCCGGAGATGCGGATGCGTTCGCCGATGGGATGCCAATGATCGACCACGAGCACGCGTCGGCCGCGTTGTCCGGCCTGCAGCGCGCACATCAACCCGGCGGCGCCGGCGCCGAGCACGACGACGTCGACATCCGGCCGGCGGCTATTCAAGCGCATGTCAATCACTCCGGGAGTGTTTGTGCCAAGTCGAGTGTGGCACAAACACTCCCGGAGTGATTAACGGCGGAGTGATTAACGGATTAGAATGGGCGCCATGGCGACACGCACGGCTGAACTGATCGACCGTCTTCGCGGGTTGAGGGAGGACTTCGGCCCACAGACTGCCGGACAAAAGTGCGCGCTGATCGGCGAACTCGCAGGTCGCCCGCTTGCGACGGCCGGAGAGGTCGCCGCGTTGCACGAACTGCTGTGCTTCTGGCGGGCCTACCCGGACAATCGCCGCGTCCTCGCGACGGTCGAGCGGGAGTTGCGACACTTTTCTGCGAGGGACGATCTGGGTCGGGTGCGCGGGGATCTGGAGAACTCAGGGATCGCTGGCGCCGATATCGTGTATCAATTCGGGCGCTGCACTGCTGAGTGGCTGGCCAGCCGGTGGGGGCGGCACCTCAGCGTGGAATGGGGCGAGGTCGAAGACCAGGACCGGCTGCAGCGCGCGTTGATGCTCTACGCGCTTCCGGCCGAAGTGCCGGGGCTCGACGATCCGCCGTTGGCCGCTCGAGCGTGGCTGGACCAACTCGGCGCTTCGGGTGGAAGCGACGCCGGGTATCTGGTCGGGCGGGCGGCCAGCTATCGCGCGGGCACCTGGGCCCGCGATCGGTTGTTCGACGAACTCAACGTGCCGATGCGTCTCAAGGCTGGGCGCCTCACGCCCAATCGGACGGGTGCGCGATACCAACCGGCGCCGGTGGTGTTCCAGTCGCATCCGATCGACAAGGCCAGACCGGATCTGCGCGCCGAGGTGGCGAAGCCGCCCCGCAGCATTCGGCCCGTGTCTGGCCGCGACGCCCTGCGGCTGATTGATCTTGCGCACGAGGCCATGGTGACGCGAAAGCGCGATCTGGACGCCTTCGCGTGGGCCGATCCGCGCGACGTGCGCCTGATTGACTGCGGCGGCGGACTGCAGTTCGCCCTGATTGGCGTGGTGCCAGAACGGCGCTTCGTGTTCGAGTCGGTCTATGGGTTGCTCACCCTCAAGAACGGCGTGCCCATTGGATACGCGCTCGCCAGCGCCCTGTTCGAGTCGTCGGAGATCGCGTACAACGTGTTCGAAACCTTTCGAGGCGGGGAAGCGGCCTGGGTGCTCGGGCGGTTGCTGGCGGCCTGCCGCGCGCTGTTCGGATCCGACACCTTCAGTATCGATCCGTATCAACTGGGCGCTGGCAATCACGAAGGGCTCGAATCGGGTGCGTGGTGGTTCTACTACAAGCTGGGATTCCGTCCTCGGGATCGCGAGATTCTGCCGCTGGTGGCGCGAGAGGCGTCCCGCGTGGCCGGCAGCCGCGACTACCGAACCGGTCCGCGGACGCTCGAACGCCTGGTTCAGCACAACGTATTCTGGTCGCTCGGGGCGGCTCGCGCCGATGTGATGGGCTCGGTGCGGCTGGGCAAGATTGGCCTGGCCGTGTCGGCACGGGTGGGTCGGCGGTTTGGCGCGGACCGCGAGCGCGCGGCGATGGTGCTGGCCGACGAGGCCGCGGCCGCCTTGCAAGCCGGGGCGTGGCGGCGGTGGCCCGCCGGACAGCGTATGGCGTTTGAGCGCTGGGCGCCGGTGATCGCGGTCCTGCCCGGCGTGGGCCGCTGGCCGCTGGCCGACCGCAAGGCACTGGTCGGCGTGATTCGAGCCAAGGGCGGGGTACGAGAATCGGCGTTCGTGCCGCTGTTCAACCGCCACGCGCGCCTCCGCGCGGCGGTGCTGGCCCTCTGCCAGAACAGCCGCGCGGCGACGGACCGGCGATAGTCGATAGTCCTACGCTCCGGCAGGCTTGGGCGCGGGGGCGGCGCCCATGCGGGCCTGCCTCTCCCGCGTGAGATGCGGGACGATGCCGAGCATCCGCTGCAGCACCATCAACTGCGCGCGGTGGTGCATCTCGTGTTCCTTCACGCTGAGACACATCTCGAACCGGCTCTTGGTGGGCGGCACGGCGCCTTCGGAAAACGTCACCACCTGCGCGCGGTCCGCCTCCGGCACCGACTCCAGATACGCCGTCCACGCGTCGCCGGTGGCCTTGAGCGCCTCGAGAATCTGGGCCTTGGTCTGCAGTTGCTGTTCTTCCTGTTGTGCTTTCTGCATGTGCGCGCCCCAGTCGAAGCCGACAAACGACGTCATCTTCTTCACGGCGTGGAGCGTGTGGTACCCCTTGGACGACACCGCGATGTGGCGCAGCAGTTCGGCGACGCTACGGGAATCGGGCGACGGGCGGTAGCTGTACTTGTCTTCGGGGATATCCGCGGCAGTCGCGAGCGTGTTCTTGCGGACGGTGCGGAAGCTTTCTGCCAGTTCGTTGTTGCCGTAGTAGGTCATGGGACAGGTCCTCCTCGGGCCTGATTAGCGCCTGATAACGAATCGGTTGCGTGCAACGTGCCCAGCCCTCATCTTCGCATCCCGGCGGGCAGCGACGCAAATCCGTGGTACGTTGCTGAACGATGTCGATTGTCACTCTCGATCGCGTGTCGATTGCCTTTGGCCACCTGCCCCTGCTCGACGAAGCGTCTCTCCAGATCGAGGCGAAGGAACGGGTCTGCGTCATCGGGCGCAACGGTACGGGCAAATCGACACTGCTCCAAATCATCAACGGTGATCTGCCTGTAGACCGCGGGACTACGTGGCGCCAGCCGGGCCTGCGCTCGGCCAGGCTCGATCAGGATGTCCTGCTGTCGGCCGACCGCTCCGTGTTCGACGTGGTGGCGGAGGGACTCGGAGACGTCAGCGCGCTCGTCAGTGCCTACCATCACGCCGCCAAAGAGGTGGCGGAGGGGCACTCGGCTGCCGCCATGGATGCGCTGGGTCGGTTGCAGCACGAGCTTGAGGAGCGCGACGGCTGGCGTATGGAACAGCGGGTCGAACTGGTGCTGGCCCGGCTCCAACTGCCCGCCGACACCATTGTCGACACGATGTCGGGCGGATGGCGTCGGCGCGTGCTGCTGGCCCGCGCGCTCGTCGCGCAGCCCGACGTGCTGTTGCTGGACGAACCCACCAACCATCTCGACGTCGACGCCATTTTGTGGTTGGAGGAGTTTCTTGCGGAATACGACGGCGCCGTGGTCTTCGTCACCCACGACCGCGCCTTTCTGCAGCGTCTGGCCACGCGCGTGGTCGAAATTGATCGGGGTCGCCTCACCTCCTGGCCCGGCGACTACCCGACGTTTGTTCGCAAGAAAGAGGAGTGGCTCGCGAACCAGGCGCTGCAGTTGGACAAGTTCGACAAGAAACTGGCCGACGAAGAAGTGTGGCTGCGTCAGGGCATCAAGGCGCGACGAACTCGGAACGAGGGTCGCGTCAAGGCGTTGCTGGCCATGCGGGCCGAACGTGCGGCGCGGCGCGACCAGATGGGCCAGGTGCGGATGCAGGTCGAGCAGGCGGATCAGTCCGGCCGCCTCGTCTTCGAGGCCAAAGGGGTGACCAAGGCGTTCGGCGACCAGTGCGTGGTGCGCGACTGTTCCACCCGGATTCTCAGGGGCGATCGCATCGGACTGATTGGTCCCAACGGCGCCGGCAAGACGACGTTGATTCGGCTCCTGCTTGGGGAAATCGAGCCCGATGCGGGCGAGGTGCGTCGCGGTGCGAACGTGCAGGTCGCGTATTACGACCAGCAGCGCGAACAACTCGACCCGGAACGCACCGTGTTCGATACGGTCGGTGAGGGCAACGACACCGTGACGGCGGGCGGTCGCACGCGCCACGTCAACGCGTTCTTGAGCGACTTCCTGTTTCCCCCGGAGCGAGCCCAATCGCCAGTCAGGGCGTTATCCGGCGGCGAGCGCAACCGCCTGCTGCTGGCACGCCTGTTCACTCGCCCGGCCAACGTTCTGGTGCTCGACGAACCGACCAACGATCTCGATCTCGAGACGCTCGAACTGCTTGAGGCGCAGCTTGCCGAATGGCCCGGCACGCTGTTGCTGGTCAGCCACGACCGAGTGTTTCTGGACGACGTCGTCACCAGCACGATGGTGTTTGAGGGCGACGGCCGCATCCAGGAGTACGTCGGCGGATATGAAGATTGGTTGAGAGTCCGGCTCGCGGCCCAGAAGGCGGCCCGCGTGACGGGTAAGCCGTCCGACCGGGTGCGCGACCGGAATCGTGATGCGGAGACCGGCGGCGCCGTCCTACGAAAGCTGAGCTTCAACGAACGGCGGGAGTTCGAGCGGTTGCCGCTCCGGATCGGCGCGCTCGAAGCCGAGCACCGCGAGACGAGTGTGAGGGTGGCGAGTGCCGAGTTCTATCGTGAAGGGGCCGCCGTCATCAAAGCGACCCTGGCCCGTCTCGACGGCCTTCAGGGCGAGATTGCCGTGGCCTACGCGCGGTGGGATGAGCTGGATTCGAGATCCTGAGCGACCCGTCTCACCGAGAGAGCTCGCCTGACAGGCTGGGTATGCCGTGCAGGGGCGCCGAGCCCGGGCGGCGGTGGTAAACTGCCTGAATTATGACCCGTTCACACACACATCGTTCGAGCGGTCCGGCGGCAGCCGTGTGCGTGCTGGCTGCCGTCTTGATTGTCGGACTCGCTCCGGCGGCTTGGGCCCAGGACGCCCAGAGCGATCCGCGAGAATCCAAACCCGAGCGTCCGACGGTTGCCACCCACGCGCACGCGGTCGCGATTGGGATCGCGGAACTGGAAACGGGATTCCAGTTTCAACATCCGGTGCCAGGCTCGTCGGTCCTGTCGTTTCCCGTGCTGGTGAAGATCGGGTTGGCCGATCACCTGCAGCTCGACCTCGCGCCGGCGTTCCTGCGGACGTCGGCTGACGGCGCTGCGGTCGGCGGACTCGGCGACTCCCAGATCGGCCTCAAGTGGCAGATCGCCACAGGGGCGCCGGCGGTCGGCGACTTTGCGCTTCAGGCACTGGTCAAGCTGCCGACCGGTTCGACCGCGCGTGAGACCGGAACCGGAACCACCGACCTCGGCCTGCTCGCGATCTCGAGCCGCGAGTTCGGCCCGTTCGCGCTCGACCTCAATGCGGGGTACACGCGGCGGAGCGGCGATGGTTCGCGGGCGCCGGTGTCGTCGACGTTCTGGACCTGTTCACTCGGCGTCGAGTTCTCGGATCGACTGGGATGGGTTGCCGAGGTGTTTGGCTATCCCGGAACAGCGGGTCCAGCAGGATCGCCTGCCGTCGTCGCATTCCTGACGGGGCCGATGCTGGTGTTGCGGAAATCGCTCGTGGTGGACGTCGGCGCGATCGTCAACGTGAGCGGCTTTGGCGGGACCGCTGCGTACGCCGGCCTCACCTGGAACATGGGCCGGCTGTGGTCGCCTCCACGGCGGCCGCAGCCGGCGTCATGACCTGCGCCAGGCCTATCGCACCAACGCGTTGAACAGCAGCTTGTAGGTGCCGTGTGTCTGCGCACGGTGTTGCGCGCGAAATCCAATCAACAGCACCTGGCCATCTCCGTATCGCGCCGCCACGACGGCGGCCTTCTTGTGCAGCGTCTCTTCTCCAACCAGCCAGCCACTTTGCAGGATGTCGCGGTTCCCGTACCGAACCACGGTTTCGTACCACTCGTTGTGATCGCTGGGCGTAATCTCGAACGCGGGATTGCCGCTCAGATAGACCGCGAGCGCCTCGGTCGGCATGCCGTACGCCATGGGGTGATTCGCATCGACGGTGATCTTCAACGTCGAGCCGGGACAGAAAAAGTCCTTCGACGGTTTGCCGGCGACCGCGTCCCGAATCGGCAGGCCGAGACGTTCGATCGCGAAGGCACTGGCCTGGCCCAAGGTCACCAGGCGGCCACCCTTGCGCACGAACGACCGAATCGCATCCACACCCTCGGCACCCATTCCGGTCCGATACTCCGGCGGCGTGGCCTCCGGCGATCGCCCGCCCCCACCTCCGCGGCCGCTGCCGGCGGCAGGCCTGTCGCCGGTGATCGTGAAAGTCGAATCCTCGGGAATGACCAGCACGTCATAGCGATCGTTGAGGTTGCCTTTCTTGATCTCCGCGTCCATCACCGTCGCGTAGGGAAACGAGAACTGTTCGAACAGCAGTCGCGTCCAGCCTTCGTCGGCATTCCCTCCGCCATATCGCTGGTACAGGGCGATGCGCGTCTTCTTGATCTCGTGCGTGCCCAGCGCCGCATCACCGGTGAACGCATTAAAATCGACGCCCGTCTGCTTCGCCACGTCGGCGTAGACCGCCTCGCCGCCGGCCGCCACCAGAAAATCGCCGGGGCGCGAACCGCCGCCCGCCTTGTCCACGCGGCGCACGACGACGTTTTTGTCGAGCAGCAGATTGACCGCCTTGAAGCCGTCGTTGAGGCGGCCGTCGATCCGATAGCCCGACACCGATGTCGCCACCTTCCCGATTGACGCGACCGGCCCGGCGATCTTCGCCAACTCCGTCTTGATCGGAACATCCACCGGGTCGACGCGCACCCCCATGAACTCGGCCATCGTGTCTGTCGCCATGTCGTACGGCCGGATCGGCGTTCCGTCGCGGTCGCGCGTGTAGGTGTTGTCCGGGTAGAACGTGCGCCCGAGCAGATAGCGGATGAGGCCCATTTTAGGCTGGGCCATCGGGATCACAAACGACCCCGGGCCGTACACCGCGCCGGCCGCCGTCGTGAAGCCTTTGGCGGACTGCGTGACCTCGACGCCCTGCACGCGGAGTTTATTGATGAGCTTGGTGGCCGTCAGGCCGTCGTGCTGCGTCGCGGGAATGGCATACGCGGCAGGCGTTCCTTCGGCGCCCCGTTCGCTCTGCCGTTTGGCTTTGAGATAGGCATTCCACAGCACCGTGTCCTTGTTGCGCGCAGCCAGATCGAGCGTGGCCCATGCCGAGATCTTCTGGCGCTCGATGACGTCGCGCAATCGCCACCATCCGCCGGGCCACGGGTTCGGAAACGTGGTCTGCGCCTCGTAGACCGGCAGATTGCGGGCGCCGCCCTGCAGTTGTTCCGGCTGGATGAAGACGGGCGTCGCCAGTTTCGCACTCGCCGACTCGGTCAGCATGCCGGCGATATTGTGGAAGGGCGTGATCCAGTGGAAGCCGAAGTGTCCCCAGCCTGAGTACTGCGCCATGTTGAGGATGCCGGACATGCCGGACTCTTCCTCCTTGTAGGCGATATGCGCGCCGTACCAACTCAATTCGCGCCAGAGGAGAGGATCGGCCGCCGGGCGGATCGGGTCGGCGTAGGGCGGTACATAGATACGCGCGCCATAGCTGCCCATGTGGTGGTGATCGACGTAGGCTTGCGGAATCCAGTCGGTAAACAGGATCTTCGCCATGTACTGCGACTCGACCAGATTGGTCTGGAAGGCGTCGCGGTTGTTATCGTGGCCGGCGTACTTGTGATACAGCCACGGCGGGTTCGTGCCTTCGTACTCGGTGCCCAACGTCTTCTGATACCAGTCGTGCACCATCACTTCGCCATCAGGATTGAAACACGGGATCATCAGGAAGATCACGTTGTCGAGAATGCGCTGCGTTTCCTCATCGGTGCGCGTCAGCAGATCGAACGCCAGCTCCGGGGCCATCTGCGTGCCGCCGATCTCGGTGGCGTGCAGGCTCATCGATTGGCAGATCACCGCCTTGCCTTCGGCGACCAGCTTTCGAATCTCGGCCTCGGGAATGCCCCGCGGATCGCTCAGCTTGAGATTGATCGCGCGCAGTGGCTCGAGCCTCGCCAGATTGGCGGGCGACGAAATCACCACGAGCAGAAACGGGTTGCCCATCGTCGAGGGGCCCATGTCGACCACTTTGATCTTGGGGCTCTGCCGTTCGAGCAGCTGGTAATATTCAACCATCTTGTCCCAGCGGGCCATTTTGCGGTCGGCACCCATCTGGAATCCGAAGAAGGTGTCGGGCGCGCTGATGGCGCGTGGCGACGAGGGACTTTGCGCGGTGAGCATCTGGCTGGCGAACGCCAGCGCGATCAGCAGGACGAGCAGGCGGCGCCGGGTGTCGGCATGTATCATCGATGGTCTCCAGCAGCGAGGGCACGCAGGTTCGACCGTATCCTGAGCGCTTGAGGCGGCGCAGGTCAAGCTCCAACCCCCCGAACGGCTGTACGGGACGCGTCGGTCGCCGGATTTTCATGTACAGTTTGAAGGTGGGGAGCCGCACATGAGGACGTATCGGGCCGGAGACACCGTCGAGGAGTTGTGCCGCGCGTGCAAACTCGATCGCCTTCACTCGGTGATTGTGGCCGACGCCGAAGGGCGTCCCGTTCGCGTGCAGTGCGACTATTGCGGCAGCCAGCACAATTCGCGGGGGCCGGTCAGGGCGGCCCCGCCGCCACGCGCGTTGGCATCGGGTGGCCCGGCGTCCGCCGTCGCCGCCGGCAACGCCCCGCCCTTGTGGCCACCGGTTTCGGATCGGGAACGGATTGGGGAACGCACCATGTCGGAAGCCGCCGGATCGGTCGATCTCGAGATGCTGCTGCGCCGGGTGATTCGCGAAGAGACCGGCCTGACGTCGGTCGTGCCCCTCGAGAAGTGGCGCGGCGGGACGCTGGTGCTCAAGCCGGCCAATCCCTCGCTCCAGGACAAGTCGTGGCCCATTGAGACCTTTTTCCATAAGGTGGTCATGGTCCGCAACCGCCTGCGCACGCTTGAACAGCAAGTCAACGCGATGGACCTGCCCGAGGACGTGAAGATTCGGCTGCAGACCTACATCACGGGATGTTACGGCTCGCTCACCAGCTTCAACGTGCTCTTTGCCGACGAGCGCGATCACTTCAAAGGTGTCAGTGGCGACTGACCCCAGGTCAGGGAAGGCGTCGGGCGCCGTGGCGTCGTCGTCGCGCCGCGTGGCGGCCAAGTGCCGTCATCACGCCGTCTGCGGCGGATGCCTCTGGCAACACATCCCATACGCCGAGCAGTTACGGCTGAAGGCCGAGACACTCCAGACGCTGTTGCGCAGCACCATTGGCGGACGCTGTCCGCCGGTCCAGTCCGTGATCCCAGGTTCGGCCACGCCGTGGGGATATCGAAACAAGGTCCACTTCGTCTTTGCGCCCGGCGCAAGGGGCCGCGGCCTGGTGATGGGGCACTATCGACGCGGATCGCAGACGGTCGTGCCGGTCGAGGAGTGCCCCGTACATGCGGAGGCAGGCAACCGGTGCGCGTTTGCCATCAGGGACACACTGGCGAAGGCGGGCATCGAGGCCGTCTCGCCTGATCTGCGGCGCGGCATTCTCCGCCATCTCGTCATGCGGGTGGCCGGGTCGTCACCCGAGGTTCTCGCCACGCTCGTCGTCGCCCACAACGTGCGGGAACTCAGACCCGCGGTGCGCGATATTCTGGCGGGGGCCCTGGCGCCCACCGGACTGCATCTCAACATCCACGACCGGCCCGATGCGATGCTGTTCGGGCCGGCGACCAAGCGCCTGGCTGGCGCCGAGAGGGTGCGGGAACAGATCGGGGGAGTCGGCTACCTGTTGTCGCCGACGGCGTTTTTCCAGACCAACGTCGGTGCGGCCGACGCGATGGTCCGTGTCGCCCTGGAGCACACGCGCGGTGCCGACCGCATCCTCGACCTCTATGCGGGCGCCGGACTGTTTGCCCTGGCGCTCGCCAAGCGCGGCGCGACGGTGACCGCCATCGAAGAGAACGGCGACGCGGTCGCGGATGGCGAAGCAGGCCGCCGGCTCAACAGGATCTCCGATGCCTCGTGCCGTTTCGTCCGGGCCCGCGCCGAAGACGTGGCCGCAGGCGCGAGCCGACGACTGGTGCCGGCCTCACCCGACGTCGTCGTGCTCGACCCGCCGCGGCAAGGCTGTTCGCCGATGGTGCTCGACTGGGTCGCCGGTGCGCTTCGACCGTCGGGCATCGTCTACGTGTCATGCAATCCCGAGGCGCTCGCCGTTGACCTCCAGGCGCTGGGCCGTGCACAGTACGGCATCTCGCTGGTGCAGCCGATCGACATGTTTCCGCACACCCCCCACATCGAGTCGGTCGTCGTGTTGCGGCGGACGCCGTAGGGCGGCCCAACTCACCCCGCGTTGCGTTTCCCGTTCGTCCCGATGCCACGATAGAATGGTGCCCGTTCGATCGACGGGGTTGTAATGGGGGATGGATCCATGAACGGCCGGAAGTATCGCGTCGTGCTGGTGGATGACGACGATCATATTCGCCTGCTTTGGAAGATGCTGGTCGAGTCGGTCAACTGCGAAGTCGTTGGGGAAGGGCGGGACGGGTACGAAGCGGTGTCGCTCTATCGGAAGAGTCTACCCGACCTGATGCTGCTCGATCTGAACATGCCGAATCGCTCGGGCGAGGAAGCCCTGCGAGACGTGCGGTTTGAGTTTCCGGATGCGCGGGTCGTCGTGCTGACGGCCAAGGCCCAGAGCGAGTCGGTGATGCGTTGCATCAAGTCGGGTGCGGTCGGATACATTCTCAAGGACACGCCGTTGGCGAAACTCAAAGTCGTCATTTCCGAAATGCTGGCGAAGGGCGACGCGAAACCCTAGACACCTTCCATGAACTCGGAGGATTCCACTATGCGCGCATCATGTCGTCGGTTGTTGCAGGGGGGGGTGTTCGTCCTGATGGGTGTGAGTATGCTGACGTGGCCGGCAACGGCGGCGGCGGCAGCCGGCGCCCGGGTTGGCGCGGGCGTTCGCCAGGCCGGCGGATTCAAAGGACCCAAGAGCGGGGGACCGGCGACCGGTACGGTGAGCGGCCGGATGCTCACCTACAACGGGGCAAAGTACTCCATCGTCGACGGGAAGGTGACGTTTCCCGATTGCACCCTGTTTATCGCCACTGACAGCGGCCTGCTGATTCCGGCGGGCATGGCGCCAGGGTGCACCCCGCCTGGAGGCGGCGGCCAGGCGCAGGCCACGCCGGCAGTAACGTGGGCCGCGCCCGCGTCCGTGGTGGCCGGTTCGGTACTCGGCGCGTTTCAGTTGAATGCCAGCGCGAATGTGCCGGGAGCGTTTTTGTACGATCCTCCCGCAGGAACGGCCCTGACGCCGGGGACGATGACCGTGTCGATGCGGTTCACCCCAAACGATCGGAACGCGTTCGCGACAGTGACCCGCTCCGAATCGCTGACGGTGTTGCCACGGACCGCATTCACTGGTCCCAAAAGCGGCGGGCCCGCCACCGGGTCCGTGAGCAATCGCGTCCTGAGCTACAACCGCGCGACCTATCCGGTGGTCAACGGGAAAGTCGCTTTTCCTGACTGCACACTGTTTATCGCCACCGACAGCGGCCTCCTGATTCCGGCGGGCGCAGCGCCCGGTTGTACGCCGGACGGAAACAAGAGATAGCCAGCCGCCTGGGCATCGACTGTTTTTCAGAGACGCCCGGACTTTTGTCGACGCCGCCACGTCGGCGACGGTGCGGTAGCTGGCTTCGACGAATTCGCCGAAGCCTTCCACCCAGATCCGCTCGTCGTTGCCGTGACCGCCACCCTCGCCCTCCGACGCTGGCGATGCGATGCGGTACGCGTGGACTCCCTTGGTCTGCAGAAACAACATGTCTGTGGCGTCGTTCGCATTGTCGGCACGGCGCGTCCGTGTCAAAGCGTGCGCCTCGTGCGCATCGTGCGCCTCGCGGGCGCACCTTGTTGGTGGGCCTCGTGGGTCGAGAGACCCGGTCGCGCAGTGTCGCCCTGCTGGTGTGGCGTTGCGGCGGCGGAGAGACGACGGCGGGCGAACGAGGGTGGCGGTAGGTTGAAAGGGTTGACGGTTGTCGAGTCCGAAAACCTGAGCCGCGATAAACACATACCAATATGATAGGATTTACGAAACGCTCCAGGAGGAGCCCCATCCAAGGAGTCGGTATGAACAAGTTGTCGACCCGTGAACTGCCCCTGGGCTGGCGAGTTGGAGTCGTGGCGGTGCTATTTGGTGTGGCTCTGGTGAGCCTGGCCGGCAGCGTCAACGTCGGGGCCAGCAGTAAGCCTGATGGTCGTCGGCCGACCTTTCAGGACGCGATCGGCTCGTGGTTTGGCCGGGCAATTCCGGTGCTCAGCACCGTCCCGTGTCCGCCGGGGTCCCCGGGCTGTCCGGTGCCGCCCGAGATCGTGATGATCTTCACGGTCAACGCGGATGGCACCTTCATCGGCATCGACTCGAACATCTTTGCCGGCGGGACACACTCGACCGCGCACGGGGAGTGGCTGCCGAGCGGCCAGCGCAGCATTAAGGCCGAGTTCACACTATTGCAGTCGGCTCCGGGCGGCCTCTTCATCGGCGGCTTCAAGAACCTGTTCAGCGCTACAGTGGCGTCGCGCGACGAAATGACGGGCGCGATCGACGCGTACCTCTATGCCTACACCGATCCGTCGACTGGCGGTCGAACCATCGTCGACGCCGACGGCTTTCCCACGCCCAGTCCGCTCGAACCGGCCTCCGAGTGTGGGTCGACGCCGGGGTGCCAGCACCTTGGCCAGTTCAGCTTCAAGGTCCGCCGGGTAAGCGTCCACTAGGCCGTGGGGGCGGCTGGCGGCCTCGTGCCGTCAGCCGCCTCGCGGAAACCAAAGGGGGCGGGCACAGGCCGCCGAGCCGGCCGCCGCCAGGGCATGCAGCGGGCTGCCCCGGCGCTGGCTGTCTACTGCCGGTCAGACACCGTGACGTTGTTGACCGGTTTCCCCTGCGTGTTGACGCCTTTTGTTTTAGTGGTATACGTCTTCCCGTCTTTCGAAATAGACGTGGTCTGGGTCTGCACCACCTTGCCGGCCACCTTGACGGTAACTTCGATCGTGTTGGCGTCAACCCGCTTGTACGCAAGCGTGGTGAGCGTCGGCGAGGTGCCCGGATTGGTGCTGGCGGCGTACGGATAGTCCTTGCCGTCGTACCTGAACACGACGCTGGACCACGCCGGGTTGCCCAGGGCGCTGACGCCGCTGGCGGTCGACGAGAACACACCGCCTCCCCAGTCCTCGACGATTCGCGTGCTGCTCTTGGGTGCGGGACCCGGATCGTAGTTGGACGCGGCGACATTCAACTTCCATGTTCCCACGAGCGGATCGGGCCCTTGTGCGGGCACGGACGCCAGCGAGACGAGGAGCACGATTCCGACAGCGAAGGTCGTTCGGCGTAGCTGAAAAGCCATCTGATCTCCTTCTGCCCTGCAGGCGAGGGCAACAGCGATGGCCCAGCGGCCTGAGGAAGAAGTCGGCATAACTTCCTCCGATGATCCGCGCCCCGGCCGCACGAACGGCGGGCGAGCGGGGTGCAGGCGTCAGGCGCTGGGTAAAGAGTGGATAGACCTTAACACCGTTCCGGAGCCCGGCAAATAGAAACATTCGGGGTCGTGGTGTCTGCGTCTGCGCCGCCTCAAAGCGTTGGAGACGTTGGCATGTCGCCTTGGCGCCAGGCTCGGCGTGCCCTGAGCTCGCTTCATCTCGATCTGGCGGTCACGGGATACCCCGCGTCCTCTGAGTCGCGAGATGTGGGACGAGAACGTCAGCGTCGTTTCCCCGATCCTGTGCCATTCTGTCCTGATCAGACGACGATCAGCCGGGGTGTTGGCAGGGATGGGTTCTGCTGTTCATCTCGGCGCCAAAGGATCCCGAACCATGTTGACGCTGCTCCGTTGCGCCGTGATTGGAGGCCTGCTGGTCGCGGCGGCAGGCTGTGGAAGGCGCGCAGATATTGGTGGGGTAGCCGGTGACGCGATGCCAGCCACGGCGAAGGCCAACGCAGAGGTTGCGCAGGGGCTCAGGCTCGGCGACCCACAGGACTTCGAGGATGCCAGGCGCGGCTTGATCGCCAGGCCCGAAGGAAAAATTGTCGGCGCAGAAGGTGAGGTGCTGATCGACTTTGACGACCATCGACTCTTCGAAGGCGAGGCGCCTTCGACGGTGAACCCCAGCCTCTGGCGTCACGCCAAGCTCGATGCGCAGATCGGCTTGTTCAAGGTGACCGACGGCGTGTACCAGGTGCGCGGCTTCGATATCGCCAACATGACGCTGGTGGAGGGCAAGACGGGCTGGATCGTGGTGGACACGTTGACCTGCCGCGAAAGTTCTGCCGCGGCCCTGGCCTTCGTCGCCAGGCACCTTGGCAACAGGCCGGTGTCCGCGCTGGTCTTCACGCACAGCCACGTCGATCACTTCGGAGGTGCGTTGGGGCTGATCTCACCCACCGAGGCGGCCGACCGCAAGATCCCCGTGATCGCGCCCGATGGATTCATCCAGGAGGCCACCAGCGAGAACGTGATGGTCGGGGCGGCGATGGGCCGGCGCTCGACGTATCAGTTCGGCCGGGATCTGGAACGCTCGGTCAAGGGCAACGTCGGTGCCGGGCTGGGCAGGGCCGCCGCGGTCGGCCATTTCGGCATCCTCCAGCCGACGCAGATCATTTCGCAGGCGGCGCAGGACGTGACGCTCGACGGCGTCCGCTTCGTGTTCCATAACGTGCCGGGGGCCGAGGCTCCAGCCGAGCTGACGTTCTCGATTCCCGACAAGAAGATCTATGGTGGCGCGGAACTTCTGGTGCACTCCATGCACAACCTGCTGCCGTTGCGAGGGGCCAAAGTCCGCGACGCCCTTCGATGGGCCGAGTATCTGCAGCAGGCGCTGGATCAACTCGGCGACGCCGAGATTTACGTCGGGCAGCATCAGTGGCCGATCTGGGGCCACGTCCGCATCGTCACGTTCGTCACCACGCAGCGCGATGTCTATAAATACACCCACGACCAGACCGTGCGGTTGATCAACGCCGGATACACTCCCCGTGAGATCGCCGAGCGGGTGAAGTTGCCCCGGTCGCTCGCCTCCTCATTGGGGGCGCGCGGCTACTACGGTGATCTGCGCCACAACGTGAAAGCGGTGTATCAGTTTTATCTTGGGGCCTACGATGGGAACCCGGCCAACCTGGATCCGTTGCCTCCGCAGGATTCGGCGAGGCGGTACCTGGAACTGATGGGCGGAGCCGACAAGGTCGTGGCGGCAGCGCAGGTCGCCTTCGACAAGGGCGACTATCGTTGGGCGGCCGAACTGCTGAATCACGCGGTCCTGGGCCAGCCCGGACACCAGAGCGCGACACAGTTGCTGGCGCGCACCTACGACCAGATGGGCTATCTGGCCGAGGCTGCGCCGTGGCGCAACAGCTATCTCACCGCGGCGGCGGAACTGCGCCAGAGCGCACCCAAGAAGGGCATGGAGCGCAGGTTTCTCGTCGACCTGTTGCTGCAGACGCCGGTCGAGCGTGTGCTTGAGGCGCTCGCGGCGGGCCTTGACGGTCCCGCGGCGGATGGCCTCGACCTGAAGATCAACCTGGTCGTAACCGATACCCGCGAGTCGTTCGTACTGTGGATCGAGAACGCGGTGCTGCATCACAGGAAGGCGAGCCGCGCCGCCGATGCCAACGCGACGTGCACGGTGACCAAAGCGTTCTTCATCAAGATGATGGTGGGGACGGCCGGCGTGAGGGAGGTGCTGCTTGGCGATCAACTCAAGATCGAAGGAAGCCGGATCGATCTGGTGCGCTTCTTGACGCTGTTCGACAAGGCCGCCGGGACGTTTCCGATCGTCACGAGGTAGGGGAACGGCTTCGACGCATACAGACAGAAACGACCGCGCGGAGCTTGTCGGCCCCGCGCGGTCGTGTGATTGCGTCGGACGTCCGAAGGGTTACTTCGCGCTCTTTTCGACGATCCAGGCCGCCACCTGCGGCATCACGACTGGATAGTATTCCACCGCGCAGTGCTCGCCCAGACCGAGCAACCACAGATCGCCTTCCTTCGCCGACTGGTAGGTCGACATCAGGTCCGCGACGGGGCTGCCGGGATCGCGCGTGCCGTTGGCCACGAGCAAGGGCCCGTTGATCAGCTTCTCGCCGGGCTTCCACTCAGGCACCAACGAGTTCTTGCCGCCCAGGTGCATCGCGCCGCAGAAGGCCACAATCGACTTGATGCGCGGATCGTTGCGCAGGGCCGCGCGCAGCGTGGCGCCGGCACCATAGCTCTGCCCAAAGAGGCTGATGCGCTTGGTGTCGATATCGGTGCGCTTCAGGTAGTGCTCGAGCATGGCGAAATGGGCGTCCGACTTGACGTCTCTCTCCCACTGCCTGCTCTCGCCGAAGCCGGGCAGGTCGAAGGTCGCGACGGCCAATCCCTTGGCGAGGAAGTCCTGCACGGGGCGGTAGTGGTTCGCCTTGTACTGGTCGACGCCCCCGGCATACAGCACGAGCGCGGGCTTCTCGACGCCGATGGGTTTGTGCAGGTACGTCGTGATAAAGCCGTCCTTGTACGGGACCTTCACGATCTCCAGCGGCACGTCGAGCAACTTACCGGCCTTCTGATACACGCGCAGCTGCTGCTCGTAGTCCTTGGATTCTTCGGCGTTGGTGACCCGCGGAAACCAGCCGAGCGCGTAGTAGGCAATCGACGCGATGTAGGCATCCTGCGCGGCGCGCTTCGGCCCGGTCTTGAGGAAGGCATCGCCGCGGGCTTCGTAGTACTCGCCGAGGACGCGCCACTCATACACCCACGAGCCGGGAGCATCGCCGTCCTGCTTCGTGATGCGCGCGACCGTCTGGCGGATGACGTTCTCGTCTCCGCCCATTTCCTTGTACGCCCGAACGCGGCGTTCCTCGAGCACACCCTTCCCGTCCTTGATGTTGGTGGTGTTCGTGGAGGGCTGGGCAACGCTGGTCGAGACGGCCAGCAGTGAGAAGAGCGGCACTGCCAGGCAAGTCGCCAAGGAGCCGCCGAGTACCCGCGAAAGGGGCTTCCCGAAACATGACATGAAACTAATCCTCCTTGTCGCCGAATTTGACGACCGTGGGAGTATAACACCGAGGCTCCGGGACGTCGAAGAGAGAGCGAGTTCCCTGTTGGCGAACGGCAGCCGCGCCGGCGCCAGCAGGCGGCCCGGATCGCTATAGGTCGTGAGTCTCAAGATGATCCTATGTCACGTGTCGATAGGGTTTAGCGTCCCCACCGGGATTGGTCAAGATGATACGCATCCAGTTCCGGGGCGGGGCGCTTGTCGGTGGCCTCGCTCCGCGCTAGAGTAGGCGCATGGAACTGGCTCTCGACCTTTCTCCGCCTCAAGACGCACGTTTGCGAGAGGAAGCCGCGCGACTCGGCGTTGCGCCTGCCGACTTGGCCCGCGCCGCCGTGGCCGATCTGCTCGCGGCCAAGGACGACGACTTCCGTTTGGCCGCAGACCGTGTCCTCAAGAAGAACGACGAGTTGTACCGGCGCCTCGCCTGATGCGTCACCTGACCCTGGGCGAGGTCGTTGAATTGCACCGCTGCGTTCTTGCGGCTTCAGGTGGTCTGGCCGGCGTGCGCGAGTTGGGAGCCCTTGAGGCCGCCATGGCGCAACCGCGGATGACCTTCGATGGTGTCGATCTCTACGCCTCGACGGTTGAGAAGGCCGCGGCGCTCGGGTTCTCCTTAGTGATGAACCATCCGTTCCTCGATGGCAACAAGCGGGTCGCACACGCCGCGATGGAAACGCTGCTGCTCTTGAACGGGCTCGAAATCGACGCCTCGATTGATGAACAAGAGCGACTGATGTTGGGGCTTGCCGCCGGCCGGGTGGCTCGAGAGGATCTGGTCGCCTGGCTCCACGACCACACCAACGCTCCGCGTTAGCGTTTCGAACGCGCTGCGTCGTGCGGGGCTGTCGCATTGGAGTGGCGTCCCCACCGGGAACCGTCCCTTTTTGCACTCACGGAAATCAGAGGAATTGTGCGGGCGGCGTGAGTTATCGGCCGCCGCGCCAGGCAGCTCGCGTGTTCCCGCTGGCGATCGGGCGTCGTCGACGGGCCGCGTCGCGACGACTGGGCGCGTTCAGGCGCCGTGGCAGTGCTTGAACTTGATCGGCTGGCCGTCGGGTCGCAGCTTCCCGCATGGGCACGGCGCGTTGCGGGGTACGCCGGAGTAGGTGAGGCGGTCCGCTTCCCGAACGAAATCGACGGCTTCCACGGACGGGATCCGGAACGTCATCCAAGTCTGGCCGTTCAGATTCGAGATCGACAGATCACCCAGCGTGATGACATCCATGCCGATGATGGCGTCGAACTGCCCAGCGCCGTCCGGGCACTCGCTGACCTGTACCGCCGCAACCCCGACCTGGTTGGGCAGCGTGATGCTGACGACGTAGGTGTTCACCAGGCTGCTTCCGCCGGCGTGATTCACCGTGACGACGCCCATCGGCACCAAGTGGAGCGACGCAGCCGTGGCCGCGGTGATGACGCTACCTGTGGCGCCGGTGTCCCAGAGTGCTTGGACGGCGAGCTGCGGCGATGGCGGAACGGGCGGGTTTCTCGGGTCGAACGCAGGACCGATCGACGCAGGCGTCACAATCCGCCTGGCGAGTCCGCGTGCCTTCGTCGTAAAGGCGTGAAACGATGGAACTGGGCCGGATGTCATGTCGCCATGGTGGCGAACAGGTCGCGCGTGCTGATCGTGACCGTGTACGCGTCAGGTCCGGGCTCGCATCGTTGCAGCATGAAGGTGCCGGGGGCAAATCGGCGGAGGGCCTCAACGTAGGCGTCCAACAGCGTCGGGTACACGCCGACAACCTGTGGACCGCGCAGAATCAAGAACTGGTTGCGATGTTCGGCGACGAGCCGATCCTGATTGGCGATGAAGAACTCCAGCTCCTTGTCGAACATAGTCAACCTTCAGCTTCAGTATATGCCGAGTCTCGTCCAGTCGGGCCACCGCGCGCGGCGCGCACCCCGGTGTGCCGGGAGATGCCCGGCCACCTCCTGCCGACAGGCGCTCAAGAAGCTCCTGCAGGTGGCGCTGCTGTTCACGCCGAAAGCCGCAGGGAATCAGCGGTACTACGAGATCACAGGGGAGGGCACAAACGCGCGGATCTTGGCGGGCGGAGGCTTCCCAATTATGGTGGCGTCCCCACCCGGACACCCACTTATGTGGAACGTCGAATTGTTCGGAATCATCGGACAATTCGCGTGATCGCTGCGGTCGTCGTGCTCAAACCAGCCGGGCGTCAGGGGTGAGACGTATACTAGCCATGTGGTCTTTGCGTGGGATCCCGGCAAGGCGACAGCGAATGTCGAGAAGCACGGTGTTGACTTCCGGGAAGCCGGAACCGTCTTCGACGACCCGCTCTCGACGACTTTCCCGGATGGGGCACACTCGCAGGCCGAGCGGCGATTCCTCACTATCGGGAGGTCGGCCCATCGGCGGGTCTTGGTGGTCGCACACACTGACGACGACGAGACGATCCGGATTATCAGCGCCAGACCCGTGACGCGGCCCGAGCGGAGATTCTATGAAGAAGACCAACGCGAGTCCTGATGACGAATTGCTGCCGGAGTACGATTTCGCCTCGATGAAGGGTGGCGTCCGCGCCAAGTACGTCAAGCGGCTTCGTGAAGGCACGAATATCGTTCTTGTGGAGCCCGACGTGGCTGCCGCGTTCCCTTCTGCGATCGCCGTGAACGAAGCTCTGCGTGGGATTCTCAACACCGCCAGAGCTGTTCGTCGCAGCGGCGGCCTGCCGAACACTGCGCTCCAGCCAAAGGCCAGCGCGCGTCGCAAGTCCGAGCCGCATCAGCCAGCCCGGTAGAACCGGTGGTTCGGGACCGAGGGGCGAATGTTGACGTCCGTGCGCTCCGGGCCCAATGTGGGTTGAGAGCGAACCACAACGGGAGAAGCCATCATGCCGGTGATTGCGAGATTCTACGGCATCCTCATCAAGATGTAATTCAGCCAGAGCGAGCATGGTGTGCCACATTTTCATGCAATCTACGGCGAGTTCAACGCGGTCTTTGCGATCGCCACGCTGGAGATGTTGGAAGGTGACTTGCCAGTGCGTGCACGCAAGCTCGTCGCTGAATGGGGCGAGCAGCATCAGCGAGAGTTGTCCGAGATGTGGACCCGGCAGGAATTCCGACAACTGCCGGGCTTGGAGTGAGGCGGCTTATGGAAGCAACACCGAGGATCGACACCGTGCGGGCTATCGGTCCGACGAGGCTGCTCATCCGCTTCCGCAACGGCGAACAGAAGGTCTACGACTGTGGGGCGCTCGTCTGCCGCGCAGAATTCCAGTTACTCGCGTCGCCAGCCTTCTTTCGGGCGGTGCGGTTGGATGCCGGAGGATACGGCATATCTTGGAATGACGACATCGATCTGAGCGAGTACGAACTGTGGACCAACGGAGAAGCAGTGACTGATCTCGAACCGTGTCCCTCTTCGCACTTCGTGTGACCACTGAGTTGCCGAGACCACGATAGCCCACTGTCGCGAGCCTTCGTCCCCGACCTGCTTCACAGGACTAGCCTTCGCTTGAAAGCTGGTTTGCCCGGCCGACCGGGGCAGTAGCAAGCTGAGGGGGATGGACGTCCGCCTTCGCCCGACTCCGCGCTTCGTGCTGCGTCGGGGCTTCGGCGAGACAGACTTCGCCTGACGGCTGGCTTGCCTAGCCGTAGCTCAACCGAAGGAGCGGCGAGCTGAGGTTGAGCGCAGGCTGGCGTCCCCACCGGGATTCGAACCCGGGTCTCGGCCTTGAAAGGGCCGCGTCCTAACCCCTGGACGATGGGGACGAGATTGGCGAGGCGGCCGCCACGACGCGCCTGCCGCCCGAGCGGCGAGCACTGAATAGTACCAGAACCGCTCGCTCCTTCGCAATCGTTGTAAGATCCATGTGCCGCGCTGGCGGCACCGGCCCCTTCATCATTCTTCCGATGGCTTTCTGCGATCCACATGCCGATAACGACGCCACTCGCCCCGCCCGTGCTCAAGAAGTTCCACGCCCTCGAGCGCATCATCGGCAACACGCCGCTGCTGGCCATCGACTTCGCCTATCGCGGCGAACCGCGGGTGATCTACGCGAAGTACGAACAGGTGAACCTCACCGGCAGCATTAAGGACCGCATGGCCCTCCACGTGCTTCGGCGGGCCTACGAGCGCGGCGAGATCCATCCGGGCGACCTGATCGCCGAGGCCACCAGTGGCAATACCGGCATCTCGTTCTCGGCCATCGGCAGTGCCCTGGGCCATCCGGTCACGATCTTCATGCCAGACTGGATGAGCTCCGAACGCATTTCCCTCATCTCGAGTTTTGGCGCGTCCATCGTGCTGGTCAGCCGCACGCAGGGCGGGTTCCTCGGCAGTATCCGCATGTCCGAGGAGTTGGCGGCGCGCCAGCCGCACGTCTTCCTGCCGTGTCAGTTCGCCAACGACGCCAACGTCGAAGCCCACATGGCCACCACCGGGCCCGAGATTTGGGGACAACTGCGGCTCGAAGGCCTGACGCCCGATGCGTTCGTCGCCGGCGTCGGCACCGGCGGCACGGTGATGGGCGTGGGACGCTACCTGCGTCTGCAGAAAGCCGACGTTCGCATCCATCCGCTCGAGCCGGCCGAATCGCCCACCATGTCGACGGGCCACAAAGTGGGGCAGCACCGCATCCAGGGCATCTCCGACGAATTCGTGCCCGCCATCGTGAAGCTTGCCGAACTCGATCCGATCGTCGAAGCCTCGGATGGTGATTCGATTCTGCTCGCGCAAAAACTCGCGCGCACCGGGCTTGCGGTTGGCATCTCGTCGGGGGCGAACTTTATCGGGGCGCTCAAGATCCAGAACCAGATGGGACCGGCTGCGGTGGTGGCGACCGTGTTTTCCGATAGCAACAAGAAATACCTGAGCACCGATCTGCTGCGGAACGAGCAAATCAAGGACGGCTACCTGTCGTCCGACATCGAGATTCTCGGGTTCAGGACCGTCGGCCGACTGTGCGCGACCTGTTTGGAGTCGAGCGCGCAGCCGGGCGACGGTCCGCCCGCGCGGGGGTAGCCGGGAGGTCGTCTCGCACCGCTGACCGAGCTCAGCGATAGGTGACGGCCCTTGGCCGTGGGCGTCGGCCGGCGCCGAACCCGACCTCGGGCCACATCCGGCGCCGACACGCCCAGGCTATCGCTTCTGCAAATCCGCGATGCTCAGCGATGCGTTCTTCTTGTATCCGGCCGGCGGTGCGTAGACACCGGCCGGGGCGGGCCGATCGGCAATCTCGAGCACTTCCTGCGTCACACGCATTTTGGCGCCCATGATGTCGCCGGTCAGCTCCGACGCCACCTGATACCCCTTGATCTTCGCGAATTCGGCAACCGCGGATTCGCCCATGCGCATCTGGCCCTGGAGCACCACCGGCATGAACATCTTGTTGAACGCGGCGTAATCGAAGGGCACCGCCGTCGACGCCCAGATACGCATGTTCATCTGCATGCCCATCACGCTCATCGTCACGTCGTAGCCGGTGCAATCCCACGTGCCGATCTTTTTGGTCTCGGCGCTGGCTTTGACCGTCGCCGTCATCTTGATCATGTCGGCCATGCCAGCGGCTTCGGCCGGGAGAATCTTGGCGAAGTCGAGCGGCAGGGGCGCTTCGACGTACGACTTGTCCTTGTGATTGATGAAATACGCCGCCTTCTTCTCGACGTCGATGACGAACCACGAGTCGGCGGTTCCTGTGGCATAGCGGGTGCCGCTAATCCACGCCTCGGTGGTTTCGTCGCGAGCGGGCGTGTTCTGGCCCATCACACTCATCGCATCGGTGTGCGACTTGGTTTTCACGTAGGTGTCGGCGAACGCCGACGCGGCCGCGACCAGGAGGGCGAGCAGCGCCACCGGCGCCAGGATGTGCTTCTTCATGAATCGTTCCTCACGTATGCGTGCTATCAAGTTGCGCCATCCGTTCCGGCGCGGCGCGCGACACCAGACGCGCCGGATCAGACTGGCGAGGAGGGAGGCCGTGGTTCGCCCCACGGCACGACCGCCGACCCGCGCGGCCCGCCACAACGTGTCGGACTCGTCAGGCGTGTCGGGCGTGCTCAAGCCGCCCGCGCAATTATACCGGTACCCGCCTCGTCGTTTGAGCAGCGATATCGCCGCCGACCACGTCTTTTGCGACGCCCTCTGCCATGCCCCGCGCAGATCTGTAAGTTGATTCCCGGTGGCGGCGGCGACGCCGCCATGCGGCCCCGCAATATTGTTGCATGTAGCAAAACAAGACAACACATTGTGCGGTCACGGAGCGCCAGGTTCGCCCACACCGCTTAAACGGCGTTGTCTCAAGGCATTGCAGTGATGGCGCGATTGTGTGATCACAGATGCGCTTGCAACAACCCTCGATGAAGCCAGTCATGGCCTCCATAAATCGTTGATCGCTGTTTGAGGCCGGTGTGCGCCCATGTCAATTGCGGCCGCAATTCGCCCCGACTCGCCTGTGGACGCTGGCGGTACCGACGGCATAGCGGTTGCTGTCTTCCCAATCATTCCCCCGATCGCCAGGATGGCCGTCGTCGCCTGGTCTCTCAGGCGCACCACCAATCGGGGAGACGGTTGCAGGGCAGATCACCATGCTGCGTCGCCGGGCGCCTGTCGTCCCTATGCTGTTGCTCGCCGTGGTTGGCGGGGCGCTGCTGGGCGGGGCCCGGGTCGCGGCCCGCCACCCCTCGCAAAACCCGATTCGCCTGTTTGTGGATGCCGGCGCCGCTGTGGCCTACGACCGGCGCCCGGACGCCACTGTGATGCGGTCGCGCCTGGTGGCGATCAATGGTGCGGCGCTGCTGGTGGAGCCGGCCGGAGATTCGCCGACCGCGATGCCACCGACCATCGAGTTGAACCTGTTTGATGACGTGTCGTACCTGGCGGTTCTGGATCGGACCGGTGTGTCGGGGGCTGGCGTTGAGTGGGTCGGACACATTCCAGGCATGGCGTTGAGTACGGTGACGCTGGTGTCGGTCGACCACGTCGTGGCGGGCAGCATCGTGATGCCCGGGGCGGTGTATGCGATTCGTTACCTCGGCGGGCAGCTGCACGAGATCGCCCAGGTGGACCAAGCAAAGTATCCGCCCGAGCTCGACCCGATCCCGATCGATCTGGCGGCCACCGCCCCGCAAGGCTCGTCGGTGACGGGGGACACGGGGGCCGAGCCGGATGCGGCGAGCGGGTCGCCGACGATCGACGTCCTGGTGCTTTACACGCCGGCGGCCGCTGCCTCGGCTGGAAGTGCGACGGCGATCTCGGCGCGGATCGCGCTCGGGATGAGCGAGGCCAACGCCTCCTACCAGAACAGCGGCGTGTTGCAGCGGGTGCGGCTGGTGGGCACCCAGCAAGTTGCACACGTCGAGAACAGCGATCTCGCACAGGACTTGTACGCGGTGAGCAACGCCTATGGTTCGACGCCGATCGGCGATCAGGCGGCGGCGCTGCGCGACGCACTCGGCGCCGATCTGGTGATGCTGGTGACGGCACCGTCCAATGCCAATGCCTGTGGTCTGTCGTACTTAATGGAGTCGGTGTCGCCAGGGTTTGCGGCGTTCGGCTTCAGCGTCGTCGAACAGTCGTGCATCAGCCCCAGCTATACCTTCGCCCACGAGTTAGGGCACAACATGGGGGCGCGGCACGACTGGTATGCCGAGAACGGCCTCGATCCGCTGCGGCCGTTCACCGATGCCCATGGCTACGTCGATGTGCCGAACCGTTTCAGGACGGTGATGGCCTACAACGACGCATGCTGGGATCAGGGCCTCAACTGCACGCGACTGCTGTACTGGTCGAACCCCGGCGTGGTCGCTCCCGGTGGACACGGGAACGCGCCGATGGGGATTACCGGCGGCACGCGATCGGACTGCCCGGCGCGCGATGCGGCGAACATGGCGTGCGATGCCGACGACCACCGGGTGCTCAACCAGACGGCGCAGATCGTCGCGGGTTTCCGCAAGGCGGTCCGCCTGACGCCTGCGATCGCGTGGGAGGCGCCCGGCGCGATGACGGTCGGCACGCCGCTGGGGCAGACCCAGTTGAATGCGACCGCGAGTTCGGGCGGGATGCCCGTCGCCGGCACGTTTGTGTACCTGCCAAGCGCAGGGACCGTGATGGGCGCGGCCGGAACGCAGACCCTGTCGGTCACCTTCACCCCGGCCGATGCGACGCTCTACGCGACCGCCACCGGTGCGGTCACCGTCCAGGTGACGGGCGGAGGCGCGAGCCCGATACCGTTTTCGGGACCGGGGTCGGGCGGACCGGCGATGGGGGTGGTCCGCGGCGCGACGCTCATTTACAACGGCGCAGCGTATCCGGTGGTCAACGGGCGGGTGGTCTTTCCCGACTGCTCGGTGTACATCGCGCTCGACACTGGCGTGCTGATTCCGGCGGGCGCCGCGCCCGACTGCCCGCCTGCGCGCGCCGCGAGTGGCGGTGCCGCGCCCGCGATTCAGGTGGCCTCGACCCGGGCACCGTCCCCTGTGTCGCCGGTGGTCGCCGGCGGCGGCGCCTTCGTAGGGCCGTCGACGGGTGGACCGTCGGGTGGGACGGTGGGCGGCGGGGTGCTCACCTACAACGGCGCGGCCTATCCGGTGGTCAACGGCAAGGTGACGTTTCCCGATTGCCGTGTGTACATCGCGCTGGACAACGGCATGCTGATCGCGGCGGGGACGGACCCAGGCTGCACGTCCGGGGGCGCGGTGGGCGGCAGCAGCAGTAGCGCCAGTGGAAACGGAGGCGGGAGTCCGGTCGCCAAGACGGCGCCGGTCACGTGGGCCACGCCGGCTGCGATGGCGGTGGGGACGCCGCTCGGCTGGAGGCAGTTGAATGCCACCACGACGGTGTGGGGCAGTTTCGCCTACCGGCCGGCTGCCGGAACGATGCTGCCGGAGGGGACCCACGTCCTGTCGGTCACCTTCACCCCGGGTGATACCACGACCTACGCCACCACCACCGTCTCTGTGAACCTCGTGGTGCTGGGGGCGGGTGGCACCGGCGGAGCCAGCGTCACCGGCCCGGTCGGCGTGGCGTTCGTGGGGCCGACCAGCGGAGGGGCGGCCACCGGATCGGTGAGCGGCGCGACGCTCAGCTATAACGGCGTTGCCTATCCGATCGTCAACGGCAAGGTGACGTTTCCCGATTGCACCGTCTACATCGCGCTCGACAGCGGGATGCTGATTCGGGTGGGCACCGCACCGGGTTGTACGCCGGGGACTGGTGGAGGCGTGGCCGCCGCCACCGCGCCGATCATCGAGTGGGCGACGCCGATGGCCATCAACGCGGGCACGGCGCTGGACTGGACTCAACTGAACGCGACGGCCAGCGTGCTGGGGTTCTTTACCTACACGCCGGCGTCGGGCACGGTGTTGGCGCCGGGGACGCACACCCTGTCGGCGATGTTCACACCGACTGACGCGTCCCGCTACACGTCGGCGACGGCCGCGGTGTCGATTGTTGTCTTCGGGACCAATGGTGCCGGCGGCGGGTTCGTCGGCCCAGGCAGCGGCGGCCCGGCGACCGGGTCGGTGAGCGGCACGACGCTGCTCTACAACGGCGCGGCCTACCCCGTGGTGGACGGCAGGGTGAGGTTCCCCGATTGCACCATCTACATCGCACTCGACAACGGGATGCTGATCAGCGTGCCCAGCGCGCCGGGATGCGACTCGGGCGGCGGGATCTGAGCGAGCAGGCCCACCCGTCGCGTTCGCGAACGCGACACTGGGCTTCTGCGCTTGATTTGATTATGCGGAGGTCTGTGTAGTCGGACCAGGTCCAGGTGGTATCGCGCGTGTCGGGCAGGCAGGGCTGTTCAGGGTGTTGCGTGGGCGTGCGACCTGAGCGGGCCGCCGGCCCGGCTTCGCGAAGAAGCCCTGTCTCAATTGGTGTGGTCTGGTGAGCCGGGTGGGGATCGAACCCACGACCACCGCATTAAAAGTGCGATGCTCTACCACTGAGCTACCGGCCCGAGGGTTCAGACATTCTACCTTGACTTGATGCCGGTGGTCGCTCGTGATGTGGCGCGAGGTGCGACGCGCGTCGGGTGAGGGTGGGCGGAACCAGTGGCGCAGAGAAGGCGGGCAGTCCGGGTTACCGTTTCCAGGAAATCGAGACGCCTTCGCCCGAGGGCGACACGATGGTGCTGAGGATGCCAGGATGCGTGCGTAGCGTCTTGAGGAAGTCGCCGAGCTCGCCGGCCTTATTCACCACGTTGTGGCCGAGGAATACCCCGCCTTTGTCGAGCCGCGGGAACACCAGATCGAAGAACCGCTGGTAGTCGCGCTTCCACGCGTCGAGAAACACGAAGTCGAAGGTTCCGGCAAGCCCCGGGATCTTCTTGAAGGCGTCGCCAGAAACGACCTCGACGATGTCGGCGAGTCCGGCGGCACCGATATTGGCTTCGGCCTGTTTCGCGCGCTGCGGGTCGTACTCGATCGTGATGAGCCGTCCGCCCGTCTCGCGCAGCCCCAGCCCGATCCAGATGGCGGAGTAGCCTTGAGCCGATCCGATTTCGAGCGCGCGTTTCGTATGGTTCGACGCGGCGAGCAGACGCAGCAGCCGCCCGTCTTCTTCCGAGACCGCGAGCAGGTTCGCGTCGGCCGAGCGAATGCGACCCAGCACGGCCCCGGCCGCCGAGGGCACGGGCGGGTCGGCCAGCGCCGGGCGGGCGCAGAGGCCGAGCAGCAGACACGCGGTTGCAGCAGCGAGGCGTCGAGCGAGCATGGTGGCCGACTTCCTGATGCGGGTTACGAACGAGTCGCCGGCGACAACTCGATCATGGTGTCGCTCCCGACATAGCACACCGTCTTGTCCGGGACGTTGGTCAGTTGCGAGAGCGTGGATGCAATGCGCCACACTTGCGTGCGGCAGAGCGCCAGTTCGCGCCGCACCTCGATGGTGAGGTCGGGGCGCAACATCACCAGGTCGAGCGTGCCCAGGGCCGCGGCCAGAGGATTGTTGATTTCGTGGCGGACGGCGGCGGCGATCTCGCCAATCGCCTGCAGTCGCTGACGGTGAACCGTGTTGGCCGCCTCGAGGCGCGAGCCGATCAGCTTTCGCAGCCGGGCCGCCAGTTCTCGCGTCGGCACCGGTTTGACCAGATAGTCGTCGGCGCCGAAATCGAATCCCTGGAGCTTGGACGGCGTGTCGGCCAGGCCGGTGAGCATGATGATCGGCACGTGGCGCGTGGCGTCCTTGGACCGCAGCACCCGGCAGACGTCGAAGCCGCTCATGCCGGGCAGCATCACGTCGAGCACCACCGCGTCGACGGCCCCGGCGTCGGCGGCCGCGATGGCCGCAGGTCCGTCGGCGGCGTGTGTCACGCGGAACCCTTCGATTTCGAGCAACTCCTCGATGCCGCGCGCGGCGCGTTCCTGGTCTTCGACCAGAATGACGTGCGGGAGGGGAATCTGCGACACGGCGGGGACAGCGACGCTTGATGTGTTCATCACGATCGCTCTATCGGCGCATCATCGGCGGAACCGCAGGGGCGGGTGGGCATTTTTGTGAAGATGGGCCTTGGCGCGGGCGAATGTCACGCGAAAGTCGAGGGCTGGCGCGGTGCGGTCGCGACTTTCGTGCTAGACTCGGTTTTCGCTAATCATGGAGCGGCGATTTTACGCCACTGGAGCGCCATTTGAGTCCGATTCTCATCCGGCCGGTGCGGGAGCAACTGGAGCACGACAGGGTCATCAGACTGCTCGTGCCGCGGTACCGCCGCCGTTTTGCCGTTGGGCTGAACCCGGGCAACGAGATGTCGGCGCCGGTCGGAGAGGGGCCGGGGGCCGTATTCCCCGATCTGGTGTTGATGCCGCTGGGGCGCAGCAAGAAACTGGCGGGCGTGGTCGAAGTCGAGACCGGCGAGTCGGTCAACCCGCTCGAGGCGATGGCGCAGTGGGCGATTTACGGTCGGCTTCCCGCCGACTTCGTGCTCTACGTGCCAGCCGGGTCGTCGGAGGTCGCCAAGCGACTGTGCACCGACAATCGAATCGGCGTCACCGAGATCTGGACGTACCACATGATCGGCGACCAAATCCGCTTCACGCAGGTGTTCAAATCCTCGCTTGAGGCGAAGCTCTCGGCGGCACGGGCCGCGGCGGCCGCCGCCGCGCCGCGCAAGGGTAAGCCGGCCGCGCGTACGGCTGCGTCGACTCGACCGGCACGGGCCAGGACCGCATCGAAACTTCCCAGCAAAACGATCAAGCCGGCTCGAAAAACGGTCCGGAAGAGCCGCTAGCGGACCCCTCGGGCGGCCAGGGTGCCTGCCCGTGCGTCTGCTGGGCCGCGGCGGCGCGTGTCAGGGTTCAGCTCTGCTTGCGGCACGTCGGCTGCGGTAGAATGGATGCAGACGTACCGTATCTCCCCGAAGGACTGTCCATGAAATCCGTACGGTTCCATTGCGCGACGTGTGTGGGTGTGGTGCTGGCGACCGCGGTGCTGCTGGCGCAGGCGCCTCCGACGTCGCTTGGGCAGGCGCCGGTTGCCGGTGAGCAGCGCCCGGTGTTCCGCACCTCGGTGGATCTGGTGACCACCGACGTGATCGTGCGCGACGGCCGCGGGCAGTTCGTGGCGGATTTGGCGAAGGATCAGTTCCAGGTCTTCGAGGACGGTGTGCCGCAGTCGGTGTCGTCGCTCGTGCTGGTGCACGGCGGCCGTGTATCGAACCTGGCGTTGCCCCCGCCGACCGCGCCGCCCGAAGGCATCATTCTTCCGCCGTCGCGGCCCACCAACGATGCGTCGGGGCGGGTCTTCATCCTGTTTATCGACGACCTGCACCTGGACTTCAAGAACACGCACCGGGTGCGCGACCTGCTGAAGAAGATCAAGAACACCCTGATCCACGAAGGCGACATGTTCGGCATCGTGTCGACCGGCACCTCGTCGATCGCGATCGATCTCACGTACGACGCCAAGCGCATCGACGAGGCGATCGGCAAGGTGATGGGCGGCGGGCTGAAACCGACCGAGATCATCCAGGCGCCGCAGGGTCAGGAAGGCCCGAGCGAAGTTCGCTATCGGGCGCACGTGGCGTTTTCGACGGCCGAAGAACTGATGTCGCAGCTCGAGAAGGTGCACAACCGGCGCAAGGCGCTGATCTACCTGAGCAACGGGTACGACTTCAATCCGTTCGAGAAGGCGCGAGCGGGACAATCCGATTCGGTGTTCGAGAACAACCAGCAGAAGGTGCAGGAGAACCAGGCGGCCCAGCAGGCGGCGCAGAACTCCGGCAACGCTCAGCCCAGCAACACCGACGACCCCTACGCGACGGCCGGAACCAAGTTCGCCGATGCCGACCTGGCGCGCGAATTGTCCGAACTGACGCGGTCGGCCAATCGGGCCAACGCCACCATCTACACCTTCGATCCGCGGGGCCTGGTCGGCATGCCCGACCTCGACGAGAATCTCGATCCGTCCGAGTGGGCGCAGTACGTGGAGAAGTCGATCAGCAGCCTGCGCGTGCTGGCCGAATTGACGGGCGGCATAGCGGTCGTCAACCAGAACGACTACGAGAAGGCCCTCAAGCGCATCGACGCGGAGACCAGCGACTACTACATGCTGGGCTATTACTCGTCGAATCCGGACCCCCTCAAGCGCACGCGCCGCGTGGAAGTCAAACTGGCCCGCAGGGACCTCGACGTCTGGTCGCGGCAGACCTACACGCTCAAAAAACCTCCAGCGCCGGCGCTGACCAAGCCGGGCAAATAGTCCGGCGCCGCCCCCCCGGTCTGCCGGGCGCGTTCGTGTATACTGCTGAGCGGCGATTGCCCCCTATTTCAGTCGCCGGGTGCCTTATCATTCCGCCGCCGCATTCGACGCGCGCGCCGCACCCAACTCCCCGGGGATGCTCTCTTTCTGGAGATGAACTCATGCAGCGAAGAACGACGATTTTCCTGGCACTGATGGCGCTGTGCGCCGTGATGGCTGGTGTGCAGACTGCCTCGGCGCAGAACGTCACAACCGGCACGCTGGTCGGCGTGGTCATGGATACGCAGAAGGCGGTGTTGCCCGGTGCCACCGTGATCGCGGTCCATGGTCCGACCGGCACCATCTACGAGGCGGTGACGCAGGCCGACGGCCGCTTCACATTCCTCGCCGTCCGCGTGGGCGGACCCTACAAGGTGACGGCGACGATGAGCGGGTTCAAACCCCAGGATCAAGACGGCATTCAGGTCGCGCTCGGTGAGTCGCACCAGGTGGAATTCGTGCTGGCCCTGCAAACCGTCCAGGAATCGGTCACCGTGGTCGCCGTGGCCCAGAACATCGATACGACGCGTGCGGGCACCGGTTCGAACATCGCCACGCAGACGATCGAGGCGCTGCCCTCGATTTCGCGGAGCATCAACGACTTCGCGCGCACCTCGCCGTTCGTCAATATCTCGCAGGCCGCGTCGGGCAACGACCAGGAAGTCAGCGTGGCCGGCCGCCCCAATCGCTACAACAACATGCTGATTGACGGCGCCGTCAACAACGACGTGTTCGGGTTGTCGTCGACCGGCACGCCGGGCGGCCAGACGGGCACGCAGCCGGTAAGCCTCGATGTCATCCAGGAAATCCAGGTACTGGTGTCGCCCTACGACGTGCGGCAGGGCGGGTTCTCGGGCGGCGGCATCAACGCGATCACCAAGAGCGGATCGAACGCGCTGCACGGGACGGGGTATTACTTCGGCCGCAACCAGAAGTTCATGGGCACCATTCCTGGCGTGCCGACCAACGGGAATGCGTCGCCCGCCGACAGCATCGTCGGCGCATTCAGCGACAAGCAGTTCGGTGCCAGCCTCGGCGGTCCCATCGCGAAGAACAAAGCGTTCTTCTTCGGCAACGTGGACTGGGCCCGCAAGCTGACGCCGGTCGGCTATTCGCTCGACGGCAGCTCCGGCTCGCTGTGGAACAACAACCTTGCCGATGTGCAGTCGGTGCTCAGCACGCTCCAGAGCGTCTACAAGTACAACCCGGGCGGGGTGGGCGAAGTGAGCCGGCCGAACAACAGCGACAAGATTTTCCTCAGGACCGACTTCAATCTCTCGCCCTCCAACCAGTTGGTCGCACGCGTGAACTACGTGAATGCGGCGGCGTCGATTGGGTCGTCGAGCGCGAGCGGCTACAACATGCCCGACCACTACTACTACATGACCGACAAGATGCTGTCGTCGGTCGGGCAGCTCAATACGACGTTCGGCAGTTCGATGTTCAACGAACTGCGCGTCACCTATCAGCGCGAGCGCAACATTCGCGGCGGACAGCCGGGCAATCCGGCGTTCCCCGAAGTGCAGATCTACATGCCGGGCAGCACGTCGAACTACATCTACGTCGGCACGGAATACTCGTCGCATGCCAATAAGCTGAACCAGGACATCATCGAGTTCACCGACGACCTGACGCTGGTCACGGGCAACCACACGCTGTCGATTGGCACGCATAACGAGTTCTACAAGTTCTACAACTTGTTCATCCAGAACGCGTACGGCGCCTATCGTTTCTCGAGCATCGCGAATTTCCAGGCCGGATTCGCGCAGTCGTTCGCACACTACTACTCGAACACGTCCAATCCGGACGAAGCGGCGCAGTTTTCGGTCCAGCAGTTCGGCTTCTACGCCGGCGACAAATGGCGGCCGGCGTCGAATCTGACGATCACCTACGGCGCCCGCGTCGACCTGCCGCGGTTCCCGGACAAGCCGCTGGCCAATCCGATCCCGGTCGCCGACTTCGGGTACGCCACCGACGTGGTGCCGTCTCCTGCGATGTGGTCGCCGCGAGCCGGGTTCAACTGGGATTTGAGCGGCGGCGGCGCCAGGCGGTCACAGATTCGCGGCGGCTTCGGGCTGTTCAGCGGACGGACGCCGTACGTGTGGCTCTCGAACCAGTACGGCAACACGGGCGTGCAATTCACCAACCTCTCGACGTCGTACACCACGACCAACCAGATTCCCTTCATTGCGGACCCGGCGAACCAGCCGACCACCGTCACCGGCGGCACGTCCGGCCGGCAGACCATCAACGTCATTGATCCCAACTACAGCTACCCGTCGATTGTGCGCGCCAACATCGCGGTGGATCGCGACCTGGGGTTCCTCGGCCTGGTCGGCACCGCCGAACTGCTCTACTCGAAGACCGTCAAGGACATCTACTACCAGAACCTCAACATGAAGGCGACGGGCGTGCAGCCCGACGGCCGGCTTCAGTACAACGGCACCGGCACGGTGCCCGTTGGTACGGCGTGGTCGTTCGGACAGCAGACACTGCGTCCCGATCCCAACTTGAACAACGTGCTGTTGCTGACCAACTCGAATCAGGGCAATAGCTGGTCGATGGCATTCAAGGTGGAGCGCCCGTTCAAAAAGGGGTTCCACGCCTCGGCGTCGTACCTCTACGGCCGCGCCTATTCGACGGTGGACGGCACCTCCAGCGTGGCGAATTCGAACTTTACCGGGACGCCGATCGGTGTCGACGCGAATCACCCGGCGCTGTCGCTGTCCAACTATTCGCCCGGAAGCCGCCTCAATCTATCGGCGACGGTCCCGGTGCCGCTCTGGGGCGGGGTGCGTAGCAGCCTGTCGTTCTTCTACAACGGCCAGCAGGGACGCCCCTACGACCTGCGATACAACCAGGACGCCAACGGCGATTCGGCGACCGGCAACGACCTGCTCTTCATCCCGGCCAACGCGAGTCAGGTGCTGTTTACTGGCGGCACCATCGACAACCTGAACGCCTGGCTGCAGAAGTTCCCGGGCGCAACCGACTACACCGGCAAGATCATCGCGCGCAACGCCCTGCGGGCGCCGTGGTCCAACTCGGTGGATTTGCGGTATGCGGTCACAATTTCCACGCCCGGCAGGACCAAGGTGGAATTGACGGCCGATGTGCTCAACTTCCTCAATCTGTTGAACAAGAAGTGGGGCTGGCAGTGGTGGGGTCCGTTCCCGTCGAGCGGCCAGGCCATCGGCTACAGCATCGACCAGGCGACCGGCTTGCTCAAGTACAACGTGACGACGCTGACGGCGGCGTCGTCGAACCAGTACGGAAACGTGCTGTCGCGCGACGATCTGCGGTCGCGGTGGCAGGCCCAGTTCGGAGTCCGGTTCAGATTCTAGGAATCGACTCGGAACACGAGACGATGGCGGGGTCGGCGCTTTGGGGCGCCGGCCCCGTTTGTCGTACAGCGCGGTGGCACTGATGGGGAGACGTCAACGGGTGTCGGCCATGCGGCGGCCGATATCATGGCGAGGTCTGGAGAAAAGGAGTCCCAAGCGGCCAGGCAGACGTGCCGGCCGGCGTCGTGGCTGGAGGGGGCGACTACGAAGCTTTCGCGGCGGCCAACTGCTGCGGATACAGCGCGACTGGCATTCGCCCCGCCTGAATCGTATGATTCCTGCGGTGCGCGTGCATGTCGCAGCACTGTCCCTTCTCTTCGACGTAGTCCACTTCGCGATTCGTGGCGAGCTCGCGATAGCGGCCAACGACGCATCCGCACGAAAGCGTCGAAAACCCGAGGAGCCGAACCAAGCTCATAACACTCTCCTTGCTGCGGCTCAATGCAAATGGCGTGCCCTTGGAAATCCGTGAATCAATTGCGCGACAAAAACAGAAGCCATTTAAATTACCGGCCCAGTGCGCCGATCCTTAAGCGGTGAGCACCCCGTGTTGGTGCCTGACGCAACGGCGCGATCGTCTTGATCTATGGACGGTTGGATGACCGATTCTGTTCCTTGGATCGACACAAATTGTCACTGGGACTCTGCGACCGGCCTGGCGGCCGCTTCGGGGGTGTTGACGGGACGCGTCGAGCCGATAGTGTAAATATGGGGAGCCGGCGGTGAAGAACAAACTGTTCACGATGCCTGATTGCCCGCATTGCCAGACCGCGAGAGCGTTTCTCGACCGGCGGTCGACCGTGTATCTGGAATACGACCTCAGCAGTCATCCGGACGCGCTTCGGGCGCTGCTCACGCTCACGGGGCGATCGGAGGTTCCCACGCTTGTGGCAGGATACGAAGCGGTCGTCGGATTCGATGTTGAGCAGTGGACGCTGACGCTCGAGCACGCCGAAGCCATCGAGCGCGAAGATCCGTTTCGGTTGCCCGAGTCGCTCGGGCCCGACCCGTACGACGGATTGTGAGGGCCTCTCCAGGATGCCCCTCCAAGATTCCGTATGCGATTGGGCCACAATTTGCTAGAATCGCCCATCGAGTCGTCGCTCATGCCTCGAACCGACGCCATGATCCGTAGAATGAGACAGTTGGACCGCTTCGCCCGCGCTGGAGTGGTGTGCCTTCTGGCGCTCGGGGCGCTGACGCTCACGGCAGGATCGGTCGGCGCCCATCAGGCTGGCGCGGCCAAACCGCCGGCCAAGTATTCGGCGGCGACTTCGCAGGTTCGGCGAGCGCGGTTGGCCCAGGCCGAGGCGGCGACCCGGGCTCGCGAAGCGCAGGCCTCGCAGCCCCGCGTCAAAGTCGACGCCCAGGGCGATGTGGTGCCCGACGTTCGAGCCGAAGCCGCGATCATCTACGACCCGTCGACCGGCAAAGTGTTGTGGGAAGAAAAAGCGTTCGATCAGCGTTCGATCGCCAGCATTACGAAGGTGATGACGGCGCTCTGTTTTCTTGAAGATGCCCCCGATCTGGCTCAGCAGGTCGTCATTACGGCGGCCGACATCCGGGGCGCCTCGGTCACCCACCTGCGTCCGCTCGAAAAAGTGTCGATCCACAACCTCCTGCATCTGATGTTGATTGCCTCCGACAACGCGGCGGCGCGGGTGATTGCGCGGATTTCGCCGTATGGCGGCGCCGGTTTCGTGGTGCGGATGAACCAGAAGGCGGCGGAGTTGGGGCTGACCAGCACCAGTTACGCCGACCCCTCGGGCTTGCTGGCCGAAAACGTGTCGTCGGCCTACGACATGGCGAGGCTGATTGCGTACGCGGCCAACGACTTGCTGATTTCCTCGATTATGCGAACCGACGCCTACTCGTTCAGGACCAGCACGCGCGGGATTTCCATCCACAGCACCAATCAACTGCTTCGAACCTCGGGGCTGGACGTCCGCGGCGGCAAGACGGGGTTTATCTCCCAGGCCGGCTATTGCCTCGCGACGCTGCTTCGATTGCCCGGCATCGATCAGACCGTCGCCGTCGTCGTGCTCGGCGCCCACTCAAACGCCGGGCGGTTCTCCGAAACCAAAAACCTCCTCAGCTGGTTCACCAGCAAGGCGCAGGCGCTGCTGGGCGGCCACCCCGGGCAGCTGCTTCCGTCGGACATGCCTCTTCGATAGATTCCCTGGCGAGACGAGACGCAACGCAACGCAACGCGACACGTCGCTAGCTGGCGTACCCGCGCTGAGCGGCTGCCGCGTCGAGCAGCAGCGATCCGATCATATCCACGTCCAACATCACCGGGCGGGATGTTCCCTTGCAGACGTAACTCTTGAGGTAGCGCCGGCAGACCTCGCAGCCAGACAGACGGTAGATGCCGTCGCGGAACGCATCGGGCCAGCAGCCGTATTCGAACGACGAGATCCGGCTGGCATCACGGTTTTCGCAATACGGGCACGCCACCTCGTCGAAGGGCCATTGCCCCGCGCAGCGGCCGCAGACCAGGCGGCGTTCGCCTGCCGGGCTGATGGTGCCCAGTTCGGGGTCGCCCCCGCAGTAGGGGCAGTAGGGCCGCGTCCAGGCGGCGAGGTCGATTCGCTGGTGGATCATTTCGACCGCGCGGCTCAGAAACGGGCGGCTGGCCAGCGCGAGGACCTGACTCTGGAGCGCCCCCGCGGCTGTCGCGTCTGCGGCGCGGCCCTGTGGGCCACGAACGTTGTACCAGTCGGCCACTTCGTCGGGACTCGGACGTCCGGCCCGCACCAGCACCTGCATCGCGTCGGCGTCTGCCGGCTCCAGCAACTCGAAGCGCCTGAGGACGTCAACAATCTGCCTGATCAGCCCGCGCAGATCCTGCCAATCGAAGGGAACGTCGCCAAACTGTACGATGGGCGCGCCGGCGGCGATCCGGGCGACCAGCGGCTCGCCGGCCAGATCGAACACGCGGGTGGTGATCCGGATCTGTGCGCGGCGGTAGAGCGCCAGCAGTTCGATCTGCATGTCAACGGCTGCGGCCAGCTGCGGCTGCGCGGTCTTGAGGCGCCGGAGCGCCGCCACTTCCGGGGTGTCGGGGCGTTCCAGGCGCTGCCGGATCGGGGGCACGGTCATCGCGTCACCTTCGTGTTTCTCGCCAGCCGCGCTTCGAGGGCATGGCCGCGCGCAACCTCTGCGGCGGCGGCCGCCGACTGTCCTTGCGCGAGCAGGACACCGGCGGCGACAAAGTGTCCAAGCGGAGCGACGGGCGAATTCGGATCGAGTTCGAGCCCCTTTCGGGCCAGCGACAGCGCCTCGGGGAGATTGGTCCCGGCATCCAGATAGGCCTTCGCCAGAAAGAAATGGCCCTCGGCGAACTGGGGATTGGCCGCGATCGATTGCCGGAGCATCGCAATTTGGGCGGTGGTGTTGCGCTGGCGTTCGTACAGGCGGCTCAGGTTGAAGGCGGCCTTGTAGCTCTTCTCGTGGAGTTCGAGTTCCTTCTTGTATTCCTGCTCCGCGCGGGCGGCATCGCCCCGGGCCTCGGCAATCAGCGCGAGGTTGTAGTGGGCGAGCCGCACGGCGGCCTTGAGTTGCAGGGCGGCGCGCGTTTCGCGCTCGGCGGCGTCGAGGTCGCCGCGCGCGAAGGCGATGGCCCCGAGCGCGTTGCGTGCGGCCGCGACCCGCTTGTCCACATCGAGCGCCTGGCGAAAGTTCTGTTCGGCGCGGGTGATGTCGCCGCGGTCCATGTAGATTTCGCCCAACTGGTACCGCACGTGGGCGTTCTTGGGGTCGATCGACAGGTAGCGCTCGTACCCGGCAAGCGCCGCGTCGTCTTTGCCGATGCGCCGGTAGGCATTGGCCATGTTGACCACCGCCAGGTCGTAGTCGGGTTTGAGCGCGAGCGCCTTCGAAAAATATGTGATGGCCTGATCGAAGCGGCCCAGTTTGTAGTGGACGTTGCCGAGATTGAACCACGCGTCGATCACCTTCGGGTCCTGGGCGATCACCTTCTCCAGCATGGCGATCACGCGCTCGGAGGACGCTTGGTCCTTGGCCATTTCCCGCGATTCGATCATCAGGTTGAACAATTCGATCTTGTCCTTGGGATCGGCGCGGTCGCTTTTGGGACCTGACGCAGTGGCGACAAACGATCCGACGTAGCCAAGCGCTGCCAGTCTGGCGCGCGCCTCGGGATCGACATCGGGAACGGAAGACGGCGGCGCGCCTGCGTCGGTGGTCCCCGCCTTGCTCGCGCGCAAGCGGGCCAGCATGGCGTCGGCGACGCTGCGGCGCTCGTCGTACAGGTTGCGGGTTTCCTCGGGGTCTTTATCGACGTCGAACAACTCGGGACGCGGTGCGTCAATCACCTTGTACTGGCCCGCGCGCCACGCACGGATGTCGCTCCAGCCGAAATGGTGGAGGGGATAGAGCGCCTCGGCATAGCCTTCGAGGTTCATCGACGTGGTGGTCCCGGCAAGCAAGGGCGCGAGGCTGACCCCGGAAATGTCGCGGGCGGGCGGCAGTCCGAGCAGGTCGAGTACGGTGGGAACCAGATCGACGGTGCGGACCGGGTCGGCGACACGGCGGCCTCGGGTTCCGGCGAAGGGGGTTCGGATGATAAACGGCACGCGCGTCGTGCTCTCGTAGATGAAAAACCCGTGCGTGCTTTCTCCGTGCTGGTTCAGGCCCTCTCCATGATCGCCGAGCACCGCGACGATGGTGCGGTCCATCAGGCCGTTGGTCTCGAGAAATCCAATCAGCCGCGCCACCTGCGCGTCGGTAAAGGCAATCGCGCCGGCGTAGGGCCGGGTCTGGTAGCGCGACTTGAACGGTTCGGGCGACAGGTACGGCGAGTGCGGATCGTAGAAGTGGACCCACGCAAAGAAACGCGAGCCCTTCATCTTTTCGAGCAGCGGCAGTGCGCGATCGACCACGTCGTTGCCCGGGCGTTTGACGTCGCCGATGCCGAACCCGCTGTTCTCGGGCAAGTCGAATTCGTCCACGTAGGTCGAGAATCCCTGATTGAGCCCCCACTTGCCGTCCAGGACGTACGCGCCGACGACCGCGCCGGTTTGAAATCCCTGGCCCTTCAGCATGGAAGCGAGCGTGGTCTGGCTGGGCGACAGAAAAAAGCCGCCGTTGTCGCGAACACCGTGCTCGGGGGGGAAGCGGCCGGTGAAGATGCTGCAATGCGAGGGCAGTGTCAGCGGGGCGCTGGTCATGGCCTGTTCGAAGAGGACCCCCTCTGCGGCGAGGCGGTCGAGCGCCGGTGTGTCGATGTCGCGGTACCCGTAGGCGCCGATCCGGTCGGCCCGAGTGGTGTCGAGCGTAATCACAAGAAGGTTCAGCTGGTCGGAGCCGACGCCTCTTGGCAATGCGCCAAGCGGCACGCCGAGGTGCGTGCGTTGGGCGCGGGGCCAAGCCAGCCACCACGCGGCTGTCGCGCCGGTCGCCACCAGCGCGACCGCCACGATTACGATAGTCGCGTGTCGGCCAATCACGCCATCATCGTGGCTTGGTGCGGGCGGTGGCGTCAACCTCGACGACAAGGCAATCCATTTGCTTGGACCTTCTACAAACGGTTGGAGCAGGCGGCGGCCCGGCGTGTGCTGCTCACATCGATTCTATAGATGAAAGTGGGCCAATCTGATTCGTTTTCGATATACTTCAACTGGCACGGTGTGTGCGTTGCACATCCGCGTTGCCCGATTCGCCGTCGCGAAGTCGGTTCTTTTCATGGAGGCGCACAAAGTGACAGTGAGGCTTTCTTCCTGGTGCGGTGCCCTGCCTCGAGCGGTGCTGCTCGCGGTAGTCGTCGCGTTTCTCCCGTTGCCTGTTCTGGCGGCGGAACCCGGCTCCAACGTCAAGGCGCCGGATCTCAAGGCGTCGATCGCGAAAGCGGTCAGTTACGAAGCGGCCTCGGCGGCTCGCACGATGGCTCAGCAGGGTCAGCAGTCCGGCAAGACGCCCGACAAGTCCGCGCTCGATACCCCGTCGTTCTTCAAGACGACCGCGGGCATCATCACGATGGCAGTGCTGGTGGCGGGCACCGGCTACGCCGTCTATTCATGGAAACACGACCGCATCCACTCTGTGGTGCGGGCGGGACAGTAGGCAAGGAGGCATGAACATGAGACGCATTTCTATCGTTGCCATCCTTGTCGCGTGTATGGCATTCGCGGCGACCGCTGGCGCACAGACGCTGACGGGCACCGTCACAGGCAAGGTCGTCGATCAGCAGGGCGGCGTGTTGCCGGGAGTGACCGTCACCTTGACGGGCAAGACCGGCACGCAGACGCAGGTGACCGATGCCCAGGGCGAGTATCGTTTTCTCGGGCTGACGCCCGGTGAATACGTCGTCAAAGCGGAACTGGCCGGGTTCCAGCCGCGTGTGCAGGCGGTGGACGCCGGCATCGGCAAGGTCGCCGAGGTCAAGCTGACGATGTCGGTCGGCGGTATGGCAGAACGGGTCGAAGTGGTGGCCAACGCGTTGTCGGTAGACACCTCGACGGCGGCGACCGACACCAGTCTGGCGCAGGATCTGCTGTTCAACCTGCCGATGACGCATGCGAATCCCGCGACCAATCTGCTCAACTACTCGCCGGGCGTGAATTCGGGATCAGCGTTTGGCGGCGCGGCTGATGGGGCCAATTCGCTGATGCTCGACGGCGTGGACACGCGCGACCCGGAGGGCGGGACCGCGTGGGTGTTCTACAACTACAACATCGTGGACGAAGTCCAGGTGGGCAGTCTCGGCCAGCCGGCCGAGTACGGCGGCTTCACCGGCGCGATCATCAACACGGTGACCAAGTCGGGCGGCAACCGGTTCAGCTTCCTGTCCGAGTACCGCTTCTCGAACGACAGCCTGGGATCCAACAACGTGCCGGCGGCCGTGATTGCCAAGAACGCGACGTTGGCGACGCCGATCAAGCTGCTCAAGCTGCAGGATTACACCGTGCAGTTGGGCGGTCCGCTGGCCAAGGACAAGCTGTTCTTCTTTGCCAGCGTGCAGCGCTATCACACGTCCGAGTACCGGCCGCCGGTCCGCGGCGAGGTGAGCCCGCGGTTCAACCTCAAGCTGACGTACCAGCTTTCGCCGACCGACACGTTGACCGGGTCGTTCCAGTACGACAACTACAACCAGACGGGCCGCACGGGTCTGATTCCCGGCTACGCGGTCTCGAATCACGATCAGACGATCAACCAGGACTCGCCCGAGATCATCTACAACGGCGTGTACCGGAAGGTGATGGGGGCGTCGACGTTCGTCGAAGCCAAGTTCACCGGGTGGTGGGGTTACTACGATCTGAATCCGGTCAGCCCGAAGCCCGCGCATTTTGACGGCGACACCAGCGCGTTCTCGGGCGGCGCCGGCTACACCGGACAGAATGACCGCACGCGAAACCAGCTGAACGCATCGCTCACCAAGTACGCGCAGGCGGCGGGCCAGCACAGCTTCAAGTTCGGCGCCGAAATCGAACGCAGCACAATTCGCGATCGGTTCGCCTATTCGGGCGCGACGGCGCAGGCGCCAACCGGCGTCTTCTACTACGACTACGGCGGCCCGTACCTCGCGTATGGCTACTCGTACGACCTGCAGGGATCGTCGAAGCGCGAGTCCTACTACGCGCAGGATCAGTGGAAGATCAATCGCTTTACGGCGAACTTCGGCCTGCGGTACGACAACGTGCGCGGCTATGCCACCACGACCGGCAAGGAACTGTACTCGACCTCGTCGTTCGGCCCGCGCCTCGGCGCGGCATTCGACCTGACGGGCAAGGGCACCTCCGTGCTCCGCGGGTACTACGGCCAGCTGTACGATGGCGCGGTGTTTTCGTCCTGGAGCAAGGCGACCCCAGGCCTCACGCCCACCTACAACTACATCGTCGGATCGAACTGGAGCAGTTTGACGCTCGATTACACGACGGATCGGAAGTATTCGACGACCAACGGCATCAAGCATCCGCGCGTGGACGAGTTCAACGTGTCGATGGAACAGCAGTTCGGACGGGACTTCAAGTTGACGGCGACCGGAATCGCCCGCGACTGGAAGAATTTCGTGAACGCGGTGCTCCAGAACGCGACGTGGACGCCGTTCAGCTATACCAACCCGATGACCAGTCAGGCGATGACACTCTACAAATGGGCGAATCCGTCGAACGTCCCATCGTTCCTGATTCAGAACACCGATCAGGTGACCTACAACCTGTCGACCGGCGGGACGATAGCGGCTCCGAAAGCCTCCCGCAGTTATCGCGGTCTGATGCTGGTGTTGCAGAAAGCGCTTCGGAACCGATGGCAGGCCCAGGCGTCCTGGGTCGTGTCGAAGACCGAGGGGACCATCAACAACAGCACCTACGCCGGGATTTCGAGCGGTCAGTTCGAAACGCCGAACACGGCGCTGGTGAACGCCGACGGACCGACCAGCTACGACCGGCGGCACGAGGTCAAGATCTTTGCCTCGTACCAGATTCCGGTGGTTGAGGTCCAGCTCGGCGCCTACCTCAAGTACCTGTCCGGGGCGCCCTATACCGCCTACCGCAGACTCAGCGGTAGCAACTTCGGTTGGTCCAGTTCGTTGAACGTCAACCTCGAACCGCTCGGCACGCACATGAACGACAGCCAGACCAGCGCCGACATCCGGTTGGAGAAGGTGTTCAGCGTTGGCTTCCACCGTTTCGGCGTTTACGCCGACGTGTCGAACCTGTTCAACACGGGGATTGTCTTGGGACGGCTGGCGTGGTATCCGAACCAGTCGTTGACCAACCCGGCCACCGGTAAATCGGTGAGTGTGGCGTTTGGCGATCCGCAGGTGATGAATGCCGGACGCCAGGTGACACTGGCGGGCCGCTGGTCGTTCTAGCGGTTACTGGCAGGGGAGCCCGGGCAGCCGGGCCTTCGATGTTTCGCCCCGGGGACGCGAGTCTCCGGGGCGCAGTTTTGTACGCCGGAATGCTAGACTTGACTGGGCGTTCGGGTCGGAGTGATCCGGCCGCGTCACGCGCCAGGCGCGCGGGGGCCCGGAGCTGGCGGCCCAGGTGCATGTGATCGGTTGAGTCGAGGGTACGTCTCGTGAAGAAGCAACGGACTGGCGTGTTGATGGTGATGTCGGAGGCCCTGCCATACTCGAAGACGGGCGGGTTGGGCGATGTGGGCGGTGCGCTGCCGTCGGCGCTGGTGCGCCTCGGCTGCGATGTCACGGTCGTGCTGCCGCGGTACCGCGGCGTCGAGGGCGGAGACGAGGTCGGCCGGTTCGCGGCAGGCTCGTGGCCTGGCGCTCGCGAATTGCGCGTGCTGCAGCGGGTGCACGAGGATGGGGTGCGGGTCTGGCTGGTGGACTGCCCGGCGTACTTCGATCGGGACGGGATCTACGGAGACGAGACGGGCGACTATCCCGACAACGACCGTCGGTTTGCGACGCTGTCGCGGGCCGCGCTGGAAACTGCGGCGCTGCTGCACTGGCGCCCGTCGGTGGTGCACGCGCACGACTGGCAGACCGGCCTGGTGCCGGCGTACCTTCGATCCCGGCTCCAGCACGTGCCCGAACTGGCCGCGATGCCCACGGTGTTCACCATTCACAATCTGGCGTACCAGGGACTGTTCGCCGCCGACATCGTGCCGGCGGTCGATCTCGGATGGGAGTCGTACACCCACGATCGCCTCGAGTTCTGGGGCCGTGCGAGCTTTCTCAAATCCGGCATCAACTTCTCGGACGTCGTCACCACGGTGAGCCGGCGGTACGCGCAGGAAATCCAAACCGCCGAACACGGGTTCGGATTCGAAGGCATCCTGCAGCGACGTCGCGACGTGCTGATCGGCATTCCCAACGGGATCGACACGAAGGCGTGGAACCCGAGCGCGGACCCGTGGTTGCCGGCGGCGTTTTCGGCGAGAAGCCTGAAGGGCAAGGCGGTCGTCAAGAAGGCCTTGCTCGAACGGTGCGGGATGACGACGGCCGAACAGGTCAAACGACCGTTGATCGGGATGGTCTCGAGAATGGTCGATCAGAAGGGGCACGACCTGATCGAGGCGGCCCAGGCCGAACTGCTGGCGATGGACGCGACCTTCATCATCCTTGGAACCGGCGAGCCGAAGTACCAGGAGATGTGGCGGGCGCTCGCCGCGGCGCATCCCGATCGCGTGTCGGTGACGATCGGCTTCAGCGAGGAATTGGCCCACCTGATCGAGGCCGGCGCAGACGTGTTTCTGATGCCCTCGAACTTTGAGCCGTGCGGCCTCAACCAGATGTACAGCCTCCGGTACGGAACCGTTCCGGTGGTGCGCGCGACCGGAGGGCTCGACGACACCGTGCAGCAGGTTGACGCGACGACCGGAGAAGGCACCGGATTCAGGTTTGACGACTACACGCCGCAGGCGATGGTGACGGCGTTGCGCGAGGCGCTGGACGCATTCGCGCAGCCCGCCCGATGGCGCACGATTCAGGTGGCAGGCATGAAGCAGGACCACTCGTGGTCGGCTTCGGCCCGAGAGTACCTCAAGGCGTATCAGCACGCCATTGATCTGGCGGCGGCAGGTGAACAGGCGCCAGCTGACGTGCCGGCGCCACCTGAAGTGCCGGCGGCAGCGGTGGCGGTTGCGGCGCGATCGGTTCAAGCGCGTCCGGCGCCGCGGCTCGTCCCGGCGGCCCGCCCGCGACCGGTGCGGGCTTCCCGGGGCGTGGTTGCAACCAAGCGGCGGAAAGTGAATCCTTGAGAACGGGGCGGCACGCGGTGGCGAGCTGCGGATTGGCAATCAAGAACGAGCCGGATAGACAGCCGGACAGACAGACAGCGAGGCAATCATGGCGTCAGACAAAGTGCAGATCCTGACCGACAGCAATTTTGACACGACGATCAAGGGCGCGGCGTTGCCCGTGCTGGTTGATTTCTGGGCGGAATGGTGCCAGCCGTGCCTGCGTCTTGGCCCGACGGTCGACGCGCTGGCCGCGGAACTGGAAGGCAAGCTGGTCGTCGCCAAAATGAACGTGGATGAAAATCCGATGACGCCGGGCCGGTTCGGCGTGCGGTCGATTCCCATGCTCGTCCTCTTCAAGGGCGGCCAGCCCGTCGATCAGTCGGTCGGGCTGGTGCCGAAGGAAGAGTTGAAGATGATGGTGACGCCGCACATCGCGGAATAGATCGTGTGGCGCCAGGGGGAACTGCCCCGGGGCGCGTTGACTGGTTCGAACGGGGGAGTGCCGTGGAAACGACGCGGGACGTGATCATCATCGGATCGGGGCCGGCTGGCCTGACGGCCGGCGTGTACACGGCGCGCGCCAATCTCAAGCCGCTGTTGATCGAGGGGCTTCTGGCTGGCGGGCAGTTGATGATGACGACCGAGGTCGAGAATTTTCCAGGCTTCAGCCACGGGGTGATGGGGCCGGCGCTGATGGCCGAGATGCGGGCCCAGGCCGAACGGTTCGGCACCGAGACGGTGCAGGCCGACGTCACGGCGGTGGATCTGTCGAGGCGGCCGTTTTCGGCGACGGCCGACGGCACGGTCTACACCGCCAACGCCCTGATTGTGGCGACCGGCGCCTCAGCCAAATTGCTGGGTCTGCCGGCCGAACGCGCGCTGATGGGCCGGGGTGTCTCGACCTGCGCCACCTGCGACGGGTTCTTCTATCGAGGCAAGCCGATCGCGGTGGTGGGTGGGGGCGACTCGGCGCTCGAGGAAGCGATCTTCCTGACGAAATTCGCGTCGAAGGTGACACTGGTGCATCGGCGGCAGAGCCTGCGCGGATCGAAGATCATGCAGGACAAGGCGCTGGCCAACCCGAAGATCGAGATGGCGTGGAACTCGGTGGTGGCCGACATCAAGGGCGCCGGCACGGGCGGCGTGTCGGCCATCGTGCTGCGCGACATCGAAACCGGGCAGACGCGCGACGTGCCGGTGGATGGCGTCTTCGTCGCGATCGGCCATACGCCCAACACCACCCTGTTTGCCGGCGCACTCGCGCTCGACGAGAACGGCTACGTCGTGACGCACGACGGCACCAACACCAGCGTGCCGGGTGTGTTTGCGTGCGGCGACGTCCAGGACCACACCTACCGTCAGGCGATCACCGCCGCCGGATCGGGATGCATGGCGGCGCTCGACGCCGAGCATTTCCTGGATCACCAGTAGGCCGGATCCGGTCGCGGCCCGTCGAGCAGGGTGCGTATGGCGCGTCCGCGTCACGCGTCCGAATCGATCCAGCCGCCTCCCAGCACTTCGTCTCCATCGAACAACACCACCGCCTGGCCCGGAGTGACCGCGGACTGTGCCTGGTCGAACGTCACGGCGATGCGATCCGCGCTGAGCGGCATGACCCGCGCCCGAGCAGGCGTGTGACGGTGGCGAATCTGGGCCGTCACCCGGATCTCGGCTCCCGGAGCCTCGCCGGCGATCCAGTTGACGCGCGACGCGGTCAGCCGATCGCGTTGGATGGCAGAGTGCGGTCCGACGGTGACCAGCCGCCGAGCAGCGTCGAGCCGCACCACGTACGCCGGCTCGCCCAACGCGATGCCCAATCCTTTACGCTGGCCGACGGTGAACCGGTGGACGCCCTGGTGGCGGCCCACCACCGCGCCGTCCAGGTTGACGATGAGCCCCGAGGTGTCGCCGGGCAGGCGACGCTCGACCACCGCCGCGTAATCGCCATCGGGCACGAAGCAAATTTCCTGGCTGTCGGGTTTGTCCGACACGAGGATGCCGCGTGCGCGAGCAAAGGCGCGCACCTCTGTCTTGCGCATCTCGCCCACCGGGAATTGCGCGCTGGCCAGTTGTGCCTGCGTGAGGCCGAACAGGAAGTACGCCTGGTCTTTCGTGTCGTCGAGCCCTCGCCACAAGTGCCCGCGGCCCTGCGCGTCGCGGGTGAGGCGAGCGTAGTGTCCGGTGGCGACCCGGTCGGCGCCGAAGCCGGCGGCCTTCTCGACCAGCGTCGCGAACTTCAAGGCGTTGTTGCAGTGCGCGCACGGAATCGGCGTGCGTCCCGAGGCGTACTCGCGAACAAAGTCCGCCACCACGACGGCGTCGAACTCGCGTTCCAGATTGAGGACGTAATGCGGAATGCCCAGCGTGGCGGCGACCCGGCGGGCGTCGTGCAGATCGTCGATGGTGCAGCACGTGCCGAACCCGACCGCACCGTGCTGTTGGTCGTAAAGCTGCATCGACACGCCAACCACGTCGTGGCCGGCGTCGACCAGGAGCGCGGCCGCAACCGACGAATCGACGCCGCCCGACATGGCGATGACCACTCGCATAGGCGGCTCAGGCTCGAGGGGCGGTGCGCAACCGAAGCCGGCTGTCGCCGCGCAGTCGCAGGCGGCCAACCGCGCGCGACAGTGCGTCGAGGACCTGGTCGATGTCGGCCTCGGTGGTCGAGGGGCCCAGGCTGAAGCGGATCGCGCTCTGCACGCGGGACGGCGGCAGTCCGAGGGCGCGCAGCACGTGCGAAGGCTCGAGGGTGCCCGACGAGCAGGCCGACCCGGTCGACACGGCGACGCCTTCCAGATCGAGGCCGATTACCAGCGACTCGCCCTCGACGCCCTCGAAGCTGATGCTGGAGGTGTTGGGCACGCGCGCGTCGGGGGCGCCATTGACCACGGTGCCCGAAATGCGTTCCAGGATGCCGTGTTCGAGGCGGTCTCTCATCCGCGCAATCCGGTCGCCGGCGGGGAGGTGCTGCTCGCGGGCCAGGCTGGCAGCCACGCCCAGGCCGACGAGCCCTGGCACGTTTTCGGTGCCCGGCCGTCGGCCGCGTTCCTGTCGGCCGCCGGTGAGCATCGGGCTGAGCGCCAGGCCGCGCCGAATCCAGATGACGCCGACCCCTTTGGGGCCGCCGAACTTGTGGCCCGACAGCGTCAGCATGTCGACGCCGAGCGTGCCGACATCCACCGGGATCTTGCCCACCGACTGCACGGCATCGGTATGGAACAGGGCGCCCGCGTCGTGCGCAATCCCGGCCGCCACCGCGATCGGCTGAATGGTGCCCACCTCGTTGTTGGCGTGCATCACCGAGACCAGGGCCGTGTTGGCGCCGACCAGGCGGCGCAGATTGTCGGGTTCGACCACGCCGCGCGAACCGACGGGCACTTCGTCAACCTGCCATCCCGCCTTGCCCAGCGCCTGCGCCGTATGCCGCACCGCCTCATGCTCGATCGCGCTGATGACGATCTGCCGCCGTCCGGCCATCGCGGGCATGCCGGCCACCCCCCGCAGCGCCAGATTGTCGCCCTCGGTGCCGCCGCCGGTAAACACCACCTCGGCGGGCGATGCGCCGATGAGGGCGGCCACCGCATCGCGGGCCTGGTCGAGCGCCGTTTTTGCGGATTGCCCGAACGCGTGAATGCTGGAAGGATTGCCGAACTGTTCCCGCATCGCGGTCGCGACCGCGTCGGCGACCTCGGAGGCGACCGGCGTCGTGGCGTTGTGATCGAGATAGATGCGCACAATGAAGCCACGATACCATGGGTGGCAGGCACGAGGCTGGCCCCCTGAAGGCGCCGGGACGCCGAATAGTGTAGACAAGCCTCGAAAACGTTCCATATACTGCGCGGCAGGCGCCCGATGGCGGCCCAAGCTCGGTCTGGCTCGCGCAAGAGGCAGTCTGAGGCGGGTCTCGCCGTCTCGTGGGCAGGAGGGACACAGATCACATGGCACCCGAGGTATCACCGGCAGGAAGAGCGTCCGGAGAGCGCGGCGTCGCGCTGATCGGCCGCTCGGTGGTCATCAACGGCGAGCTCAACGGCAGCGAAGATCTCACCATCGAAGGGCATGTCGACGGCAAGGTCGAACTTCGGGATCACACCCTGACGATTGGCGTGGACGGCCGGGTCAAAGCCCACGTCTTCGCCAAATCGGTGATCGTGCTCGGCGAACTGGTGGGCAACATCAATGCGAGCGAGCGCGTCGAACTGCGCGAGAACGGATCGGTTGACGGCGACGTGGTCGCGCCGCGCGTGGCGATTGCCGAAGGCGCGCACTTCCGGGGCAGCATCGACATGCAGCGGAAGGGACAGCCGGCCGCGGGCGGCGCGGTGCCGGAGGCGCGCGGGCCGGTCGCCCTCGTGTCGGCCGAGCCGCGCGTCGGAGTGTAAGTTGTCTGGCCGCGCCACGGCGATGACGGGCCGATGTGGCGATCGCGAAAGGACACCTCGGTGTCGGACAGCGGGAACCAGCGCTCGCTGACCGGCTGGGTGGCCCGTCTGACGGGCCTTGCGTGGCCGGCACGTGACGAGCCGGATCCGGAGTCGTCGCCCGACGGGGTGGTGCACCGGTCGCGCGCCCTCCCGCATTTTCTGAAGGCCATGCGCCATCGCGCGGCGCCGGTGCTCGTCGACCTCGGGCCCGCCATCGGCGAAAACGTCACCTTGCTCGGCGACCAGCTCGGGTGCAAGGTCCACATCGAACATCTGTTCGGCGACGGCACCCGTTCGAATCTCGATCGGCGCGCGTCCGAGAACTGCGCCGACCTGCCCATCGCCTTCGCGTATCCCGCCAACAGCATCGACGGCGTGCTCTGCTGGGACGTGCTGGACTATTTGTCGCCCGCGGCGGCCGGCAGGCTGGTGGCCGAACTGTCGCGCGTGCTCAAGCCTGGCGGCGTCGGGATGGCGATCTTCACGACGAACCACGCTCCCGAGCCCGGCTACCGGAAATACGTGATCGTGGACGTGCAGCACCTGCGCCAGCGGGACTATCCCGCCGCCACCGGCCCCCGCCGGTTGTGGACCAGTCGCGACGTGCACCTGATGATGTCGAAGCTCGAGGTCGACGAGTCGTACCTCCTCAAACACCGACAGCGCGAAACGCTGTTCCACAAGCCGATCCGGGCCGGGGACCGGGGCTGAGGTGACGCGACCTGTCGTCGCCATCCTGACCGATTTCGGCACGGCCGATCACTACGTCGGCGCCATGAAAGGCGTCATTCTGTCGATCTGCCCGGATGCCACGCTGGTGGACCTTACCCACGACGTGCCGGCGCACGACGTGATGGCCGGGGCTCTCGAACTGGCCGCGTGCTGGCGGTTCTTTCGGCCAGGGACAATTTTTCTCGCGGTGGTCGATCCCGGCGTCGGGACGTCGCGCGGGGGACTGGTGGCCGAGGCCGGTGGCGCCCGGTTCGTGGCGCCCGACAACGGACTGCTCACCGCCGTGTTCGACGAGTGTCCACCATCGCGGGTCGTGGCACTCACCGACGCGCGCTACCGCCGGCCTGTGGTGAGCAAGACGTTCGAGGGGCGGGATCGTTTTGCTCCAGCGGCCGGATGGCTGGCCGCCGGCGTCGCTCCCGACGCGTTCGGCGACTCGCTGGACGGGGCGATCCGGCTGGCCTTGCCCCGACCGATCGAGGAGGACGGGCGGATTTCCGGCTGCGTGCTCACCGTTGATCGGTTTGGCAATCTCATCACCAACATCCGACGCGACGCGCTGGATCGACTTGGACCGGGTTCCACCCTTCGCGTCAGCATTGGCCAGACGCCCGTGGGCGCATGGGTGGACACCTACGCCGAAGCGATGCCGGGCGAGACGTGCGCGCTGGTGGGCAGTACCGACCGCCTCGAAATTGCCGTGAACGGCGGACGGGCCGTCGATCGGACCGGCGCCGGGCGGGGCACCGCCGTGACGGTGGTGAGGCTGTCGGCGGCTATGGTACGCTGAGGCACCTATGGACTTTCTTCTTTCCGATGAGCATCGCCTTCTCGAACAGTCGATCCGCGAATGGGCCGGTCGCGAAGTGGCGCCCCGAATCAAGGATCTGGATCGCGAACACCGTTTCGATCCGAACCTGTTTCCGCAAATGGCGGCGTTGGGGTTGCTGGGCATCTCGGTGCCCGTCGAATACGGCGGCGCGGGGATGGATTACATCAGCCTGGGTGTGGCCAGCGAGGAACTCGAGTACGTGGACACGTCCTTGCGGGTGATCCTGTCGGTGCACGCTGGGCTGAACTGCCTGAGCCTGCTCACCTGGGGCACCGAAGATCAGAAACAGCGCTACCTGGTGCCGCAGGCGCAGGGAAAGAAGATTGCGACCTACGGGTTGACCGAACCGTCTGCCGGAAGCGATGTGCGCGGCATCCAGACGGTGGCGATCAAGAAAGGCGATCGCTACCTGCTGACCGGCGAGAAGATGTGGATCTCGTTGGCCGACGTCGCCGACAACTTCCTGGTGTTCGCGTGGAGCGACCTCGAGAAGAAGAAGGCCCGCGACACCTCGGGGATTTCCGCCTTCATCGTCGAGCGCGGCTTCAAGGGGTTCTCGAGCGGCACGATCAAGGAGAAGTGGGGCATCCTGGCCGGCAATACCGGCTTCTTCAAGATGGACGAGGTCGAGGTGCCGGAGGCCAATCTGGTGGGCCGGCCCGGCGAAGGATTCAAGATCGCGATGTTCGCGCTCGATCAGGGGCGGTATACCGTTGCGGCGGGCGCCACCGGACTGATTCGCGCCTGTCGGGACGCGAGCGTCAAGTACGCCAACGAGCGGAAGACGTTTGGCGTGGAGATTGGCGAACATCAACTCGTCAAGCAGATGATCGCGCTGATGGAATCCGACTATCAGGCGTCGCGCCTGCTGTGGCTGCGCGCCGGGTGGCTCAAGAATCAGGGCCAGCGCAATACGAAGGAAACCGGTCTGGCCAAGTGGTTCTCGACGGTGGCCTCGGAGCGTGCGGCGGGCAATGCCGTGCAGGTGCACGGGGCGAACGGCTACTCGGACGATTACCCGGTGGGCCGGTTCTATCGCAACTGCAAGGGCGCCGTGATATACGAGGGCACGCGCGAAATTCATGCCGTGATGCAGGCCGACTACCTGCTCGGCTATCGCGCCGATCGGCCCACGCGCTGCCAGCTGCCTCCCTATGCCGGCACCAGCGGAGGCTGACGCGCCGACCGCGTTGTCGTGGCGGCGGAACCAGCTGGCGATCACCGCCGCCAGCTTCATGGGCTTTACGGGCTTCACGATCGTGATGCCCCTGCTCCCGCTCTTCATCCACCAACTCGGCGCGCGCGACGATGCCGAGGTCGCCATGTGGGCGGGTTTGAGTCTGGGCGTGACGCCAGCGGTCACCGCGGTGCTCTCGCCGCTCTGGGGCCGGGTCGCCGATCGGGTTGGCCGCAAGTTGATGGTCGAGCGAGCCCTGGTGAGCTTCGTCATCGTGATGGCCGCGATGGCGTATGCGCAGCAACCGTGGCACATCTTCGCGCTTCGCGCGCTGCAGGGGTTGTTTGCCGGCTACGGCGGATTGACGCTGGCGATGGCGGCCGAGTCGGCCCCGCGCGAGCGGATGGCGTCGGCGATTGGATGGGTACAGACCTCGCAGCGGCTGGGGCCGGCGCTGGGGCCGGTGATTGGCGGATCGTTGGCCGGGATGGTCGGCATTCGGCGCGCCTTCTTCGTGACGGCCGGGTTCTACGCGATCGCGTTTCTGCTGGTGCTCGTGTTGTATCGGGATCCGGTCCATCCTCGCGACCCGACGGCCGCGCCCGCGACGGGCGAGGGCATCTGGCGCGCCATGCTCGCCAAGCCGGGATTCCTGCTCGCGATGGCGGCGATTTTTGGCATCACGTTCGTGGACCGCAGTTTCGGTCCGATTCTTCCCCTCTACGTCGAGCGCCTTGGATTCGGGGCGGGGTCGGTGGCGCTGGTCTCGGGAGTGCTCTTCTCCGCCGCGGCGATTGGGGCGGCGGTGGGCAATCAGGCCTGCAACGCGCTGCTCGGGCGGTGGTCCGCGCGTGGCGTCGTCTCGGTGTCGATCCTGGTCGCCGGGGCGGCCCTCGGCGGGTTTCTGCTGGTGCGGGGGACGATCGAATTGTCGATCGCGCTGGCGATCTTCGGCGCCGGCGTCGGCGCCGGGATTACGGCCGCCTACACGGTCGCCGGTCGACAGGTGCCGGCCGGGGCGCACGGCACAGGATTCGGGTTCCTCACCGGAAGCGCGCTCGCCGGGCTGGCCATCAGTCCCGCGGTGGCAGGATTCCTGAGCCGCACGACGCTCGGGGCCGTCTTCGTGCTGGATCTCGGCGTGCTGGCGGCGGTGGCGGCGGTGGTGTGGTGGAAATTGCCGGGCGAGCTGCCGTCAGACGCCGGCCCCGGCGTCATCGGGTCGGTCGAGGCGGCGGAACAGTAGCGCTCCGAGCCTTCATGAGTCCGCCTCGTCGGTCGGCGGCTTCTTGTATTTCTTCTTGCGTGGGAGCTGCTTGGATTGGTCCGGATGCACGCCGCCACGTTGCCGGGGAAGTGGCGCTCGGGGCAGCACGGGCTTGGCGCGTCGGGGTGTCCGCATCAGGTGTAGCATAACGCCTGTCTCGCCTCTCACGACACGTGTTGCAAACGCGGCGGTCGGCGTAGTTCGGGCGGGTGCTTGTGCGACCGGCGGGGCGTGTCTGCCGTTGATGGCGTGTCTACAAAAGCTGTGACGGGAGCCGGTGGCCGAATGGAACGAGTAAGCATCACCGAAGCCGATTCTTCCCCGGCCGTGTTGGCGCGGGCACTGGCGCTGGCGGTGGGCGCGCTGCGCGCCGGCGGGCTGGTGGCGTTTCCCACCGAGACGTTCTACGGGATTGCGGTTGATCCTCGCAACGAGGCTGCCGTGCGAGGAGTGTTTCTCGCCAAGATTCGGCCTCCGGCGACCGCGCTGCCGCTGATCGCCGCGAGCGTGGATCAGCTTGCCACTGTTGCGGGGTGCCTTTCGGACCCCATTCGGCGGCTGGCCGCAACATTCTGGCCGGGTCCCCTCACCCTCGTCATTCCCGCGTGGGATGGACTTGCTGCGTCGGTCCACGCCGGGAAGACGACGGTGGCGGTTCGTGTGCCGGGCCATCGGGTGGCCCGCGGGTTGTGCGAGGCATTCGGATATCCGCTCACCTCGACCAGCGCGAATCTGTCGGGCAGTCCGGCGCCGGTGCACCCCGAGGCGGTCGCCGCGGCGCTGTCGCCCTGGCTGGCTGTGTTGCTCGATGGCGGCTCCACGCCAGGCGGATTGCCGTCCACGATCGTCGATATGACCCAGCAGGGCGGCCGGCGCCTCGTGCGTGCCGGCGCCACGCCGTGGGAGCAGGTGCTAAGATGCGTCGAGTAGTGGCACCCGATGGCACATGACACCCGAAAGACCCGAGACCGGGCCGCACTGGTAGGCCTGGCCACCGGGCGGCTTGGCCGCACCGAGGCGGAGCAGTCCCTGGACGAACTGGCGGGCTTGGTCCGCGCCGCCGGCGGCACCGTCGCCTTCCGTTCGCTGCAGGAGCGATCGCGCCCCGAGGCCGCCACCTTCGTGGGCAAAGGCAAACTCCAGACGCTGGCGCTCGCCTGCGACGAGCAGGACGTGTCGGTGGTGGTCTTCGACAACGAGTTGACGCCGACGCAGCTTCGACAGATTGAGCCGGTGGTCAAGCGGCGGGTGATCGACCGCACGCAGCTGATCCTCGACATCTTCGCGTTGCGGGCCAGGACGCGCGAAGGGCAGTCGCAGGTCGAGCTGGCGCAGCTCCGCTACCTGCTTCCGCGCCTGGTGGGGTCGGGCGTGGAACTGTCGCGGTTGGGCGGCGGCATCGGCACCAGGGGTCCAGGAGAGACCAAGCTCGAGACGGATCGGCGGCGCATTCGACAACGCATCACGGTGATTGCGGCGAGCATCGAGGGCGTGCGCCAGCGGCGCGCGCGGCTGCGGGACCGTCGTCACAAGGGCGACGTCCCGACTGTGGCGTTGGTGGGGTACACCAATGCGGGCAAGACCACGCTGTTTAATCTGCTGACCGGAGGCGAGGCGGAGGCGTCCGACGCGCTGTTTGTCACGCTCGATCCGCTGGTGCGGCAAGTGAAGCTGGGCGACCAGCGCGAATTGCTGGTCTCCGACACGGTCGGCTTCATCAATCGTCTGCCTCACACGCTGGTGGCCGCATTTCGGGCGAGTCTCGAAGAAGCCCGCGAAGCCGATCTGCTAGTGCACGTCATCGACGCCGCCTCGCCCGGACGCGAGCAACGGATGGCGGCGGTGCAGGCGGTGTTGGCGGAGATCGGCGCGGCCGAGTTGCCCCGGCTCGACGTGTTGAACAAAGCGGACTTGCTGACCGACGCCGAAATTGCGCGCGTGGCGGCGGACCTGAATGATCCGGTCGTGATGTCGGCCAGCATGGGGCACGGTCGGGAGATGCTGCTGGGCCGAATGATGGAAAGCCTGGCGCTCGACACCAGGCGTGTTCGGCTCAGTCTGGACGCCGGCACCGAGGTGGGACGGCGCAGGGTGGCGTGGCTGTACGGTCATGCGCGGGTGTTGCGCCACGAGACGGTCGGCGCCAGAACGGTCATCGATGCCGACGTGCCGAGGCGCGGTCTGGCCCTGTTTCCGTCGAGCATCGTCTCGGCGGTTCCCGCCGATTCGGAGGGGGCCGCGTGAGGCCTCGATCCAGTCGGGCAACCTGGCGATGGATTCGTGTGACGCTCCGGTGGAGTCGCATGGCGGTGGTGATCGCGTTGACGGGCTCGTGGGGGTGCGCCGCGTCGGTCGCGCCACCGGCGGTCCCGTCGGCACCGGCCTACGTGGACTACCTGTTTCCGCAGCCTCTCGGGCAGCAGACCGATCAACGACTGACAGCCCAGCATCGGCTGGCGTGGGGGCGTCTCCAGCGCGGCGACCTCGGCGGCGCCAACGCCGACTACAGCGCGCTTGTCAGGCATGCTCCAGGCTACGTGCCCGCAGAAGTGGGATTGGGCTACGTGTTGCTGGCGCAACGGCAGATCAAGGACGCGCTGGCCTGGTTCGAACACGCCGTTCGGCTGGCGCCGTCGTATGCGTCCGCCTACGCCGGCCGCGCCGAAGCGTACCTGGCGCTCGGGCAGCCCGACCAGGCGCTTGTCAATTTCGAGGCGGCGTTGAAGATCGATCCGTCGCTGTCCGAACTGGGCAGGCGTGCGGATGTCATCCGATTCGCTCGCGTCCAGACGTTGATCGCCGCGGGCCGGCGAGCAGCCGACGAAGGCCGACTGGAAGAGTCGCGCCGCGCCTACCTCGACGCGGTTCGGGCCGCGCCCGACAGTGCCGTGCTCTATCGGGATCTGGGCGGCGTGGAGCTGCGGCTCAATGCGATGGCCGACGCGGTGGCGCACTTACGCAAGGCGGTGGCGCTCGATGCTGGAGATGCGCGGGCGTTCAAGACGTTGGGCGACGCGCTCGAGAAGCAGGGAGACGTGGTGGGCGCGATCGATGCCTACCAGCAGGCGGTCGCGCTCGACGGAGGCGAGGGCGCCAGGCAGGCGCTCGATCGACTCCGGGATCGCGCCGCGTCGACGCGGCTGCCCGCCGACTACGCGGCGATCGCCCGTCTGGCGCAGGTGACGCGGGGCGACGTGGCGGCGTTGCTCGGCGTCCGGTTGCCCGCCGTGCTCAGCGCGGCTGGGCGGCGGTATCCGCCAGTGGTCGCCACCGACGTGCGTGGCCACTGGGCGGCGGCCTGGATCGCGACGGTGACGCGTTCGAAGGTGATGGAGGTGTACGCCAACCACGCGTTTCAGCCCGCCGCCGTCGTCAAACGGGCGGATATGGCGCAGGTCGTCGCGCGCGTGCTGATGGCGGCGGCGCCCGGGGTTGGCCGCGCCACGATGCGGCCGACAATTCCTGATGTGCCAGGCGATCACCTGAGTTACCCTGATGTGGCGGTGGCGGTCTCGTCGGGCGTGATGGGCCTGGTTGACGGGGGTGTATTCCGCCCGTCGCGGGTGTTGAGCGGCGCCGAAGCGATCGACGTGATGGATCGGCTGGAACGGATCGCCAAGTCCCCGAGGACGGGCACGGCGGGAGGCACGCGGTGAGGAATCTGGGTCCCCTCAACCTGGCGAATCAGTTGACGCTGCTGAGGCTGGTCCTGGTGCCGGCCTTTGCGCTGCTCACGTTGTACGGCGAATTGGGCTGGGCGCTGATCGTCTTCGCGGTCGCCGGCATCACCGACGCGCTCGACGGCCTGATTGCCCGCCTCACCAACCAGCGCACCACCATTGGCGCGTGGCTCGACCCGATGGCGGACAAGCTGCTCCTGCTCACCACGTTCATCGTCTTGTCGCTGCCCGGGATCGGGCTGACCAACCGGCTGCCGCTCTGGTTGACGGTGCTCATCATCAGCCGCGACGTCGTCATCGTGCTGACGGTCGCCGTCATCACGCTGGCCCTGGGGCCGAGGACGTTCCGGCCATCGGTGTTCGGCAAGATCGCGACCGCGACCTACATCGTCACGAGCATCGTCGTGATGCTGTTCAATTACCTGAAGCAGACATCCGTGCTGGTCGATGTTGGCATCTACGCGTGCCTGGCGCTGACGCTGTTGTCCGGCGCCCACTACGTCGTGCACGTGCGCCGCATTATCAGCGAGCCGCCACCTTCGTCCTGAAATAGGCGATCGTCTGCTCGAGGCCTTGCGCCAGCGCTACGGTCGGCTCCCAGCCGAGCAGCGTGCGCGCTCTGGTGATGTCGGGCCGACGCACCTTCGGGTCGTCGGTGGGCAGCGGCTTGAACACGATCTGGCTCGACGACCCAATCATCGCGAGAATGGTTCTGGCGATCTGCTCGATGGTCAGTTCGTGCGGGTTGCCGATATTGACCGGGTCGTTGACCGACGAATGCATCAGCTTGATGATGCCGTCCACCAGGTCGGTCACGTAACACAGGCTGCGGGTCTGCTGGCCGTCGCCAAACACCGTGATGTCTTCGCCCCGCAGGGCCTGCGAAATAAAGTTCGGCACCGCGCGGCCGTCCTTGACCCGCATGCGCGGCCCGTACGTGTTGAAGATGCGGACGATCTTGGCGTCTACGCCGTGATAGCGGTGGTAGGCCACCGTCATCGCCTCGGCGAATCGCTTGGCCTCGTCGTACACGCCGCGAGGGCCGATGGGATTGACGTTGCCCCAGTACGTCTCCTTCTGGGGATGTTCGAGCGGATCGCCGTACACCTCGGAGGTCGAGGCCAGCACGAACCGGGCGCCCTTGGCCTTGGCCAGGCCGAGTGCCTTGTGCGTGCCGAGCGCGCCGACCTTCAACGTCTGGATCGGCAGTTCGAGATAGTCGATCGGGCTGGCCGGGCTGGCCCAGTGCAGCACGAAGTCCACCGGCCCGTCGACGTGGATGTAGTTGGTGATGTCGTGCTTGATGAAGAGGAAATCCCGGTTCTGCAGGTGCGTCAGATTGGCCATGTCTCCGGTAAGGAGGTTGTCGATGCCAACCACGCTGTAGCCCCGGTCCAGCAGCACTTCCGACAGATGCGAGCCGATGAACCCGGCGGCCCCGGCAATGACGACGCGCGGCTTTGACATGGCGGTTACTCGGCGGTGGTTCCGTGAAACAGGCCCAGCCCCCGGACGAGGGTCAGCCACAGGATTTTCACGTCGAGACTCATGGACCAGTTCTCGATGTAATACAAATCGAATTCGATGCGTTTTTCGAGCGACGTGTTGCCCCGCCACCCGTTGACCTGCGCCCAGCCGGTGATGCCCGATTTGACCTTGTGGCGCAGCATGTACTGCGGGTAACGGTGCTTGAACTGCTCGACGAAATAGGGCCGTTCCGGCCGCGGCCCGACCAGCGACATCTCGCCACGCAGCACGTTGTACAACTGGGGCAGTTCGTCGATGTCGAAGCGGCGCAGGTGCCGGCCGAGCGGCGTGCATCGGGGATCCTCGTCGCGGGCCCAGATCGGCCCGGTGTCGTCCTCGGCCTCGGCGAACATCGAGCGGAACTTGTAGACGGCAAACGACGATCCGTCGAGGCTCATGCGCTCCTGCCGGTAGAGCACCGGTCCTGGCGACGTCAGCCGTATCAGCAGAGCGACCACGCCCAGCGGGATCGCGAGGACGAACAAGGCGAGGCCCGACACCGCCAGGTCCACGCTGCGCTTGACGAAGGCGTTGAGGCCCTGCAGCGGCACCTCGTTCAGATTGATGATCGGCACGCCGTCGAGGTCTTCGATCCGGGCCTTGAGCGCGATGAACTGCAGAAGGTCTGGCACGATCTTGACGTCGATCAGATCCCGGGCAGCCGCCTCGATCACCTCCATCATCAGGCGATGCTCTTCGAGCGGGAGCGCGACGTAGATGTGGTCAACGCGTTCGCGGGCGCAGATCTCGGAGGCTTCCGATGTCGTGCCCAGCAGCGGCAGGCCGCGGTAGCCGAGGTGGTCGCGGTCCGCGCGGTCGTCGAGAAATCCGACGATCTGATAGCCGAGTTCCTGGTGCCGGATAATCTTGTCGGCCACCAGCTTGCCGAGGTCGCCGGCTCCGACGATCAGGATGCGCTTGAGGCCGATGCCGGCGCGCCAGCGCCGCTCGAGGGTCTGCCTCACCGCTTCTCTGGAGGCAAACGTCAGAACGATGTTGGCCAGCAGAAACAGCGCCCAGACCAACTGGGAGACCTCGAACGTGCCGCGCTCCTTCAGTTCGACGGGCGTGTAGTAGGCGCCCACGTACAGCGTCACGAGCACGCCCAGCACCACAGCCACGATGCTGCCGATGAAGACGGCGAAGAAGTCGTCGACGCGCGACCGGTTGCGGCGGACGCTGTAGAGCCCCTGAAAGTAGAAGGCGACCGGCACCAGCAGCCCGACAAAGGGGAGCACCGCGGCATACTGCCAGAACGGCGGCACACCCTTGGTGACGTTGAACAACTGGGAATCGAATCGGACCAGATAGGCGCAGACAAACGCCGCCACACCGAGCATCGCGTCGGTGATCACGTAGAAGGTGGCGAGGGTTCGCTTGTGCCGCTTGACCATGGTTACGCCGAGGCCATCACCTACTCGATCGACGCGCGCATCTGCTGCTCGAAGCGCGATTGTCCAAACTGTTCGGCATGCGCGCGAATCCGTACCGGATCCAAACCCGCGTCGAGCGTCTGCCGAATCGCCAGGCCGAACCGCTCGGCGTCCATCCGATCCACCAGGGTGCCCGTCGCCCCGTGGACCACCGTCTCGGTGGCCCCGCCTTCGTTCAACGCCACCACCGGGCGTCCGCAGGCCTGAGCCTCCAGGGGCACGATGCCGAAATCCTCGATGCCGGGCAACAACACGACGCCGGCCTGCCCGTACTCCTCGCGAATCTGCGCGTCGTCGAGCCACCCCAGAAACGACACGGCGGGCCCGGCCAACTTCTTCAACCGGCCCAGTTCGGGGCCGGTTCCCACGATCCGCAGACCGATCCCGGCATGCGCGCACGCCGCGATGGCTAAATCGATCCGCTTGTACGGCACCAGAGCCGACACCACCAGCGCCGATGTCCCCGCGGGCCGCTGGTCGAGTCGGAAGAACTCGGTGTCGACGGGCGGATAAATCACCGAGGCCTGACGATTATAGTATCGGGCTATCCGATCTGCGACATACCGCGAGATCGCGACGAACTGGTGCGCCCGGTTGGCGGTGGCCGCGTCCCATCGGGCCAGCGAGGCCATCATCGGCCGGATCGCGGCCATGCCGGCGCGGCCGAGCCGTTCCTCATCGAAGTAGGCGCCAAACTGATCCCAGGCGTAGCGCATCGGCGTCAGGCAGTAACAGAGATGGCGGGCGCGCACGCCGGGCAGAATCGACTTCGCCGCGCAGTGGCTGATGCTGACGACCAGGTCGTACCGGTCGAACGAAAACTGTTCGATCGCGAACGGAAACAGCGGCAGCAGGTGCCGGTAGAACCGCTTGGCGCCGGGGACGTGCTGCACCAGCGATGTGCGGATGCGATGGCGTTCGATGCGCGGCGAGACCGAGCCCGGCACGTGCAGCAGCGTAAAGATGTCGGCCGAGGGATACAGGTCGGCCAGCACCTCGAGCACCTTCTCGCCCCCGCGCATGCCGGTCAGCCAGTCGTGGACCAGGGCGATCTTCATCCGTGCACCGGCATCACTGCACCACTTCCCGATACGCGTCCAGCGTGCGCTGGACCGACGCCTCCCAGGAGAACGTCTTGGCGCGGGCAAGTCCCTTGATCCGCAGCGATTCCCGTAACGCCGGATCCACCAGGACGCGCTGGATCCCTTCGGCGATCGACGCCGCACTGTACGGATCGACCAGCACGGCCGCATCGCCGACCACTTCGGGCAGCGAGGACACATTCGAGGTGACCACCGGCGTGCCGCTGGCCAGCGCCTCGAGGGGAGGCAGGCCGAAGCCTTCGTACAGCGATGGAAAGACGAACACGGTCGCCAGTCGGTACAACGACGCGAGCGTATCGTCGCCGACAAAGCCCAGGAACCGCACGTGCTTGTGGAGCTTGTAGCGATCGACCGCGCGGCGCAGCCGCGGAAACTTCGAGATTTGGTCCCCGATGATCAACAGCTTGAGGTGTTCGAAGCCCTCGCGGCGCACCAGATGGAACGCGTCGATGAGGCGTTCCAGGTTCTTGTGCGGTTTGATGTTGCCCACATACAAGGCGAACGGCCCGTCCAGTTGGTACCGCTCGCGGGTGCGCTGGATGTCCTCTTCCAGCGGCGCGCGCGACAACCGATCGTCGATCGCGTTGGGAATGACGGTGATGCGGTCCGCCGGCACATTGCAATAGCGCAGGATGTCGGATTTCGACGTCTCCGACACCGTCAGGATGCGGGAGGCGCGTGTCGCCGCCGCCGCCAGGCTGCCTCGCGCATACAGGTAGGCGAGCCGATTGGGGAGGTACTGCGGAAACATCAGGTGGATGCAGTCGTGAATCGTCACAATCGACCGGCACGGCACCAGCGGCGGCAGCACGTAGTGCGGGGCGTGAAACAAATCCACGCGCGCCTTGAGCAACTGCAGTGGCAGCGCGATCTGTTCCCGGATCGAATACGGCTTCGCCTTTTCGGGAACCGGCGTAAAGTTCGGGGCGATGCGCGCGATGGCGGCCGCGTCCTGGGGCCGGCACAGCACGACGTACTCGGATTGGGGATCGAACACCGCGAGGTGCTTGAGCAGATTGCGGATGTAGGTGCCGATCCCGAAGTCGTGCAACTTGCGGGCGTCGATGGCGATACGCACGTGTCAGGCCTCGTTCCGGTGAGTCACGATACCACAGGGCGCCAGCTTACCGGTTGACCACCGGGGGCAATTTGCCGCGCACGCGCAGGTACGCCGCGAGGCACCAGTACCAGCCCGGATGATGTTTTGCGTAAAAAGCCAGATGCGCGCGCCGGTACGCGTGTTCCGACTCGACCGGGCGGCTGCGCCGCGCGCGTCCGCGAAGATGGACGATCTCGGCGGTCGGCACGAACAGGATCCTGCGGCCGCGCGCCCTGAGCGCGGCGCAAAAATCCACGTCCTCGGCATAGAGAAAATAGCGCTCGTCGAGCAGCCCGACCGCCAGGGCGTCCTCCCGGCGAACCATCAGGCAGGCGCCGCTAATCCAGTCGGGGTGCTGCCGCGTTGTGGTGAGGCGTTCGACCCGACGCCTCGCCACGCCGACGCCGCGTTCGTGGAGCCGCGTCAGCAGTTTTTGCCGGGCCTCCGCCAGTGGCGCGATGTGCCGGCCGAAGGACAACTCCGGGCTGCCCGCCGCGTCCACGATGCGCGGTCCGACGGCCGCCACCTCAGGCGAGTGCCTCAACTCGGAGACCAGCGTGTCGAGGGCGCCGGGCTTCACCAGCGTGTCGCTGTTGAGCAGCAGGAGCAGTTCGCCGGCCGACGACCGAATGCCGATGTTGTTGCCCGCCGCAAAGCCAGCGTTCCGGCCCGCTTCGACGAGGCGGACGGCGGGCCACCGCGTCCGAACCGCGTCGGCCGATTGATCCGACGACGCGTTGTCCACCACGACGATCTCGTGCGAGACGCGCGGCGCGTGCTCGACGATCGATGCCAGGCAGGCTTCGAGTTCGGGCCGGGTGTTGAACGACACGATGATGATGCTGAGTTCGGGCATCGGCATCAGCGTGCCGCCTCTTCGAGTGCCGCACGCGTGGAGTCGGCCGCCTCGGACCAGCGGTAGCGCGCCAGCACGCTGGCCGCCGGTGCGAGGGCCTGCCGGTGGGCAGCCGCGTCTGTCAGCAGCCGGGCGACAAGCGAGGCCACCGCGTCGAGATCGCCCGGTGCGACATAACCAGCGGCCTCGCCGCAGGTTTCGCGCGCAACCGGCGTGTCGAGCACCACGACCGGAATGCCGCAGCCGAGCGCCTCGAGCGGTGTCAGCCCGAACCCTTCGTACTCGGACAAGAAGACGAACACGCGGGCCGAAGCATAGAGGCTCGCCAGCTCGGCGTCGCTGACGTAGGCCCGGATGCTCACCCGGCTGGCCACGCCAAGCTCGCGGCACAGGGTCTCGAGATCCTGCAGCGGATGCGTGCGGTTTTCTCCGACGATTTCCAGTCGCGCGTCCGCGGCGGCGCCGGCGATTCTGGCGAACGCACGAATCAAGTCGGGAACGCGCCGGCGGTTGAAGATCGAACCGACGTAGAGGACCACCGGGGCCCGGAGGTCGAATCCCGGCAACGCGGGCGCCTCATCGCCAACGGCACCAGGGCGGGTCGCTCCCAGCGGAATCGTCCGAATCTTGTGCGCGGGAACGCCGAGGCGTTCGTGGATTTCGCGCGCCGAAAAGTGCGAATCGGTCAGCACGATGCGGGCGCGCCGGGCCGACCAGTGCGTCACCAGTCGGCGCCGGATGCGCTCGCGTCGGGCGAACCATTCGGGGTGGGCGAGAAACGACAAGTCGTGGATGGTCTGGACCACCGGGCACGCCAGCGCGAGGGGAGAGGTGTAGGCGGGCGCAAAAAAGACGTCGAGCCCGTCGCGCGAGGCGGCGGCCGGCAGCCGGGTTTGCTCCCACCACGTGCCCGACGAACCGGCGACGATGCGGCACTCGGGATCGAGGCCGGCGAACTCGGCTGCGGCGTCTGCCGGCCAGGCTTGGGGGGCGTACATCACGATCCGATGCGGGAATGTACCCGCTCGAGCCGACACGGCCCACTGGCCGAGCAGGCTGCGCAGGTAGCGTCCCACACCGGTCGGGCGTCCGAGCAGTTCGCGGGCGTCGATGCCGATGCGCATCAGGACGCGCCTCCCGGCCGATCGGTCTGCCGTCGTTGGCGGGCCTCGGCGTAGCGCTGCAGCAGGTGCCGGGCCGATTCGAGCCAGTCGAATGCTTTGGCTCGGGCGAGTCCTGCGTCCTGACAGGCCCACTGGATCGACGGCTGCGTGGTCACCCGACGCATGGCGTCGGCCAGGCCCTCGACATCGCCGGGATCGACCTGGAGGCCGGCGTCTCCCACCACCTCCGGAAGCGCGCCCCGATTCGAGACGATCACCGGCACGCCCAGCGCCATCGCTTCGAGCGCGGGAAGTCCGAAGCCTTCGTCAAACGAGGGCAGCACCAGCACCGCCGCGCCCCGGTACGCCGCGAGGCGATCCTGGTCGGACAGGTAGCCGCGAATCTCGACCCGGCCCTTGAATGCCTCTCCGCTGGCGCGGGCGATCCAGACGTGGGCCGGGGGCGTTGGCCGACCGGCAATCACGAGTCGAGGCGCGTCGGGCCATCGCGCCAGCATCCGTTGGTACGCATCCAACAGCCCCGGGATGTTCTTTCGGGGCTCCAGAGTGCCGACAAACAGGATGTATCCGCCTTCCCTGGGAATCGCGGGCGAGGCCGACCCGATCCACCGGGGCACTCCCGGCCGGCAAACCACGATCTTGGCCTCAGGAATCGCAAGCTCCCGAGCGATGGCGTTGGCCGAATAGGCCGAAATCGTCACCACCAGATCGGCGGCGCGTCCATGTTCGCCCGCCAGCCGCGGGAAATCGGCTCGCATCTCGCCCCACGCACGATCGGGATGGTGGAGAAAGTCGAGATCGCAGATCGTCGAGACGCGAAGGCCTGCCCGGGCTGGCAGCAACACCGGCGTGGCGGAGTGGACCACGTCGAACGGGCCAGGCGCCAGAGACTCGACCGGGGGCCACCTCAGGCGATGCCAGGCGTGGTTGAGCAGCCGACCCGGGATGCGCGCGTCGGCCTGCCGGGCGCCGGTCAACTCTGCGGCGGCGGAACTGACGAGTCGATCGCGCCAGGAACTCGAAAACAGCGTGAGATCGAGTCCGCGCGCATCGGGATCGCCGGCTCGTTTCAGTTCGAGCAGGGCGAGTACCAGGCCGTGGATGTACGCGCCGACGCCGGTCGGTTCTTTGAGGGCGGGCCGGTAGTCGATCAAAATCCGCATCGTTGCCGTTCCGTATCGTATCGCGATTGTCTCCCGCGGGGGTCGGGCGTCGCCATTCGACGCTCGAATTGGCTGCAACCTGTTGATTTGCAAAGCCTTGACAGCTTGTACGGCCTATAGTACTTTCAGACGTTTCTACATTTCGCCCTCAAAAGCAGTGTGCGCCGATCGCGGGAGACGTTGGGATGAAACTGGCTGTCATCGGAACGGGATATGTGGGGTTGGTTGCCGGGGCGTGTTTCGCCGAAACGGGCAACGACGTGACATGTGTGGACAAAGACGAGGCGAAGATCCGGTTGCTCCGCAAGGGCAAGATGCCTATCTTCGAGCCGGGACTCGAAGAGGTCGTCCGGCGCAACGTCGAGGACAAGCGGCTGACGTTTACGACCCAGTTGCCCAAGGCGGTGCGGGCCGCGTCGGTGATCTTTATTGCGGTGGGCACGCCCCAGGGCGAGGACGGCTCGGCCGATTTGCAGCACGTGATGGGGGTGGCGCGCGAAATCGCGAAGGCGATGAACGGCTACAAGGTGATCGTGGACAAAAGCACCGTGCCGGTTGGCACCGCGAGCCGCGTCCGCGAAATCATCCGGCGCGAAACGACGCATCCCTTCAGCGTGGTGAGCAACCCGGAGTTTCTCAAGCAGGGTGCGGCGGTTGACGACTTCTTCAAGCCCGATCGGGTCGTGGTGGGCGCCGAAGACGAAAAAGCGGCCGAAGTGATGCGCAATCTGTACAGCCCGTTTACCAGGACCGGCGCGCCGATCATGGTGATGGACTGTGCCAGCGCCGAGTTGTGCAAGTACGCCGCCAACGCGCTGCTGGCGACCAAGATCTCGTTCATGAACGAAATCGCCAACATTTGCGAATTGTTCGGGGCCGATGTGGACCAGGTTCGCCGCGCGGTCGGGTCGGATCGGCGGATTGGCCCCTCGTTTCTGTTCCCGGGCACCGGCTACGGCGGGAGCTGCTTTCCGAAGGACGTCAAGGCCATCGTCAAATTTACGGCCGACAAGGGCTACGACTTCCGGATCGTCAAGGCCGTGGACGCGGTCAACCACAGCCAGAAGTCGATCCTGGCGTCGAAGATGGAAGCGCACTTCGGGTCGCTCAAGGGCAAGACGATCGCGGTCTGGGGGTTGGCGTTCAAACCCCGCACCGACGACATGCGCGAAGCGCCATCGGTTGTGCTGATTGATCGGCTGCTGGCGGCCGGGGCCAAGGTGCAGGCGTTCGACCCGGAGGCGATGCCGGTGGCCAAACAACTGTTCGGCGCCCGCATCACGCTGGCGCCCTCCAGCTACAAGGCGCTCGAAGGGGCCGATGCGCTGGCGCTGGTGACGGAGTGGAACGAGTTCCGCGAGCCCGACTTCGCCAAGATGCGCAAGGCGATGCGCACGCCGCTGATCTTTGACGGCCGCAACATCTACGCCCGCGAGGTGATGCGGACGCATGGCTTCCAGTACTTCTGCATTGGCCGATAACGTGGGCGCGGTGCTCGTCACCGGCGGGGCGGGCTACATCGGGAGCCACGTCGCCAAGGCGCTGGCTGCCGCCGGTCGCCGTGTCGTGGTGGTGGACAATCTGTCCAACGGGCACCGCGAGGCGGTCCGGTGGGGCGAGTTGATCGAAGCCGACGTGCGCGACGTGGCGCGGGTGCGCGAGACGATTCGACGGCATGGCGTGACCGCGGTGATGCATTTTGCCGCGTCGCTGCTGGTGGGCGAGTCGGTGCGCGACCCGATCGGCTACTACGCCAACAACGTGGGCGGGGCGCTGGCGGTGCTGGAGGCGATGGTGGGCGAGTCGGTCGGCCGGTTCGTGCTCTCGTCGACCGCGGCGGTGTACGGCGAGCCGGTGGAGACGCCCATTACCGAGAACCACCCAACCGCGCCCATCAATCCCTACGGCGAGACCAAGCTGGCGGTCGAACGGGCGTTGGGGCATTTCGAACGCGCCTACGGCACGCGCAGTATCGCGCTTCGGTACTTCAACGCGGCGGGGGCGGATCCCGATGGGGAACTGGGCGAGGAGCATCGGCCCGAGGTGCACCTGATCCCGCGCGCGGTCGAAGCCGCGACCGGGGGGGCGGCCGTCGAGGTGTTCGGCAGCGACTACCCGACGCCCGACGGCACCTGCCTTCGCGACTACGTGCACGTGAGCGATCTGGCCCGGGCCCATCTGCTGGCGCTGGAACGGCTGGAGGGCGGGGGTGCCAGCGCGGTGTACAACCTGGGCATCGGCAAACCATTTTCTGTCCAGGACGTGATTGGGGCCGTGGAGCGTGTGAGCGGCCGGCGGGTCCCGATCGTGCGGGCGCCGCGGCGCGCGGGGGATCCCGGGGTCTTGTTCGCGTCGAGCGATCGAATCCGGACGGAGTTGGGATGGAAGCCGGCGTTTGTCGATCTCGATGTGATTGTGTCGAGCGCCTGGCTGTGGCGGCGGGCTCATCCACGACCGACTCAGGAGGAGGCGGCGCGCTGATGCCGACAGGTTGCGGCGGCGTTGTTCGTCTGCGTCGCCGGCGCCCTCAGCGCGGCCGGTCCAGTCCGTGAGTCCCTTCCTGAGGCTGCTCGGGTACGCCCGGCCCTACCGCGGCCGCTTCGCGATTGCGCTGGCCGCGATGCTGGTCTACGGCGGCGCCTCGGCCTGGCTGGCGTGGCTCATCAAACCCATCATCGATCAGGTGCTGATTCGGCAGGAGGCCCTGGGCACGGTGGCCTGGTCCATCCTGGGCTCGTACGTGCTCAAGGGCATCGGTTCCTACTTTTCGGCCTACCTGATGGCCGATGTCGGGCAGCACGTCGTGCTCGACATTCGGAACGGCCTGTTTCGGCACACGCTCGGACAATCGGCGGCCTTCTTCAAATCGCGGAGTACCGGACAACTGCTGTCGCGGCTGACCAACGACGTGGGTCAGATCCAGCAGGTGGTATCCGAGACGATGGGGGATCTGCTGCGGGAGTCGCTGGCGGTGGTGGGCTACGTGGGCCTGCTGTGCTATTACGATTTCGGCCTGGCGCTGGTCTGCCTCACTGGCGCGCCGTTGGTTCTGTATCCGCTGGTCCGCCTGGGCCAGGCGCTTCGTAAGACGACGAGGCGGAGCCAGGAACACCTCGAGACGATGTCGCACGTGGCGACCGAGGCGTTTACCGGCCTGCGCATCGTCAAGGCCTTCGGCGCCGAAGACCGCGAGGGCGACCGTTTCGGGGCGGCGACCGGCGCACTCTACCGGGCCAACATGAAGGTGACCGCAGCGGTGTCGATGATGCCGCCGATCATGGAACTGCTCGGCGGCGTCGCGATTGCGGCGGCCTTGTGGTACGGGACGCGCGAAATCGCGAGCCATCGGATGACGCAGGGCGAGTTCGCGCTGTTTGTCGGATCGCTGCTGCTGATGTACAGCCCGCTCAAGAAACTGAGTCGTGTGCACGCCAACATCCAGCAGGCGATTGCGGCGTCCCAGCGCATCTTCGAGTTGATCGACACGCACACCGAGGTGCCCGATGCGCCAGGCGCGGCGCCGCTCGCGCCGCTCCAGCGCGGCATCGAGTTCCGGGACGTCTCGTTCGAATACGAGGACGGGCGGGGCCGCACGGCGTTGGGCGGGGTGTCGTTCTCGGTTCGCGCCGGCCAGACCGTGGCGCTGGTCGGGCGGAGCGGATCGGGAAAGACCAGCCTGGTCAACCTGCTGCCCCGGTTCTACGACCCGTCGAGCGGCGCCATTCTCATCGACGGGGTGGACATCAGACAGATCGCACTGGCCTCGCTGCGGGAGCAGATCGGGATGGTGACCCAGGAGACGGTGCTCTTTGATGACACCATTGCCAACAACATCGCCTACGGCCGGCCCGGCGCCCATGCCGACCAGATCGAGGCGGCGGCCAGGGGGGCGCGTGCGCACGAGTTCGTCGCGGCGATGCCGCTGGGCTACCGGACCAGAATCGGCGAGCGCGGACAGCGGCTGTCGGGCGGGCAGCGGCAGCGGCTGGCCATTGCCCGCGCCATCCTGAAGAACTCGCCCATGCTGATTCTGGACGAAGCCACCTCGGCGCTCGATTCCGAATCGGAGCTGCTGGTTCAGGACGCCTTGACCAACCTGATGCGCGATCGCACGTCGTTTGTCATTGCCCATCGCCTGTCCACGGTGCAGCGGGCCGATTTGATTGTCGTGCTCGACCGGGGCCGGGTGGTGGAGGTGGGCCGGCACGACGATCTGATGGCCAGGCCCGATGGGGTGTACGCTGGACTGTACGAGATGCAGTTTGGCGAGGCGCGCCGCAAGGGCGGCGGCCCGGTCGGGGGCGGACGGTGATGGCAAGCGGGAGCGTCGAACGATGATGAAGAGCATGACCGGCTTCGCGAGCGTGACGCGCGAAGACGAAGGCGCCAGTATCGGCGTGACGGTCCGCAGCGTGAACCACCGGTACCTGGACGTGCAGCTCCGGCTGCCACAGTCGATGACGGCCATCGAGCCCAGGATTCGCAGTCTGGTGCAGCAGTACGTGTCGCGAGGGCGCGTCGAGGTTGCCATCTCGATCCAGCTCCGCCAGCCGCCGAAACTCGAGATCGAGCTCAACGAGGTGTTCGCCACCGCGCTGGCGAGCGCGATGGCGCGGGCGCGGGCCGTCGGCCTGGTCGAAGGGCCGCTGCAGCCGGGCGACATCATGCGGTTTCCGCAGGCGCTCACCGTGCGCGAACAGCCGGCCGAACTCGACGCGGCGGCCGCCGCCGCCGCCGAGATGGGCATCCTGAGCGCGGTCGAGCAGACGCTCACCGACCTCGACGTGATGCGGCGACGCGAAGGCGCGTTGCTGCACGCGGATCTGGACGCGCGCAAGCAGGGCGTCGCCGATCTGATGGAACGGGTCGTCGTGCTGGCGCGGGCCGGAGACCAGACGCTGCGGGAACGGCTCGCCGCCCGCATCGCCGAGTTGACCGCCGACCTGGTGGTGGACCGTGGCGCCGTCGCCCAGGAGGTCGTCCGGTTCGTGTCGCGCTCCGACATCAGCGAAGAGCTGGTGCGGTTTCGGTCGCACATCATCCAGTGGACCGCGCTTGGCGCCGGTCCGGAGCCCTGCGGGCGCAAGCTCGACTTTCTGCTGCAGGAGATGAACCGCGAGATCAACACGACCGGCTCGAAGGCGGATGGCGAGGGCGTCCCCGAACTGGTGATCGCCATCAAGGCGGATCTCGAGAAGATGCGCGAGCAGGTGCAGAATGTCGAGTAGTCCCCGGCGGCGGGGCCAGTTGTTTGTCGTCTCCGCGCCCTCCGGCACCGGCAAGACCACCGTGGTCGAAGCGCTGGTGGCCTCGACCCCGCAGCTGCGCATGTCGCGGTCCTACACCAGCCGGCAGGCGAGAGTGGGCGAAGAAGACGGCGTGGACTACAGCTTCGTGTCGCGCGACCGGTTCGACGCCATGATTGCCGGCAACCAGTTTCTCGAGTGGGCCGACATCTACGGCAACCGTTACGGCACCTCGGAGGTCGATACCGAGCGGATTCAGTCGGAGGGCGACGACCTGGTGCTGGTGATCGACGTGCAGGGGGCCAGGACGATTCGCCGTCGCGGCGTGCCCGTGGTGTCCATCTTCGTGATGCCGCCGTCGCGGGCGCTGCTCGAATCGAGGCTGCGGGGCCGCAGCACCGACACCGAGGCGCAGATCCAGCGTCGCCTCGCGGTGGCGCAGGACGAAGTGGTCGCGTTTCGCGAATACGACTTCATCGTGGTCAACGACGCGGTTGAGGCGTGCGTGGAGCGGTTGCGATCGATTGTGCTGGCATCGCGGCTCGCGCGGTCGGTGGCCGCGCCGGAGGCCGAGGACATCGCGGCCACGTTCAAGTAGGTGCGCGCCGGGTCTGAAGGCCCGGCCTCCATCTCGACTGAGTGCCGGCCTGCTGGTATCGATGGAGCCCGGGGTCTTCAGGCCCCGGGTTGTCCGTCGAGTCCCGCGAACCGGGCGAAGGACGCTACTGACTGTCGTGCGGAGATGGGGGACCATATGGCGCTGATTGCACTGGGCGTGACAGGCGGCATCGGAGCCTACAAGGCCGTCGAAGTGGCCAGGGGCCTCCAGAAGCGCGGACACGACGTCGTGGTGGTGATGACGCGCAACGCGCGGCGCTTCGTCGGGCCGCTCACCTTCGAGGCGATCACGAAACGGCGGGTCGTCACCACGCAGTGGGCAGCCGGCGTCAATGCCGATATCGAGCACATCGCACTGGCCTCCTCGATCGATCTGCTGCTGGTGGCGCCGGCCACGGCGAACATCATCGGCAAGTTCGCCGCAGGCATCGCCGACGACTTTCTCTCGACGCTCTACCTGGCCACCAGAGCGCCCGTGCTGATCGCGCCGGCCATGAACAGCCACATGCTCGAGCATCCCGCCACCACAGACAACCTCAAGGTGCTGGCGGCGCGCGGCGTCCACGTGCACCAGCCCGATGCCGGATATCTGGCGTGCGGCTGGACCGGGCCCGGACGCCTGGCCGATCCGGACGCCATTGTCGAAGCCGCCGTGCGGATTCTCGAGCCGCGGCGCACGCTCGAAGGCCGAAAGGTGCTGGTGACGGCGGGGCCCACGTTCGAAGATCTCGATCCGGTCCGCTTTATTGGCAACCGATCCAGTGGGAAAATGGGATTCGCCATCGCCGCCGAGGCCGCGCGGCGGGGGGCCGATGTCACGCTGGTGGCAGGTCCGACCGCGACGGTGCCGCCCGATGTGACCGAACTGGTGCGGGTGCGCAGCGCCGTGCAGATGCGCGACGCCGTGATGACGCGCCTGCCCGGCGCGGATGTGGTCGTGATGGCCGCCGCGGTGGCCGACTACCAGCCGGCGACGCCGCAGCCGCAGAAGATCGCCAAGACCGCCGCGTCGCTCACCCTCACCCTGACGCGCACGCCCGACATTCTGGTCGAGATTGGCCAATGGCGGGCCGCACAGGGCGGTCAGCGACCCGTGATCGTCGGGTTTGCCGCCGAGACCCAAGACACCGTGGCGCGCGCCGAACGCAAGCGCATCGCCAAGGGCGCCGACGTGATCGTGGCCAACGACGTTTCGCAGGAAGGCGCAGGGTTCGACGCCGATACGAATATCGTGACGCTGGTTGGATCGGACTCAAACGAGTCGCTGCCCATGCAAACGAAGGCCTCCATCGCCGGGCTGCTGCTCGACCGCATCGAGAGCCGGCTGGGCGATCAACGCCCCGAGGCGCCCGCAGGTCGAACAGCGCGGACAGACGAGGCACGATGAATCAGACGGACCACAAGGCAAACGAGGCACGATGAGTCAGTCGGACCAACGGGATCAACTGGCCGAGCATTTGAAGCTGTTCGGAGAGTTCGGCGTGGTCGGCGTGTCGCGCGACCCGGCGTGGCGGAGACGCGGAGATGTCGCGCCGGGGCCCGCCGCGACGCCTGCCACCACCGCCGCGCCTTCGGCTGCGACCGTCCAGGCCGACGGGGAGACTACCGTGGAATCGCTGGAGATGTTGCGGGCCGAAATCGGCGACTGCACCCGGTGCAAGCTGCATCGCCTCGGGCGTTCGCATATCGTGTTTGGCGTTGGCAACCCGTCGGCCGATCTGATGTTGGTGGGCGAAGCGCCGGGGCACGACGAAGACCTGCAGGGCGTGCCGTTTGTCGGACGGGCCGGGCAACTGCTGACCAAGATCATCGAAGCGATTGAGTTGACGCGCGACCAGGTGTACATCGCCAACGTGATCAAGTGCCGTCCGCCGGAGAACCGGAATCCGGATCCCGACGAGGTCGAGACCTGCGAACCATTTCTGTTCCGGCAGGTGCAGATCATCAAGCCGAAGGTCATCGTCGCGCTGGGCACGTTTGCGGCGCACACGCTGTTGCGATCGACCGAGCCGATTTCGAAATTGCGCGGCCGGTTCTACCGCTATGGCGACGCCGCGCTGCTGGCCACCTTTCATCCCGCGTACCTGCTCCGCAGCCCCGACAGGAAACGCGACGTGTGGGACGACATGAAGAAGGTGCGCGCCGTGCTGCGCGGCGAGGCGCCCGACGTGTCGGCGCAACCGTAAATGGGATGCCTGGCGTCGGTCGCCGTTCCGGTTCCCACCCTGGGCGTGCTCACCTATCGCGTCCCCGACGAACTGGGCGTGCCCCGGGTCGGCTGTCGCGTGCTCGTACCGCTGGGCACACGAACCCTCACCGGGTGCGTCGTCGCGGTGGAGACGGCGGCAGATGATGACGCGCGGTTCGGGGGCGCGAATCTGCGGGATGTGATCGACCTGCTCGACGCCGAGGCGTTTCTGCCGCCCGCGGTGGTCCGCCTGACGCTGTGGGTGGCCGACTACTACGCTTGCGGCCCGGGCGAAGCCATTGGGGCGGCGGTTCCGCCGATGGCGTGGATCGAAAGCCGCCGGGTCGTGACGCTCACTGACGCAGGTCGAGACCGGCTCGAGGCCGGGCCCGACGCCGGCGGTTCGGCCATGGCGCACGCCGCACTCAAGTGTCTGGCCGGGAGCCTCGGGCTGCCGGCTTCCTCGCTGCGCACCAAACTGGCCAGTCAGTTCGGCAAAGGATCGAAGGTCCCGATCAACGCGTTGGTGCGGACGCTCGAACGGGCCGGCTTGATTTCGGCCACGCAGGTACTCGAAGGGGAGCGGCAGGCGTACAAGACCACGAGGGTTGTGCAGGCGACGCCAGAGGGCGTGGCGGTGGCGCACGCGCTGCAGGCCGGCGGGGCGGTCAACGGTCTGGGCGCTCGCCAGCAGGAGGCGCTTCGCATGCTGGCCGCGACCCCGGACGGGATGCCGTCGTCGGCGCTGGCCGAACACCAGATGGCGGCCGACGGGCTGCGTCGGCTGGCGGCGAGGGGGCTCGTGACGGTGCATCGCGTGCCCGTGGAACGCGATCCGTTCGAGGGACCCTGGGGCCGGCATCACGCGCCGGATGGACCCGATCCGCGCACCCGCCAGTTAACCGGTGAACAGGCGTCGGCGCTGGAACGCTTGACCGCGCTGTGCGCGCCGCCGTCGTTCCGGGTGGCGCTGCTGCACGGGGTGACGGGCAGCGGCAAAACCGAATTGTATTTGCGCCTGGCCGAATCGGTGTTGATGGCGAAGCGGCGGTCGCTCGTGCTGGTGCCGGAAATTGCGCTGACGCCGGCCGTGGCGCTGGCGTTCAGGCAGCGCTTCGGCGATCGGGTCGCCATCCAGCACAGCGGCCTGTCGGACGGGGAGCGGCACGACCAGTGGCAGCGCATCCGCCGCGACGAGATCGACGTGGTGGTGGGGACCCGGTCGGCGGTGTTTGCCCCGTTGTCGGCGGTCGGCCTCATCGTGGTGGACGAAGAGCACGATGGTTCGTACAAGCAGCAGGACTCTCCGCGCTACAACGGACGCGACCTGGCGATTGTGCGCGGGCAGCAGGAAGGGGCCCTGGTGGTGCTGGGATCGGCGACCCCCTCGATGGAGTCGTTCCAGCATGCCTCGCGCGGCCGGTACGAATTGATCCCGCTCGAGCGGCGCGTGCTCGATCGGCCGCTGGCGGCTGTGCGCACGGTGAACATGCGCGACGAATTCGCAGAGGTCGGTCCGGGCGTGATCCTCAGCCGCGCGCTCACCGAGGCGATCGCCGGTCGGCTGACGCGCAAAGAGCAGGTGCTGCTGCTGTTGAACCGCCGCGGATTTTCCACCGCGGTCTTCTGCCGGCAGTGCGGCGGGACGGTGGAGTGCCCCAACTGCAGCGTGGCGCTGGTGGTGCACGGTCGCAGCGGAGCGGCGTGTCACTACTGCAATCACAGCACACGGGTGCCCCGCGCGTGCCCCGCGTGCGGAGGCACGTTTCTCGAGCAAGTCGGCTTCGGCACCGAACGGGTGGAAGCCGAGGTGCGCGCCGCGTTTCCCGCCGCGCGCGTCGCCCGCCTCGATCGCGACAGCGTCCGGCATCGCGGAGCGGTGCCCGATCTGCTCAACCAGTTCGGATCCGGACAGATCGACGTGCTGGTCGGGACGCAGATGATTGCCAAGGGGCACGACTTTCCCCGTGTGACGCTGGTCGGCGTCATTTCGGCCGACGTCGGCCTGGGCCTGGCCGATTTCCGCGCGTCGGAGCGGACCTTTCAATTATTGACGCAGGTGGTGGGCCGGGCCGGGCGCGGCGAACTGTCGGGCGACGCCATCATCCAGACGATCTATCCCGATCACTACAGCATCAGGCATGCGTGCCGGCAGGACTATGGCGCGTTCTTCAAAGAGGAACTGCAGTTCCGCCGGGCCATGCGCTATCCGCCGATGGTGGCCTTGATCAATGCCGTGGTCCGCGGACCGTCGTCGACCCGCGCGCTGAGCGACGCGGCGGATCTGGCGAAGCGGGTGGTCGAGGCCGCCGCGCCTGGTGCCGCCTTCGTTGTGCTCGGCCCCGCGCCGGCACCGCTCTCGAGACTCAAAGGCGAGCATCGCGCGCAGTTCTTCGTCAAAGGCACGCCCGCCACGCGCAAGGCGATGCGTGAGGCCGTGAAAGCGGCGCTCGACGCAAGGCCCGATCTGCGCCGTAAGACGTCGATCGATGTCGATCCGTTGAGTGTGATGTAGCCCACGACGCGAGCCTGCCGCGATCGCACGTCCGGCCGACGCGCCTCCAGGTCGGAGGGTCCGGCCTATTTGGGCTGCAGAAGATCCATCGGCTCGATTGGGGCGGGCGTAAAGCACAGCACGAGGATCACCAGCGCCGCCAGCGCCATCCAGCGTCGCGTGCGGTCCAGCGGCTCGGTCTCATCCCAGACCGCCGGGTGCTTCCAGCCGAAGGCGAACAACAGGCCCACCGCCAGCAGCGTCCACACAATCCAGGAAGAGGAATACACGCTCAGGCCGATGGCCCCAGCCACCGCCGCGAGTGTGACCTTGTGCGCATGTCGTCCGAGCGTGGCGTACGCGATGTGCCCGCCGTCGAACTGCCCGATCGGAATCAGGTTGAGCGCGGTGGCCAGCAGGCCGAACCAGGCGGCGAAGCCGATCGGGTGCATGTTGATCGACGCGGTATCTGGCGGGGTCCCGAACACGATCCAACTGACGGCCCGGAAGAGCAGCGGCTCGCCCATTGACACGCCAGAAAAATCGGGCGGCAGGGTCACCACGCGCGACAGCGCCAGCCCGATCACCAGGGCAGGCACCGCGACGGCGAAACCGGCCAGCGGCCCGGCGATGCCGATGTCGAACAGCGCGCGCTTGGTGGTAATCGGTTCGCGAATCTTGATAAACGCGCCGGCAGTTCCTGTCAGCGGAAACGGGACGGGCAGAAAGTAGGGAAGCGAGGCGGCAATGCCGTAATAGCGGCAGGCCAGGTAGTGCCCCATTTCGTGCGCGCCCAGAATCGCCAGAATCGTCAGCGAGTACCACAGACCGCCAGCCAGCGCGGCAAGCGTGATCTGCGGATCGATGGTTTGGAAATCGGCTCGGAAATCGGCTTGAAAGCCGATCCAGTGGAACGCGCCGGTATAGGTGGTCGTGGCGACGGTCGCGGCCAGCAACAGCGCGTTGACCCATCGACGATCGGTTCGGGACGGCGGATAGGGCACGAATGGCTCGGAGGAGTACTGCCGACTGCCGGCTAGTCGATCGTCTGGAGATCTTTGCCTGGCTTGAATCGAATCGTGCGGCCTGGCGGAATGCGCACTTCCTTGCCGGTCCTGGGGTTACGGCCGATGCCGCGCTTCCGGGGCTTCACCTGGAACACGCCGAAGCCGCGCAATTCGATGCGTTCGCCGCGCTGCATCGAGACCCGCATCGTATCGAACACCGCGTCCACGGCCATTTCGGCCTTGACCTTGGTGATGTTGGCGGCGCGGGCCACCTCGTCGACGATGTCGACCTTGATCATGCCGAACGTGCCCCTTCCACTGACAATTGCTAACTATCATAAAAATATGGACTTAGCCTGTCAAGGAATTGGTTCGGCCAGCGCGCTTTCGCGCTATGATCGATCCTTGTCGCGAAAGGAAAATCCCTAGAAAGTGTCTCGACCGATTCCGTCCGTGGTTCTCGTCGGACGCCCGAACGTCGGGAAGTCGACCCTCTTCAACCGCATGGCCGGGCGCCGTCGCGCCATTGTTGCGCCCATCGCGGGAACGACCCGCGATGTCATCGCGATTCCGGTCTCGTGGCTGGGGACGACGTTTCAGTTGTGCGACACCGGCGGGATGTTTGGCGCCAGTGCCGACCCGCTCCACGATTTGGTGGTGGGTGGCGGCCACCGGGCGATCGCCGGCGCGGATCTCGTCGTGTTTGTCGTCGATGCGACCGAAGGCAAGATGCTGGCCGACGAGGAGATCGCGGCCGCGCTGCGCTCATCGGGCAAGCCGGTCGTGATGGTGCTCAACAAGTGCGACGACCGCCGCGCCAAAGCCGGCGCTCTCGAATTCTACGCGCTGGGTTTCGATCCGGTGCTCGAGGTGTCGGCCGAACACGGACACGGCATCGGCGACCTGCTCGAGCAGATCGTGGCGCACGCCTGCCACCCCGCCGGCGAAGAGGCGGAGGCGGACGGGCAGGTGGGTGGCGACCAGGTCGGCCTCGGGCCCGATCGCGACCAACTCGACGAGCGCATCGAAACCGCCGTGGCGATCGTCGGCCGGCCCAACGTGGGAAAGTCGTCGCTGGTCAATCGGTTCCTGCGCGAGGAGCGGATGCTGGTGAGCGACATGCCGGGCACCACGCGCGACGCGGTGGATGTCGTGCTGAACTGGCACCGCCGGCGGTTCAGAATCGTGGACACGGCGGGTATTCGCCGGTCGGGCAAAGTGGCCAGCGCGGGCGCGGTCGAGTCGGTGAGCGTCCTGCAGGCCAAGCGTGCCATCGCCAGCGCCGACGTCGTCGTGCTGCTGCTCGACAGTGTCGAGGGCCCGACCGATCAGGACGGCGCCATCGCCGGAGAAGCCGACAAGGCCGGCCGGGGCTTGATCGTGGCGGCCAACAAGTGGGATTTGATGAAGGACCGGGGGCCCGAGGGGGCCGCCGCGTTCGACGACGAACTCAAGCGGAAGTTGAAGTTTCTGGAGTACGCGCCACTGCTGCACATTTCGGCAGCGACCGGCGAACGCATTCCCCGTCTGCTCGAGACCGTCGATCGTGTGGCGGAGGCCAGACGACGGCGCGTGCCGACGGGCGAGTTGAACCGGTTCGTCGAGCAGATTTCGGCCGCGCATCCCCCGGTGGTGAAGGGCCGGCACGATTTGCGCATCATGTACGCGACGCAGGTGGCGATTGCCCCGCCGACGTTTGTCTTTTTCACCAACGTGGCCACCACGTTTCATTTTTCGTACGAGCGGTTTCTGGTCAACCAGTTGCGCGAAAAGTTCGGGTACGTGGGAAGTCCTATCCGCATCCAGGTGCGGGCGCGGTCCAAGCGCCGCGAACCGAAGTAAGGCCCCGGCGGCGTGATATAGTTTTCGGGAAATTCCGTGGCCGATACCAGCACAGACATTCCGGATCGCGAACTGTTCAAGGCGGCCGAGGTCTGCGAGATTGCGGGCGTGCAGCCGTACGTGCTGCGGTCGTGGGAGTCGGAGTTTCCGACGCTCGGGTTCGCCAAAGCGCCAGGGAGTCCGCGGCAATACCGGCGGGCGGATGTCGAGCGCGTCCTGCGCATCAAGCAGCTCGTGTACGGCGAGGGGTTGACGTTGGCCGGCGCGCGCCGCCGCTTGGACGGCGACGTCGCCGCGACCGAGGAGACGTCGGCGCACACGCTGCCGGATGCGCGACGGAAGTTGGATCTGATCAAGAGCGAACTGCGGGCCCTGGTGGAGATGCTGGGCGAGCCGACGGTTCACGCGCGAAAACCGAGGCGGGTGGCCGACGCTGGACAGCCCACGTTGCTCGACTTGAACACGGATCAACCCGTCGAGCATCGCCAGGCGGGCGACGCCGTCACTCAGGCGCCGGAGCGTCGTGCTTCCCGAAAACGTGCCCGCCCTGTCGCGTCGTCCGACCCGATCTGACCGTTCGCGCCGGTCGAATGTCTGAAACACCGACGATGTAATCGAGCAAACCGTTGCGGTCTACTGCGCCGACGCAGCAGCCGCAGCGAGCCCGGCAAGCGGAACCGCGCCAGCAGACGTCTCGGATGGGAATCGCCTCGGACGTGCCGCGGCCAGCAGGCCGCTCGGGACCAGTCGAAGGGCGGCGTCCTGGGCGTCGGCCCGCCGGCTTGCCTGCTCGATGGCTTCGGCCACCGCGCCGCTGATCAACTCGATGGCGATGCGCTGATCGTCGGTGAAGGCATTGGGCTGGTCGGAATAGAGCGTCACCGCTCCCGTCGTCTCCATGTCCGGGGTGAGCGGCAGGCTCAGGCTGCTGCAGAACCTCGGGCTGAGCTGTTCCAGCCGTCCGCCCAGATCGAGCGCGGGATCGGCATTGAGGACGTGGCGACGGTTGGCGACGACCCATCCGCTGATGCCATGCCCCACCGCGATCCGCAGATCCTGCAGCAGGGAATCGCCAGAGCCTGAGGCGTGCTGAACGGCCAGTTCGTCGGTCGTCCCGTCTTTACGGTAGAAGACCACGAGATCGGCCGGCGCGATGCACCGCAGGTAGGACGCAACGACCTCGCAGGTGTCGATGATGGTGGCGCCGGGCCCGAGCGCCACAATCCGATCGTAGAGCCGGGTCAGCCCGTGCGTCGTCAGCGCTGGCGTTTCGAGCGGCATCATCGCCGGTTGACGTTCGGGCGCGCGCGCGCCTCCGCTGGCCAGGGCGTGCGGATCGAGCACCGCCGGCAATGGTTCTTCGACCCACCGGGCCTCGATAGCGGTCTGCATCCCGGCAAACGCCTCCACCACGGTGGGGTCGTACATCGTGCCCCGGCGTTCGCTGATGATCTGCAATGCCCGATCGGGCGACAAGGCCCGCCGGTACGGACGGTGCGAGCGTAGCGCATCGTAACAATCGACCACCGAGAGGATGCGGGCGCCGACCGGGATCGCCTCGCCACGCAGGCCGTCGGGGTAGCCGGTCCCGTCCCAGTTCTCGTGGTGATGCCGCACGATGGGCACGACCGGGTACGGGAAGTCCACCGACGAGAGCATGTCGGCGCCAAGCGGCGCGTGCTGCTTCATCCGCTCGAACTCGTCGACGGTGAGCTTGCCCGGCTTGTTGAGAATGTGCTCCGGGATGGCGAGTTTGCCCACGTCGTGCAGCAGGGCCGCGGCCTCGATGGCCTGCAGCTGTTTCTGATCGTCGACGCGGAGCGACGTGGCCAACTGGAGCGCGTAGGTCTGGACGCGGCAGACGTGTCCGTGGGTCACCTGGTCCTTGACGTCCACGGCCATCGCCAGCGATTCGACCACTTTCAGGTACAGGCGGTTGACCTCGGCGAGGTGGACGTTTTCGTCCGCCAGGCGGCCCACCGACGACTTGAAGGTGAAATACGAAGACGCCACCAGCGGCGCGATCGCCAGCAGCACGCCCGTCAGGTTGTGTCGGTAGTTGGTTGCCAGCAGGAGCGCGATCGACGCCGCGCCGAAGTAGTTGAGCGACAGCCAGAGGAAGAATTTCCGCCAGACCTGGAATGGTGACACGCCCGACTCCGACGTCATCGCAATCGCGTTCAACCAGCTGTTCATCAGGAAGTAGGCCCCGCTCAGCACGAAAGCGGGCAGGGCCAGCTCGACGATGCCGACGGGCCGAGCTGCCAGGGACAGGGGGCCCGGGCTCGCGAGCAGGAGGTAGAGCCTCGATGCCACCCACATCGACACCGCCGGTTCTGCAAAGCCGAACGCCACATGCTTGGGCTGATGGTGACGCAGCATCAGCGAGACCGCGAGGCCGTCGATCGCGACCGTGATGACGGCGGCTTCGGCGCCGTAGATCATCACCATGCTGAACAGGAACACTTCGGAGATGCTCAGGCTGGCGGCCATCGCCGGCAGCTTGACGGCGAAGCGCCCGCTGATGAACACGAGGACGGCGAGCAGAATCCAGCCATTCGCCGGATTCCATTGGGTCCAGTCGGGGCTGGCCAGCGACCGATCCAGGTCGCGGATCGCATCGGCCAGCGCTCCGAAACCCAGGACGAAGACCAGGCCGACGAAGGCGAGATGGAAGCGACGTTGGCCGCGGGGGCTGAACCTCATGCGCGGATGCCGGCCCGCGCCGGTCGGCGCGCGGCGATTCTGGGGAGTAGCGTCTGTCGGTTGATGTTCACGCGGCCAGAGACATGGTGCGACATGGAACCTCCGGACAGGAGTGGGCTATGTGCGCCTACCGCCGCGAAAACGGCCTGCCGCGACGCAGACGGCCGTGCAGAAAGGAATAGCCTTGGACAGGCTACCGCCGGCCCAGGACGATGGGTATCAGGGGAACCCCTAGAGATGGCAGGAAAAGGACCTTAGAAGGCCCGGGAAAAGTATGTAGAGCCGAGAAGGCGGGCGGCCGGGTCCGCCCGCCTTCTGAGTCGAGTTATTTCGCCGCGCCGGCGATTAAGGCCTTGATCGCCGCCATTTCAGCCTTGAGGGCATCCAGGTCCGAGCGCAGTTGGTCGTTCTCGGCCTTCAGTTCCTGCACGGCCTTAACAGTGTAGGGGATGATCTGCTCGTAGCGCATGCCCCACAGGGCCTTGCTTTCGTCTTCGGGACGATAGACGGCGGTGGGGATGATGCCACTGACTTCCTGAGCCACGAAACCGGCCTCGTTATCGCCGCCATCTTCCAGCACGACGGCACCATTCACGAACTGGTTCTTGTGCTTGATATAGGTCTTGGGCTGCAACTGCATCAGGGTGCCAAGGGCGTTGGGGATCGGCTGGATATTTGTCTTCACCCGGCCATCGGAGGTAAGGATAGTAGCGGAGGCGGCGTAGACAGTACTCCAACGGTTGGTGGCAGAGCCCAGCGTGGCCTGGTTGTCCTTGCCTGGCACCACTTCCGTGATGGCGGGGTACCAAGCCGCAGAACCGTTACCGCCGATCACCATCTGGTTGGCAGCCGAAGTGGTCGCGCCGGCGCCAATGGCGATCTGGTTATCAGCGGTAGGGGCCGTGGTGCTTACGCCATAACCAATAAAGGTCCCGTAGTTACCCGATGTCAGCGGGTTGCCCGCACTACGACCGACGGCCACATTCCCGGCCCCGGTCACGGGCGTCGGGTTGCCCTGGAGCGCGTAGGTTCCGATCGCGACATTTTCGTTTCCACCCACGCTAGCCTGTTGGAGGGCCAGATAGCCCACAGCCACATTGCTGGAGACCGCGCCATCCCCCCCCCCCAGGGATGCCCGACCGATGGCGACATTCTGGGAACCACCAATGATGGAATAGCCAGCCTCTCTACCCATTGCGACATTGCTGCTGCCGGTCGTATTTTCCATAAGTGCCTGATAGCCCACGGCCACATTGTCGTCGGCGGTGGTGAAGCCCTTGAGGGCCTGGTAGCCGACCGAGACGTTATTCGAGCCCGTCGAATTGGCCTGAGCAGGTGTCCGGCTTGTGTCCCAGAAGCCCTGCATCGCCTCGGTGCCGAGCGCAACGTTGTAGCCCCCGGAGGTAATCCAGAAACCAGCCCTTGATCCAACCGCCGTGTTCGACCGTCCACCGACCCCGCCTGGCCTGTTCATGTAGCTCAACGACTTGGCCCCGACCGCAGTATTGTCTTCGATACCCGGTTCGGACGCGGACATCATCGCATAGTAACCAATCGCGGTATTGAAGCTCGAGTTGCCTGTCAGGCCGTATAACGTCGTCGCGCCGAAGCCGGTGTTGCCCGTCGAACTAAGAACAAAATTCACACTGCCAATGGAGTTACTACCGCCCCGCGTGTTTAAGGAAGTGTCCGAACCAATCGTTGCATTCCCGGTCACCCAGGCCGAACCGTTGGACACCAGCGCCTTCCCGTTGGAAGCGGATGGGTCGAACGCTACCGCCAGGTCCGCGGCGGAAAAGGCTGACCAGGATGGGGCCGCGCTGCTCCCGGCACCGTTTCCGACCTGGGTCAAAAACCTCCTTTCATACGCGGTGTTTCCCGCGAGTCTCGTTGCCACACCAGCCGCGGCGCCGTAGATGACGTCGCCAAGGGTTGTCATCGGTAAAGTGCTCCCGGCAGTGGCCCAGGTGCCGTTCGCCTTCAGGAACTTGTTGGCTGCGGTGTCGCCGGAGGCCGGGGCCGGCACGAGACCCTTGGTTCCGCCGGAGCCGCTGTCTCCCACCATGTTCGACAGGTCCGCCGTCACCTGTGCGGGGGTCTTCAGGGTCGCAGCGCTCGTTCCTGTTCCGACGACATAGCTGCCAGAGGTAAGAGTGGACAAGCCAGTGCCGCCGTTGCCTACCGCCACGGTGCCCGTGACGTTGGCGGCGGTTCCGCTGACATTGCCCGTCACATTGCCCGTCACGTTGCCGGTGACCGCGCCGGTCAGCGGCCCCGCGAACGCCGGCGCGGTCACGGTCCCGGTGAAGGTCGGCGATGCCAGCGGCGCCGCCCCGAGACTCGTCAGCCCACCTGAAGCTGAGGTGGCCCCCGTGCCGCCGTTGGCTACCGCCACGGTGCCCGTGACGTTGGCGGCGGTTCCGCTGACGTTGCCCGTCACGTTGCCGGTGACCGCGCCGGTGAGCGGCCCCGCGAACGCCGGCGCGGTCACGGTCCCGGTGAAGGTCGGCGATGCCA